>JAYVFI010000068.1:0-15527 GCA_043773365.1 Ilumatobacteraceae bacterium
ATCAGGGCGATCACATCGATCGAGATCTCCTTCGGACACGCCGCTTCGCATTCACCGTGATTGGTGCACGAGCCGAAGTACTCGCTCATCGTTTCGACCATCGATTCGGCCCGCGAGAATCGCTCGGCCTGACCCTGCGGAAGCAGATTGAGATGAGCGATCTTTGCGCCCGTGAACAAGTTGGCGGCACCGTTCGGGCAGGCCGCCACGCACGCACCGCATCCGATGCACTCGGCGGCGTCCATCGCCGCGTCGGCAACCGGCTTGGGAATCGGGATCAGATTGGCATCGGGGGCGCCACCGGTTGCGGCGGTGATGAATCCACCCGCTTCGATGATGCGGTCGAAGGAGCTGCGGTCGACCATCAGATCCTTGATGATCGGAAACGCGGCGGCACGCCACGGCTCGACCGTGATCTCGGCGCCACTCGCGAACTTGCGCATGTGCAACTGACACGTCGCCGTGCCGCGCTGCGGCCCGTGAGCCTGACCGTCGATCATCAACGAGCAGCTGCCGCAGATGCCCTCGCGGCAATCGTGGTCGAACACGATTGCCTCCTTGCCGTCATCGATCAAACGCTCATTGAGGACGTCGAGCAATTCGAGGAACGACGCCTCGTCGCTGATCTCGGGAACGAGGTAGGTCTCGAACTTGCCTGCGTCTCCAGGACCGTCCTGACGCCAGATCTTGAGCTTGATGTTCTGGAGGTGGTGGCTCACTTGTAGCTCCGTGTCTGGAAGTGGACAACTTCGTATTCGAGTTCTTCCTGATGACGAACGGGTGCATTCGGATCACCCGTCCATTCCCAAGCAGCGACGTGGGCGAAGTTCTCGTCATCACGCTTGGCCTCCCCGTCCTCCTCCTGGTATTCCGCCCGGAAGTGACCGCCGCACGACTCACGACGCTCGAGTGCGTCGCGACACATCAACATCCCGAGTTCGAAGAAGTCCTCGACCCGGCCAGCTTTTTCGAGCGTCTGGTTGACGCTGTCGGCGCCACCGGTCACCCGCAGGTCGGTCTTGAACTCCTCGTACAGCGCGGGGATCTCCGACAACGCCTTCTCGAGACCCTGCTGGGTGCGTTCCATCCCGCAGTAGTCCCAGATGATCTTGCCGAGTTCACGATGGAAGTGGTCGGGAGATCGAGTGCCGCCGACCGCAAGGAACCCGTTGTAGCGCTCACTGGCGGCCGCTTCGGCTTTCTTGAACTCGTCATGGGTGGCATCAGGGATTGGCTTGTTGAGCAATCCGGCCAGGAAGTTCGACATCGTGTACGGCAGTACGAAGTATCCGTCGGCGAGCCCCTGCATCAACGCCGACGCGCCGAGCCGGTTGGCGCCGTGGTCGGAGAAGTTGGCCTCGCCGGCGCAGTACAGGCCGGGGATCGTGGTCATCAACTCGTAGTCGACCCACAGCCCGCCCATCGTGTAGTGCGACGCCGGGTAGATCCGCATCGGCAGCTCGTACGGGTTCTCACCGGTGATCCGCTCGTACATGTCGAACAGGTTCCCGTAGCGCTCCTTCACGACCGGTTGCCCGAGCCGCTTGGTGGCGTCGGCGAAGTCGAGGTACACACCGTTCTTCAACGGACCGACGCCTTGCCCGGCATCACATGCACGCTTGGCCGCCCGAGAGGCGATGTCGCGCGGCGCCAAGTTGCCGAAGCTCGGATAGATCCGTTCGAGGAAGTAGTCGCGCTCGTGCTCCGGTACCTGCGAGGCCGGCCGGGTTTCGTCGGGGTTGGTCGGGACCCACACGCGCCCGTCATTGCGGAGCGACTCCGACATCAAGGTCAGCTTCGACTGGAAGTCGTCGGCCTGCGGGATGCAGGTCGGGTGGATCTGCGTGTAGCAAGGGTTGGCGAAGGCGGCACCCTTGCGGTGAGCTCGCCAGGCGGCGGTCACGTTGCACTGCATCGCGTTCGTGGACAAGAAGAAGGCGTTGCCGTATCCACCTGTCGCCATCACGACAGCGTGAGCGGCATGCGACGTGATCTCGCCGTTCAACAGGTCGCGGGTGACGATCCCTGCGCAGCGGCCGTCGACCGTGACGATGTCGACGAGTTCCATCCGATTGAACAGGCGCACCGCCCCGAGGCCGATCTGATTGGCAAGCTGCTGGTAGGCGCCCAGCAGCAGCTGCTGACCTGTCTGACCGCGGGCGTAGAACGTTCGACTGACCTGCGCGCCACCGAACGATCGCGTGTCGAGCTGGCCGCCGTACTCGCGAGCGAACGGCACGCCTTGGGCGACCATCTGATCGATGATCTCGACCGACACCTCCGCAAGTCGGTGCACGTTGGCTTCCCGGGCCCGGAAGTCGCCACCTTTGATCGTGTCGTAGAACAGGCGATGAATCGAGTCACCGTCGCCGCGATAGTTCTTGGCGGCGTTGATCCCGCCTTGAGCGGCGATCGAGTGCGCCCGCCGCGGTGAGTCGTGGAACGTGAATGCGTCGACCTGGTAGCCGAGCTCGGCCAGCGTTGCTGCCGCCGAGGCGCCGGCCAGTCCGGTGCCGACCACGATGATCTTGAACTTTCGCTTGTTGGCCGGGTTGACCAACTTGGCATCGTCTTTGAACGCGTCCCACTTCTCGGCCAACGGGCCGGTGGGGATCTTGGAGTCGAGTGTGATGCTCATGTCGTGATCCTTCTCAGAGGGGCTTCCACTCGATTACGCCCGCCAGGACCATGATCGGGAAAGAGACGTTGCCGACCACGATCAGCGTGGCGACTCCGGCGGCGAGGCCTTTGCGCCAATGGTTGAAGCGCGGGTTGTTCCATCCCATCGACTGGAACAGTGACCAGGTGCCATGGAACAGGTGGATCCCGAGGGCGATGTTGGCGACGATGTAGAGGATCGCGACGGGCACGCGGCTGAGGCTGGCATCGAGGTTGCGGTAGACGGCGCCGCGCTCGAAACCGGGGTTGAACCAACCCCACGTGAAGTCGGCGAGGTGCCACAGCAGGAACAACAACACGATCGTCCCTGTCCAGCGCATCGAGCGGCTGGCGAAGTTGGCGACCTGATAATCACGCGCCGACTGGTACTTGACCGGGCGTGCCTGTCGGTTCAGGATCGTCAGCGACGAGGCAGCATGGATGTGCAACGCGACAGCGCCGATCAGCGTCAGGCGCAGGATCCACAACGCGTAGCCGCGAGGCAGGATCGGCACCAGCAGGTCCCGCAGGAACTCCCCGTACACGTCGACGTCGTAGGCCTGTTGGCCGTTGTGTTCGATCGCTCCGAGGTAGACCTTGAGGTTGCCGATCATATGCGTGATCACGAAGCCGATCCCGATGATCCCGGTGACCGCCATCACGTACTTCTTGCCGACGGCGGTGGAGTAGAAGTCGAGCAGGAAGGGCTTGCGTTTGTCGCCCTTCCCAACAGCGGTCCCTGAAACAGGACCACGACGCAGCGCTTGTGCCATGGTTCCGAAGATACTCGGCATGCGTTCACAAGCCAGCAATCCGCCCCGGCCCATCGTCAACAACGCGACCCCATCTGCGCAACTGATCGGGCGATTTCAAACGGCGCTGACGAAGTCGATCAAGCGCTCGACGGCTCCCACGAGCTCCGGTTCGAGGTCGGCGAACGTGGTGACCCGATTCCGGAGTTTCGGCCAGAACCCTTCCAGGGGTTGACCGAGCGCCGAACACATGCCTTCTTTCCACGGCTGCCCCCGCGGCACGTCCGGCCATCGTTCGAGACCCATCACCTTCGGCCGGATGCCGGCCCACACGTCGACGAACGGATGACCGGTGATCAACACCGACGGATGCTGCACGGTTGCTGCAATCCGGGTCTCTTTCGAGCCCACAACCAAGTGGTCGAGCAGCACGCCTAGGCGACGCCCACCGCCCGGTCCGAACACGGCCACGGCACTCGCCAGATCGTCGGCGCCGTGCATCGGCTCGACGACGATCCCGAGTTCGCGGAGATCGTCACCCCACACGTGCTCGACCAGCTCGGCGTCGTGCTTGCCCTCGACCCAGATCCGGCTCGCCTTGGCCACTCGGGCAGTTCCCTCGCCGGCGATCGAGCCCGATGCCGTCACTCGATTACCGGTTGTCGCGCTGGTGGCCGCTGGCCGAACGAGCGTCACGGGCTTGCCCTCGAACAGGAAACCGCCCGGTTTCCACGTGAAGAAACGAAGATGCTGCTTGCGGTCGCGCAGCGTGACCGCCTCATGGTTCCATCGCACGACGTCACCGACGAAACCGCTGGCGCGATCCTCGACGACCAGACCGAGCGAAACCTCGATCGTCGAGTATTGCTTCGGCTTCTTGCTCTCGGCGAAGTCGTCCAGGATGTCACGTTCGTAGGCCATGGCGCGTCCGAGTCTGGCACGGGAACCGAACCGATCGGCGCAACGTCATACGTCCATGGGGAGCAACACACATCACAACATCCGTCGCCGATCGCGCCGATTCGCTGCTTACGTGGCAATCGCGGCGACCACATTCACCGCCTGCGGCGGCGACGACGAAGCTGACAACGCGGCCGCGCCAGCGACCGCCGAGGAGACCGCTGCTGCGTCAGCCAGCGCAGACGCCGGGTTGATCACGACCGGAAACTCGGCGCCTGGTGATGTCGGCGACGTCGCCGACGTCGACTTGGGCGCTGCAGGGAGAGACATCATCATCGAGATGCACGTCACGATGGGCAGCGCGGACATCCAAAGGACCGTCGGCGCGATCAGGGACGACGCCGCCCGGCTCGGCGGCAACGTCACCGAGGCCGACGTGAACTTCGGGAGCGGGGTCGAGGGCGGACACGCCACGCTCGTGATCAAACTGCCGCCAGCCCAAGTCGAAGCATTGATCGGCGGGCTCGACCAGGCCGGCGTCGTGAGGTCGATCAGCCAGAGCGCCCAGGACGTCACCGAACAGCTCGTCGATCTGGATGTTCGGCTGTCGAACGCCCGCAAGAGCGTCGAGAACGTTCGTGAGTTCATGGACCGAGCGACCGACTTGAAGGATCTCGTCACGCTCGAGGGCGAACTCACCCGACGTCAGACCGAGTTGGAGCAGTTGGAGGCCCAGCAGCGCAACCTCGCCGACCGGGTCGCTCTGTCGACCGTGACGATCGAGATCCTCCCCATCGAAGACCTACCCGCGGTCGAAGCAGACCCAGGGATCGCCGACGCCTTCAGCGACGGGTGGAGTGCGTTCGCCTCGTTCGTTTTCGGCATCGGCTACGTGCTCGCCGTGCTCATGCCGTTCCTGGTGCTGGCCGCCCTTCTCGGACTGGTCGTGTGGTGGTACACGCGCCGTCGGATGGTCCAGAACGCCAATCAGTCGCCGCTCGGGGCGCGAGCCGGCGACTCATCCCTGCCGGCACCGCCACCGTCGGAGCCCGCACATTCAGAGCCGGGCGATCGCTCTTCGACACCACCCGGTGGGGAGTAGCACATAGTCGCCGACCGTTCCGTCCGGGAAGCCGAACGGAGCGCGTAAGCCCGAGTGAGCGACCGCATCCGGGAGCGGTAAGGGTGGCAGCGGCTCGGCGCCGATTCGCCACCGCCGCCAGCGGTGAGCGGGTGCCTCGCTCAACGAGTATGCCGCTCGGCCGATCAACGCGATCTCGCCGTGCACGACGCCCTGCTGCTCGAAACCGGCTTCGATCTCGAGTGGCTGCGACGTCGCATACCATTCGAGATCGAACCCGGTCGGAGTAGGGACACCGAACCCGCGACCCAAAGCCTCTTGCGGATCATCGAGCGAAGCGGCGTAGGCCTCGTTCCCGATCGACCACTGTTCGAGCGGGGCGTCACAGGTGTGCTCTGCCCACAACTGTTCGGCCTTGACGACGAACGGATCTGCGCGGACCTTGACCTCCCATTCGGTGATGTGCAGCAACGGCTGTCCGCGTTGAACGAATGCGGCCCAGTACCAAGCGGTCCGACCAGTCAGCCGGTGCCCGCTGATCACCCCCGCCGACCCGTCGGGCGCCCACGCTGCGAACACCCATTCGTCAACGGTCGCATCGCCGTGCGGGAACTCGTCGGTGGGCTGAACCGTCATGATCGGGCAGACTATGACCGCTATGGAAGCCGCAGACACCGTTCCCACGATCCGATATCTGAGCCTGGCGTGGATTCAAGAGCTCACGAACGAAGTAGCCGACAGCGCGGCACTCTCCGGTTTGGCCAACGACCACCACATCGGCGTCACGCAGGTCGTCACCGACGGCCCGGAGGGTGAGGTGATCTACCACCTCCAGGTCGGCAGTGGCAGCGCCAATTTCGGGGCGGGTGCGGCCGATCCTGAACACGTTCGGATCGAACAGGATTGGTCAACCGCGGTTGCTGTCGCGACCGGCGAACTCAACGCCCAAGAGGCCTTCGTCACCGGACGGATCCGGCTGTCCGGTGACCAACAGATCCTGATGGATTCGCAACCCGTGTTCGGCGCCCTCGACCAGGTGTTCTCGACGGTGCGTGACCGCACGCGGTACGAATAGGGCAAGCACCCGATGCCTGAGATGCCAGAGGTCCAGGCCCACGCCGAACGGCTTACGGAGCAATTCGCCGGGCGTGTCCTCACCAAGTTCGTGCCGCTGACGTTCACGGCGCTCAAGACGGCCGTCCCGCCGGTCGAGACCGCTTACGGCGAAAGCCTTCGAGCGGTCGGTCGGCGCGGCAAGTTGCTCCTGCTCGAGTTCGTTTCCGTCTGTTTCGCGGTTCATCTGATGCAAGGCGGGCGCTTGCTCACCGACACCAAGCAGTCCCCCAAACCTCGCGGCGGTCAGGCCAGATTCCGCTTCGATGGCGATGGGCCGGCATTGCTGCTCACGGAGGCTGGGACCGAGCGTCGCGCCGGCGTGTGGTGCCTCGATGCGGCCACGGCGCTGTCGTCACCTCCACTCGATGTGCTCGGCCCGGAGGCCGACCAGGTGGCGCCGGCGCAACTGGTCGAACTGTTCGAGGCCAAGAACCAACGGATCCACGGCTTTCTCCGCGACCAACGATCGATAGCCGGGCTCGGTCGGCGACTCGCCAACGAGATCTGTCACACCGCCAAGATCAGCCCGTTCGCGATGACCGGCAAGTTGGGTCCCGACGGGGCCGACAAGGTGTGCGCGGCGGTCCGGATCTGTGTCGACACCGGACTGGACTACGAGCGGACCAGACCGGACATGAGTTCCTCCAAGGATCGTCCGAGCGCCGTCCACCACCGCGAGGGGGAGCCCTGCCCGGTCTGTGGTGATCTCGTCCGAGCGGTCGAGTACTCGGGCTACACCGTGAACTACTGCGCCACCTGCCAAACCGGCGGCAAGGTGCTCGCCGACAACACCACCAGCAAGTTCCTCAAGTAACAGCCGGGCGGCAGCAGCCCTGGTTTTCCGGCCGCTTCCGGCCGGCGTTTCTCTCCTGACCGGCGGTGCGACCGTCTACGATGCCGGTCGTGCGCATCGGCATCTTGACCCGCGAATATCCACCGGACGTGTACGGAGGGGCCGGCGTGCATGTCGACTTCCTCGTCCGCGAGTTACAGAAGCTGGCCGACGTCGACGTGCACTGCATGGGAGCGCCCCGCCCCGGCGCCACCGCGCACTCCGAGCACGACGACCGGCTGGCCGATGCCAACTCGTCGCTGCGGGTGCTGTCGACCGACCTCGCCATGGCAGCCGGAGTGGCGGGCTGCGACATCGTCCACTCCCACACCTGGTACGCCAACATGGGCGGACACCTCGCCAAGCTCCTCTACGACATCCCACACGTCGTGACCTCGCACTCGTTGGAACCTCAGCGCCCATGGAAGGCGGAGCAGCTCGGGGGCGGGTACCGCGTGTCGTCCTGGGCGGAGCAGACTGCCTACCAGGCCGCCGACGCCGTCATCGCCGTGAGCCACGGCTCGATGCGCGACGTGATCGCGTCGTATCCAGATCTCGACCCTTCCAAGGTCCATGTCGTGCACAACGGGATCGACACCGACCTCTATCGCCCCGACCCGGCAACCGACGTCATCGAGCGTTTGGGTGTCGATCCGACCAAGCCGTCAGTGGTGTTCGTCGGTCGGATCACGCGCCAGAAAGGCGTCCCGCACCTGCTGCGGGCGGCACTCCAGTTCAACGACGATGCGCAGGTCGTGCTGCTCGCCGGCGCCGCCGACACACCCGAACTGGCAGCCGAGACCGACGCCGCCGTGGCAGCCCTGCGAGCCAGCCGCGACAACGTGTTCGTGGTGTCGGAGATGCTGCCGCGTGACCAGGTCCGGCAAGTGCTCAGCCATGCCACGGTGTTCGTGTGCCCGTCGGTCTACGAGCCGCTGGGGATCGTCAACCTGGAGGCGATGGCGTGCGAAACCGCCGTCGTGGCCAGTGACGTCGGCGGGATCCCCGAGGTCGTCTCCGACGGAGAGACCGGCCTCCTCGTCCATTACGACGAGCGCCAGCCGTCCGAGTTCGAGCACGAGTTCGCAGTAGCCGTGAATCTGGTGTTGTCCGATCCGGACCGTGCTCGAACGATGGGTCTCGCCGGCAGAGCACGCGCGGTCGAACAGTTCGGCTGGGATACCGCGGCCAGAAAGACGATGGAGATCTACGCCTCCGTGATGGCCTAGTCCGCCCCGTCCGTTCGGTCGGGTGCGGCGCTTCGCGCTGTCGCGATCCAACCGGTCAGATCGCGCCCAGCATCCGGGCGGCCACGAGCGTGTTCTCGAGCAGGCAGCCGATCGTCATCGGGCCGGTGCCACCCGGCATCGGCGTGATCGCCCCCGCCACGGCCTGGACGGCGTCGAAGTCGACGTCGCCGACGATGCCTGATTCGGATCGTGACACGCCGACGTCGACGACCGCCGCGCCCGGCTTGACATGATCGGCCGTGATCATCTTGGCCTGCCCGGCGGCGGCGACGATGATGTCGGCCTCCCGACAGACTCCTGGCAGATCGACGGTTCGCGAATGCGCCAGCGTGACCGTCGCATCGCAACCCTTGCGACCGAGCAGGAGCACCTGCGGGAGACCGACCAGCGTCGAGCGGCCGACGACGACCGCCCGCTTGCCCTTCGTTTCGATGCCGTATCGCTCCAACAGGCGCATCACACCGAGCGGCGTGCAAGGAACGTGACCCGGCAAGCCACGCACGAGACGACCCATCGAGCGCTCCGTCAGCCCGTCGACATCTTTCTCAGGGGGCACGAGCGCCAGCACCGGTTCGGCGTCGAGATGATCCGGGAGCGGAAGTTGCACCAGGATTCCATGCACCATCGGATCGGCCGCCAGCGCTGCCACGGCCGCCTCGACCTCGGCCTGTGTCGAGGTCTCCGGGAGCTCGACCCCCTTTGAAACCATCCCGGCCTCCTGGGCCTTCTTGTGCTTCATCCGGACGTAGATCTGGCTCGGCTTGTCACCGCCGACCAACACCGTCGCCAGGCACACATGCGGGTTGCCCAACGCTTCGATCTCGGCTCGCAGACGGACCACGGTCTCGTCACGAAGACGGTTGCCGTCCATCAGGATCGCCCCACCAGGCGTTCGTTCGAAATCTGACATGTTGTGCACCTTTTCAGCCACTTCCTTCCAGCACTTCCACACGAATCATCCGGATCTCTCCGTCCCGACCATCACGACAGACCAACGATCAGGCCGTTCTCGTCGAAGTCGATGATCGAGGCGGCGGGAGCGGTTCCCAGGCCGGGCATCGTGCTCATGTCGCCGCAGATCGGATACACGAATCCGGCACCGACCGACGCACGAGCTTCGCGAACCGTCAACGTGTGACCTGTGGGCGCACCGCGCAGTGTCGGATCGCCAGAGATCGACAGATGGGTCTTGGCAATGCACACCGGAAGATTGCCGAAGCCATTGGCCTCGTAGTTGGCCAGTTGCTTGCTGGCTGCAGCCGTGTAGTCGACCTTGGCGGCTCCGTAGATCGTGGTCGCCACCTTTTCGATCTTGGTCTTCAACGAGTCGGTGTCGGCGTACAGGAAGGTGAAGGTCGAAGGCTCCTCGCAGGCCTCGATCACCGCACGAGCAAGATCGGTCGCGCCGGCGCCCCCATCGGAGAAATGGGTGCACACAGCGACACGCGCCCCGGCTGCTTCGGCGACGCGCCGGATCGCGTCGTGTTCCGAAGCGTGGTCGGTCGGGAAGGCATTGATCGCAACGACTGGCGACACACCGTGAGCCTTGACATTCTCGATCTGCTTGACCAGGTTGGGGGCACCGGCGAGTACATCATCGGGGTTCTCGGCGAGCAGGTCGGCCGGAAGTGGTTTCCCGGCGACGATCTTGTACTTGCCGGAATGGGCCTTGAGGGCGCGAACCGTGGCCACCAACACGGCCGCATCCGGCACGAGGCCCGACGCCCGGCACTTGATGTTGAAAAACCGCTCGGCGCCCATGTCGGCACCGAACCCGGCCTCGGTGATCAGGTAATCACCGGCGTGGATCCCGACGAGGTCGCCGACAACCGACGAGTTCCCGTGGGCGATGTTGCCGAACGGACCGGCATGCACGATCACCGGCGTGTTCTCGATCGTCTGCAACAGGTTCGGCTTGATCGCGTCACGCATGATGACGGCCATCGAACCGGCGCCGTGGAGATCCTCCGCGGTCACCGGCTTGCCGTCGTTCGTGTAACCGACCACGATCCGACCAAGGCGAGCGCGCATGTCGGCCGGATCGGTGGCAAGCGCCAAGATCGCCATCACTTCGGAGGCAGCCGTGATGTCGAACCCGGTCTGACGGGTGACGCCATCCATCTTGCCACCGAGCCCGACGATGATGTTCCGCAGTGAGCGGTCATTGACGTCGAGCACCCGTCGCCACGTGATGTTGTTGAGATCGAGACCGGCGGCATTGCCGTGGTGGAGATGGTTGTCGACCATCGCCGACAACAGGTTGTGTGCTGCGGTCACGGCGTGGAAGTCGCCGGTCAGATGGAGGTTCAACAACTCCATCGGGATCACCTGGCTGTAGCCACCACCGGCGGCACCGCCTTTGATCCCGAACGTCGGGCCCATCGACGGTTGACGGAGCGAGATGACGGCGTTCTTGCCGACGTGCTGCATCGCCTGGCCGAGACCCACGGTCGTGGTCGTCTTGCCCTCGCCGAGCGGGGTCGGGGTGATCGCTGTGACGACGACGTACTTGGCCTTGGGGCGGCCGGACGCAGCGAGTTCGTCGATCGCCTCGAGACTGATCTTGGCGAGTTGGCGGCCGTACGGCTCGAGCAGATGCTCACCGATGCCCATCTTGGCAGCGATCTCCGGCAGCGGCTTGGCCGTCGCCGCGCGAGCAATTTCGAGATCTGACGGAAACGACATGACGTGAACCCCCGGAGCGAACTTTGTCAGTATGACATTACATGACGAGGTGTCGCGGGTGAGCCGCAGACATCTCGTCGGTCCACCATGCGGAATCGTTCCGTCTGATGGAACCCACACCGTACCGCGCCGACGCCCACGGCGTCCAGTTCACGAGTGCCGGGATCGGTCGTCGGTTGCCACGCCGGGCGCGATCGACGCCCGTCGCTCCTAGACGGACGTCGTTGCAGCTTGCCGCGTCGGCGTCACCGTCGCCGGCTTGGCAGCACCCTTGAAGTAGAACCACAGGGTCGGCACGAGGAACGCCAGGTAGGCCACGACGCGAATCCGCTCGGGATCGGAACTCCATCCGAACATTCCCTTCAAGAAGTCGAACGTCCAACCGGTCGCCAGCGGGCCACCGGTGAGTTCCCACACCGGCTTGCTGTACCAGGCTGCCTCGAACTCGAAGTACTCGCGGAACTCGTGGACCCCTTTGGCGAACAAGCCGGCTGCAAAAAGGATCAGCAGCAAACCCGTCCAGTTGAAGAACTTACGAAGGTCGACTCGATCGCTGCCGAGGAAGAACAAATAGCCGAGAACGGCCGAAATCGCCAGCCCGATCAGGCCGCCGATCACGACTTCGGCGCCAGAGGCGCTCGCCGTTTCCGCGCTGATCAGAAACAGCGCGGTCTCGAATCCCTCGCGGGCGACTGCGACGAAGGCGACGAACGCCAACGCCGCCGCCGATCGTTCGATCGCCGCATCGATCTTGCTGTGGAGCTCGGATGCGATCCCTCGCGCGTGGCCCCGCATCCAGAAGATCATCCACGTCAGCACTGCAACTGCGGCGAAGGCCAAGCTGCCCTCGATGAACTGCTCCCACTTGCCTTCGAATTCACCGACCAGCTTGTAGAAGATGAACCCGGCGATCAGGCTGGCAAGTGCCGCAAGTGCACTGCCGGTCCAAACCGCTCGAACCCGATCGCCGCTCCCGGTCTTGCGGAGGTAGGCGACGATGATCGCGATGACGAGCGCAATTTCGAGGCCTTCGCGCAGCGTGATGAGCAAACTCGATCCCATGGTCAGATGTTAGGCATACCTACCATCGTTCATCAACCTTGCATGCCAACATTCTTTCACGGCCGGCATGCGGCGGCCGAAAGTCCCTACCATTTCCGGCGCAACCGCTGGTGTACTACTGAGGTGCGATCACCTCTGTTGATGCTCCCATTGCTATTGGCCGGTTTCGGGTGCGCCGGCGACTCGGGTCCGACTCGGGCCTACACCCTCCACCTTCGCGCCGAAGACAACGCGGACATCTACAAGTTCGTTGCCGAGGACCCGATCGACATCCGAGTCGGAGACACTGTGACGTTCGAGATGCGCAACGATGGTCGGCTTCCTCACGACCTGCGCGTCACCGACGACCGCAGCAGCACACTGGGGTTCGCAGCTCCGGTGCCGACGAGCCAAACCGCCACCGTAAACGTCACGTTCGAGGAGCCAGGTGCGTATCGGCTCGTTTGCGACGTCGACGATCATCTCACCAAGCACCAGATGCACGCCACCGTCGAAGTGACCGAAGCGGTCACCCTGTCGAACGAGTGAATGCGCGAAACTACTTGCTCTATGCGATTCGACAGCCTCATCGCGGCAACGATCGGCCCGGGGATCATCGTCCCGATCATTCTGCTGGCGATCGCGACGCCGGCCGGGCTCGTTTGGGCGAAGAAGCTCAAGACGGTTGAGGTGTCGACGAGCGCAGGGTCTGCAAGCGCCGCAGCAGCGCACCTGACGAGCGCCGCCCTACGGGATCTCGCTTCGCCACCCTGGCGGATCGTGTACGAGATCGGCGAGGAGAAACTCGACGGTATCGAGCACGTGATCATCGGCCCGGCAGGGGTGTTCGCCGTCCAGACATCGATGGATCCGCTCCCGGCTCCACGAGTCGATCCGGCGTCCGCGCACGAGATCGCCCGCGTGGCGATTCTGCGGGGCGGGCTCGACGACGCGCTGCGGCGCTGCGCGATGAGCAGCGACCAACTCGTGACGTTCCACTGGGGCATCGGCAGCGACCCGCAAGGGCCGGCCGTGGCGGTTTCACCTGGTGCGATCGCGGTCGATGGCCGAGCGATCCCCGCGTGGGCGGCAACGCTTCGTGAACAACGTCTGTCGCCAGCCCAAGTCGACCTCGCCTGGCAGACCGTGGTCACCGCGACCGGCCGCCCTGACCCGCTCGCCTGAAGCGGGCGGAGCGATCACGTCATTGGGGATCTCTACCGAAACAGATCACGGCTGGAATCACGAATCACGGGGCGCATCGTTGCCGCCTCGTCCGGTTCCCACTGGTAGCCACGCACGACAGCAGCAGGCACTCGGCTCGTGTTGCCCTTGACGAGTTCGGCGGCCGCCGCGATCTCGTCGGTCACGCAGATCTCCTGAACCCGGAACTGGTGACCGTGTGGGTCGGTCTGGCCGATGTAACTCAGGAGTGGATTGATGCCGGCCACGCCGATCGCGATATCGGTCTGACCCTCTCGCCACGGCCGGCCGAACGTGTCGGTGATCACGACCGCGACGTCGACACCGTGCTGCTTGAACGTCTGACGTGCGCGTCGCGCCGATTCGTCAGGGTCGACCGGAAGTGTCAGGGCGCGATCGTGTCCACCACTCGACGACTGATCGACACCGGAGTTGGCACACACGAAACCGTGGCGGGTCTCGGTGATCAGCACTGGTCCGATCTGTCGAACGACGCGGACCGATTCACGAAGCACGATCTCCACCACTCGAGCGTCCTTCTCCCAACGCGCTCCCCACTCGACGGCGAATCGAGACGGTTGCACGTCGGCCAAATCAATCGAGCAACCCTCCGCCTTCGACACGATCTTGGACGTGATCACGACGATGTCTCCGTCCGCCAACTCGAATCGATCGGCGACCATTGCGGCGATGTCGTCACCAGGGTTGATCTCGGGAAGCCCTTCAACGGGAGCGATCGTCAGCGCATGTGGCACGGCGGAACCGTAGCGGGCAACATAGACGCATGCGTGACGCCGTTTCCGAGATCTTCAACCCGTCGTTGTGGACCGAGGTGCCGGGTTTCGACTTCACCGACATCACGTATCACCGAGCCAATCACGTCGGGGCCGTGCGGATCGCCTTCGACCGCCCGGAGATCCGAAACGCCTTCCGGCCCCACACGGTCGACGAGTTGTACGCCGCCCTCGATCATGCTCGAATGCAGACCGATGTCGGTTGCGTGTTGTTGACCGGCAACGGCCCGTCACCGAAGGATGGCGGGTGGGCCTTCTGTTCGGGGGGCGACCAACGAATTCGAGGGAAGGAGGGCTACAAGTACGCCGCCGGCGAAACCGCCGACACGATCGATGCAGGGCGGGCAGGAAGGCTGCACATCCTCGAGTGTCAACGTCTGATCCGCTTCATGCCGAAGGTCGTGATCTGTGTCGTGCCCGGGTGGGCGGCAGGCGGCGGGCACAGCCTCCACGTGGTCGCCGACCTCACGTTGGCGAGTGCTGAACACGCCAGGTTCAAGCAGACCGACGCCGATGTCGCCAGCTTCGACGGCGGGTTCGGGTCCGCATATCTCGCTCGTCAAGTCGGCCAGAAGTTCGCCAGGGAGATCTTCTTCCTCGGTCGCGACTACACCGCTCAGCAGATGTTCGAGATGGGCGCCGTCAACGCCGTCGTGCCACACGTCGACCTGGAGGACACGGCACTCCAGTGGGCCGAGGAGATCTGTGGGAAGAGCCCGACCGCCCAACGAATGCTGAAGTACTCGTTCAACCTGATCGACGACGGACTCGTCGGCCAACAAATCTTCGCAGGCGAGGCCACTCGGCTTGCCTACGCCGGCGACGAAGCGACCGAAGGGCGTGACGCCTTCTTGGAGAAGCGCACCCCCGACTGGTCACCGTTCCCGTACTTCTACTGATGCCGACCTTCTTGATGCGGATCCTCTGATGGCGGGCTTCATCGCCGTGGACCGGTCCGACGACGAACGGATCGCCGAGTTCAGGCTCAACGAACGCGGACTCGCCAGCCGAGCAGATAAACGCGACGACGCAGGGGCGGGCCTGTTCCTCGCAGAAGGTGACCTCGTGGTCGAACGGGCACTCGATGCGGGCTGTCGACCGTATTTGGCGTTGGCCGATAGCGAGCGGCTCCCCGCCGTCGCTCACCGACTGGTCGATGCCGGAACGGATGTGTTCGTCGGCGGTGATGACATCCGCCGCTTTGTCGGAGGGCTC
>JAYVFI010000069.1:0-27911 GCA_043773365.1 Ilumatobacteraceae bacterium
CCGCCTGGGTTGGGGTAGCCACCTGGGTTGGGGTAGCCACCTGGGTTGGGGTAGCCACCTGGGTTGGGGTAGCCACCTGGGTTGGGGTAGCCACCTGGGTTGGGGTAGCCACCCGGGTTGGGGTAGCCGCCCGGATGGGCGAACAGCACATGATTGGGTCCGGCGAGGAAACCAGCCGCCCGAAGCTCTCGGGCAGTAGCGATCGGATCGGGCACACCACTGACGATCACCAAAGAGCTGGGCGACGGTTCCTTGACGCGGTGGATCGGCTCCACCGCGATTCGGTAAGTCCCGGTGTCGCCGAGCCGTTCCCGGAGCTTCTCGATGGCGCCGAACTCGGTGATCAGCTGGTTCGGGCGATACGAAAAGGTCCTGCCATGCTCATCAGTGCGAAACTGGACGCGTGTGTCCCACGGCCGGTTCGTCAACTGCTCAACTCGTGCCATCGCCATCTCGTTGGACTCCTTCGCCATATCGTTCCGACTCAGCAGAGTGTGACACGTGAGCGGGCACGTCGAGCACGATTTTCGAGACCTCGATCGGATTGATCGATTGGTCCAGACTGATCCGGGACGCGTCATCGAAGAGGCGCGCGCATGGTTGACAGACGGGGCAGGTGATGCTCGATCGAAGGCCGTCGCCTGGGCGGCTCTCGGACGGGCTCTCTTCGAGTTCGGTCAGGTCGCCAGCGCTGCCGACGCGCTTCGCCGATCACTTTCCGCGTGCTCCGATGTCGGTGACGCGACACTGCGACTGAGCGTGGCAATGAGCGCGTCGGCGGTCTTCGCCGAGGAGGGAGCTGTCGACGAAGCCCTCGTCGAATTGGATCGGGTCGAACATGAACTGCCGCCAGCGACTCGCGGACGCGTCATCACGCAACGCGCCTACGTTCTGCACCACTCCGGACAGCTGGGCGCCGCAATTGTCCTGCTCGACCAGGCGGAGCCGCTGCTCCGCAACGCGAACGACTCGCTCGGCTGGCTGAGACTGCTGGTCAACCGAGGTCTCGTACAACTCCAACAAGGGAGGTACGCGGCGGCGGAGAGCGACCTGCGGATCGCCGACGGTCTCGCAGATACGCTGGGTCAGACGGCGATGCGGGCCGGAATTGCCTCCAACCTCGGCGTCATCTATGGGCGGGTGCGGCGCATCCGTGATGCACTCGCTCAGTTCGACATCGCACGGCGAATTCACGAAGAGGCCGGTCAGCCAGGGCGGATGGTCGCCGTGACGGAAGTCGACCGCGCCGAGGCGCTGATGCACGCAGGGCTGGCGGTTGATGCCGTCGCCGCGGCGGTGATAGCGCTTCGATACGTCGAGCCGACTGGGAATCTGGTGATGTTGGGTGACGGTCAGCACTTGCTCGCCCGGGCGTACTATGCCTCGGGCGATCTTCGAATGGCTGAACGGACGGCTGATCTGGCGGCCGGTTCGTTTCGTGCCGCGGGACGTCAGCAAATGGTTGCGCACGCTCGTGCGATCGGACTCAACGCCCGGATGGCGAGGGTCAGCGATCTTGCGGTCGGCATCGAATTGCTGGAGGAATCGTCGGCTGTCGTCAGCGCGCTCGAGCAACTCGGGTGGGAGCAACAGGCTGATGAATTGCGCATGACCCGAATCCGGACAGGCCATCGACTCGGACTGGTCGACGAGATCCTCGCCGATCGGGAGTCGCTGCGGCTCGGCGCGTTCAGCGGGCAGCGTGATGCCGCCCTTGCTGGTTGGTATGTGGAGGCGATGTGTCGATCGCTCGATGGTGATGACGGCTCAGCCCTGGAGGCTTGCCGGTCCGGACTCGATCGCCTCGATGACATCGTGGCCGAAGCGCCCACCCTCGAGCGCCGGTCGGCGGCCATGCGACTGGGGGAAGACCTCTCGCAAATGGCGATCGACCTCGCAGTTCGTCAGGGCGATGGAGAGATCGTGTTCGCGGCTGCCGAGGGCACGCGGGCGCGGGCCCTTCACGACGAACTGGTTGCGACCGAGCGGCACAAACCGCTCAGCGCCGAACGCGCCAACCAGCTTCGACGCGAGTTGTCGGTTCGTCTGGGTGGTCGCGTGCTGGTCGAATGGGTGCTCTCAGGGTCGCGAACGTGGGCCGTGGTGGTCGACCAGTCAGGCAGTCGACTGGTTGATATCGGCGACACGCGGGCAATCCTGAGAGCTCGTGATCGGGTTCTCGTCTGGCTCGACCGAGCATCGGCGGAGCCAGACGGATCGAGCCGGAACGCGTTGAACGGGTCGAGGTTGCTCGATGAATTGGTGATCGGCCGATTGGGACTCCCCGACGCGGCGGACGTGATCCTCGTGCCGGTCGGCGGATTGCACGGAATCCCGTGGTCCGGCTTGCCGAGCCTCGCCGCCCGATCCGTAATGCTGGCGCCGAATGCTCAACTGTGGCTCGAAGCCGACCGGCGAGCGGGCGGTGCAGCACGGTCGGTCGGATTGATCGTGGGACCCGGTGTCGAGGGTGCCGACGTCGAGCGGATGGCCGTGGAACGAACGCATCCCGGAGCTGCGATTGCGGCAGGCGCGGGAGCAACAGCCAAGACCGTGCAGTCGATGTTTGCCGGGCTCGACGTCGTCCACGTCGCGGCCCATGGCGTCTTTCGATCCGACCACCCGTTGATGTCGACGATGCGGCTCCACGATGGCGATATGACGCTCTACGACACGGTTCCCGTCAGGGTCGGGTCGCGTTTGGTGATTCTGTCGAGTTGCGAGGGTGGTGCTCAGGGAACCGCCGACGGTTCGGAAGTGCTCGGACTGGCTTCCGTCATGCTGGCCCGCGGGGCGGCCGCCGTGCTCGCCCCGCTGACTGTCGTGCGCGACCTCGAATGTGCCGATTTCGTGGCTGACGTACACGGCGAATTCGCGGCTGGAGCGCCGTTCGGGCAGGCGGTCAGTGCCGTCCGGCAACGATGGCTCGGAGACGACGACCTCAGCCGCTGGGCAGTCGCTTCCTCCTTCACGTGCTTCGGTTCGGGATCAGTCACGATCACCAACGACTGACCGCTGCGGACCGCGTACGATTTCCCGATGAGAACTTCGCCGGCAGGATCGTGGTTACTCGAGGGTGACTACGACATCGACGAGTTTCGAGATGTCGTCGGAACGGACACCCAACCGTCCGATGTGCCACACGCCGCCGCCATTGTTCGCAAGATCCCGATCTACGACGGCGCCATCCTCCACGACGTTGCACGAGATCCGATCAAGCGGCGGGCCCTGCTGGGCGAGTGGGGTTGGGTGCTCGGCAACGGGCCGGGCGTGTTCGCCGTCAGGGCCGCGCTGACCGAAGCGAACCGACTTGCAGACGCAACCGCCGTCTTCCAGGAGATCATCGCCGAGCAGCACGCGGCGGGGAATCCGGTCGGTGATCATTTCGCCAAGCCCGGCTCGAACGATCGGGTTTGGAACTCGCACGAGAAACTCGCGCTTCGAGCGCCCGACGTGTTCGCGGCGTACTACTCGGCTGATGCAATTGCGCTCGGATGCGAAGCGTGGCTGGGGCCGTTCTATCAGATCAGCGCTCAGGTCAATCGGGTCAATCCGGGTGGTGCGGCCCAGTCACCGCACCGCGACTATCACGTCGGGTTCTACACGCCCGACGAGATGAGCCGCTTTCCGCGACACGTTCACCTGATGTCGCCGATGCTCACGTTGCAGGGTGCGGTCGCCCACACCGACATGCCGATCGAGTCGGGTCCGACGATGGTGCTGCCGTACTCGCAGCTCTGCCAGGCCGGTTTCATTGCCGCCCTGCGCGACGACTTCCGCGAGGTGTTCCAGGAACACAAGGTGCAGTTGCCGCTGGTCGCCGGCGACATGGTGTTCTTCAACCCAGCGGTGATGCACGGTGCGGGAGCGAACGAGACCACCGACTTCCAACGAATGGCCAATCTGTTGCAGATCTCCTCTGCATTCGGACGGGCAATGGAAACGATGAACCCGGACCTCACGGCGTTGGCGGTGTACCCGTTCCTGCTCGCGATCGATGACGAGCGGACACGTGAGAACCTGATTGCCGCGTCAGCCGCCGGTTATGCGTTCCCGACCAACCTCGACTACGACCCGCCGCTGTCCGGTCTCGCTCCGTTGAGTCAGGCCGACATGGTTCGCCAGGCGCTGATCGAACGGTGGCCGATCGATCGGCTCAAGTCGGTGTTCGAGGAACGCAACGCCCGTCGCCGGGCACTTGAAGGCTGACGAAGCGGACCCGAATCAGTATCTGGACGCCTGTGCTGATCGGAACCCGTCGCCGCCGTGGCGTCGTGGAGCGGGACGACCTGCGTCGGCAGTCCACCCCCTGAGCCGGGGCTGCGATGCGGTCCGAATGCGAGGTTCATGCCGCGTTCTGCATCTTCTGTGCTCCGGGGTAACGAGTTGACGCGTACCGAGTCAGCAGAGCCACCAAGATGTCAATGAATGCTCGATCTCTTGACGGGACCGCATTCTTGCATGGTGTTTGGTGCAGTCGGTGTGTGAACGCAACCGCTGTCGTGAACGGGCTTTGACGATCCGGCTCGATCGATCAGGTTTGGTGGCCGGCATCGCGCAGGAGGCGACGCAGGATCTTGCCGCTCGGTGACTTCGGGATGCTGTCGGTGAACTCGACGATCCTGATCTGCTTGTAGCTCGCGACTTGCGCCGCGACGTAGGCCTTGACCTCTGCTGCGGTCAACTCGGCGCCGGGCTGGAGCACGACGAACGCCTTCGGCAGCTCGCCGGCCGACTCATCGGGGACGCCGACCACGGCGACATCGGCGATCTTGGGGTGGGCGATCAGCAACGACTCGAGTTCCGCCGGCGGCACCTGGAAACCGTTGTACTTGATCAGTTCCTTGAGTCGATCCACGATCGAAACATGGTGGTCGGATTGGATCACGGCGATGTCGCCAGTGTGCAGCCAGCCGTCGTCGTCGACCGTACTGCGCGTCGCTTGCTCGTTGTTGAGGTAGCCGATCATGACTTGCGGACCGCGCACCCAGAGTTCGCCGCGGACGCCGACTCCGCAGTCCTCGCCGCTGTCAGGATCGACAATCCGCATCTCGGTGTTGGAGACAGTGACACCGGAACTGCCGGGCCGAAAGTTCCCGGGCGGGGTGGCATGGCTGACCGGGCTCAATTCGGTCATCCCGTAGCCCTGGATGACCTCGCATCCGACTCGAGCCGAGGCCTCGGCGGCGAGTTCAGCACCCAACGGAGCGGCGCCGGAGAAGATCACCCGCAGCGACGACACATCGAACTGATCGACGAGTGGATGCTTGGCGAGCGCAAGCACGACCGGCGGCACGACGGGAAACCGAGTGACCTTGTGTTGTTGGATCAGCCTGAGGGCCTGCTCGAGATCGAATCGCGGAAGCGTCACGATCGTGACACCGTGGGCGAGCAGGCCATTCATCAGAATCTGCATGCCGTAGATGTGGAAGAACGGAAGGAAAGCCAGCGCCACCTCGTCGTCCCGCTCATAGGTAATGGCATGTTCGCACTGGCAGATGTTTGCGACCAGGTTGTAATGACTGAGCATGACCCCCTTGGGCATGCCGGTTGTTCCCGATGAATACGGCAACACCACGACCGAGTCGTGGAGATCGACCGGAACCTGACCGATCGGCTCACCGAACAGGGACATGGCGTCCTCGGTTCCTTCCGCACCGTCGAGCGTGTACACCGTCGAGACGTCGGTGCCTTCGATCGCTGCGAGTGCCGTCTCGGCGAACGAACCGGTCGTCACGAGCCATGATGCACCGGCGTCCTGTATCTGAAATCGGACCTCGTGGGCGCCGTAGACCGGGTTGACGGTCGTCACCGTTCCGCCTGCCACGGCGACACCGTGGAAGACCACCGCATACTCCGGGACGTTGGGAGCCATGAGAGCGAGCGTGTCGCCGGGCTTGAATCCTTTGGCAACGAGACCGCCCGCGAACCGATGGATACTGTCGCTGAGCTGGGCGAATGTGTACGAGCGTCCTGTCGGTCCGTCGATCAACGCCAGTCGATCAGGTATTTCGTCGGCGCGTCGAAGCACGAACTCGGTGATCGCAACTTCTGGAATCTCCACGTCAGGCAACGGGCTGTGATGGATGATCATGGCGAGAAGTTAGCGGCTCGCGCAGCAGTCCGTGAGATGGTTCCGATTGACCCGGAACGGGTTTTGGGATCGGGAGCCACCGTCAGTCGGCTGATCGACTGCTGTGGGTCTGATTCCCCAGTTGCATCTCACGGACTGAGCAGATCATCGCGCCCCCGCCGCCCCGACGCAAGCCCCAAAGCCCGCAAACGCGTGAGGTTGTTGCGCACTATTTCCGCAACAACCTCACGCGTTCGGGTCAGAGGACGATGTTGACCATGCGGGCGGGGATCACGATCACTTTCTTCGGATCGCCGCCGTCGAGGGCGGCAACGATTCGTTCGTCGGCCAAGGCTGCCGCCTGGACGGTTGCGGCGTCGGCATCGGTGGCAACCGTGATGCGGCCGCGGACCCTGCCGTTGATCTGAACCGGGTATTCGATCGTCTCGTCGACCAGGTAACGAGGATCAGCGGTTGGGAACGAGACGTAGGTCACCGTGTCGGTGTTGCCCAGCTTGCGCCATAGTTCTTCGGCAACGTGGGGGACCAATGGGGCGGCCATCAGAACCATCGGTTCGGCGACCTCGCGCGGTGTTGCCGGCAGCTTCGTCACGGCATTGTTCAATTCGATCAGCTTGGCGATCGCCGTGTTGAAACGAAGCGCGTCCATCTCGGTGCGAACGATGTCGATCGTGCGGTGCAACAGCTTTCGGGTTTCCTCGTCGGCCGGGGTATCGACGACGACTGGCTGGCCGGTTGCCTCGTCGGCGATCGTGCGCCACAGGCGCTGCAAGAAGCGGTACATCCCGACCACGTCGCGTGTTTCCCACGGACGAGACGCATCGAGCGGGCCCATCGCCATCTCGTACAGTCGCAACGTGTCGGCGCCGTACTCGTCGTACATCTCGTCGGGGGATACGGCGTTCTTGAGGCTCTTCCCCATCTTGCCCCACTCACGCGTCACGGGTTCGTCACCGTAGAAGTAGCCGCCATCGCGCTCGACGACCGATTCGGCGTCGACGTAGATCTCGCGGTCGTCCTTGTAGGCCGCCGCCAAGATGTAACCCTGGTTGAACAACCGCGTGTAGGGCTCCTTCGATGACACGTGCCCCAGGTCGAACAACACCTTGTGCCAGAAACGTGCGTACAACAGGTGCAGCACCGCGTGTTCGACACCGCCGACGTACAAGTCGACGCCGCCCGGATGATCCGGGCGGACATCGGTGCGAGGTCCGGTCCAGTAGCGCTCGACCGCCGGGTCGACGAAACGCTCCGCGTTGGTCGGGTCGAGGTAGCGCAGTTGGTACCAGCACGATCCCGCCCACTGCGGCATCACGTTGGTGTCGCGACGGTAGCGCTGCGGGCCGTCCCCGAGATCGAGGGTCACATCGACCCACTCGGGCAAACGATCGAGCGGACTCTCCGGGTTGGAGAACTCGTCGTCGTGGTCGAAGGTGCGCGGTGAGAAGCTCTCGGTCTCAGGCAGCTCGACGGGGAGCATGTGATCGGGAAGTGCGTGCGGATTCCCCTCGGCGTCGTAGACGATCGGGAACGGTTCGCCCCAGTATCGCTGGCGGCTGAAGAGCCAGTCTCGGAGCTTGTAGTTGATCGTCGCCTCACCTCGACCATTGGCCTCGAGCCACGCATTGGTGGCCGCGACACCGTCGACTTTGGTGGCGAGGTTGTTGAGGTCGAGTGTGTCGTTCGACGAGTTGACGTAGGGAGCGTCGCCGATGAACGCCGCCGGCCAAGTGGACGTGTCGAGTGACGGCTCGATCGCATGCCCCTCGAACCAGGACTGCGGCGGCTGCTGGATCGCCGGGATCTCCAAACCGAACTTGCGTGCGAACTCGAAGTCGCGCTGGTCGCCGCACGGCACTGCCATGATCGCGCCGGTGCCGTAGCCCATCAGCACGTAGTCGGCGATCCAGATCGGGATCGCCGTCCCGGTCAGGGGGTTGGTCGCGTATGAGCCGGTGAACACGCCGGTCTTCTCGCGGGTCTCGTCCTGACGGTCCATTTCCTTCTTGCCGCTGGAGGCGACCCGATAGGCGGCCACGGCTTCCGATTGCTCCGGTGTCGTCAGCTCGGGGACGAGTTGGTGCTCCGGGGCAAGCACCATGAAGGTTGCGCCGAACAACGTGTCGGGCCTCGTCGTGAAGACGGTGATGTCGCCGGCGGGGCTGGCGAAGTGAACGCGTGCCCCGTAGCTGCGGCCGATCCAGTTGCGCTGCATCGCCTTGATCGCATCGGTCCAGTCGAGCAACTCGAGATCGTCGATCAGGCGGTCGGCGTAGGTGGTGATCCGCATCATCCACTGACGCATGTTGCGTTTGAAGACCGGGAAGTTGCCTCGGTCCGATCGCCCGTCTGCAGTGACTTCCTCGTTGGCGACAACGGTGCCGAGCCCTGGGCACCAGTTGACGGGCGCATTGCTGACATAGGCGAGTCGGTGGTCGTCGATCAACGCGGAACGCTCGGAGTTCGAGAGCGATGACCACGCTCGACCATCTGGCGTCGGGCGTACCCCGGTTTCGAACGACGCGATAAGCTCACTGATCGGGCGGGCGCGTTGGATTTCGGCGTCGTACCAGGCGTTGAAGATCTGGTTGAAGATCCATTGCGTCCAGCGGTAGTAGCCGGGGTCGGTCGTCGAGATCGAACGACGCTTGTCGTGGCTCAGCCCCAGCCGACCAAGCTGTCGCCGCATGTTGGCGATGTTGGCATCCGTCGTGATCGCGGGGTGTTGGCCGGTCTGCACTGCGAATTGCTCCGCAGGCAGGCCGAAGGCGTCGAAACCCATCGTGTAGAGCACGTTGTGGCCGGTCATCCGCTTGAACCTGCTGTAGACGTCGGTCCCGATGAACCCGAGCGGGTGGCCGACGTGCAGCCCCGTGCCGGACGGGTACGGGAACATGTCGAGGACGAACAGCTTCTCGCCTCGCTCGGCCGTCTTCACCGGGTCGGCCAGCGGCCCAGCAGGGTTTGGTGTCTCGAACGTGTGGTGTGCATCCCACCAGTCCTGCCATCGCAACTCGATATCTCGAGCCAGCGTCGCCGAATACCGAAACGGTGGATGGTCGGTGGGATTCGGATTCGTCTCTGTCTGCTGGTCGCTCATACCGACCTCAGAGCCTACGAGCACCGATCGTGCGAGCGATGATGGGCTCGACGGGCGCCATCGCCGAAACGAGGGTCTGCGACACGTCGGCCCTCGGCGGGCAAAGTTCTCCTGCCGCAGGCGCATCACGATCCGAACCGGTTCTCGGAACAGCGGCAACGTGTGCCGTAGGGATAGCCTCGTCGGCGATGGGGTCGCCTGTTTCAACAATCGAGCGGCTCGAACGCGCCGCCGACACCGCCACCGGCGTTCGATTCGTCGGCCATTCGGTTGCGCCCGAGGGACCGGTATACGTCCCCTGGCGGCAGATCCACGACGAGGCTCGCGCGGTGGGAGCCGCCCTCCAATCGAAGGGCCTGTTGCCGGGCGATCATGTCGCAATCCTGGGGCCGACCAGTCGGGAATTGATGACGGTTGTCCGCGGTTGCTGGATGGCCGGGATCGCTTCGATGATCCTGCCGCTGCCGATGCGGATGGGTTCGTTCGAGGAATTCATCAGCTCCACTCGCGCCCGCATCCGCCACGGTGACGCCAAGTTGATCCTGATCGATGATCAGCTGTCGGCGTTCTACGAATCGGAACCTGGTGACCCGCCGATCGAATCGATGCGCTCGGTGCTTCCCGGTGCCCCCAACGTCCCACCGGGTGACCGTCTGGAGCTGCCGCACTACGACTCGGAGCGGCTCGTCATCCTGCAATACACGAGCGGGTCGACCAGCGAGCCGAAGGGTGTGATGATCCCCGACCGTGTCCTCTCGGCCAACATCGACGCAGCCTGCGAGGCAGCACTGCTCGCCACGGGTGAAGTGATGGTTTCATGGCTGCCGCTCTATCACGACATGGGGCTGGTCGGATTCCTGGCGCTGCCGATGACTCAGGGTGTCGATCTCGTGCAGGCCGCTCCTCAGGATTTCATGGCGAGACCGGGGAACTGGATGCAATGGATCTCCGACTGGAAGGGGACAGCTACGGCTGGTCCGAATTTCTCGTGGGTGCTCGCCGCTCGTGCGCTCAAGCGCGCCGAGCGTCTCGATCTTTCGCAGTTGACGCTGGCCCTGAGTGGAGCCGAACCGGTCGATCCGAAGGCCGTCGAAGCGTTCGTGGCGGCGGCGGAGCCGTTCGGGTTCAAAGCCGGGAGCGTGTTCCCGGCATTCGGGATGGCTGAGGTGGCGATCGCGGGAACGTTTCCGAAACGTGGCGTCGGCCTGGTCTGTGACACCGTTGACCGCCAGGTGCTCGAGCGCGACCGCGTTGCCAAACCGGTCGACGTCATCGACCCGGATGATCTTGACCTCACGGCTCGCAGGCTCCCCTTGCTCGGCACGGCGGTTTCGGGCTTGGAGATGAAGATCGTCGACCGCGAAACGTACGCCGACCTGTCGGAGCGTCAGGTCGGGGAGCTCCTGTTACGAGGCACGTCGGTCACCCCTGGCTACTACAAACGGCCCGATGCGACGGCGGCGATGTTCCGGGATGGTTGGCTCTGCACGGGCGATCTGGCGTACCTGGTCGATGGGCAACTCGTGTTGTGCGGTCGGATAAAGGACGTGATCATCGTCGGCGGTCGCAACATCTTTCCGGAGGACATCGAACGCGCCGTCGGCGGTCTCGAAGGGGTCCGAGCCGGGAACGTCATCGCCTTCGGGATGGAGGGATACAAGGGCAAGGAGTCGGTGGTGGTCGTCGCCGAGGTGCGAGCCGACGACCTCGAGGATGTGCGTGAGTCGATCCACCACCGCACACTCGAAGTCTGCGGCCTACCGCCGCGCGACGTGATGCTCGTGAAACCCGGCACGCTCCCGAAGACCTCGTCCGGCAAGCTCCAACGAGCCAAATGTCGCGACATCTATCTCGCGGAACAACTCGAACTCGTCGGCTGACCGTGCGAGGATTGACCTGATGAAGGTCGTGTACACGTTGCGGCATCGGATGCATCACCCTCAGCGCGAGTTGGAGGGGTCGGCGTTCCAGGAACCGTATGAGCATCCTGGGCGCGCGGAGATCATTCGGGCCGCGCTTGCTGCCGACGGATCGTTCGAGTTCATCGCCCCCGACGAGTTCGGCACCGAACCGATCGAGGCGGTTCACGACCCTGGGCTCGTCCGGTTCCTGTCGACTGCCTGGGAGGAGTATCAACGCGATCGTGGCTTCCACCATGACGTGATTCCCGATGTCTTCGCGATGGCGGGCCTCCGGGAGGGCATGGGGCCGGCGACGGAGCCGACCAGCGTGGCGATGCGGCTCGGGTGGTGGTGTTACGAAACGACGACACCGCTCACCCAGGGCACCTACGATGCGGCGCGTTCATCCGTCGACGTGGCGATGACTGCTGCCCAACAGGTCCTGGGTGGCGAATCGGTGGCGTACGGGCTGTGCCGCCCGCCTGGCCACCACGCCTCGCGCGCGCTGTACGGCGGCTACTGCTTTTTCAACAACGCCGCCATCGTGGCTCAACACCTCGCAACTACAACGGGTGGCAAAGTCACCGTGCTCGACGTCGATTACCATCATGGCAACGGCACCCAGCAGATCTTCTACGACCGCCCGGACGTCCAGTTCGTCTCGATCCACGGTGATCCGCAGCGGGCCTACCCGTACATCACGGGTCACCTCGCCGAGACCGGAACCGGCGCAGGGCTCGGTGCCACCTCGAATTATCCGATGGCTCTTCACGCCGATGATGACGATTACATCGCAGCATTGAGCTCCGCTTGCGATGAGATCGCTGCGTTCGGCGCGAACATGATCGTCGTGTCGTTGGGCCTCGACACCTACTTCGACGATCCGATCAGCGATCTCGCGGTCACACCCGACGGCTTCGAACGATCGGGTGCGCTGGTGCGGCAACTCGGGCTTCCGGCGGTGGTGTTGCAAGAAGGCGGGTACGCCACCGACGAGTTAGGCGAGAATGTCCGCCGATGGCTCGCTGGCATCGGTGCGTAACTCGCTGGCGTCCGTTGGCGAACGATGTCGGTGGCTCAAGATCCGAACGATCGTTGCAACGATCGCACCAACCGTCAAGGCGACTGCCAACAGCTGATAGGCCCGGTTCTCGACATCGGTGCCCGCTAGGCCGGCGTGCAGCGCGGCGCTCCATACCAACCCGTACGACAGCACGTGGACGCCATGCCACAGCCGTTTCGAGAGCCGCCTGCGGAAGTATGACGTGACCTGAATCGCGATCAGCACGTAGAACGACACCACGCCGATTGCGACCGCCAACGGACGATAACTGCTCGCACCAGGGATCAAGATGTCGGCGAATCCGAAGTTGATGTACCCGTCGAGCATCAGACCGAGCAGGTGCAGCACGGTCATCGCCAGGGCGGTGCCACCGATCCATCGATGCAGATCGAGCAGCCAAGCCGGCCGATCGTGGGGCTTGAGAACACGAGTCGTGAGCAGTACGCCCCACACGATGCTGAGAACCAGCAGAACGAGTGCGACGATTCCGGAGCTGCGGGACAGGTACCACCACGTCTTTTCGTTCATCGGGCGAACTCGCTCCAGGCTGGCGTCACGTGCTGTGTTCGGTCATCGGTGGTGACGCATACGGCGAGACCGTGTTGTTCGAAGAACTCGAGGGCGTCGGGGATCTCGAGCGCGAAGGCCGGCTTGGTGAACGCCTCCGCCCACGCACCCGTTCCGGCGATCACGGTGCAGGCCACGACGGATGTTCGACATGACCGCAACGTCCGCGGGTTGAGCAGGTGATGTCGACTTTCATCGCCGGCCCGCCAGGTCCGAATTCTCGATGACGACGTGGCGATCCCGCCGGATCGGAGCCCGATCACACTCGGTGACTCGTCAGGAAAAGACGCAGCGACGGAGACTGTCCAACCCTGTGCTGATGGGGTTTCCCCTGCCGCACGCAGGTCGCCGCCGACTTCGACCAATGCTCCCTTGGCACCGGCCGCGAGCAGTTCCTCACACACGATGTCTGCGGCGAGTCCCTTTCCGAGGCCACCGGGATCGAGCGTCGTACCGCGAGGCAGCTGCACGACGCCGTGGTTGGGATCGACGAGGATTCGTTCCGGCTGGCCCTGTGGTGCGACCTCGGGGCCGAGCGACGTGCGCAGCGTCGTATCGTCACGGCTTGACGAGTATCCCAGCTCGACCATGGCGGCGAGCAGGGTCGGGTCGAACGCACCGTTGGTTGCGTACCAGCCCTGCACGAGCGATGACACGAGACGAACGGTTTCCGGGCTGACCCGGACCGGCTCACCATGTGCGTCGTTCAACCGGCTGATCTCCGAGCGGGCGATGAAACGACTCCAGCGTTGCTCCAGATCGGCGAGCCGATCGAGCGCACGGTCGGCGAGGTCGTCGGCGCCTCCCATCACAGTGATGTTCGTCCCACAACTCATCACCCGGCCCGATGCCAGCGTGAGCATGTCAGCTCCCGCTCGTGGTCGCCTGCGGGGTGGGCGCTGCTTGTTGTTGCGGTTGTTGTTGTTTCGGAGGTGGCGGCGGAGGCACCGCGAGGTCGACGGCAACCGGCACCGGCACTGGTGCGGGAACTGGCGCGGAAACCGGTGCGGTAACTGGTGCGGTTTGACCGATTGCCGAAGCAGGCACGAGCGGGTTGGTTGCAGGCGTGGTGGGGGCGGCCACGCTCGTCGACGGGATCGGATCGATCTCGACGACGTTGGTCGCAGGCGACAGGACCGGGCTGGTGGCGACGTCACCCTGGGCGTTCCGCTCTGCCAACCCGAGACCGGCCATGATGCCGAGGATCGCCGTTGTCGATCCCCCGAGCGTGATGATCTTGGCGGCCGCCGCCGGCGAGCGCCGCCGACCACGTGAGGTCGGCGGCCTCGCGGGGAACGAGGGATCGTCCGCCTGGCCGGTTGGAGCGCTCCGACGCGACTGCAGTCGGGCGAGTCGTTCGACTGCAGTCGCGTCGGTCATGTCAACTCAGTCGTCGTCTTGTTCGCCATCGTCGTCGCCGTGATCGTCGCCGTCATCGTCGCCGTCATCGGCCTCGTCATCATCGAACGCATCGTCGTCGTCGTCATCATCGTCGTCGATCGTGTTGGAGGGTGCTGTGCCTCCGGCGAGCGTGGTGCGTGGAACGCTGCCGTCGACGACGGGCGAAGAGGACACCTCGGGAACGATCTGCCCGTCGACGAACGTGGCCTCGAACTCGACGCGAACGGTCGCCGATTGGAAGTCCACCTCGACCTTGTTCTCGTCGTCCTGCTGTTCGGACTTGCTGACCTGCCACCCGGCGTTGGGCGCCGACGACACGAGCGTCAGCTTTCCGTCGATCACATCGAGTGTGACCGATCCGGCGTCGCCGACGTTGTACGTGGTGAGGAATCCTGTCGGTGCCGGCGAGGCGACCGTGCTCGGCGTCGTCACCACGATCATCGTCGGGGCGGTTGTGGTGGGCAAGGTGCTGGTGGCGGTCGACGTCGGTGCAGTACTGACGGGGATGGTCGTCGAAGTGATCTGCTCTGGCACGGCGGCCGACTGACCCGACTTCGTCGGACCACTGTCGAGGATCTGTGTGTTGACGAGCGCAGCAGCGGAACCTGCGCTGAGAACTCCGATGAGTGAAAGGGCGGTTGCGATCTTCGTCTTCATGATGCTCCTGTCGTGTGGATGTGTTCAATGTACGAATGACACGCCCAGAGCGCTGGTCGAGGTTGTCCAAGAAACGTCCAAGAACCTTCTGAGAATCGTCCGCGCCCGCCCGGTGATGACATCAACTCGGGCTGATCGCGACGACAATGGAGCCGTGAAGATCCTGCTGGTGGAAGACGACGCTTCGATTGCCCGTTCGCTCTGTGACTCCCTGGTCGACGCCGGCTTCGAGGTGCAACACGTCACGACCGGAAAGGCCGCGATTGCGGCCGACCCCGGTGATCTGATCCTGCTCGACCTCGGTCTTCCGGACATGGACGGCTACGACGTCTGCCGACGCGTTCGAACCGTCTCGAACGTTCCGATCATCGTGTTGACGGCACGCAGCGACGAGTTCGATCGCGTGCTCGGCTTGGAGCTCGGCGCGGACGACTATGTCGTCAAGCCGTTCGGGTTCCGCGAGTTGGTCGCCCGCATTCGCGCCGTACTCCGCCGATACACGGCCGGGTCCGACGGCGAGAGCGTCGCCGAAGAGTTCGGTGACGTCCTGACGGCTGGTGCGCTGTCCATCGATCGTCGCACGCACCGCGTCACACTCGGCGACGAGGCGTTGGCGCTCACGCCGAAGGAGTTCGAACTGCTCTCGTACCTTGCCGAGGACCCCGGTGCGGTACGGACTCGCACCGACATCGTCGAGCATGTATGGGATTCCAATTGGTTCGGGCCGACGAAGACGGTTGACGCTCATATCGCAGGGATTCGGAAGAAGTTGGGTGATCCGCGATGGATCGAGTCGGTGCGAGGCGTCGGCTTTCGGCTCGAGGTTCCTCAATGAGGAACCGGCTCCTGCTGGTGTTCGTCGGTGTGATGGCACTCGTGCTCGCAGTCCACGACATTCCGCTCGCGGCCCATCTCAACCGGGTCGAACGTGATCGATTGGTGACGAGCCTCGAGCGTGATGCCTTCATTCTCGCCGGTCGTGCCGAGGAGGCCCTGGAAGGCGGAACGGCCGGGAGTGAGCCAGAGCTCGCCAAGATCGTCGGCGACTACAGCGTTGCCGAGAACGTCCGCGTCGTCGTCATCAATCGTGAAGCGATCGCGGTGATCGTGTCCGACGCAGATGCCGAACCCGGTGAGGACTTCTCCAACCGGCCCGAGGTCGCCAAGGCCCTGACAGGCCAGCCGGACACCGGCGTGCGCCCGTCGGCAACGCTCAAGGCCGACCTGTTCTACGTCGCCGTTCCGGTGTTGTCGGGCGACAGCGTCTTGGGTGTCGTCCGGCTCAGCGCACCCGAACGCACCGTCGAGGACCGAACCCAGGATCGTGTTCGGGGGCTCTTCTTGGTTGCGTTGATCTCACTGTTGATCGCGGTCGCCGTTGCGCTTGCGATGTCGTCGACGGTGACCCGACCGTTGGGGAGGCTTCGTGGGGCGACACAGGAACTCGCATCCGGCAACCTCGATACGAGAGCCGACATCGACGAAGGCCCGCCCGAAATCCGCGACCTCGCCGTTTCGTTCAACACGATGGCGGCGCGGCTGCAGTCGCTGGTTGATCGGCAACGAGCCTTTGCCGGGACGGCTTCACATCAGTTGCGGACCCCGCTCACGGCGCTTCGTCTGCGGCTTGACCAGGCCGCCCAGCGATTGAGCGATCGACCCGACGCGGCCGAGAGAGTCGAGGATGCAATCGCAGAGGCCGACCGATTGCATCGGATGATCGAAGGATTGCTCGCGCTGACGCGAGCAGAGGATGCCGCACTGGGACCCGAAGTGATCGACCTTGCGGCGATCGTGCGAGATCGGGTCGAACACTGGGGCCCGTTGGCCGACGAACGGGGAGTCTCGCTGACTGCTTCGGCGCCGCTCACGTTGTCGGTTCTCGCCGTTGGCGGGGCGGCTGAACAGATCATCGACAACCTCGTCGACAACGCGCTCGAGGTGTCACCCTCGGGAGGTCGACTGACGTTGGAAATCGAGTCCCGCCACGACGACGTGGTGTTGCACATCGTCGACGAAGGGCCAGGTCTCAGCCACGTGGACCGAACCGCAGCGTTTGATCGGTTCTGGCGTGGCTCAGGTGCTGCGCCCGGCGGGTCAGGCCTGGGTCTCGCGATCGTGCGTCAACTGGTGACCGCCGGCGGTGGAACCGTCGAACTCAGGCAGGCATCGACCGGAGGGATCGACGCCGCTGTCACGTTCCAGCGGCCGGGCCGGGTCACAACGCCTTGAGGGCCTGCATCACCGAACCCCATCGGCCGGGATCGCTTCGGTACGGGGCGTAGAACGAGATCCGATCGATCACGTCTGCGTATCGGCGACCGAGTTCGGGGGCGATCTCTTCCGGTGTGCCGACCACGGCAAACGTGTTCAAGATCTCGTCGTCGATCAACCTGCCCATCTCGACCCACTGACCCTGTTTGGAGCGTGCGTTGAGCTCCTCTTGGAGCCCGCCCCATCCATGAAGGTCCAGCACCCCTCGGTACGCCGGCGTCGATCCGTAGAAGGCGATCTGCTGTCGTGTGCCGGCCGCGGCCCGTTCCATTTCTTCGTCGTTGCCTCCGGTCACGACGAATGACGGGCCGACGATCTCGAAGCCATCCATCGTCTTGCCAGCCTTGGCGCGGCCGCGCGCGAGCGCCGGAAGGGTGACCTCGCGGAGATACCGCTCGGTCGTGAAACCGTGACAGAGGAATCCATCGCACACTTCGCCTGCGACTTCGGTCATCAACTCACCGACGCCTGCTAGCACGATCTTGGGCGGCCCGAAGTCACCCAGATCGTCTGGATCGGGCGTGAAGAACGGAGTCATCAACGTGTGCTTGTAGAACTCGCCGCGGAACTGGAGTGGCGTGCCGTTCTGCCAGGTGTCCCAGATCGCCCGAATCGCCAGGATCATCTCGCGCATACGCGGCGCAGGGTGGCTCCACTCCATCGAGAACCGCTTCGTGATGTGTGGTTTGATCTGGCTCCCGAGACCGAGGATGAAACGGCCGCGCGACAGTGTCTGAAGATCCCAGCCGATGTTGGCGAGCAGCATCGGATTGCGAGCGAATGCCACCGCGATCGACGTGCCCAGTTCGATCGTGTCGGTGCGTTCGGCGGCCAGGGCGAGCGGGAAGAACGGATCGTGGCTGGTCTCGGCGCTCCATATCCCGGAGTAACCGGCTGCCTCGAGGTCGGCCGCAGTTTGGCCGGATGCGATCAGTGGAGCATTGAGTCCTGCGTCGACCTTCATGGTGCGACCGTAGCCAACCGCCCCGAAATCGGAGTTACGCGGGCCACACTGACTGGATGGGTCGGTGGCATTGGAGATCGAGCGCCCTCACGCTGACGTGCCTGCTTGCGGCGTGTGGCGGATCGAGCGGGGGTCGGCTCGGATGCGGAATCGGCCAGGCGGCCGGGAATCAACTGCGTGTTGCCGCCAGCGTTGTTCCGATTACCAACATCGTCTCCAACATCGCCGCTGGTTCGGGCACCGCCCTGACCGGGCTCGTCCCTGAGGGGGTCAACAGCCACACGTATGAACCTGCGCCGAGCGTCGCTGCGGCGTTGGAGGATGCGGACATCGTGTTCCTCAATGGCTTGGGACTTGAAGAGCCGATCAAACGGCTTGCGCTCGCTCATCTGGGGCGAGGCGGAGAGGTGTGCGAGTTGGGTACGACGACCCTCGACCCTGACGACTACATCTTCGACGCCTCGTTCCCGAGGGAAGCGGGGAAACCGAATCCCCATCTCTGGACCGACCCACCATTGGTGGATCGCTACGCGTCGCTGATCCGCGATGTCCTGTCAGCACGCGATCCCGCCAACGCCGCCCTGTACGCCTCGAACTACCAGGCGTTCTCGACACGGGTCGCTGCCCTTGACGAAGCGATCCGGACCGCGACGGCGACGATTCCCGTCTCCGATCGGCTGTTGCTGACGTATCACGACGCCTTCGCCTACTTCGCCGCCGAGTACGGATGGACGGTGCTGGGTGCCGTGCAACCCTCGTCGTTCGACGAGCCCACGCCGAGCGACGTGGCAGATCTCATCGACCAGGTGCGGGCGACAGGGGTCCCGGTGATCTTCGGCAGCGAAGTCTTTGCGTCCCCCGTGCTCGAACAGATCGCGTCGGAGACCGGAGCGCGATACGTCGACGACCTTCGTGACGACGACCTCCCAGGTGTTCCCGGGGACGCCGATCACACCTGGCTGGCGCTGATTCGTTTCAACGTGGTGACGATCGTCGAAGCGCTGGGTGGTGACGCGTCCGGGTTGCTCGCGCTCGATGTGAGCAACGCCGCACCGGACACAGCCGAGTACATGCCCTAGATCTTCGGGCGGAAGATCCGACCGGGACGACTCCTGGCGGCTACTCCTGGTCTCGCAGGAACTCCTCGACCTCGGCGCCGAGCTCGTCAGCGGTGCGTAGCTCCAACGTCGGGCCGGCGATCTCGATCTCGACCTCACCGTCGGTCGAATCGTAGAGCTCCTCCAGGTTCGACACCATCCGAACATGGTCGTCGTTACCGGCGACCATCGCGTCGATCCGTTGGCCCTGGATGATCACCTCCTGTCGCAGCGAGGTGGCGTCGATCACGACCCCTGTCGCCTCCCGGAGTCCGTCGAGCAGGGCGATGCTGGCGGCCGGGTACGACATCGTGGCGACGTAGTGCGGTACCTGTGCCCAGATGCCCAGTGAGGGAATCGCCCTGGCGTGCATCTCGTGTTCCAACGAAGCGGAAACACCTCCGGGCACGTCGATCGAGCTGCGCAGGAACGAGACTCGGGCGAGCACGTCCTGCGATGGGCTGCTGACCGACACCCGCGCCGGCCGAGTGTGCGGCACCGCAAACGGGTAGGCCCCGATATGCGCCATCGACGAGACACCGAGGTCGGTCGCCAACTCGCCAACTGCACGCGTGAACCGGTGCCACGCCATGTCGGGTTCCGGCCCGGTCAACAGCACCACGTCGCAGCCGGTCTGATCGCGTCCTACCGAGACCCGAATTCGCTCCCAATGGAGCACGGTGTTGAGGCCATTTCGGAGCTCCATGATCGGCCGACGAGCACGGAAGTCGACGTAGACATCGTCATCGAACTCGGCGACTGGAATCGTGCCGGCCTCCTCCTCGATTGCCTCGGCGGTGGCCCTCGCCGCCCCGCCCGCATCGATCCACCCGGTCAGCATCACCACGAGTACCGGCGTATCCAACTCTGGTTTCGGGCCGAACCAACGCAGGCTTTCATCGCTCACCCGGCGAAGGGTACAAGTCGATAGCGTGCCGCACATGGCCATCGACGTGACTGATGCAACGTTCCAAACCGACGTCATCGACCAATCCGCTACCGCAGTCGTCGTTGTCGACCTGTGGGCGCCGTGGTGCGGACCCTGCAAGACGCTAAGTCCGATTCTCGAAAAGGCGATCGATGAGACCAACGGCAGGGTCGTCCTCGCCAAGGTCAACATCGACGAGAACCCAGGAATCGCACAGGCCTTCAAAGTCCAGTCGATCCCAGCCGTGTTCGCGTTTGCCGACGGGCAGGTGGTCGATGGGTTCGTTGGTGCCCTCGGTGATCGGGAGGCTCGTGCATTCATCGACCGGTTGTTGCCGAGCGAACAGGACGATCTGCTCGCCGAGCTGATCGCCCGTGGTGACGAAGCGAGTTTGCGGGCGGCGTTGGAGATCGAGCCGGGCAACGAGGAAGCGATCCTCGTACTGGCCGAGTTGCTCGTCGAGGCAGGTGACGGCGAGGGTGCGCTGGCGCTCCTGGCGAGGATCCCCGAGTCGGACCGAACCCGTCGCGTTGCTGCCATGGCGCGGGTGGGCATCGTTCCTGATGATGATCATGACGCCACCTTGACGGCGTTGCTCGACCAGGTCAAAACGGATGATGCCGCTCGGCAGCAGTACGTCGACATCCTCGAACTGATGGGTCCCCTGGATCCGCGAACTGCCGCGTACCGAAAGTTGCTGACCGCCCGTTTGTTCTGACACCTGCAATGTCAAGGGGCTCCGGCGGTGTGTCCGCCGGAGCCCCTTGACTGGATCGTTTCGAGCTGATCTCGAGCTGATCTCGAGCTGATCAGAGGTCGACGGGCCGCAACACGAAGCTGATGCCGTGGGCGATGCCGTTCGACGCCTTGATGTCGAGCTTGGACTTCACGAGCGTCGCATTGATGTCGTTCGGGTCGTTGTCACCGAGGATCGCCGTGCCGAGCCATCTGATCGGATTCACCTTCACGTCACCACCGTCGAGCATTGTCAACGGTGTGCCGCGTGGAACGCTCAGGGCTGCCTTCGAGTCGATCTCACCGACGAACACGTGGTACTTCACCACGAACTCGAGGGTTGCGATGTCGATCGCCCCGAGCAGTGCCGTTGCGACCTGGGTCTCGTTGGCGAACCAGTATCGCCACCCCAAGAGGTCGGCTGCGAGTGCCTGGAACGCCCGATCGTTCGGTAGGAACACGGTGAGTTTCGGGCTGTTGGGGTCGGCCGCGAGCGCAAGCGGCGAATCAGGGTTCGACGTGAGGATTGCGCCGACGACACCGTTGATGATGTCGAAGTCGTACCAGTTGCCGTCGCCGATCGGGCCCTGCGCAGCCAGAATCTCGGCCAGCGTGGGCGCGGTCTGGGCCGAGACGGTCGATGTGGTGGTCAGCGCACCGGCGAGGGCGACCCCCGCGACCGCGGAAGCGAACACCTTTCGGAAGGACATCATTGCTTCTCCTTTTTGGATGTTTGTCGGCCCGCTCGCGACGAGCGGTCAGGAGGTAGTACGGACTCCGGGTCGAATTCGGATGCACTCAGAGCCCACCTCGACGCGTCGAACAGTCGAGGCGCCCGTCTTCGTTCTGACACCGCTAGCATTCGCTTTCCCGACTTCCTCCGATGATGCTCCGGCGCTCAAGTGCGCCACCAACGGAGGTGCCCATGTCGGACCTACCCCCACGTCCCCGTCCTCCGCGTCGGCTGACCGAATCGATGTCAGCGTGGCTCGAGTGGTTGGGAGCCGGCAGGTTGATCGCCTCGGCTGTGTCCGTCGTGGTCGTTGCTGTCGGTGCCTTCTGGTTGGTTCGTTCGCCGGTTCCGTCGGCCGAATCGGGATTGCCGGTCGCTGTCGGAACGACGGGTTCATCGGTAACCCTCCCACCTCCATCACACGTTGCCGCACCGGTTGCCTCACAGCCGGTGTCGTCTCGTGTGGTCGTTCATGTGGCCGGGGAAGTGGTGCGACCGGGCGTCTACGAGTTGCAGACCCCGGCGAGGGTCAATCAGGCAATCGATTTGGCAGGCGGTGCAACGCCGACCGGCGACCTGAACGGCTTGAACCTTGCTGCGCCGCTCGCAGACGGCGAGCGCGTGTACGTGCCGACCGTCGGTGAAGTCGACCCAGCGGGCGTGCCGTCCGGCGCTCCGGTTGCGGCAGCCTCGACGCCGCCGGGCCCTATCGATCTGAATTCGGGATCGGCCGCCGATTTCGACACCTTGCCCGGCGTGGGCCCGGCAACAGCGGCGGCGATCGTCGACGACCGGGAGCGCAACGGGCCGTTCGCATCGGTCGACGATCTCGATCGAGTGCCGGGTATCGGTCCCGCCAAGTTGGAGGCGCTTCGCGAGTTGGTGACCGTGTGAATTCGGCGACGAGGGTTAGACCAACGATTCGCCGAGCACCGAGGCGGCCACGACGAGGGCCGCCGCGGAACCCACGATCACACCGATCGTCAACCAGAGCAATTCGCGCCAGTAATCGCTCCAAGAAGCCATCGTCCGGCGGGTCGACCGACGCGAGGCCAGCAATCCGAGCAGCAACCACAACGGGATGCTGGCGGCCACGGCCAACGGGTACTTCGATTCGTCTCCGAACGGAGCGCCCGCCACGAGCAGGCCGGGTGCGGCTGCGACGCCACCGAACAAACCCAGAATGCCGCTCGTTCGTGAGTCGCTCACGCGCAGCGCCGTCCACGCGGTCAACCCCATCACGATCGCGGGAATGCAACCGAACAGGGGTCCCAACAGCCGAATCCGAGTCCGGTACCAGCGCGGTCCGGCCATGATCGGAGCTTCACGCGCCGGTCCTGGCATGTCGTGGCGGATGATCGTGTCGATCAGGAGAGCCTACGGGTCCGGCTCGGTCCAATGGCATCATCCCCTCACCGACCAGTCGATTGCCGTCACGGGCGCGGTCGCTGCGCTCGGGTGCTGGCGTGCCGACTGGCAGCTTGGTATCGCCGTCGCATTGGCCTCGTGGGTGGTGCTTCGAAGATTCGAGCCGATGCCGGTCCGACTGCTCCTTCTCCTCACGGTCGTCGCGCTGCTCGCATCTGCTCGGGGCGCCACCGCGCTCGATTCACTGAGCCCTCGGCATCTCGGCCCCTTTGAGGGTTGGGCGCGTACGATCGACGACCCGAAGCCGTATCGGAACTCGGTTCGGGTACTGCTCGAGATCGATCACGAGCGGTTCGAGCTGTGGGCTCGCGGCAGGGCGATCCGACTCCGGGTGTCCGAATGGCGGGCGGGGGATTTCGTCCGGGTGCACGGAGACCGTCGGGCGCTCAAGCCCGACCGGGCAGATCGGGTTGCCTGGCAACACGTCGTGGGGGAGTTCCGGCTGGAGTGGGTGAGTGACGTCGCCAGCGCAGGACCACTGGATCGCGCCTCGAATCGAGTTCGCCAGGCGGTCGAGCGAGGTGCCAGCGTCTTGCCCGGTGACGATGGAGCGTTGTTCCGAGGGCTCGTGATCGGCGACGATCGTGATCAGCCGCCGGAGATGACGAACCGCTTTCGGGCGAGCGGCCTGTCTCATCTGACTGCAGTCTCCGGGCAGAACGTGGGCTTCGTGCTGGCTGCCGCGGGGCCCTTGCTCCGGCGACTGCGTCCGTGGTGGCGGTGGGCAGCGACGTTGGGTTTGGTCGGTTGGTTCGTGAGCATGACCCGGTTCGAACCCTCGATCGTGCGGGCCGGGACGATGGCGGCGATCTCCGCCACCGGATTCGTGCTCGGCCGCGAGCGGGCGCCCGCCCGGTTGCTGGCGCTGGCAGTCACGGGGCTGGTCCTGGTCGACCCGTTGCTGGTGCGGTCGGTCGGGTTCTGGCTCTCGGTCGGAGCAACCGCTGGCGTCACCACGATCGGGCCGTGGCTGGCGCAACGACTCCGCCGGTGCGGGCTGCTGGCGATTCCGTTGGGAGTAACGCTGGGCGCTCAGGCAGGGGTCGTGATTCCGAGTGTGGTGGTGTTCGGGAGACTGCCGTTGGTGAGCGTTCCTGCCAACCTGCTGGCGATCCCGGTGGCCGGCTTTGTGATGCTGTATGGGTTGCCCGCCGGGTTGATCGCCGGCTGGGTGCCGGCGATCGCACCGATCGTGATGTTCCCCTGCCGGGTCGGGGTGCGCTGGGTCGACACGATCGCGGCGCTTGGTGAACGCCTGGAACCGGGTGGGTCGGCAGATTGGGTGGGTTGGGGGGTTCTCGTTGCCGCGGTGGCGCTGATCGCTGCTATGAACGGGGGTCGACATGAGCGTGCATCTGCTGACCGGTGACGATGAGTCGATCCTGCGATCGAAGGTGACCGAGCTCACGCACGTTCTCATCGGCGATGGTGAACGAAGCCTGATGCTCGATGAGTTCGATGGCGACGAGTACGAGCTGCGTCTCGTGGTCGACGCCGCCCAGACGATGCCCTTCCTGACGAGCAAACGGATCGTGTTGGCCCGCGACATCGGGCGCTTCAGTGCCGAGGAGTTGACGCCGCTACTCGGGTACCTCGCCTCGCCGCTGGATTCGACCGACCTCGTTTTGGTCGCCGGCGGCGGGCGACTTCCCAAGAAGCTCACCGAAGCGGTCACAGCGGCCGGCGGCCACTCGATCGACACGAATCCGCCGAACCGTCCGGCCGATCGTCAGGCGTGGGTCCGGTCCCAGGCGGAGGGGCGCGGCGTTCGTCTCGACGGCCCGGCGGCGGCTCGGATTGCCGAACAACTCGGCCAGGATGTAGGTCGGCTCGACGGGATTCTCAACGTCGTCCGGTCCACATATGGCGAAGGCGTGCGGATCTCGGTTGCCGACGTCGAACCATTCCTCGGCGAAGCCGGCGGCGTGCCACCGTGGGACTTCACCGATGCGATCGACTCGGGTCGAACCGCCCAGGCCTTGATCTTGATGGGACGCATGATTCATGCGGGCGAGCGTCACCCGCTGCAGATCATGGCGATCCTGCACGGCCACTACGGAAAGATCGCACGGCTCGACGGTGTCGACGCTCGAAGTGACGAGGAGGCCGCCGCGGCGATCGGAATGAAGCCAGGTTTTCCCGCCAAGAAGGCGCTCGCCAACTACCGTCGGCTCGGTCCGTCAGGCGTGAAACGGGCGGTTCAGCTGATCGCCAAAGCCGACCTCGACCTCCGGGGTGACACCGATCTTCCGCCCGAGATGGTGATGGAAGTGTTGGTCGCCCGGCTCAGTCGGCTCGGCCCGACCGCCACAACTCGCCGCTGACGATCGGGCGGTCGAACGCGACGAAGCCCGGGGGCATTTCGCCTCCGGGCTCCGTGCAGATCGTCCGATCGTTCGCTGCGGCTCAGCCGGCGGCGTTGACCTTTTTCATCAACCGGCTCTTCTTGCGAGCGGCCGTGTTCTTGTGGATCACACCGCTGGCAGCAGCCTGATCGATCCGCTTCACGGCGGCTCGGACGACGTCGTCGTTGCCATCGTCGCCGATCGTCTTGACCGCGCTCTTGACTCGCGTCTTCAGCTCACTACGAACGGTCTTGTTCCGCTCGGCGGCCTTGGCGTTCGTGATGTTGCGCTTCTTCTGGCTCTTGATGTTCGCCACGGTGAACCCTCTGTATTCTTCCTGAATTCTTCGATCGTTTGCCCGGTGGACGTCCACCGAGCAGCGCGGTGAGGCTATCGGCGTCGGGTCCACAACCCCAACGCCGATAGCGTTGAGCGGGCCATGGAGCTCTCCAGCATTCGTAACTTCTCGATTATCGCGCACATCGACCATGGCAAGTCGACGCTGTCCGACCGGATCCTCGAAATCACAGGCGCTGTTCAGTTCCGCGACATGCGCGCTCAGTACCTCGACTCGATGGACATCGAACGTGAACGCGGCATCACGATCAAGGCACAGAACGTGCGGGTCCCATGGAAAGGTCATGTCTTCCACCTGATCGACACGCCCGGCCACGTCGACTTCGGCTACGAGGTCAGCCGTTCGCTGGCAGCCTGTGAGGGAGTCGTGTTGGTGGTTGATGCGGCGCAGGGGATCGAGGCGCAAACCCTCGCCAACTGCTATCTGGCGCTCGAACATGACCTCGAGATCGTCGCCTGCTTGAACAAGATCGACCTGCCTGCCGCCGATCCTGATCGCTATGCGATGGAAATCGAGAACGTGCTGGGGATTCCGGCCGAAGACATTCTCAAGATCTCCGCCAAGACGGGCGAGGGTGTGCCGGAGCTGCTCGATGCGATTGCCGCTCGGATCCCCGCACCCGTCGGCGATCCGGATGCGCCGTTGCAGGCCTTGATCTTCGACTCGCAGTTCGATCAGTACCGCGGCGTCGTGTCGTCGGTGCGGATCATGAATGGCCGCATGACCGCAAATGCCCGACTCGAGTTCATGCATGCCAAAGCGACCCATGAGGCAATCGAGATCGGTGCTCGCATGCCGGTTCCCACGCCGGTCGCCGAACTGGGCCCAGGCGAGGTCGGTTATCTGATCGCCGGTATCAAGGATGTCGGCGATGCGCGTTCGGGTGAGACCGTCACAACGGCGACGCGTGGCGCCACCGAGGTGCTGGAGGGATATCGCGATCCGAAGCCGATGGTCTTCTCCGGTCTGTTCCCGATCGATGGCGACGACTTCGAGAACATGCGCGACTCGTTGGAGAAGTTGAAACTCAACGACGCCTCGATCACGTACGCCCCCGAGTCGTCAGGGGCGCTCGGGTTCGGTTTCCGTTGCGGCTTTCTCGGCTTGCTCCACATGGAGATCGTGATCGAACGATTGGAACGTGAGTTCGGGCTCAACCTGATCGCGACGGCTCCGTCGGTGGAGTATCGGGTGACCAAGACCGATGGTGAACAAGTCGTGTGCGACAACCCGGCCGACCTCCCCATGCCACAGAAGATCGACTACATCGAGGAGCCGATCTTCAAGGTCTCGATCATCACACCCAAGGAGTACACCGGCGCCCTGATGGATCTGTGTCAGACGCGGCGGGGCGAGATGAAGCGGATGGAGTATCTGTCGCCGGAACGAGTCGAACTCGACTACGAAGTACCGCTGGCCGAAGTGGTCGTCGACTTCTTCGACCAGATGAAGTCACGCAGCCAAGGCTATGCGAGCCTCGACTACGAGCTGGCCGGCTATCAGCGGGCGAACCTCGTCAAGGTCGACATCTTGCTCAACGCGATCATCGCCGACGCCTTCTCGACGATCGTCCATCGCGACAACGCCGAGGCGTACGGGCGCCGAATGTGCGAGAAGTTGAAGGAACTGATCCCTCGCCAGATGTTCGACGTGCCGATCCAGGCCGCGATCGGCGGCAAGGTGATCAGCCGGGAGACGGTCAAAGCGCGGCGCAAGGACGTGCTCGCCAAGTGCTACGGCGGCGACATCACGCGCAAACGCAAGCTGCTCGAGAAGCAGAAGGAGGGCAAGAAGAAGATGAAGTCGATCGGCCGCGTCGAAGTCCCCGGCGACGTCTTCATCAGCGCCCTCAAACTCGACGACTGACGCGCTAACGGGGCGTGTTGGCGGCGGCCGTGGGGGACTGGACCTCGGTCGTCCCGACGGTCGGATGGACGCACTCCCGCCCTGGTTCCCGGTTGCGGGCGATCAGTTGCATGGCGACGACCACCGTTGTCGCCCCGAGCGAGATCAGTGCGCCGTACAGCATTGACCACGTGGCGCTGAACGCATCGCCGACCCAGCCGGTGACCGGGCCGCCGATCGGGGTCGAGCCGAGGAACAATACGGCGCCCAACGCCAAGACGCGACCGCGCATTTCGGGCGAGGTGCGCCCGGCCATGATCGCATTACTGGTGGCCACGAACGCCGCCCCGCCTGCACCGAACGGAATCGAGAGCAGCAACAACACCCACAGCGAATGCGTCAGTGACAGCGCCGCCATGGT
>JAYVFI010000070.1:0-70138 GCA_043773365.1 Ilumatobacteraceae bacterium
CACGGGGCGCTGTCGAGGTGTCGGAACGCGAGCCGAACGAGATTCTGATCGGCACACTGCTCGACGGGTTGCATCTGGTCACCGGCGACTACGCGAGCATCACGACGTTCGAGGCGTTGCGGGGATGCCTCGACCGTCTGGGCTCGACAACCGCGGTGTTCTACCTGGCCATCCCGCCTGCTGCGTTCCCTGTGATCATCGACTCGCTGCGCGCCGTTGGGCTTGCCGACCGCGGACGGGTTGTCGTCGAGAAGCCGTTCGGACGCGACCTCACCAGTGCCCAGGAACTCAACCGCACACTGCACGCGGTCTTCCCGGAGGAGCGCATCTTCCGGATCGACCACTACCTCGGCAAGGAGAGCGTCGAGGACCTGCTCGTGTTCCGGTTCTCCAATACGATGCTCGAACCGATCTGGAACCGGCGGTACGTTCGCAGCGTTCAGGTGACGATGTCGGAGACGATCGGGGTCGAGGGGCGAGGTGCCTTCTATGACGGGGTCGGCGCGATTCGAGACGTCCTGCAGAATCACCTGCTGCAAGTGGTCGCGCTGCTGGCGATGGAACCGCCGGCCGGACCCGACGCCCACTTCCTCCAAGACGAGAAGGCGAAGGTGATGGCGGCGATGAAGCCGGTCGATCCGGCCAACCTCGTGCGCGGCCAGTACGTCGGTTACCGCGACGAGCCAGGTGTCGCCAAGGACTCGTCGGTCGAGACGTACGCGGCGGTGCAGTTGGTGATCGATTCGTGGCGCTGGGCAGGCGTGCCCTGGTATGTCAGAGTCGGCAAGGGGCTGTCCAGCGCGTCGACCGAGGCCGTGGTCGAATTCCACTCCCCGCCCAGGATGCTGTTCGACGAGGAAGGAGGCCCTCCGCCAGGTCGCAATCTGGTGCGCCTCCGGCTCGGCAAACGCGACGGCGTCACGTTCACCTTGCAGGCGAAGACCCCGGGCCCCCACCTCGACAGTCAAGACGTCGACGTATCGGTCGACTTCGCGGCGGCACTCGGTGAGCGCTCCGAGGCGTACGAACGGCTGCTGGCCGACGCACTTGCCGGGTCGGCGCGACGATTCGCCCGTCAAGATGTGGTCGAGCAGACCTGGCGGGTGATCCAGCCGGCGCTCGACAACCCCGGACCGGTGCATCCGTACTTCCGCGGTTCATGGGGCCCGGCGCAAGCCGACCACCTGCTCGACAACGGCGATCACTGGTTCGAACCGAGTACGTAGCGCGCTACGGCTCACCACCGAGCTGGCTAGTATCTCAAATACCGGGTTCGAAATCCCGAATAATGAGAGATCATGTGGATCCCGATCACCCTCGCGGCAGCAACATTTCAGGTCATTCGGACATCTCGACAGCATGAACTGCGGTCGGTGCTGTCCGCTGGAGCGGCAGGTTTCGTGCGCTACCTCTACGGCGCCCCTGTGGCGTTGGCGCTGGCGCTGATCTGGTTCGGACTGCTCCCGCACGATCTGCCCGATGTGCCCGATCGGTTCTGGATCCGGGTCATCGTCGCCGGAGTCGCTCAGATCATCGCCACGGTCGCGTTGCTCGGATCGTTTCGCCGGCGCGACTTCGCGATCGGCACGGTCTACTCCAAGTCGGAAGTGCTGGCAGTCGCCATCGCCGGTTCGCTCGGCCTCGGCGATCCGCTCGAATTGGCCGGCTGGATCGGCGCCGTACTGGTCACGATCGGCGTCGTCTGGTTGGCGTCGAAGGGATCGCTGGGGTCGCTGGTCCGGCGCGCCGGGGACCCTGCCGCGCTGCTCGGACTGATCGCCGGAACGTTCTTCGGAATTGCGGCAATCTTCATCCGGTACGCATCGAACACGATGGGTGAGGCACCCGCATTCGATCGCGCCCTGCTCACCTTGACGATCATGCTTGCGATTCAGACCGTCTTGAACACCGTCGGTTTCTTGATCATCGACCGCCGATCGCTGCCGCAGGCGATCCGTGCGTGGCGACCGGCGATGTACGTCGGCTTGTTCAGTGTGCTGGGATCAATCGGGTGGGCATGGGGGGTGACGCTCGAAGGCGTCGCCAAGGTTCGAACGCTCGGGCAGGTCGAGTTGATCATCGCCTTCGCGATTGCCCACATCAAACACGGCGAACGTCACACGAGACGCGACTATCTCGCCAGTGCGCTGGTGATGGCGGGCGTCACGATCGTGACCCTGTTCGGCTGATCCGACGTTGGCCTGATTCGACGCATCGCCGGTGCGTGCCGTTTGCGTGCAGGTCAGGAGTCGAGATGTTCGCGTCGTGGGATCACGACGACGGTTCCGTCATCCTCGTGATGCACGGTGACGCGCACCCCGTAGAACTCACGCAGCGTTTCGGCTGACAGGACTTGCCTGGCGGAACCGGACGACACGGTCACCCCCTCGTGGAGCAAGGCGAGTCGATCGGCGTACATCCCGGCCAGCGTGAGATCGTGCATCGCCGAGATCACGGTCAGGCCGTTGTCGCGACGGAGCGAGGCCACCAGTTCCAACGCCTGCTGTTGGTGGCCGATGTCGAGCGCACTCGTCGGTTCGTCCAGCATCAGGATCGGTGCCTCGGTTGCCAGTGAGCGAGCGATCACCAACCGCTGCTGCTCGCCACCGCTCAATTCACCCAACCGACGATCGGCGAACTCCGTCAGATCGAGTCGATCCAAGACGTCGCGAACCAATGCGCGGTCGTGCCGCGATTCTGTTCCGAAGTAGCCGATGAACGGAGCCCGTCCGAGCAGCACGTACTCGTAACCGGTCATGTCGGAGGGGATCATCGGATCCTGTGGGACGTAGGCAACCAGCGCCGCCCGGCGGGCCCGGGAACGGATCGACAGCGGCGCTCCATCGACGACGATCTGGCCGCCGTACGCCTCGATCCCGACGGCGGCCTTCAACAACGACGATTTCCCGGCCCCGTTCGGGCCGATCAGACCGAGCCACTCGCCGGAGCGCACCAGGTCGGAGAAACCTCCGATGGCGACCCGCTTCTTGTAACGAACGGTGACATCGCGGAACTCAATCGAGCTCATCGCGAAACCTGGCGTGTGCGCAGCAGATAGATGAAGAAGGGCGCCCCGCAGAACGCGGTGACGACCCCGATCGGCAACTCGGCCGGAGCGGTCAGCGTGCGACTCGGTACGTCGGCGAGGATCAGGAATGCAGCACCGAACAACATCGACAGCGGCAACAGCCGTCGATAGCCGGCGCCGGCCAGCAGGCGCACGATGTGCGGCACGATCAGGCCCACGAAGCCGATCAAACCGCTGACGGAGACGACCGCCGCGGTGCCGAGCGTGGCCGCCGCGACGACCGTCAGGCGCACGCGGGTCACGTCCGCCCCGAGCGTCGTCGCTTCGTCGTCGCCGACGCGTAGCACGTCGAGGTGTCGGCGGTGCAGGAACAGCACCAGGCAGCTCACGCAGACGTACGGCAGCACCAGCCCGACATCCGACCAACTGGCTGTGGTCAGTCGACCGAGGATCCAGGTGTACACCTCTCTGACGACTTCGGAGTGACGCTGCAGCACGAACGTCTGCAGCGCCGTCGTGAACGACACTACGGCGACACCCGCCAGCACCAGCGTGGCCGTGCTCCCGACGCCGCCGAAGGAGGCGCCGACGAAGTACGTGATCGCCACGGTGCCGAGGGCGAACACGAACGCCACCAGCGGAACCGGGTCGACGATCCAACCGTTGCCGACGTCACCCCACACCGCAATCATCAACGTTGCTCCCAGCCCTGCACCGGCGGCGGCGCCGAGCAGGTACGGGTCGACCATCGGGTTTCGGAACACCCCCTGGTAGCCCGCCCCGGCGGCCGCCAACATGGCCCCCACGATCCCCGCCAGCACGACCCGCGGCATGCGGATGTTCCAGATCAACGACCACTGCTGGCTGCTGACCCCACTCTCGATCGAGATGCCAGGAATGTGATCGAGCAGCGCCAGCGGTACCCGCCACCAGACCGGGCCGGCCGGGCCGACCATCGCGCCGATCAGCACCGCCAACGCGGTGGCGAGCACCGATGCCGGGATCCAGCCGATCCCACGCGACTGCGCTGAGTGCTGCCCGACGCTCATGTCCGTCAGCCGACCGGCTGCGCTGCGGCGACTGCCACGGCAGCACCGACCTGTTGGATGTACTCGACGATGCGCGGCCCCCACCGGGAGGCGATGTCGTCATCGACGCTGATCACGTTGCCGTTGATGACCGCCGGGATGGCGTCCCAACCGGGGCGAGCGGCGATCGTCTCGGGCGTCTCGCCGCAGTACTTCGAGCAGGCGTTGAAGATCAGGTCGGGGCTGGCGGCAACGATGTACTCGGCGGTCAACTGCGGGTACGGACCCGCCTCGCCGGCAGCCGCGTCGGCGATGTTCTCGAGTCCGGCCAGTTGGTACACGAGCCCGATGAACGTCTGACTGGTCACCGAGAAGTAGGTCGGGTCGAGTTCGTGGTAGTAGGTCAATGGCGTCTCGAGGACGGGCAGTTCGGCCACGACCGCTTCGATGTCGGCCTGCATCCGACCGACCAGTTCGGCCGCTTCGGCAACATGCCCGGTTGCCGCACCGAGCTGCTCGATCTGGGTGTAGATGTCGTCGAAGCTGACCGCCGCGTTCCCTTCCCAGTGGGCGATCGACAACGAGTCGAGCTGTGCAAGGAAGTCGGGGTTGGTACCGTCGGTGACGATCAGGTCGGGCTCCAGCCCGGCAATCGCTTCGACGTTCGGCTCGTAGCCGCTGATCCCTTGCATCTTGGCGGCCGCCTCCTCCGGGTAGTTCGAGAAGTCGTCGACCGCCAGCACCTGGTCACCGGCGCCGATCGCGTACAGCATCTCGGTCGCCGTCGGCGACAGCGAAATGATCGCTGACGGTGCCGGAGCGGCGGACGAGTCACTCGACATCGAGCTGGCGGACTCCGTCGCCGGCTCCGTCGTGGTCGGTTCCGTCGCTGATGGTTCGGTCGTGGCCGGTTCGGTCTCCGATGTCACGGTTGCGGATTGCGATTCGATCGAGCTCGCCGATTCGGCGGCGCTGTCGTCGTCCCCGCATGCTGCGGCAAGCATCGACAGGCCGGCGATGACGCCGACCAGGGTTTTGATCTTCATGGATACTCCTCCACGCTGGGAGGACAAAAGTGGATCAGAGGCCTTGTCGGCCTGCGAACCGCCCCTTGCCTCGAGGGTCTGGTTTACGCACGATGCCGGTCGACCGGACTCGTCCAGCGCCGCAGTCGAAACCTCGGGCTGGAACTACCGTTGCGGGTCAGTGCCGGGATCTCACCGGACTTCGCTCAACTTCGTGACGGCGCAACACTACCAGTTGACAACCACCTCTATGCTCGCCGGCATGACTGATCCAGCCAGTGAGGTGCCATCTGGCACCACGACCGACGCGCTCACGACCGATCCGCGACCTGACGAGCTGCGGTCCGCCAAGTCGTTGGTCATCGTCAACACCGGCAACGGGAAGGGCAAGAGCTCGGCGGCATTCGGTGTCATGCTGAGATCGCTGGCGATGGGATGGCGGGTTGCCGTGGTGCAGTTCATCAAGAGTGGCGATTGGAAGGTCGGCGAGGAGAAGATCGGACGGGAGTTGGGTGTCGACTGGCATTCGTTCGGCGATGGGTTCACGTGGGACTCCGACAACCTCGAGGTCGACAAAGCCCACGCCAACGACGGCTGGCGGCAGGCAAAAGCCCTGATCAACGCCGGCGAGCACCGGCTGGTCCTGCTCGACGAGTTGACCTACCTGTGCACGTGGGGCTGGATCGACACCGACGACGTCGTCGCCACGATCGTCAATCGCCCCGAGCAGGTCAACATCATCGTGACCGGGCGGGATGCACCGCAAGCGATCATCGAGATCGCCGACACCGTGACCGAGATGACCGAGATCAAGCACGCCTACCAGCAGGGCATCCGCGCCAAACGCGGCATCGACTACTGATGTTCACGGTCGTTCTCGGCGGCGCTCGATCCGGCAAGAGTTCGTTCGCCGAATCGATCGGACGCCGTCATCCCGGCCCGGTCACCGTGGTGGCAACCTGCCCACGCATCCCCGGCGACATCGATCTCGACACCAGGATCGATCGTCACCGAGCCGACAGACCGGGCGAGTGGACCACGATCGAGGAGCGGGTCGACCTCGAGGGAGCGCTCGAACGTGCAGGCGACGATTTCGTGATCATCGACTGCTTGACGCTGTGGGTCAACAACTTGATCCACCGCGGCGATGCCGAAGCCGACGTGCAGGCGGCGACCGATGCAGCCCTGTTGGCGATCGCTCGGCGCACGGGCGCAACCTTGGCGATCAGCAACGAGGTCGGGCTCGGGATCATTCCCGACAATCCGTTGGCGCGTTCGTATCGAGACGTGCTCGGCCGGGTCAATCAGGCCTGGGTCGCCGCCGCCGATCGCGCGGTCCTGCTCGTCGCCGGCAAAGCGCTCGCACTCACCGACCCTGCCGAGCTGCTTCGATGAGTTCGACGAGTTGGCTTCACGCCGCGCTGCAACGACTGCCCGAGTCGGATTCGACATCCGCCGCCACCGTGCGCGCCAGAGCGGACGACATCTTGCGGCCATCCGGTGCACTGGCTCGGTTCGACGCCGTCGCCGTTCACGTCGCCGGCTGGCAGCGCACTTCGACACCATCGATTCGACGACCGGCCGGTTTGATCTTCGCCGCCGACCACGGAGTCGCCGCCGGCGGTGACGTCAGCGCCTACCCGACCTCGGTCACGGCGGCGATGCTGGCGGCGTTCGAACAGGGCCGGGCAACGATCAACGCGCTCGCCAAGTCGGTCGGCGCCACGGTCAGCGCGGTCGATGTCGGAGTCGGGCATCCGAGCGGCGACATCCGCGTCGAACCTGCGATGACGCTCGACCGATTCCGTGAGGTGATCGACGCCGCGGTCGCCGCCGTCGATGCACTCGACACCGATCTGCTCGTGCTCGGCGAGATGGGGATCGGCAACACGACCGTCGCCGCCGCGTTGGCGCACGCCGTACTCGGGGGCGACCCCTCCGACTGGGTCGGACGCGGCACCGGTGTCGATGATCACGGTCTGACCCGCAAGCGCCTCGCCGTCGAGGCTGCGAGTGGGCGGATCGCAGGCATCACCGATCCGATCGAGGTCATGCGTGAGGTCGGTGGCGCCGAACTCACCGCGATCGCGGCGGCGACGATCGCCGCCCGATTGCGATCGATCCCCGTGCTGCTCGACGGATATGCGGTCACGGCGGCAACGCTGCCACTTCACGCCGCTCGGCCTGGTGCCCTCGATCACTGTCTCGTCGGACACTGCTCGGCCGAACCGGGGCACCGACGACTCCTGGCCCACCTCGGCGTCACCGCCCTGCTCGATCTCGACATGCGACTGGGCGAAGGCAGCGGTGCGATGGCATCGGTTCCATTGGTTCGCGCCGCCTGCGACGCGGTCGTCGAGGTGGCAACCTTCACGGAATGGTTCGGACAGTGACGGGTCGGCCGTGAACGGGTTCCTGGGAGCGATCCAGTTCCTCACACGAATTCCGGTCCGGACCAAAGCGGCCGTCGAGCATCACCGGGTCGTTCCGTGGTTCTCGGTCGTCGGCGCCCTGATCGGGATCGTCGTCGGGGCGGTCGCCGCCGGCCTCGGCCACCTGGTCCCAACTCCTGTCGCCGCTGGGCTGGCGATCATCGCCGGATTGCTGATCACCGGGGCGTTCCACGAGGACGGACTCGCCGATATCGCCGATGCCTTCGGTGGTGGATGGACCCGCCAGCAGCGATTCGAGATCCTGAAGGACTCGCGTCATGGCACCTACGGCGTGGCCGCACTCGCCGGTTCGATCCTGCTGCGAGTGATCTGTGTCGCCTCGATCTCGTCGCCTGCCGCCGCCTTCGCAGGATTGGTGGCTGCCCATACGATCGGTCGCACGGCGGCCGTCGGTGTGCTGGCCGTCGCTCCCCCTGCGACGCCCAGCGGGCTCGCGGCCGACAGCGGCCGATCGCTGCGCCCGCTGCCGACCGCACTCGGGCTGGTCAGCGGGCTCGGCCTCGTCGGCGTCGTCGCCGGGTGGTGGGCCGGCCCGCTGGTCGTCGCCGCACTGTTCGGGGCGGGCGGCGTGGTGTGGTTGGCGATCCGCAAGATCGGAGGCATCGCCGGTGACGTGCTCGGCGCCGTCGAGCAGGTCGTGGAATGCCTGGTACTGGTGGTCGTGGCCGGGCTGGCCCAGCACCACGCGGTCTGGTGGGTCTAGCCGCATCAGGGAGCAACGACCGCTCGTGCCCTCGCGCTTGTCGGTAACGTCAGCGCATGATTCGCGATGCTCACGTCGTCGTCCTCACGACCCGGTTCGACGACGACCTCGCCAATTTGACGAATGCCCTCGGCTTCCGGGTCGACGCGATCTATCCAGCCGACGCGCCGTCGACCGCGGTTGTTTCCGGACATGGGGTCAGGTTGCGCCTGGAGCGCAGCGACATCGGTCAGCCCGTCACGATCCATCTGCTCGACGACGATGCTCCTGGCCCACCCACCCGGCTCCCAGGCGGCTCGACGATCGAACATCGAGCCTTCACGACGGCGTACTCACTGCCCGACAACCGGCCGTCGCTGGTGGTGTCCCACGACGAGGGTGAAACAGGCGTCGGTCGCGCCGGGATGCGGTACCGAGACCTGATTCCCGACCGTTGGGGCGGTCGCTTCATCGCATCACACATCACGATCCCCGAAGCCGGGCCGGTACCCGACTACGTCCACTTCCACAAGGTCCGCTTCCAGATGATCTTCGTCAAGTCGGGCTGGGTCCGGGTGGTCTACGAGGATCAGGGTGATCCATTCGTGATGGTCGCCGGCGACTGTGTGCTGCAACCTCCGGAGATCCGGCATCGGGTGCTCGAGAGCTCAGCCGGTTTGGAAGTGATCGAGATCGGCTGCCCCGCGCTGCACGAAACGATCGCCGACTGGGGCTGTCAACTGCCGACCGGCGTGGTCGACCGAGCGCGCGACTTCGGTGGGCAACGGTTCGTCCGCCATCAGGCCAGCGAAGCCGGTTACGCGCCATGGAGAATTGCCGGCTGGGAGTCGCGAGACACTGGCATCGGCGACGCGACCGGCGGTCTCGCGGGTGCGCGAGTGGCCCGCCCCCTCGAGCACGGAATCGAGCCGGACGGCGACTGGATCGCCCAAGACACGGAGTTCGCCCAGTTGGTCGTGCTCAACGGCCAGGTCACGTTCGAAGCCGAAGGGCACGACGCGGTCGACTTGGGCGACGCCGACAGCGTCGTGATCCCCAACGGCCTGCGCTACCGCCTCACGCCCGCCACCGGTGATGCCGAGTTGCTCGACATCACGCTGCCGGCCGCATTCGCGATCAGCTAGGGATGGCGCGCTGCAGCCGTTGGGCGACGTCCGGCCAGTTGATCAGGTTCCAGATTGCCTTGACGTAGTCGGGACGACGGTTTTCGTATTGCAGGTAATACGCGTGTTCCCAGACATCGATCGCCAGGATCGGCGCGCCACCGAGCACGGTCGACTCGTGGTGCACTTCCAGCTGTTCGATGATCAGACGTTTCCCGAGCGGTTCGTAGGTCAGCAGCGCCCACCCCGAACCCTGAACGGTGCCGGCGACCTGTGTGAACTGGGCCTTGAACCCCTCGAACGATCCGAAATCACTGGTGATCGCTTTGGCGAGTGCTCCATCGGGTTCGCCACCACCGTCAGGTGACAGGTTCGACCAGTACAACGAGTGCAGCACGTGCCCGCCGAGATTGAACGCCAGGCTCTTCTCGAGCCCCACAACCGAATCCCACTCGCCGCTTTCGCGGGCGGCAGCCAGCTTTTCGAGCGTGGTGTTGGCGGCGGCGACGTAACTGGCGTGGTGTTTGCCGTGGTGCAGGTCGACAATTCGTGCGCTGAGGTGCGGTTCCAGCGCGGCAGGGTCGTACGCCAGGTCCGGAAGCGTGTAGGTCGTCATACCCCGACCATACCCCCTGCTCAGCTCGACGAAACCGTCGCGAATGCGCGCACGGTGAATGTGCCGGCTCCCTCGATCTTTGGCGGCACAGCAGTGAAGCGGAACCCGTCGGCCGGCAATGTCGCCAGGTTGGTGAGATGTTCGATGATCGCGATCCCGGCCCGCAGCAAAGCACTGTGAACCGGACGCCGCCAGTCCTGCGTATCGTCGATGTTCAGCGAATCGATCCCGACGCAGGCCACGCCCGCTTCGACGAGGTTGATGGCCGCCCGGTCCGTGAGATACGGGTGATCGACCATGTAGGTATCGAGGCCGAAGTGTTGCGAATGGTCGGTTCGGATCAGCACCGCATGCCCGGCCAAACCGACGAGTTGATCGGGTGTTATGTCGATCGCCGTCGTCCCGACCCGATCGAGGCAGACGGCCGGGACGCCGGCCACGCGCTCGAGTTCGAGATCGGCGAGGTCATGCCCATCCGCATAACGATGGAACGGCACATCGATGTAAGTGCCGGTGTTCGTGCACATCGTGACCATCCCGATCGTGAAGGTGACTCCCGGCCCGTAGATCTGCTCGGCCGCCTCACGGCTCAGGTGGACCCCGATCGTCGGCGTCGGCAGACCGGGATACGTGAGCATCCCATCCGTGATCCGGTGGCTCAGATCGATCAGCGTCGGCACGGCCCGACTGTAGGTGACACTGCCGTGAACACTCTCCTGTGAACGGGAACTCGCCAACCGGTGAGATCCGCTACCGCGATCGAGTCGGGGTACCGAGCAGGGTCGCGGCCCGCTCGTTCACGAACTCGGCGAGCGCCGGGCCGAGCTCCGGGCAGGCCTCGGCCGAGAGGCGGTAAGCAGGCCCGTACAGCGTGGCGATGGCGATCGCCGTTCCGGCGTGATCTCTGATCGGAACGGCCAGCCCGTTGACGTCGAGGTCGAGCTCTTGATCGGTCCAGGTGAACCCGTCGCCGCGAATCCGCGCCAGGCGCAGCCGGATTGCGTCGGCGTCGACGATCGAATGGCTCGTCGCCGGCTCGAGCGGCTTCGAAAGGAACCGCAGCAACCGCTCCTCCGGCCACTCCGCCATCGCTGTGATACCCGGCGCGACGAGATGAAACGGGAACGTCGCGCCCGACGGGTCTGCGACCTGCACCGCCGATTGCGGGCGCGTGCTGGCGAGGTACAAGAACCCATCCGGCGTGTCGATCCCGACTGCCGCATTCTCGCCAAACGCGCGAGCCAACTCGGCCGTCAGCGGGCGCAATCGTTCCCGCAGCACGGCCGGTGAGCGTTCACTGTGGCGGGTCAACGTCGCAAGTCCGGGGCCCGGACGGGCGGCGCCCTCGTGTGTCCGTTCCACCATCCCGAGATCGCCCAGAATCCCCAGCATGCGGGCCGTCGTCGACTTCGACAGCCCCGTTCGACGCGCCAACTCGCGAACGCCAACCGCCTCATCGGCGGCAACCACGACCTGCAACAACTGGAACGCGCGGTCGACTGGACCGGTTGGCCTTGACGAGACGACGAAATCGGTCATACAGTTCAACCTACAGCAGATAGGACGTCCTATTCAATAGGACATTCTCTACGGCCGATCCAATCCGTCCCGAACGAACTCGTTCCATCTCACCCACCGATCGAAGGGCAAGCAATGACGGCCACGACAACGCATCTGGCAGCGCCGCTGACACCGGACTTCATTCCCCATCCCTGGCGACCACTCGCCACAGCGACACTCGACGACACGACCGGTTTCGTCACGTTGACGTGGCCGGACGGCGAATCGCTCGATGCCTATTCGCTGTGGTTGGCAGAGAACGCCGACGGATACGGACTCGAACCATCGAGCCGCGAATCGATGCTCGAACCACGCAACCTTCCCGACCCACTCGCCCTCGTTGCCGTTCGTGTCGACGACGACGGCGCGCTCGCCGCCGACTGGGCCGACGGTCGTCACGTCCGTGTCCATCCCGGCTGGCTGCGACACATCGCTGACCAGCAGCACCTCCCATCGAGCGCCCTCCCCACGCCGGCGATCTGGACCAGCTCCGACTTCGACGAGCCGCCGTCGATCGACGGTTCGAACATTCTCGACGACGACGCCGTACTCGAAGAGTGGCTGACGCTGATGATCAAGTACGGCATCTGCCGGCTCGTCAACACGCCGACCGATCTCGACTTCGTCGGACGCTTGATCGCCCACGTCGGCCCGATCCGAGACACAAATTTCGGACTCGTCTGGAGCGTCACGACCAAACCGGACCCCGACTCCACCGCCTACACCGGACTCGACCTCGGACAACACACCGACCTCCCGACCCGTGAGGTGCCGCCGGGGTTCCAGTTCCTGCACTGCGTCGAGAACACGGTCGCCGGTGGCTGGTCGCGGATGTCCGACGGATGGGCCGTGGTCGAGGCGATCCGCACCGAACACCCTGATGCGTACGAAGCGCTGACGACGTTGGAGTGGGTGTTCTGCAATCGCGCCAAGGATGCCGAGCACCGTTGGATCGGGCCGATCATCGATCACGGCGGCAAACGTCAACCACTCACCCTGAGAGCGTTCTATCCGGTTCGCACCGCGCCTCACATGTCACCAGCCGACATGCCCCGGGCCTACGAATCACTCCGGGTGTTCGCGACGGTGGCCCGCGATCCGCGGTTCCAGCTGGTGTACCCGTTCAAGCCGGGCGACCTCGTCGGCTTCGACAATCGGCGAATTCTGCATGGCCGCGATGCCTTCGAAAGTGTCGGCTCGCGTCACCTCCGCGGTTCCTACGCCGACCACGACGACGTGTACTCACGGCTACGAGTCCTCCGGCGTTGATGCCAGGCCCTCCTGTCCCACCGATCCAACCACCCCTTCCGAAAGGACCTGTTCACCCATGAGTTCCGTGTTCATCACATGCGCGGTCACCGGCAGCGGCGACACCGCCGGGAAGTCCGACAAGGTCCCGGTCACGCCCGAGCAGATTGCCGCCGACTGCGTCGCCGCCGCCAAGGCCGGCGCGGCGGTCGTCCATATCCATGTTCGCAACCCGATCACCGGCGCCGGCGCTCGCCAGCCGGATCTCTATGCCGAGGTCGTGGAGCGGGTCCGCGCCTCGGGCACAGACGTCGTCCTCAACCTCACGGCGGGAATGGGCGGTGACCTCACACTCGGTTCGGTCGAGCAACCGCTCCCGGTCAGCGAGGTCGGCACCGACATGGCAGGCGCCACCGAACGGCTCGAGCACGTTCGCCGCCTGATGCCAGAGATCTGCACGCTCGATTGCGGATCGATGAACTTCGGCGAAGGCGACTACATCATGACCAACAGCACCTCGATGCTGAAGGCGATGGCGCGCCAGATCCAAGAACTGGGCGTCAGACCCGAGATCGAAGCGTTCGATACCGGTCATCTCTGGCAGGCCAAGTCGCTCGTCGACGAGGGCCTGATCGACGATCCGGTGATGATCCAGCTCTGCATGGGCGTGCCATGGGGTGCCCCTCCCGACGTCAACACGTTGATGGCGATGGTCAACAACGTGCCCGACTCGTGGACCTGGAGTGCGTTCTCGATCGGCCGCAAGCAGCTCGAGTACGTCGCCCTGGCGGCGATTGCAGGCGGCAACGTTCGGGTCGGCCTGGAGGACAACTTGTATCTCGGCCGTGGCAAGCTCGCCACCAACGCCGAACTCGTGACGCGTGCGGTCGAGATCCTCGAGAGCATCGGCTACGGCATCAAAGGTCCCGACGAGGTACGCGCCCAGCTGAAGCTCACCAAACATGGCTGAGCGCCCGAGCATCGAAACCGTCGCCGCAATCGGATGTGGCGTGATCGGAGCCGGCTGGGTGGCCCGCGTGCGGATTCGCGGCGTCGACGTGCGCGCCTTCGACCCGTCACCACAGGCCGAACAGATCTTGACCGAGGTCTTCGACAACGCCCTCCGGGCATGGCGTGCGCTCGGTCTCGAACCCGCCCCCGACGACACCGGCTCGCTGACCATGTGCGGCTCGATCCAGGAGGCCGTCACTGGTGCCGAGTTGATCATCGAGAGCGTTCCGGAACGGCTCGATCTGAAACACGCCACGCTGGTCGCAATCGACGCGTCGAGTGATCCCGCTGCGATCATCGCCTCGTCGACGTCGGGTTTTCGACCGTCACTGCTGGCGCAACCCCTCACCCATCCCGAACGGCTCCTGGTCGGGCACCCGTTCAACCCGGTGTATTTGCTCCCCTTGGTCGAGGTCGTCGCTGGGCAGTACACCGATCCGAAGGTGGCCGAGCGAGCGATCGAGATCTATCGCACGATGGGCATGCATCCGCTGCTCGTACGAGCCGAGATCGACGCCCACATCGCCGACCGCTTGCTGGAAGCGGTGTGGCGCGAAGCGCTGTGGCTCGTCAACGATGGGATCGCCACCACCGAGGAAATTGACGATGCGATCCGCTTCGGATTCGGGCTGCGCTGGGCACAGATGGGCCTGTTCGAGACGTACCGGATCGCCGGCGGGCTCGGCGGGATGCGGCACTTCATCGGGCAATTCGGCGAGTGCCTGTCGTGGCCGTGGACCAAGCTGATGGACACTCCCGAGCTGACGGACGAACTGATCGACACGATTGCCGCACAGTCGGACGCCCAGTCGGGCCAGTACGACGTGCGCGAGTTGGAGCGCATCCGCGACACCAACGTGGCGGCGATCCTGCTCGCGCTCGAGAAGAACAATTGGGGTGCGGGAACGACCATCGCTGGTCTCCGCTCGGGAAGCTGACACGGCGACACCCATGTGACGAACGTCACATCGAACTCTCAGAGTCGTCACAGAGTCGGAAATCATCATGAGGGGCGTCAAGTCGGCAACCCTGCCGACCGACATCAATCCGACTACCTCAATGAAGGAAACCCCCGATGACGACTACACCGACAACTTCAGCAGATTCCGCGACACGCACCTTCGGTCGATCGATCAAGCTCGGCGCGGCAACCGTGGCAGCCGCCGCGATCCTCGTTCTGCCCGGCACCGCGAGCGCATCGGCGCAAGGTGCCGGATCCGCCGATCTCGGCCCGCGCATCGAGCTCGTGTGCGCACGAGTGCCGAACCTCCAGGCGCGGACCGACAACGTGCTCGCACGGATCCACGGCGACGCCACCGTCCGAGGATCGTTGGCGTGGCTCCAGGCACAGATCGACGACGCCGAGGCCAAAGGTCGGACCCAGCTCGTGACATTCCTACAGAATCGGCTCGAGGTCCGCACCGCCAAAGCCGAGGTGCTCGAGCAGCGCAAAGTCAGGCTCGTCACGCTCGCCGAGCGATGCGCAGAACTGCACGCCGCATCGTGAGCATGCCGATCAAGCGGACACCCAAAGTGCGATCGGCCGGTCTCGCCGCTGCGCTGCTCGTGGTCGGGACGGCGTGTGGCGGCGAGGCCGGGAGCGCCGACAACCCGTCGACCGCAGACGCGACCACCGTCGAGTCGACCGTGACCGACTCGACGGTGGTCGAAACGACCATCCCCGCCAACTCACGGTCTTCGACGACGGTGATCGGCGTGACGACCACGTTGCCCCCGGCAACGACGATCCCGGTCGCGCCAACGACGACGATCCCGGTCGCGCCAACGACGACTGCGGCAGTCCCGCAGTCGATCGTCAGCGAGGCCGAAGTCGCCGACCTCGAGCAGCAACTCGACGAGATCGACCAGCTGCTCGCGGAAATCGAGCTCGACTTGAGCCAAGATTGATCCAAACAGGATCGGCGTGAACCAGGATTGAGGGTGTTGCGATTCCCGAGAGCTCACCAGGCCAAGCGTCCGTGCTCGTCACCGAAGATGACGAAGCGGTGCGAGTCGCGCTCCAACGCGGCTTGACGTTGCACGGCTTCGACGTCGACGCCGTGGTGGACGCCGAGCAGGCACTCGATCACATCGGTCGGCGTCGGCCGGACGTGCTGGTTGCGGATGTCGGCTTGCCGGGGATGTCGGGAATCGACCTGTGCACGCGGCTGCGAGCACTCGACATCGACCTGCCGATCCTGATCCTCTCGGCAAGAGATCAGGTCACCGATCGCGTCGCCGGCCTCGCCGCCGGAGCCGATGACTATCTCATCAAGCCGTTCGATCTCGATGAACTGACGTTGCGACTGCGTGCGTTGCTGCGGCGGGCACGGTCATCACCGCACGGAGCCACGTCGACCTCGGCTGCCGGACCGTTGTGGATCGATCTCGATCGCCGGGTCGCCCACGTCGACGGGAAACCGCTCGCCCTTTCCCGCCGCGAATTCGACCTGCTCGCCACGCTCACCTCGAACGCCGGGATCGTGCTGAGCCGAATCAGGCTGCTGGAGATCGTGTGGGGATACGACTTCGAGGTCGACACCAACGTCGTCGATGTCTTCGTCGGGTATCTGCGCCGCAAGCTCGAGGCGCTCGGGGCGCCCGCGCTGATCGAAACCGTGCGCGGCGTCGGGTTCGTGTTGAGGGTGAGCTGATCCGACGTGCGGCTTTCGACACGCACCGGATCGGCGGCATTTGCGGCCACCTCTTGTGCGTTGCTCGTCACGGGGGTGGTGTTCCAGGGACAGTTCGGGCGAGTACTCCAGGCGCGCGTCGACGACCAACTCGAGAGCCGCGCCGACACCGCCCCGATCCTGGTGGCGATCGCTGACCGGTTGGAACGCTCGGAACTGAACGGGACCGTCGAGGGAACGCGGGTGCTGACCGACGGCAGAACGATCGAACTCGGCCTGTTGCCCGACGATCCGCTTCCTGCGATCACGGCCCCCGGCTGGGAAACCGTCTCAGCCGATGGCGAACGTTGGCGGCTGCTCACGATCGAGGTGCTCGACGTGCCTCAACCGGGAGACCAGGCCCTGGCGCAGCTGGCGGCCCCACTGGGTGATGTCGATTCGCAGGCACGAGTCCTGCGTCGACGGGCCCTCCTGGTCGGCCTGCTGGTTGCGCTGGCGGCGGGTGTGGGCGGCTACCTGTTCGGCAGGATCGCCACTCGACCGCTGACGACGTTGCGCCGTGATGCCGACCGACTGGATGACGCCAACCCTGCCACGTGGCAAGTTGCCTCTGACTACGGCTCCCCGGAGGTCGATGATGTCGCCGCAACGCTCAACCACAACTTCGAACGGCTCGCCAGCGAGACCGACCGGCGCGGGGCGGCGCTCAACGCCGCTCGCGCCTTTGCCGCCTCTGCGGCACACGAACTGCGGACCCCGTTGCAGAGTGCGCTGACGAATCTCGACATCGCCCGCAGCGAGCATGTCGACCCGACGATGCGTTCCGAGGTGCTCCAGTCGGCACGGCAGCAGTTGCAGCGAATGGGATCGTCGTTGGCCGGGGTCAAGGCGCTCGCCGAAGCCGAATTCGCCGACCCATCCTGGTTCGAACCAACCGATCTTGCCGAACTGGTCGATGCGGCGGTTGCGGGCGAGATCCGACGCGGCGATGCTTCGATCGAGATCGTCACCGATCCTGCTACCACCGGCACACCCATCACGATTTGGGGTGACGGGGCGCGATTGGCGATCGGCAACGTGGTCCGCAATGCGCTGCTGCACGGCCGGCCAACCGACGGGCACGCTGGGCGAGTGAAGGTGACGATCGCCGGATCGCGGGTGACTGTCGACGACGACGGTCCGGGCATTCCGGTCGCCGACCGCGATCGGATGTTGCAGCGTTTCGAACGCGGCCCTGGCGGTGGCTCCGGGCTCGGTCTGGCAATCGCCCGCCAAGTGACCGTCGCCCATGGGGGCTCGCTGACGATCAGCTCGAACGAGGCAAGCGGCACCAGGATTCAGTTGACGTTCGGTCCCGAAACGGCACCGTTCACGGACTGACGAAATCGGCAAAACGGCTGATGCCTTCCGCGAGATCAGCATCGCCGAGGGCGAAGCTGAACCGGGCGTATCCGGGCGCCCCGAACGCTTCGCCGGGGACGAACGCGACTTTGACCTGATCGAGCACGACGTCGGCGAGTTCGAGCGTCGTGTTGGCGACGACCCCGCCGTACGAGCGTCCGAGCAAGCCTTTGACGTTCGGGAAGCAGTAGAACGCGCCCTGCGGTTCCATGCAGCTCACACCCTCGATCGCGGACAGCATGGCGTGCATGTCGACGCCGCGCCGAGCGAACGCCGTGCGCATCATCACGACATCGTCGAGCCCGCCGGACACCGCCGCGAGCGCAGCCCGTTGGGCGACGTTCGAGACGTTCGAGGTGGCGTGGCTCTGGAAGTTGGTGGACGCTTTGACGACGTCGTTCGGTCCGATCAGCCAGCCGACACGCCAGCCGGTCATCGCATACGTCTTGGCGACCCCGTTGAGCACGAGGCATTGATCCGCGATGTCGGGCACCAGCGTGGGCATCGACGAGAATGCGTGCGGGCCGTAGGTGAGGTGTTCGTAGATCTCGTCGGTGACGACCCACACGCCACGCTCGAGTGCCCACTCCGCGATCGCGATCGTTTCGGCAGGCGTGTAGACCGATCCGGACGGGTTGTCCGGACTGACGAAGAGCAACACCTTGGTCCGGTCGGTGTATGCCGATTCGAGTTGTTCGACCGTCACCTTGAACGACGTCTCGTCGTCGGTGTCGACGATCACGGGCACTCCCCCGGCGAGCGTGATCGCCTCTGGGTAGGTGGTCCAGTAGGGCGCCGGGCAGATCACTTCGTCACCCGGATCGCAGAGCGCCGCAAATGCCGTGAAGACAGCGTGCTTCCCGCCGTTGGTGACGAGCACCTGGTTGGCATCGACTTGAAAACCGGAGTCGCGGAGGGTCTTGGCAGCTATCGCGTCTTTCAGTTCCGGCAACCCGCCGGCAGGCGTGTACACGTGGTTCTTGGGGTTCCGGCACGCTTCGACGGCGGCCTCGACGATGTGGGCGGGGGTCGGGAAGTCCGGTTCGCCGGCCCCGAACCCGATCACGTTCTCGCCCTGCGCCTTGAGCGCCTTGGCCTTCGAATCCACGGCAAGCGTGGCTGACGGGGCAATCGCAGCAAGGCGTTGAGATACTCGTTTCACGGTGCCACATCGTGTCAGATAAGTCACCAGATTCCGTACCGGTTGACGAACTGAAAAGAATCGAGGGTTGGATCGAGTCGGGACGCTGACATCCTGGGCGGTCGTGGACCCCACACAGATTCGCCTGTCCCCCTCGATCCTCCCCGCCGACGGTCGCTTCGGGTGCGGACCATCCAAGGTGCGACCTGAACAGATCGAGGCGATCGTCGCCGGCGGCCGTTCGATCATGGGCACCTCACACCGCAAGCCGCCTGTCAAGGAACTCGTCGGGACGATTCGTTCCGGACTGACCGAACTGTTCTCGCTCCCCGACGGCTGGGAGATCGTGCTCGGGAATGGCGGCAGCACGGCCTTCTGGGATGCCGCCTCGTTCGGGCTGATCGATCACCGCAGCCAGCATCTCGTGTTCGGCGAGTTCTCCTCGAAGTTCGCCGAGGCCTGCATGGCGGCACCACACCTCGGCCAACCGACGGTGATCGACAGCGCCACCGGAACGCATCCGGACGCAATCGCCGAAGCCGGTGTCGATCTCTACGGATTGACCCACAACGAGACGTCGACGGGCGTGGCGATGCAGCTCCGACGGCCACCCGGGATCGACGATGGAGCAATCGTCGCCGTCGACGCCACATCGGCGGCGGGCGGATTGCGTTGGAGCCCGAACGAGGTCGACGTGTACTACTTCGCCCCCCAGAAGTGCTTCGCTGCCGACGGCGGCCTGTGGATCGCCGCCTGCTCGCCCGCCGGTGTCGAACGAATCGAACGGATCGCAGCGAGTCAGCGATGGCGGCCGGCCTCACTCGATCTCGGGATCGCACTCACCAACAGCCGCGCCAATCAGACATACAACACGCCCGCCGTCGCCACCCTCTTGATGCTCGCCGCCCAACTCGACTGGATGAACAGCAACGGCGGGCTCGAATTCTGCGCCGGCCGCAGCGATGCCTCGGCAGCGATCGTGTACACGTGGGCAGCATCTCGCCACTGGGCGACACCGTTCGTGTCGGACCCCGCCAAGCGTTCGTCCGTCGTCGCCACGATCGACCTCGACGAGTCGGTTGTCGCCGATGACGTGTGCGCGGCGCTGCGGGCGAACGGGATACTCGACACCGACAGCTATCGCAAGCTGGGCCGCAACCAGTTGCGGATCGGGATGTTCCCGGCGATCGACCCAGCCGACGTCGAGGCCCTGACGGATTGCATCGACGTGGTCGCCGAAGCGCTCGCCGGCTGACAGACTGCGCCGGTGGAGATCGACGATGTACTGACGGTGGAGATCGACGATCTCGGGCCACTCCGGTCGCCCGTGATGCTGATCGCGCTCACCGGACTGTTCGACATCGCCGGGGTAGCCACGACGGCCCTCGATCAGTTCGCGCCTGCCGACTCGGCCGTCACCGTCGCCGAGATCGACCCGGATCCGTTCTACGACTTCACCCAGGAACGTCCGCTGGTCGAGTTCGATGACGGTGACATACGGGTCATCAATTGGCCGGAGAACTGTTTTGACGTCGTGCGCGGGATCGGTTCGCGCGATCTGGTCGTGCTGGTCGGGGTCGAGCCGCACCTGTACTGGCGGACCTACTCGGCCTGCGTCGTGTCCGTCGCCAAGGCACTCGGATGTGAAGCGGTCGTCACCGTCGGTTCGGCGGCCGAAGCCGTGCCGCACACTCGCGCACCGCTCGTCACTGGGAGCACCACCGACGCCGACCTGGCGAAGCGACTCGGGATCGGTCAGCCGACGTATCAGGGCGTGACGGGCGTTGTCGGCGTGATACAGACGGATCTCGCCAACAACGGGATCCCGTCGGTGTCGCTTCGGGTCGGCATCCCGCACTACCTCGTCAACGCCGAACACCCGCAGGCCGTGGCCGCGCTCCAGACCCACCTTGCCCACGTGCTCAATGTGCCGGGCCCGATCGATGGTGGCGACCTCGCCGACGAGATCAACCGATGGAAATCGCTCCATGACGAGGTGCTCGACAACGACGCCCAACTCAAGTTGTACGTTCGCATGCTCGAGCAGGAACACGACCGTCGCGCCGAGGCGGCGATCCCCAGCGCCGACGACCTCGGCGCCGAGTTCGAGCAGTTCCTCCGCGACCAGCGCAACGATTGACCGACGAGGCGGTTCCTGACCGCTCGACCCAGCTCGCCGCTAGCAGATCGTCGCTTGGAAGGCGAGGTCGACACAGACCGCGGGCAACGCTTCGATCACCGCAATCGTCGTCACCGGCGGGATCGTGAGCGGCGGGATCGTGAGCGGCGGGATCCTGAGCGGCACCGTGACCGGCACCGTGACCGTGACCGGAACCGTGACCGGCACCGTGGTCACGGTCACACCGGTCGTGGTCGGTGGTGACACCGTGACCGGGGCAGACGTGCTGGTCGGGTTCGTGCTGGCAGTGGCAACAACCCCGGCGTCCGTCGTGTTGGCGTCCGTCGTGTTGGCGATCGTCGTCTCGGTCGCGATCGTGCTGGCGATCGCCGCGGACTCCTCGGTCGTCGTCGGCACCCCAGCGTTCCCCCCGTTCGACGTCGTCAGGCCGGTCGACTCCAGGTTCGACCGACCACCCTCGTCCTCAGATGTGAACGCTGACCGAGCGGGATCAACTGTTGTGTCAGTGTCCGGCGAACCGAGGTTGCCGCCGGTGACAGCCGTGCTGACGGCCACGAGTGCGGGTGCGATCCAGCTGGCTGCCGTCGAGGAGATCGATGATCCGAGAACCGGCACGTTGGCGATCCACGACAACGGCCACATCACGCGTCGGATGCGACCGAGCGAGATACCAAGAAAACATCGGACGACTTCGGGGTCGAACTGCGAACCGGCATGCCTGGCGAGTTCGGCGCGTGCTTGGTGCGGCGACTTGGGCGCCTTGTACGAACGCGCCGCGGTGATCACGTCGAATACGTCGGCGACCGCAACGATCCGGCCGGCGAGCGAGATTTCGGTGCCCGCCAGTCGCGCCGGGTATCCCGTCCCGTCCCAGCGCTCATGATGTTCGCCGACGGCAAGCACCCAGTCCCCCAACCAGTGCGTCAGCGGCCCGACGAGCGCCATCCCGGCTGCGGGGTGGGTCTTGATGATCTCGAATTCCTCTTCCGTCAGCCGGCCCGGCTTGTTCAGGATCTCGGCAGGTACGGCGATCTTGCCGACATCGTGGATCAACCCGGCCCACTGGAGCTTCGAGATCGCAACCGGATCGAGGCCCAGCTCCTCGCCGATCAACGCCGAGTAGGCACGCACCCGTTCGCCGTGACCTCGCGTGAACCGATCGTGCAACTGGAGCGCTGCCACCAACTGCAACAACGTGACGGCCGCCATCCGCTCGCTGGTTCCCAGCCCGAAGTCGCGAACGTCCTGGAGACGGTTTTCGAGTTGTTTCGTCGTACCCGTCCGGAGTGCGACCCCGAACCGACTGGGCTTCTCGTCGGGGAAGACGAGGGTCATTCGCAGCAACGTGGCGAGGGGAAGCAGGCGTCGAGCGGCGCGATCGACCGCGAACATGGCAACGCCGCCGATCACGACGAGCCCGATCCACCAGGTCAGGCTCGGTACGAACCCCGGTTGTCGTTTCCACTCCCGTGCGACGAGGTACGTCGCCAGGACCGAAGCGCCGACCGGCACGACGAAGATCACGAGACGGAGGGCGAACGCCAGGGTCGGGCGTGCGATCCACCACGCCGACGGGTCGTCGGGCGTCGCCTGTTCCGGTGCTGATCGGGTTACCGTCGTGGCCGAACTTTGCACGACTGTGACATCGGCATCCGTCCCCCCGCACTTGATCGCGTTCGGATACTCGTACAGGGACGCGATGGCCGCGCCGACGCCTCGATGGGCGTCATGCGACGCCCCATCGAACCGCCTCATCATGGAGGCTACGATCCGGGCACGGGGTGCGACCGCCAACAGAGGAGAGACGATGAAACAGCTCACTGGCCTCGACGCGTCGTTCCTCTACATGGAGACAGGGCGAGCATTCCTGCACGTGTCGAGCCTTTCGGTGTACGCCAGGCCGGATGACCCGTCGTTCTCACCGTTCGATTCCTTTCGGGCCCAACTCGCAGCGCGGCTCGACGTCGTCGAGCCGTTTCGACGCAAGTTGGTCGATGTCCCGCTCGGTCTCGACCGCCCGTATTGGGTCATCGATCCCGACTTCGATCTCGATTTCCATGTTCGCCACCTGGCGATCCCGGCCCCCGGCTCCGATGAGCAGCTCGCCGATCAGGTCGCTCGAATCGTGGGCCAACAACTCGACCGACGTCGCCCGTTGTGGGAGGTGTACGTGATCGAAGGTCTCGGGTCGGGAGATTTCGCGGTGTTGACGAAGGTCCATCACGCCACGATCGATGGTGCTTCGGGTGCGGAGCTGCTCGGGTTGCTGCTCAACCAGACGCCCTCTCACGACATACCGGCGCCAGCCCTGTTGACCCGCCCGGACCGCCATCCAAGTGACCTCGAGATGTTGAATCGCACACTCCTCAGCTACGCCAGAACACCAACGAAGACGGTGCGATTAGGCCTCTCACTCGTTCAGCGCTTTGCAACCGCGACGCGAAGCACGGGACTGTCCGAGACGGTGAGGTTGTTGCGCGGGGCGCTGCCCGGTCGGGCCGATGACGGGTCTGCCGACCGGGCGCCACTGCTCCCGAAGTTGGCCGCGCCGGCGACACCGTTCAACAAGATGATCTCCGCCCAACGTCGCGTGGCAATCCGATCCACATCGCTCGCCGACATCAAAGCAATCAAGACAGCGCTCGGGGTCACCGTCAACGACGTCGTGCTGGCGGTCTGCGCCGGCGGGCTTCGGACCTATCTCCAACGTCACGACGCGTTGCCGCACGATCCGCTCGTTGCCATGATTCCGATCTCGATTCGGACCGGCGATGAGGACGACCGTTGGACGAACCGCGTGTCAGTGCTCACATCCGACCTGCCAACCCACCTCGCCGATCCGATCGAACGCGTGATGTCGGTTCACGCTGCGATGAACGATGCCAAATTGCGTTTTGACCTGCTGCCTGCGGACGCGTTGACCGAGATCTCGTCACTTGCCCCTCCGGCACTGGCGACACGTGCCGCCAGAATGGTCGCCACCGTGAGACTTGCCGATCACGTGACGCCACCGTTCAACCTCGTCGTGTCGAACGTGCCAGGTCCGAGACAGCCGCTGTTCCTCGGACCCGCCCGACTACTCCACTACTTCCCGGTCTCGGCGGTGGTCGATGGTCAAGGTCTGAACATGACCGTCCAGAGCTACTGCGATGAACTCGATTTCGGCTTTGTGGCGTGCCGCAGCCTGGTTCCCGACCTGTGGGATCTGATCGACGACTGCATCGCCGAAATCGGAACCCTGCTGGCGGCTGCGAGCTCGAGATCCGCTGCCGAGCTGGATGTCAACCCGCAGCGGCGGTGAAACCTTGTTCGAGGTCGGCGATGATGTCGTCGATCGATTCCAAACCGACACTGAGTCGGACCTGACTCGGCGTCACGCCGGAGGCGATTTGCTCATCGGTGCTCAACTGGCTGTGGGTGGTCGTCGCCGGTTGGATCACCAGGCTGCGAACGTCGCCGATGTTGGCGACGTGGCTGTGGAGCGTCAGCCCTTCGACGAAGCGCTTCCCGGCATCGACGCCGCCCTCGATCTCGAATGCGATCACCGAGCCGTATCCCTTGCCGCCGCCGTACACCCGCGTACGGTCGTGCCACGGGCTCGATTCGAGCCCTGCGTACGACACGCTCGTGACCTGCTTGTGCGCGGCCAGGTACTCCCCGACCTTCTGAGCGTTCTCCCAGTGGCGATCCATTCTCAGGCTCAGCGTTTCGAGACCTTGCAGGATCAAGAACGCGTTGAACGGCGAGATCGCCATCCCGAGATCGCGCAGCATCTGCACGCGTGCTTTGAGGATGAATGCCCCGTGACCGAGCGCCGTCCAATAGGCAAGTCCGTGGTAACTCGGGTCGGGATCGGTGAAGTTCGGGAAACGCCCCGACGCGCCGTAGTCGAACGTGCCGCCGTCGGTGATCGAGCCGCCGATCGACGTGCCATGGCCACCGCAGAACTTGGTCAACGAGTGGACCACGATGTCGGCACCCCACTCGATCGGGCGAGTGAGGTACGGCGTCGGGACCGTGTTGTCGACGATCAGCGGGATGCCGTGGGCGTGGGCGACGTCGGCGATGCCTTCGATGTCGAGGAAGTTGTTGCGCGGGTTGGCGAGGACCTCGCCGAAGAAGACCTTGGTGTTGTCCTGGATCGCCGACTTCCAGGCGTCCAGATCGTCCGGGTCGTCGATGAAGGTGACCGTGATCCCCATCTTTGGAAGCGTGTAGTGCAACAGGTTGTAGGTGCCGCCGTACAACGATGCCGAGGCGACGAGGTGATCCCCGGACTCGCACAGGGTGAGGATCGACAACGTTTCCGCCGACTGGCCGGACGCCACTGCCAATGTGCCAGGGATGCCGATCGCCGTGGTGCAACCACCCTCGAGGGCGTTGATCCTGGCCTCCAACGCGCCTTGCGTCGGATTCATGATGCGGGTGTAGATGTTGCCGACCTCGGCAAGGCCGAACAGGTTGGCGGCGTGGGCGGTGTCTCGGAACGCGTACGACGTCGTCTGGTAGATCGGTACGGCGCGGGCCCCGGTGGTTGGATCAGGGTCTCCCCCGACATGGATCTGCTTGGTTTCGAAACCCCACGATTCGCTCATGGGGCGACAGACTACGTCATCCAATCGCCTCAGCGCATGGTCGCGACCGGCCGCACGCGTGCTCTCGTCGCAGGCGCTCCCCGGCGTCTGCCAGATCTCTGCTAGATCAGGCCCAGGTCGGTGACGGCTGCTCGTTCGTCGACCAGTTCTGCTGCGCTGGCGTCGATCTTGGCTCGGCTGAAATCGTCGATCTCGAGGCCTTGCACGATTTCGTACTTGCCGTCGGCACACACGCACGGGAAGCTGGAGATGATTCCCTCGGGAACGCCGTAGCTGCCGTCGGAGGGGATCCCCATCGACACCCAGTCACCCTTCGGCGTGCCGAGCGACCACGACCGGATGTGATCGATGGCGGCGTTGGCGGCGGATGCGGCTGACGATGCGCCACGCGCCTCGATGATCGCCGCGCCGCGCTTGGCGACCGTCGGGATGAACGTGTCGGCCACCCAACTGTGGTCACCGACCGTCTCGTAGGCGTTGCGACCGCCGACTTCACAGTGGAACAGGTCGGGGTACTGGGTGGTCGAATGGTTACCCCAGATCGTCATCTTCTTGACGTCGTTGACGGAGGTTGCGAGCTTCTGGGCGATCTGGGTGACGGCGCGATTGTGATCGAGGCGAGTCATCGCCGTGAAGCGACCGGGGTCGAGATCCTTGGCATTGCGCTGTGCGATCAGCGCATTGGTGTTGGCTGGGTTGCCCACTACGAGAATCTTGACGTCGCGCTTCGCCGAACGAGAGAGCGCCTCGCCCTGCGGCTTGAAGATCCCACCGTTGGCCGACAGTAGGTCGGCACGCTCCATGCCCGCCTTGCGAGGCATCGCTCCGACAAGCAGCGCAACGTCGATGTCACCGAAGGCGAGATCGGCGTCGTCGGTACAAACGACATTGGTCAGCAGCGGAAAGGCGCAGTCGTCGAGTTCCATCCGAACCCCGTTGAGGGCGCCGAGCGCCGGCGTGATCTCGAGCAGGTGAAGTTCGATCGGCGTCTCCGGGCCGAGCATCGAACCGGAGGCGATCCGGAACAGGAGCGAATAACCGATCTGACCGGCAGCACCGGTGACGGCAACACGAACAGGTGAAGTCATGCCAGCGAGCGTAGGCCCGGCTTCACCGGCCGGCCAATTGCGACTGGCGGTTCGGATCCCCGTGCGGATGCCCGTTCAGATCCCGGTGACGTCGCCGATCAGGTTGGCATAGAACTCCCGCCCATCCGACGAGAGATGGATCCCGTCGGCGGCGAAGCAGTTCCCGGCGCACTCGTTCGACTTCGTCGCCCAGTCGATCAGGATGATGTTGTCGCCCGGCGAGTCACGCGCCGCCAGGATGGCGTTGTTCGACGCAGTCCATTCGCGATCGGCGCGCACGGTCAGGATGATCACGTTGGGCACACTGCTCATCGGCGCCAGGAAGGCGTCGAGTGTCTCTTCGCTGATGTATCCGTTGGTGCCGAGATGGACGACGACGACGTCCCCGAACAGGTCGTTCTCCCCGAGCGCTTGCATCAGCGGGATCATGTCGACCATCTGCCGGCTGACGGCGGCATCGACGGTGTAGCCGCGGCCCTTGAGCGTCTCGGCGGCGCTCAGCATCACCGAGTCACCGATCGCCAGGAGCTGGATCGGCTCGGTCGGCAGCGATGTCGTCGTCGTCGTTGTCGTGGTTGTCGTGGTCGTCGATTCGGGCGCGGCGACAACGCTCTCCGGCGGCGCGACCGTCGTGGCGGGTGGCGGTGGCGTCGGCTCCGGGTCGGTGCCCGGCAACAGATCCCCGATGTCGGTGACGGCATCCTGATTGTCGGCGAGGTTCTGGGCGATCTCGTTCTGCTGGAGGTCGGCGAGCGCCAACCGGCCGGTGCCGAAGGTGAGCAACGACAGGCAAACGACCACGGTGCCGGCAACGAGTTGACGCGGAACGGGATCTCGGCGGGTTCGCAGACTCGACCACCACGCCCGAACTTCACGATGCCTGACCGGTGTTTCGATGAATCGGTACGACACCTCCGTGATCACGGCCGTGACGACCATTGCTGCGACGAACTGTGGCAGCGTGAGCACGTTTCCTGCGATCTTGCGGATCACCTGGTAGATCGGCCAGTGGTAGAGGTAGAGACCGTATGAACGGGTCCCGATCCAGTTCAACAACGGATTGCCGAGCAGCCGGCTGACGACAGTACGGCGGTGGGTGACCGCCGCGATCACGACGAGCGTTGCCAGATCGGTGAACAGGAATCCGCCGCGGAACAACCACGGGTCGGCACCGCCGGTCGGGAGTTGGAAGTGCAAACGCCAGTTCAGCAGACCGAGCGTCAACAATCCGCCAAGGGCGGCAACGTCCAGCAACCGCGACTTGTCTCGAAGTGGGCCGCGCATGATCGCCACCGGCCGCCAAACCATCGCAAACGCCGAACCGAGCAGCAACCCGGTCGACCGAGTGATCGTCGAGAGGTACAGCGAATCGGCCTTCGAGATGCACCGCCCGGCGATGTGGAAGTAGGCCCCTGGTGTGACGTCGCACTGACCGATCCGACCACCGTGGAAGAGCACCGCCGTGAGGATCGTGACCGCCAGGGCGGCGATCACCAGCCAGCGGGCGGTCAACGCCACCTTGCGAGTGCCGCTGCGGCGCAGGATCAGCATCATCACGATCGGCCACACGAGGTAGAACTGTTCTTCGACGGCGAGGCTCCACAGGTGCCTGAGCGGGGCGAAATCACCCGTCGCGCCGTATCCCTGGCCGACCCAGATCTGATACCAGTTGGAGACGTAGAACAACCCACCGAGCATGTCGCCGCGGAGCTGTCCCAGGGTCGACGTGCGAAAGAACGTCGTGTAGACCAGCAGGAGGAACAGCATCACGAACAGCGCCGGCAGCAAACGACGAGCGCGCCGGTTCCAGAAGGCGACGACGCTGACCCGCCCGGTCCGTTCGCGTTCTGCCATCAGCAGCAACGTGATCAAGTACCCGCTGATCACGAAGAACACCTCGACACCGAGGAATCCGCCCGACAGCCACCTGCTGTTGGCGTGGTAGATCATCACTGCCACCACGGCGAGTGCCCGCATACCGTCGAGCCCGGGCAGGTACGGAACCCTGCTCAGGTTCTGCTCGCCTCGGCGCGAACGCGCTGCGACGGTGTCATCGACGACTGACATGGGCTTCCAGTATCGCCTCCTGGCGCCCCGAATTGGCGTACACCTGGGTTCCGACCCGACCGGACATCTACCGTACAACCCATGTCGGACCCCGTGATTGACGCCGCCATCGCCACCGGTCACCCGTTCGAGTTGGTTCCCTGTGACCCGGCGCTTGCCGACACCGCCGCGTTCTGTGTCGCGTACGGGTACCGGTTGGACGAATCGGCGAACGCGATCGTCGTTGTCGGCAAGAGCGAACCCCGGGTGTATGCAACGTGCCTGGTGCTGGCGGCGACCCGGCTCGACGTGAACGGCGCCGTCCGCAAGATGTTCGGCACGCGGAAGGCATCGTTCGCTTCCGGCGAGGAGACGATCGAGATCACCGGCATGCAGATCGGCGGCGTCACCCCCTACGGCCTGCCGGCCGGGTTACCGATCTGGATCGATTCGAAGGTGATGGAATGCGCAAACGTGATCGTCGGCGGCGGCTCCAGGGACCGGAAACTGCTGGTCCCCCCGGCCTCGCTGGCCGCCCTCCCGCACGCCGAGGTCGTCGAGGGGTTGGCGCGACTGCCGGACTGACAGCCGTGACGGACAGCCGTGACGGACAGCCGTGACGAACGGCCGTCAGTGACGGAAATGGCGCTGGCCGGTGAAGACCATCGCAATTCCGGCTTCGTCGGCGGCGGCGATCACCTCTTCGTCGCGTACGCTGCCTCCTGGTTGGATCACGGCAGCGATACCGGCTGCGGCGGCCGCGTCGAGCCCGTCTCGGAACGGGAAGAAGGCATCGCTGGCGCACACGCCGCCGGCCGCCCGACCGGCGGATCGTTCTGCCGCGATCCGCGCCGAGTCGAGCCGGTTCTGCTGGCCGGCACCGATCCCGAAGGCCTGCAGATCCTTGGCGTACACGATCGCGTTGCTGCTGACGACGGCGCACACCTGCCAGGCGAACACGAGGTCGGCCCACTGCGCATCGGTCGGTTGCGCTGTGGTGACGACCCGCCAATCCGAGCGGTCGACCGAGATCGGGTCGGGCTGCTGGATGATCAGGCCGCCGTCGAGTGGTTTGAGATCGAAGGGCCACTCCCCCGGCGCCTTTGCGGTGATCACACGCAGGTTCTTCTTCGCCAACAGTGTCGCCAACGCGTCGTCGTCATAACCGGGGGCCACGATGACCTCGGTGAACACGTCGGACAGCGGTTGCGCCATTGCCTGCGTCACCTTGCGATTGACGGCAACGACGCCGCCGAAGGCGCTCACCGGATCGCAGGCGTTGGCCCTGACGTACGCGTCGGCGACGTTTCCGGCAATCGCCACACCACAAGGGTTGGCGTGCTTCACGATCACGACGCCCGGTTGATCGAACCGATGGACCAGTCGCCAGGCGGCTTCTGTGTCGTACAGGTTGAGGTAGCTCAGATCCTTGCCGCCGTGCTGGACGATCGTGTCCCACCAACTCGTCGCCCCGACAAAGCGATAGCGGGCGCCCTGTTGGTGCGGATTCTCGCCATAACGCAATTCCTGGGCGCGTTCGAGAGCGACGTGGATCGTGCGCGGGAGCACGGTGGGCTCGGCTTCGGTGGCGTCGAACCAGGTCACGATCGCAGCGTCGTAGGCAGCGGTGTGAGCGAACGCGTCGCGAGCAAGCCGACGGCGAGTCGCCAGGCTGACCGCCCCTTCCGAGCGGATCTCGGCGAGCACCGGTTCGTAGTCCGACGGGTCGACGATGATCGCCACGTGGGCGTGGTTCTTGGCTGACGCCCGCACCATTGCGGGACCGCCGATGTCGATCAGTTCGATCCCCGGCTTCGAGGAGAACGGGTACAGGTTGACGACCACCAACGAGATCGGCTCGATGCCGTATTCCTTCATGTCGGCGATGTGGTCGGGCTTGGTCGGGTCGGCCAGCAGACCGCCATGGATCTTCGGATGCAACGTGACCACTCGGTGATCGAGAATCGCCGGCACACCGGTGATGTCGGCCACGTCGGTGACCGGCACGCCGGCCTCCCCAATCGCTTTGGCGGTTCCTCCGCTCGAGATCAGCCGCCACCCCAACTCGTGCAGTGACATCGCCAACTCGACGATCCCCGACTTGTCGAACACAGAAAGCAATGCAGTAGGCACGGCCCGACCGTAGCGATTCCCCCCACCCGGCCCCCCCGACAGAGACAAAATGTCAGGCAACGCGTGAGGTTGTTGCGGACTATCTGCGCAACAACCTCACGCGTTCGTCCTGGGTGGGGATTGGGTTGGCCGGTGGGTTGGGACGACTGGATGGTGGCGGTACTCTCGCGAGAACAGCGTTTGCTGGCTTCGGCCAATCGGTCCCGATCATCCCGCTCGTCGGAGGCCAACATGCCGCACTTGTCACCACCTCTCGCCCATTCCGTGTCACAACGCCATGGAGTCGTGACCCTCGAACAACTCATCGCCGACGGGCTCTCGACCAACACCTTGCGTCGCCTGGTGACGCAAGGTGTTCTGGTTCGGATCCACAACTCGGTGTATCGACTGGCGACATCACCTGACTCCTTCGAGTCACGATGCGCGGCCGCATGCATGGCTGATCAGTCTGCGGTCATCACCGGCGCTGCTGCGGCAAGGTTCTGGGCGTTTCGTCATGTGCACCGCGCCGAACAGCCGATCGTACTGGTCGAGCACGATCGGTGGCCGCTCAGCGGAGCGGTGTTGATTCGACGCACGAACGTGCTCGAACCAGAGGACTGGGTGCTCCGCAACGACGGGATCCGGCTGGCCACTCCGACACGGGCTTGGTTCGATTGTGCTCGCGACCTCTCCGACACGAAATTCGAGATGCTCACCGAATGGGTGCTCGACCATCATGCATCGGTACCGACGTTGTGGAGAACCCGTCGACGACTCAACCATCAAGGTCGACCCGGCCTGGCTCGGGTGAATCGCGTGCTCAGCCAACGCGCCACGTGGCAGCGACCAACCGGCTCGGGCCTCGAGCTCCGGGTACTCAATGCGCTCACGGAGCGCGGCGTCAGGGGACTGATCCGTCAACACCCGATTCGGCTGCCCGATGGTGTGCTGATCCACCCCGACGGCGCACTTCCCGACATCAAATGGGCGGTCGAAGTCGATCACGTCACGTGGCACGGCGGCCGGCTCGATGCCCAGCGAGACAAAGGTCGCGACCGCAAGCTTCGCCGTGTCGGCTGGCAGGTCGATCGCGTGACCGATGTCGAGCTCGAGCAGTCGTTCGATGCAACCATCGACGAACTGGTGGAGTTGGTCGGTGATCGGCGCAACGAGTCACCCCGCGCCGCCTGACCCAGTTCGACCACCCCGGCCCGAAACCAACCCGAAACCACCAACCCGAAACCAACCCGAACGCGTGAGGTTGTTGCCGACATAGTGCGCAACAACCTCACGCGTTCGGTTTGGGGGTTGGAGTCAGAGGGTGGCGAGGATGGCGGCCATCAACTCGCCGGCTTCGGTGGGGTTGAGGCCGACCTGCACGCCGGCGTCGGCGAGGGCGTCCATCTTCCCCTGAGCTGTGCCCTTGCCACCCGACACGATCGCTCCGGCGTGACCCATCTTCTTGCCCGCCGGAGCGGTTACACCTGCGATGTATGCGCTCATCGGCTTGGAGACATTGGCCTTGATGTACACGGCCGCCTCCTCCTCCGCTGAACCGCCGATCTCCCCGATCATGATGATCGCGTGCGTTTCCGGGTCGGCTTCGAATTCGGCGAGACAGTCGATGAAGTTCGTTCCAGGAACTGGGTCGCCGCCGATCCCGACGCACGTCGACACACCGATTCCCTTCTGCTTCAACTCGTACAGCGCCTGGTAGGTCAGCGTGCCGGAGCGACTGACGATCCCGACGTTCGGGCCGTCGGCCGTCGGCAACTGGGCAATCTCGCCGGCGGTGATGCCGATGTTGCATTTGCCCGGGCTGATGATCCCCGGGCAGTTCGGACCGAGCAGCCGCGTGTTCGGGAAGTCACGCACGAGCGTGTTGTACGTGAACGCCTCGTCCTGAGCGGGTATGCCCTCGGTGATGCACACCACGAATCCGACGCCGGCTCGCGCCGCTTCGAGAATTGCTGCGGGCGCGGCTTTCGGAGGAACGGCGACGAACGATGCGGTCGCGCCGGAAGCGGCAACCGCATCGGCAACACTGTCGAAAATCGGAATGCCCTCGACATCCTGGCCCCCTTTGCCGGGCGTTACGCCGGCGACGACCTGTGTGCCGTAGGCCCGGTTGCGCAGCCCGTGGTACTTGCCCTGCCCGCCGGTGAGACCCTGAACGATGACCTTGGTGTGTTCGTTGACGAAGATTGCCATTGATCTGTCCTCTAGTTCGCGTTCGCCAGGGCGACGGCGGCGCGAGCCGCTTCGAGCATGGTTGGTTCCGAACGGAGTTTCGACTCGGGAATCCCTGCCTCGGCGAGGATCCGGCGGCCCTCCTCGGCGTTGGTGCCATCGAGCCGGATCACGATCGGAGCGCGGAGGTCGACACGACTCATCGCCTCGACGATGCCCTTGGCGACTTCTTCGCCACGGGTGATCCCGCCGAAGATGTTGATGAAGATCGACTTGACCGATTGGTCGAAGTTGATCACTTCGAGCGCCGCCGCCATCACGTCGGCGTTTGCGCCGCCGCCGATGTCGAGGAAGTTGGCGGCGGCACCACCGACCTGGTTGACGACGTCGAGTGTCGACATCGCCAACCCGGCCCCGTTGGCGATGATCCCGACGCTGCCTTCGAGCCCGATGTACTGCAAGTCGTTCGCCTTGGCGAGCTGCTCGCGCTCATCAAGCACTTCGGTCGCCGAGTACTCGGCCCATTCGGGGTGACGGAACGAGGCGCTGTTGTCGAGGCTGACCTTGGCGTCGAGTGCGTGCACCTCGCCGGTCGGCTTGAGGATCAACGGGTTGATCTCCGCCAGGTCACAGTCTCCGGCCACGAAGCAGTGGTACAGCTTGACCAGGATCTCGGTCACGCCGTCGATCGCCCGGGCAGGAATCCCGGCATCGGTCGCCGCCTGACGGGCAGTCGCCGCGTCGAGCCCGTCGATCGGGTTGATGTGAAGCATGACGATTGCATCGGGGTTCGTCTCAGCGACGGTTTCGATCTCGACCCCGCCCTCCTTCGACAGCATCAGCAGGTGCTTCTTGACGGCGCGATCGAGCGTGAAACTTGCGTAGTACTCCTCCTCGATATCGGAGGCGTTCTCGACCCACACACGCTTGACCACATGCCCCTTGATGTCCATCCCGAGTATGTTCCCGGCATGCAGTCGCACTTCGGCGGCATCGTTGGCAAGTTTGATGCCGCCCGCCTTGCCACGCCCACCGACCTGGACCTGGGCCTTGACGACGACCGGGTACCCCGCCGCCTCAGCGGCAGCCACCGCCTCGTCGACGGTGTCGGCCTTGTCACCGGGGCTGACCGGTATGTCGTAGCGGGCGAAGTACTGCTTGCCCTGATATTCGAACAGATCCATCGGTCTGGCAACCCCTTCTATGGTGCTTCTCTGGCGTCGAGCTCGGTTTCGAGCCAGGCGCTGATCGCTCGCAACGATGCGCCCGGTTGGAAGATCTCGGCGATGCCCTGCTGGCGTAGCGTCCGGGCGTCTGCATCGGGGATCACGCCACCACCGAACACCAGCGTCTCGCCGAGGCCGCGGTCGCGGAGTTCCTGCTGGACACGCGGGAACAGCGTCAGGTGCGCGCCGGACAGCAGTGACAGCCCGACGGCGTCGGCGTCTTCCTGCAACACGGTTTCAGCAATCTGCTCGGGCGTCTGGTGCAGCCCGGTGTAGATCACCTCGAAACCGGCATCACGGAGTGCACGCGTGATCGTCTTCGCGCCGCGGTCGTGGCCATCCAACCCCGGTTTCGCCACGACGACTCGATATTGACGGTTCACGAGCCACTGACCCTATTCGGGACACCGTCGAGCCACCAACCCGCTGGTTCGACGAGACTCCGAGGCAGACTGTCCGTGTGGAAGCACCTGAACTCCGCTCGCCGTTTGCCCGAGCCGTCCTTCCGGTCCTGGGTGGGGCCGCCGTGCTGGCCGTGATGGCGGGATTCACCTGGGCGATCGCCGCATACATCTCCGGCGGGGCGTCGCGCACGACCGACCGGTTGGCGCCGAGCACCTTCAGGATCGGCAACGTCGAGGGTCTGGCTGAGACGGTCGCCGCCGACGGTCCGCTGTTCTTCCCCGAGCTCGGCACGTCGATCGGGACGCGGTCGATCGTGGTCGATCACACCGGCGATGTGCCTGCCGACAACTGGCGCGTCTATTGGGCCTACCCGGCCGATCGGGACCCGACATGCATCGTCGAGCAGGTCCCGAACTCCTCGACGTTCACCGATTGCGACGGTCGAACCATCGACGTCACGGAGCTCTCGCCGCCGGACGAGGGCGTCGTCCCACGGGTCGAGGAACGAACCACGCTGATCATCGATCTACGCGGAGTCGAGTCGGCCCCGTGATTGAATCGCGACCAAACTGAAATCACGATCACGTACAGTTCGTGACGACGAGTCAACGAAGCCACCGCGTCACGATGAACGGAACGCTTCTTCAGCTTTGGGGGTCAAGATGTTGGCAGGCGGGATCCGTATCGGGTGTGTGCTCGTGGTGGCGGCGGCGCTGGTGGCTTGCGGCGACCCCGATCAGGCCGCAAGCGAGCCGACGGCGAGTCCGCTGGCCGAGTTGATGGGTTGGGACCAGCAGTACAACGAGGTCGAAGCGCGAGCGCAACAGTTGGAGCAGGAGGAAGCGGTTGCGGCGTGCATGCGCGAGGAGGGATTCGAATACACGCCAGTCGACTATTCGGCCCAGGGCCCGCAGGTCGTCGACGATGCGGCAGAGTTGTACAACGACCCGAAGGCCTTCGGCGAGAAGTACGGATACGGCGTGGTTCACAACTATGAACTCTGGGAGGAACCCAATTTCAATGCCGATGGCGAATTGAGCTATCCGGCCGGGGAGGGTGTCGAGGATCCGAATTGGGAGTACCAGCAGACCTTGTCCCCGAGCGAGCAGGAGGCCTACCAGGAGGTGCTGTACGGCGATCAATCCTACTATGAGTCTGCAGACACGATCCCGGTCTCCGACGGGGACGTCGCAGTGGCCGACACGGTGCCGATCACCTCGCCACCATTGGAGCAGCAGGGTTGTTACGGCAAGGCTCAGCTCGAGGTCTTCGGTGAGCAGCCGTTCCAGGATCCCGAGATCCAGGAACGGATGAACGAGTACTACACGAACCAGGAGAACGATCCGGAACTCGAAGCTGCCAACGAAGACTGGCTGGTCTGCATGACCGACGAACTCGGTGATCTCGCAGACATGGCCGAAGCCGACGGCATGATGGTTGTCGAAATCACCAATCCGCAGTCGATGTACACGTACGTCGACGGGTTGAAACAGATCGCCCAAGGCCTCGAGATCTATCCGATGGACCCCAAGACAGGGGAACCGATCGGGTACACCGGCGACGAGCAGATGTACGGCGGGTATTCCGACGAGAGCGGCAACGGTTGGGCCTCGATCGGCACGCCGAAACGAATCAGCGAAGCCGATCTGGAAACGCTTCGGCAACGCGAGCTCGAACTGTGGAAGGTCGATTTCGGCTGCCAGGAGGACGTCGACATCGCCGGCATTCGCAAGCGCAGCGAACAACGTCTCGTCGACGAGTTGATCGCCGAGTTCCCTGAGCTCACCGAATCGGCCGACAAGTGACAGCCAATGTCGAAGCCGACGAGTCGATCGACGAGCTGCCTGATACGGCCAATGCTGTTGGCCTGACCGACAACGCCTGGCGCGAGGCGGCGTCGAAGTTCGACGGACGGCGGCGTCGACGACAGGGCGCAATCGTGCTTGCCGTTGCGTTGGCGTCAGCGGGAGGTGGCGTGCTGATCGGTCGCAGCATCAAGTCGCCGGCCGATGAGGCTGCAGATCGCGCCGCGCCGCTCGCTTCGCGCATCGTCGTGCCGGTCGAGCGTCAGGTGCTCAGCTCCTCACTCGTGTTGTCCGGAGAAGTGCGATACAACGAGCCGACCCCGATTCGCCTCGCCGGCTCGGTCGGCGTCGAAGCCGGGGAGGCCTCGGTGATCACACGGGTTCCCGAAATCGACCAGTTGATCCAGGAGGGCGATGCGATCTTCGACGTCACCAGTCGGCCGGTCTTCGCGCTGCAGGGCGAACTGCCGATGTACCGGAGTCTGACAGCCGGTTCTCAAGGCCCGGACGTGCGTCAACTGGAGGATGCGCTGAGTCGGCTCGGGTTCTCACCGGGCACCGTCGACAACATCTTCGACGAGGCCACCGAGCAAGCGATCAGTGCGTTCTACACGGAGAAAGGGTACGACGCCGAGGGCCCATCCCAGGCCGAGCGTGACCAACTGCGGGCTGCCCGACAGGCTGTCACCGATGCCGAGGAAGCGTTGCGGTCGGCCCAGAAGGATCTCACCGAGCAAGCCGGCACCAGGAAGCCTTCAGAGCTCCTGCAACTCGAACAAGCATTGGCTGCCGCCGAGGAAGCGGTGCCGGCCGCCCAGAAAGCTGCCGACCGAGCGAACCAGACCGCAGCTCAAGAGGTGCAGACAGCAACCGTCTCGCGTGACACCAAGCAGACGCTGCTCGACACGGCAGTCGTGCGACGAAATGCGGTTACGGCTCCGGGTGCGATCGATCCCGAAACCGGGGAGCCACCGTCCGCCGAGTTGATTGCGCAGCGCTCAGCCGAGGTGGCGTCGGCGGAGGACGAGTTGGCGCAGGCCCAAGCTGCCCTCACTGCGGCCGCCTCGAATCAGGACGCGGTTGCGGCGCAGGGCGCCGACAGCATCGCCTCAGCCCTCGACAACCGGGCACTTCAGCGCCTCCAGTATCGAGAAGCAACGGCTCCCGCCGACACGACCGCGGCGCAGAACGCCGTCACACAAGCCGAGACCAATGTCACCGCCGCGACCAATGACCTCGCCGTGCTCGATTCCGAGATCGGCGTCAAGATCTCGCCAGGAGAGATCCTCTTCGTGCCGATTCTGCCATCCAACGTGACGGAGTTGTTCGCCGTGCCGGGCTCGCCGACAACCGAACAACTCGGGACGCTGTCGACCGCCGACACACTCGTCTCGGCACGCGTCAGCAGGGCCGATTCGAGTCTGGTGACAGTCGGGGCGAAGGTCACGTTGGAGATTCGTGACACGTCGATCGAGACGACCGGGACCGTCTTGTCGGTCGGCCAACCGCAGGAGCAATCCGACCCCTCGGCAGGAAGCGAACAACCGAGCGGTGGATCAGGTGGATCGGGCGGTCGGCTGGAGGTGCTGATCGCTCCCGACGACGCCGCCCTCCTGCGGGACTACGTGTTCTTCAGCGCTCGAGTTCGAATCGATATCGCCTCGACCGGTGGCGAGGTGCTCGTCGTGCCCGTATCAGCACTGTCGGTCGGCCCCGGCGGCGATTCGCGGGTCGAGGTCGAAACGGCGCCGGTCACCGATGTCGACGTGGGCAGCACGAAAGTCGTCGACGTCGAGGTCGGACTCACGGCCCAAGGGCTGGTCGAGATCGTTTCGAACGAGATCGCCGAAGGTGACCTCGTCGTCGTCGGTTCGGAAACCAACGAGCGACGCAACCGGGATGAGTCGAGCGATGCCACTGGCAACAGCGGGTGAGCCTGCGGCGCTCGAATCGGCGACGGCCGACGAGCATCCGCCGGTCGTCTCGATGCGGTCACTGTCACGGATCTTCGACAGCACACCGCCAGTCCACGCACTCCGGGCAATCGATCTGACGATCGAGTCAGGGGAACATGTCGCCATCGTCGGGCCGTCGGGGTCCGGCAAATCGACACTGCTCAACGTGCTCGGGCTGCTCGATCGTCCGACGAGCGGCACCTATCTGCTCGACGGCATCGATGTCAGCACGCTCAACGATGGGCGCCGTGCCGGGCTTCGATCGAGCCGGATCGGCTTTGTGTTCCAGTCGTTCCACCTCCTCGATCATCGCAGTGCACTCGAGAACGTGATGATGGCGGGGCTCTATCGGAGGCGCACTCGGTCCGATCGACGCAACCGGGCGTTGGACGCGCTGGAACGCGTCGGCCTCGCCAACCGAGCGGCGTTCCAGCCGAGCCGGCTGTCCGGAGGCGAGCGCCAACGCGTTGCCGTCGCACGCGCCCTCGCTTCGAAACCAGGCCTGCTCTTGTGCGACGAACCGACCGGCAACCTGGATTCGAAGAGCACTGCATCGATGCTCGACCTGTTCGACACGTTGATCGACGGCGGTCTCACGATCATCATGATCACTCACGATCGAGATGTTGCCGCGCGAGCGGGGCGACGAGTCGAGATCATCGATGGTCGATTGACGGAGCTGTGATTCGATGAGCATCCGTCGAGGCACCGGCGCTGATCCACCGATCAGCCGAATGCGAGCCGTCGATGTCGGCGACGAAACCCTTGCCGGCGTGCTCGCTCGACCTGCGCGGGCGGCACTGACGACACTCGGAACCGTGCTGGGATTGGCGTCGCTGGTTGCCACGCTGGGTATCTCACGGACTGCCGGCGAGCAGATCGTAGGTCGCTTCGACGAACTGCGGGCGACCCAGGTCGTGGTCCAATCACGTTCTTCGGGATCTCAGGCCGGCGCTCCGTTGCCGTGGTCCGTCGAGCCAAGGATCGACCGACTCAACGGAGTTGTCGCCTCCGGGGCGGTCGCGGACGTCACCAACCCCGGTCAGGTCCGTACGGTTCCCGTGATCGACCCGTCGGGTTCGACGCTGCGAACCGTTCCGGTGATCGCCGCGTCACCGGGCGTGCTCGAGGCAGTCCGAGGCCATATCGCAACCGGACGCTGGTTCGACGCGGGTCACGTCGAGCGGCGCGATCGGGTTGCCGTCATCGGTGCGGACCTCGCCGACGAACTCGGCATCCTGGGCGTCGACAACCAGCCCGGCATGTTCATCGGCGATGAACTGTTCACCGTGATCGGAATCATCGATGAGGCGTTGCGCGAGCGCGGGCTGGTTGGGGCAATCGTGATCCCGAGTTCGGTCGCCGTCCAACGATTCGGGGTGACCCGGCCGGATCGAGTGATCATCGAAACCGAGCTCGGAGCGGCCGCACTGATCGCCTCTCAGGCGGCCACGGCGCTGAACCCGAACGCACCGGAGAGTTTGTCCGTTTCGGCACCTGCCGATCCGAATGCGGCGCGGGCCGGGGTCCAGAGCGATGTCAACAGCATGTTCCTGTTGCTCGGGTTGATCTCCCTCGCGGTCGGTGCGATCGGGATTGCCAACGTAACCCTCGTGACCGTGATGGAGCGCACGGGAGAGATCGGATTGCGCCGCGCCCTCGGTGCCCGACGGCGTCACATCGCTGCCCAGTTCCTCTCCGAGTCGGCGGCGATGGGCGTCGTGGGCGGCATCCTCGGTGCGAGTGCCGGGATCGTGACCGTGGTGGCGGTTTCGGCCGCTCGCAATTGGACCCCCGTGCTCGACCCCTGGTTGCCGCTGGCGGCACCCCCGGCAGGGGCGATCGTCGGTCTGATCGCCGGGCTCTACCCTGCCATCAGAGCGGCGCGGCTCGAACCGGTCGAGGCGTTGCGGGCCGGCGTCTAGCGAAGCGGGGCGACAACGCTCAACAGGCGCTCGACGAACAGGTCGGTGTGCTGGTCGAGGAAGTTGCGCTTGATCTCGAGGCCGCCGATCACCTCGGCGCCGGTCGCGCTCACGGAGGCATCGAGCTTCTCGATGCTCTTGCCGGCGTTGAGCGCGAACGTCAGGAAGCAGGCCGCCTTCTTGCCGCGCATTGCCGGCAGGTTGGAGATCTTGTTGGCTGCCCAAGGAGCCTGGGCGACGACGAACAGACCGTGCGTCCACGTTCCCACCAGCACGATGTCGGCCTGCTGGATCGACGTCAGATCGGGGTTCGAAACCGGCGAGAGGCCGGTGATCCCCCACCGCTCCTGCTGCAACTTGGCGCCGATCAGTTCGGCCGCTTTCCAGGTGTTCCCGGTGAGGCTCTCGACGAGCAGTGCTGCTTTCACACGATCGATCTTAGATCCTCTTGAGCGGTGCCCAGGCCAACGCGAGGTGCTTCTGGCCGACACCGGCGAAGTTGATCACCGCCTCGGCCTTGTCGCCGACGCCGGAGATGTCGATGATCACGCCTTCGCCGAATGCCGGGTGGACGACGTCATCGCCGACCCGAAGCCCGAGTTCCTGCGCATTCGACTGGTGCGGCGCGTTCTTGGCGCCGGCCGCGATTGCCGCCTCGACGACTCGGTCGCGATGCGCGTCAGCGGCTTGCGAATCGGTTGTGCGACCTCCACCTGCGGCGCCTCGCCGATACGCCGGAGGTTCCGAGTAGCCGCGCTCGTCGCGCTGGCGATAGCTCTGTCGACCATACGACGAGCGGCCGGTCACGTTGCCGCGCGACTCGATCAATTCGGCCGGAATCTCGTCGAGAAACCGCGAGGGAGGGTTGTACTGCGTGGTCCCGAACAGCATCCGGCTCCACGCGTGCGAGATGAACAGGCGCCGCATCGCTCGCGTGATCCCGACGTAGGCGAGCCGCCGTTCCTCTTCCATCTCGTCCGGCGCGGTCAACGCCCGATTGTGCGGGAAGACGCCCTCCTCGACCCCGCCGATGAACACGACGGGGAACTCGAGCCCCTTGGCCGAATGGAGCGTCATCAGCACGACCTGATCGTCGTCGTCGAGATCGTCGGTGTCTGCGACCAATGCCACCTGTTCGAGAAACTCGTCGAGCACGGTGAACTCGCGGGCCGAACCGACCAGTTCCCCAAGGTTCTCGATCCGGCCGTGAGCCTCGACGGTGTCCTCCGCCTCGAGTTCACCCAGGTAACCGGAATCATCGATCGCGGCCTGCAGCAGATCGCCTGGCCCGATCCCCTCCTGGCCGACCATCTCGTTGAGCCGGTCGATCAACTCGACGAAGCTGGCGATGCCGCGCCGTGCCGTGCCGGTGACCCCCGCTTCGTCGGCATGACGGAGCGCTTCGAGGAACGACACGCCTTCCGATGCGGCGTATTGGTCGAGCCGAGTGACACTCGAATCGCCGACGCCTCGCTTGGGTGTGTTGAGGATCCGCTTGATGCTGACCTCGTCGATGGGATTGACGACGGCTCGCAGGTAGGCCATCGCGTCTTTGATCTCGCGACGATCGTAGAAGCGGGTCCCGCCGACCACCTTGTACGGGATCCCGAGTCGCATGAACGCCTCCTCGACCACCCTGGCCTGGGCGTTGGTGCGGTACAGCACGGCGATCTCACGCCAGTTGACGGCGTCGTCGCGATGGAGTTGCTGCGCCGTGCCGCCGATCCACATCGCCTCGTCGCCTTCGTCCTCGGCGTGATAGCGGATGATCCGATCGCCGCCCCCGGAGTCGGTCCACAACTGTTTCGGTTTGCGTTCGACGTTGTTCGAAATCACCGCATTGGCAGCATCGAGAATCGTTTGCGTCGACCGATAGTTCTGGTCGAGCACGATCGTCGTGACGTCCGGAAAAGCATCCTCGAATTGCAGGATGTTGCGGAAATCGGCGCCCCGGAATTTGTACACACTCTGATCCGTGTCGCCCACGACGCAGACGTTGTGGTGGCTGCCTGCGAGCATCAACACGATTTCATTCTGAGCCTGGTTCGTGTCTTGGTACTCGTCGACGAGGATGTGCTCGAATCGCTCTCGGTAGTGGTCGAGTACCTCGGGGTGCTGGCGGAAGAGCTGCACGACGTTGAGCAACAAATCATCGAAGTCCATCGCCCCCGCCCGCAACAGACGCGTCTGGTACTCGGCGTAGACCTCGGCATGTTTGCGGTCGAAGATGTTCTCGGCTTTGGCGGCCGCACCCGCTGGGTCGGTGAGCTCGTTCTTCCACAGCGAGATCAGGGCGTGCACCCCTCGCGGCGTGAACCGCTTGGAGTCGAGCCCGAGATCACGAATCACGTAGCTGGTGAGCCGAACCGCGTCGGCCTGGTCGTAGATCGAGAACGTCCTCGGGAATCCCAGCGCCTGGCCGTCACGTCGGAGGATCCGAACGCAGGCCGAGTGGAACGTCGAGACCCACATCGTCTTGACGACGGGGCCGACCAGCTTGCCCACTCGCTCGCGCATCTCGGCCGCCGCTTTGTTGGTGAACGTGATCGCCAGGATGCTCGAGGGTCGTGCGCCCTGATCGATCAGGTGGGCGATCCGGTGGGTCAGCACCCTGGTCTTGCCGGAACCGGCCCCGGCAACGATCAACAATGGACCGTCACGGTGGACGACGGCATCGAGCTGATCGGGGTTGAGGCCTTCGGTGAACGGATTCGAGCCGAACAGTTCAGGTTGGGACGCGTCGGCCATCGTCACCCATCCTACGGATGGGGTGGCGCAGCGTTCACCGGCGTGCGAGGGCGGCGACCTGGGGCAGCTGCTCCCAGGCGACGTCGAGTTCGGGGCCTGGGAAGATGTTGATGCTGGTGACTCCGGCGTCCTCCAACGCTGCGACATGACCGAGCGCATCGTCCAACGTCCCGATCGCGCCGATCTCACGCCAGTAATCAACCGGCATCTCGACCAACGACTGCGGGCCGTCGGCGGCCAGCCTGGCGTCCATCTCGTCGAAGAACGGGAGCAGCGTCAACGCTGGGCGGCGTTCGGCGATCAAACCGGCGACGAACGACGTGAGCGGTCGGTATGCGTCCCGGCGATCGGCCGCGATCGACATCATCGTGAACGTGATCACCTGAAACTCGGATGGGCGACCGGCTCGATCGAGCGCCCAGTTGACGTACTTCGCCCCGGCACCCTCGACGAGAATCACACCGTCGGCGACCCGCCCGGCGACGGCCAATGACTTCTCCTGCTGCACGCCGGCGACGACGGGAGGAACGATCGAAGGTGGCTGATCGAGTTGGACGGCCTCGAGCTTGACCTGGCGACCACCGAAGGTCACCTTCTCCCCGGACAGCAACCGTCGGACAACCGTGATCGTCTCGTCCAGCGTCGTCAACGGGGACGGTGTTCTGGCGCCCATCTGCTGCATCCACGTTTGCACGCCGTGACCGATCCCCGCCACGAACCGACCCGGCGCCAGATTCGCCAGCGTTGCGATCTCCATTGCCGTGACGGCCGGGTTGCGGGCGACAGCGGGGAGGATCCCGATCCCTACGGTGAGTTCATCGGTCACCGCCAACGCCGTCGCGGCCAGGCTCACTCCGGCCGTGAAGAAACAGTCCTCGATCACCCAGAGTTGCTCGACGCCGCCACGCTCCAGCTGACGCGCGTACTCGGGCATCGCCCCCGCCGGAAAGGTGCGATCGAAACACATCCCGATCTCAGCCCGCGAGTCAGCCATGCGCCGAACAGTACTCGCCGACCCCCCGGATCAGTCGGAGCGCTGATTGTCTGGTGGCGCGATCACGTCGAGTTTCCACCTGATCGCGCCAGCAGAACCCGGTTCCCGGCCGGGCCTGATTGTCTGGTGGCGCGATCACGTCGAGTTTCCACCTGATCGCGCCAGCAGAACCCGGTTCCCGGCCGGGCCTGATGTCTGGTGGCGCGATCACGTCGAGTTTCCACCTGATCGCGCCAGCAGACCCCGCTGGACTCACACGGATTGTTGCTCGGCGAGTTCGAGCCAACGTTCCTCGAGCGCGTCGAGTTCTGCCTGGACACCTGCCAGCTCACCGCCGACGCGTGCGATGGTCGGATGGTCGGTCACCTGTTCCAACTCGCCGACCAGCTTGTCGCGTCGACGCTGCAACTTGGTCATCGCCTGCTCGGTGTCGCGCAGCTGGCGCCCGATCGTGTATTGGCTGGGGCCGGTCGCCGCCTTCTGTCTGGTGATCGACGCCGGTGCGGGCACACGTGAACGCTGGACGTTGACCGTCTTGCGTGAGGCCAACCAGCCCTCGACCCCGCCGGCCACTCGCCCGACCTTCCCGTCACCATCGATCGCCAGCACGTGATCCACCGTGCGATCGAGGAACGCCCGATCGTGACTGGCGGCGACGAGCGCCCCCGGCCAGTCGTCGAGGAACTCTTCGAGTGCCCGCAACGTGTCGAGATCGAGATCGTTGGTCGGTTCATCGAGCACCAGCAGATTCGGTTTCGTCGCCAGCACCATGACGAGCTGGAGACGACGACGCTCACCACCGGACAGCATCTTGACGGGCGCGAACTGGGCTGTCGAGTCGAACCAGAATCGCTCCAGCAGTACCCGATCCTCCCAGTCGGGTTCGCGGAGGGGACCGGCTACCAGCTTTCGAACGATCGCTTCGGGATCGAGCAGCGACGATTGCTGATCGGCGTAGCCGGCCCGCACTGTCTTGCCGCGTTTGACCGTTCCTCTGACGGGCTCGGCTCGCCCGGCAATGATGTCGAGCAGCGTCGATTTGCCAGAGCCGTTCGGCCCGACCACACCGAGCCTGGCGCCCGGCTCGATCAACAGATCGACGTTTCGGAACACGACATTGTCGCCGTACTGCTGTGTGACACCCTCGAGCTCGATCACCTGGTTCCCAAGCCGGGTCGCCCCCGCCCCGAGCTGCAGATCGTTGCCGCGGACGCCCAGTTCCGCTGGGCCACCGGACACGATTTCGTTCGCCGTCCGGAGTCTCGCCTTCGGCTTCGTCGAACGCGCGGGTGCGCCGCGCTGCAGCCAGGCCAGCTCCTTGCGTGCCAGGATCTTGCGAGTCGCCTCCGCCCCGGCTTCACGTTCGTACCGATCGGCGCGGGCCTGCAAGTAGGTCGCGTAGGCGCTCGTCCCGGCCGCGGCAACGTGCACGAACCCTTTGGCGCGGTCCAATTCGACGACCTTACCGGCGCCCTTCGACGTCGTGATCCGATCGAGCGCGTGACGGTCATGGGTAACGAGGATCAACGCCGCCGAGGTGGCCAACAATCGCTGCTCGAGCCACTCGATCGCCTCCAGGTCGAGGTGGTTGGTCGGTTCGTCGAGCACGATCATGTCGTATTCACCGACGAGTGCTTTGGCGAGCGCGACGCGCTTAGCCTGGCCACCCGACAACTGATCCGTGCGTCGATCGAGCAGAGGGAGCACGCCGAGCGTTGTGGCAACAGCCGCCACCTCCCAGCCATCTCCGAGGAACTCCGACACCGTTCCTGGCGGCAACTGCGGGTCTTGCTCCAGCACCGCGATCCGTACGCCGCGCCCGAACCGAACCGTGCCGGAGTGGGGCAGGAGCGATCCGGTCAGGATCCGCAGCAACGTGGTCTTCCCGGAGCCGTTGATGCCGACCAGGGCGACTCGGTCGCCGGACGAAATCGTCACCGACAAGTCGTCGAACAGCACTTTGTCCGGTTGAGCGACCCCAATCCGTTCCGCGTCGACACAAATCACCGAGTCACGATACGGCCGACGGATCCAGACCCGGCTAGCGGATCACGGCAACCGGGCAATGGCTGTGCGCCGCAAGTTCGGCGCTGGTGGAACCGAGCAGCAACTCGGCGATGCCGCCGCGTCCGCGTGTGCCGACGATGACGAGATCCGCATTTCGAGATGCCTCGATCATGGCGAAGCCGGGCGTTCCGCGGAGTGCTTCTGGCACCACCGTGACCCCGGTCGGCGGTGTCCCGGCGGCGGCCAGCACGTGGCCGACGACCTCGAGCGCGGCTGCATCCATGTCGTCGGAATCGAGCGCATAGGATGACATCCGGCCCATCGCCAAGGCGGGTATGAACCAGGCGTGGGTCAGCACGACTTCCTCGACGCCGGGCAGCGACCACGCCCACCGGACGGCCCGCACGGAGGGGTTCTCGTGATCCGTGGCGAGACCGTGGTCGTCAACGCCGACGATCACCCGCTTCGGTGGCCCGACTTCGTCGCCGCGAACGACGACCACGGGCCGTGACGTGTGATGCAACACGTAGTTCGCCGTCGAGCCGAGCAGCAGCCCGGCCCGGCTCGAGCCTCGATGGCCGACGACGATCACGTCGGCTGCCTCGCCCTGTTCGACGAGCACTCTCCCGGCCGCCCCCTGCGACCCGACCGCCTCCAAACGGTCGTCGCCGACCCGCTCGAGCAAGTCGTCGAGGCCTTGTTTGGCAGCGACTTCGACCTCACGCGGGTCGACGACCACGACCATGTCGTACGACGTGACGATCGGGACGTCCCATCCGTGTACCGCCAGGATCCGGTCATTCGGGCCGGCGATGCCTCGCGCCCAGTCGAGCGCCTGATCTGACTGACGACTCGAATCGACCCCGACCACGATCGTCCTACGATCCTCACTCACGAAACGACCTCCTTGATCACGAACGGACTCTTGTTCGAACCCTAACGCGATGATGCGCCCGGACAGGCCGGGCGCATCAGGGTCAAAGGACCCATCGCTTGGGGGGAGCAAGCCTGGGTCAGTCGCTGGCGGGACGACCGTTGTTGACCCGATCGGTGATCTTCGTGGTGATCTCGGCAAGCTTGGTCGCTGCCTCGTCGTCGGTCAGACGGCCATCGGTCACGGCCTGATCGAGGTGAGTTTGCGATTCGGTGACCAGCGCATCGATCACCGTCTGCACATCGACACCCTGTTCGGTGGCGATCTCGGCGATCGTCTTGCCGTCTTGCAGGTCCGTGCGCAGTGTGTCGACGTCGATTCCGAGCAGGCCGGCGATGACCTCGCCATCAAAGCCTCTGTGACCGCCATGGCCGCCGCGGCCGCCATGCCCGCCGAAGCCGCCATGCCCACCTTCCGGGCGGTTGGCGATGAGCTGTGCCGTCACGGCGTCGGCCTGAGCAGCCGTGATCGTGCCATCGTCGACAAGCGGCTGGAGCACCGCTCGCAACTCGACGCCCGGCTCCGGACGATCAGCGTCGTCGGTGTCATCCGTCGTGGTCTCATCCGTCGTGGTGGCATCCGTCGTGGTGTCATCCTGCGCAACCACTGCGGCCGATACCGCCGCGCTCGAGCTGTCGGTGCTTGCGGCGTTGGTGAACGACGGCACGGCGAACAGCAGGCCGACCCCGGCACCGCTGAGCAGACCTGCGGTCGTGCCGACGATCATGCCTCGCTTGCTCCTGCGATCCTTGTTCGACCTTATTGACGTACTCATGACTGGTTCCTTTCGAGGGGTTGTTCGTTCCTGACAGTGATCACTTTGAACGTCCCAGTTGAGAAGCAAACACGAACAACGTGAGAGCACAGTAAGAATGGAGGGGTGAATTGCCACCCCGGGCGCGCGACTGCGTCGTGTCTGCTGACCCTCACGACGTTGTACGGATGCGCCGATGGAGCGGTGTCAGGGAGCGTGGAACGGGCGGCCCCGGTGTCAACCAGCACGTCAGCAATGCCCGACTCGACGACCGCGATCAACCCCTCCACCAGTTCGTCGAGCACGACACAACCGATCGAACGATCGACGACAACGACCACAACAACGACCACAACAACGACCACGACGACAACATCACCGACCACGACGACAACATCACCGACGACGACAACCTCAACGCCCGGCAGGTCGACAACGACAACGTCGATCGCACCGATCAATCCCGCGATCGTCCCGATCGTTCCGCTCGACCTCAGCGCCGACGTCGTTGCGCTCGGGACCTCCGTCGAAGGCCGACCGATCACGGCCGAGCGATTCGGGACGCTTGGCGGCCGTCGCGTGCTGGTGGTCGGTGTCATCCACGGCGACGAAGACGCCGGCGTGGCGATCGTCCGGGAACTTCGCCAGCGTGAGGTACCGGCGGGGGTCGAACTCTGGCTCGTCGAGTCGATGAATCCGGATGGGGTCGCCAACCAGACCCGCCAGAACGCCAACCAGGTCGACCTCAACCGCAACTTCCCGTACAAGTGGGGACCACTCGGCGTGCCGGGTGACGGGCAATACGCCGGCAGCGGACCCGCCAGTGAACCGGAAACACAGGCGATCGTGAACCTGATCGGTGAACTCACGCCTGACATCGTGTTGTGGTACCACCAGGATCTGTACACGATCAGCCCGTCGACGGGCCGCGATGGGCGGATTCGGGCGCGCTACGCCGAACTCACCGGGCTGCCGTTGGGAGAGATCACCGGCGGGATCTATACCGGCATCGCGGCGACGTGGGCACGACGCACGTTGGAGCCGCTCGGTTCGGTGGCCTTCATCGTCGAGCTCGGACCGGACCTGTCACCCGAGGAGGCGGGCACTCACGCCACCGCAGTACTCACGGTGGCGGCTGAAGGCTGAATCCGACGAGGGCACCTCCACCGTCACGATTGCGAGCAAAGACGTCTCCTCCGTGGCGTCGGGCGATGTCACGTACGATCGACAGACCCAGACCCGAGCCGGGCATCGTTCGAGCCTCGTCGGCGCGGTGGAACCGGTCAAAGATCCGTTCGATTTCATGGGCGGGGATGCCGACGCCGCGATCTGACACGGCGACCGAGCCGGCGTGGACCGAGACCTCGATCGGCCCCTCGGAACCGTCGAACTTGCGTGCGTTGTCGAGCAGACACGACAGCGCACGTTGTACCGACGTGCGCTCGGCGATGACCGGTGACGGCTCGGAAGAAACGACGATCTGGCGGCCGGTGCGGCGCTCGTAGCGCGACGCCACCTCGGCGGCGAGTGTCGCAAGGTCGAACGGTTCCGGCGGTTCACTCCCGACCTCACCGCTGGCGACCGCCACGATCTCGTTGACGAGTTGCGTCAGTTCCTCCGTCTCGGCGTGGAGATCGTTCACGATCGCGTCACGATCGTGAACGTCCATGCCGGGAAAGCGCCGCAAGGTGTCGAGATTGGTTCGGAGGCTCGTGAGCGGTGTTCGCAACTCGTGCCCCGCGTCTTGAACGAGGCGCTGCTGATCATCCTTGGAACGCGCCAGCGCAGCCAGCATCCTGTCGAACGCTTCGGCCAGCCGACCGACTTCGTCGGAATCGCCCTCGTGGGTCGTGACATCCAACCGCCCGGTCGATTCGACCGTTTCGGCGGCGAGCGTCAGGCGCCGCAGCGATGCCGTGACCCTGCTGGCGATCCACAGCCCGGCACCCGCCGCCAGCGCGGCGACGAGCAGGGCCAGCACAAGCGTTCGAGCCCGCAAACTTCGTAGGACCCGATTGGTCTCGTCGAGCGGGCGGCCGACCTGGATCACACCGCGGGGAACGCCGAACGTGCGGACTCGATAGGCGCCCGACGAGGTGTTCACCGTGGTGAAGAATCCGAGCTGCCCGCTTCCGATCGCGCCCATCGTCGAATCGGTGACCGGGAGTGGCTCCGGGAAGGTCGACTGCAGCACGGTTCCGTTCGGACCGACGACCTGAGCGAAGAAACCCGACAGCGGCCCACGTTCGGGCAATTCCTCGTCGGGTCCGTCACGACCTGGCCGTCGAAGCACACCGTGGACTTCGATCAGCGACCGGTCGACCTCGGAAAACAGCCGATCTCGCGTTGTGCGATAGCTCACCACGCCGAATGCGACCGTGGCGAGCGTGGCGATCGCCGCCATCGCAAGCGCGATCTTCCAACGCAGGCTCACGACAACTCCGCACGGGCGATGTAACCGACGCCCCGCACGGTATGGATCAGGCGGGGTTCCCCACGCTCCTCGGTCTTGCGGCGGATGTATCCGATGTACACCGCCAGGTTCTTCGAGTCGGGTCCGAAGTCGTAGTGCCAGATCCGGTCGTAGATCGTCGAGTGATCGAGCACAATCCCGGTGTTTCGTATCAAGAGTTCCAGCAGTTCGAACTCCGTCTTGGTGAGCTCGAGTTCACGGTTACCGCGAGTCGCTCGTCGCCCAGCGCAGTCGATCCGAAGATCGCCGAGTTCCAAGACCTCGCCAGGGATGTCGAGCTCGTCAGTATCCGGTTGGGTCCTTCGAAGCAGTGCGCGGATACGGGCGAAGAGTTCGTCGAGATCGAACGGTTTCGGGAGGTAGTCGTCGGCCCCCGCGTCCAACCCGGCGACCCGATCGCTCGTCTGGGTTCTGGCCGTCATCATCAGAATCGGTACACGGTTCTTCTCGGCCCGCAGCACGCGACACACGGTCAGGCCATCGACCATCGGCATCGAGACGTCGAGCAGCACGACGTCGGCCGGCTGTTCACGAAGCGCGTCGAGCGCCAGAGCACCGTTGCTGACCGCCCGGACCTGGTAACCCTCCAGGCCCAACGCCCGCGCCACCGACTCGCGAACGGCTCGATCGTCTTCTGCCAGCAACACTTGCACGACACGAGTACACCAGATATCGGTAAGCGTTGGGTGAGAATGGCATCATGCGTCCCCGATCGCCCCTCGAGGGTGAACCGATTCGACTCGTTCGCTATGTGCTGCGTTGGACCGTGCTCGGGACGATCGTCGGTGTGCTGGCGGGTCTTTCGTCTGCCGCCTTGCTCACGACGTTGACCTGGGCGACCGATCGACGTGTCGCCAGTCCATGGTTGCTGTACCTGCTGCCACTGGGCGGATTCCTCGTCGGGCTCGGTTATCACTACCTGGGTGGTCGCGCCGCGACAGGCAATGCGTTGATCATCGAGGAGATCCATGAGCCGGTGGCGTGGGTGCCGCGGCGGATGGCGCCACTGGTGTTCGCGGGAACGGTCGCGACCCAATTGTTGGGCGGTTCGGCAGGCCGTGAGGGCACCGCTGTCCAGATGTCAGGCAGCCTGACCGACGGGTTCTCGAGGCTCGTGCGCTTGCGGTACAGCGAGCGCCGGCTGATGTTGATCGCCGCCATCGCCGGCGGCTTCGGAGCCGTGTTCGGAGTACCTGTTGCGGGCTGCGTGTTCGCACTCGAGGTGCAAGCAGTCGGCCGAATGCGCTACGACGCCCTCGTGCCGGCGCTGACCGCCTCGTTCGTCGGCGACCTCGTGGTTCGATCCGTTGGTGTCGAGCATTTCGCCCAACCGCAGCTCGCCAAGTACGACCTCGGCGTGGGCCTCGCCGCCAAGGTTGCCGTCGCCGGGTTGGTGTTCGGGCTGGTCAGCGTGGCGTTCACCCGACTCGTGCACGCGATCCGACGAATCCTTGCGGCGACCGTCACCTGGCCGCCGGCACGGCCATTGATAGGAGGTCTGGCGGTGATCGGGCTGACACTCGTCGTCGGCAATCGCGACTACCTCGGGCTCTCGCTTCCTCTCGCCGAGCGCGCCACAGCCGGCGGGGCGGGAATCATCGCCGGCGCCTTCGCGCTCAAGTTGGTCTTCACAGCGGTCACCGTCGGGGCGGGCTTCCAGGGCGGCGAGGTGACCCCGTTGTTCGTGATCGGTGCGACCTTGGGAGTGACGATGGCGCGGGTCGTTGATGTTCCGATCCCGTTGCTGGCGGCAATCGGGTTGGTCGCTGTGTTCGCCGGCGCTGCCAACACTCCCCTGGCGTGCACGGTGATGGGGGCAGAGTTGTTCGGCGGAGGGGCGATCACTCTGTTTGCGATCGGATGCGTGATGTCGTACGTCTTCTCGTCACACGCCGGGATCTACCACACCCAACGGGTCGACGTCCCGAAGCGTCCAGCCACCCTGACCGATCAATCCGACCGGTCAAACTGACGCGTTCGATCTGACGCGATCGAACTCGACGTGTCCAGGACGCGAACGGGGAGCACCCGCGGCCCTCGGATCTGGCCGACACTCCAGGTCATCTCGCCGGCGGGTTCGAACCGCGGGAATCGTCGCACGAATTCCTCGATCGCCACCCTCAGTTCGAGCCTCGCCAGGTTCGAGCCGAGGCAACGATGAATCCCGAGCCCGAATGCAGCGTGGCGATTCTCGGCTCTGTCGATGATGAAATCGTCGGCTTGATCGAAGCACGCCGGGTCACGATTGGCGGCCGGGAACGGCAGCAGCACCCAATCGTTGGCCTTCATCGGACACCCGTGGAAGTCGTAGTCGTCTTTCACCAGGCGGGCCATCGTGACCGGTGCGTAGGCCCTGAGGAATTCTTCGAGCGCGAACAACATCACCTCCGGTTCGTCGACGAGGCGCTGAAGGTCAGCGGGATGATGGGCGAGATGCCACAGCGACGAACCGATCGCACTCCAGGTGGTGTCGATTCCAGCAATCAACAACAGCACGATCGAACCTCGGACGTGCTCCGGATTGAGCTTGTTGCCACCGATTTCGATGTTCATCAGATAGCTGGTGAGATCGTCCCGCGGGAATTCCTCGTGTTCTCGAACCTGACGATCGAGGTATTCGTCGAGCGCTGCGAATGAGCCGACTCGCTCCTCGATCGGAAGGTTGACCTGCTCGATCACATCATGAACGAAGCCTCGGAACAACGCCTCATCCTCCGGCGGAAACCCGAGCATGCGGGCGATCACGTTGACGGGGATGTGCTGGGCGTATTGCACCGCTGCATCGACGACCGACCCACCCGCCTCGATCGGTCCCATCTCGTCGAGCAAATTGACGCAGAGCCGACGAATCTCCGGCTCCCACGCGTCGATCACCTTCGGCGCGAACGGTGGCAACAGGATCCGTCGCGCAATCTGATGGAAGGGCGGATCGCTCGTGATCGGCGGCGCCGGGCCGATCGGAGCAGGAATGAATGGTCGCGCATTACTCACTACGACCCCGTTGCTCGTGAAGTGATCCGTGTCGTACGCCACCTCGTGAACGAGCGCATGGGTGACAGGTGCCCACATCCCGCCGTAACGATCCGAGTGGGCGACCGGGCATCCGGATTCACGGAGATCGGCCCAGATCTCGTGGGCTCGCTCGTTGTACTCCGGCTCTGCGTGGTCGAGGTCTGTCGCCCAGTCGGCGACTGGTCCATGGAGGGTCGTCACGAGTCGGCGCCGTCTTCGCTGATCGTGATCGCGTACTCCGGGCAGTTCGCAAGGGCGAGCCGCGCCTTACCCTCCAGTTCAATTGGAACACTCCCGTCCCCGATCACGAAGGCGTTGCCGTACTCGTCGACATCGAAGAGTTCCGGCGCAAGTGCATAGCAACGATTGTGCCCTTGGCACAGTTCTGTGTTGACGGCGACACGCATATGCGGAGCGTAGATCCGCCGGATCACGACCTTGTTACCGAGCATCTCGCGCTGAGCGGCTCCCGAAGCATGATTTATCCGTTTCAGCGGTCAAGTCGACGTTGCTGGTGGCATTTTTGTTCATATCGCCGTTATTAGCTGGTGATCGATTCCGAATCTCTTGTACGTTCGGTTCAGCGTTGGAGCCTCGGTCGAGCGGGGTCCAGATTTTCCGGGTCGCATCCGAAAGGAAACGATGAACCGAGCGAACGACGACACGAGTGAAGCCTTGCTGGCCGCGGCCCACCATTTGTTGGTGACGTCAGGGCCCGATGCGCTGACCGTGCGACGGATCGCGACCGAGGCAGGGATGAGCACGATGAACGTGTACTCCCGGTTCGGCGGTAAAGACGGCGTTATCGACGAGCTCTTCATGAGCGGTTACGAGCAGCTGCTGGCCGCCATCGACGAGCTTCCAACGACGAATGACACGCTCGGTGATCTCATCAAGGTCGCCAACATCTACCGGAACTTCGCCCAAGAAAACCCGACCTTCTACGGGATCATGTTTCGGAGCACGGTTCCCGGTTACACGGCGTCGGCCAATGCGATCGAAATCGCCGGACGGGCGTTGTTCTTGATGGTCGCCCGCGTGGAGACGGCGCAACAGCGTGGCGAGATCACGCCGGTTCGGGATTCTCGGGAAATTGCCGCTTGGTTGTGGGCTACCTGCCACGGCATGATCAGCCTCGAACTGGACGGCGTCGCCAGCGAATACGTTTCGTGGCCGTCGATCTGGGAGCACGGTATCCACACCGCCGTCAACGCCCTCCATCCGTCCCGGTTCAAGCTCCCGGAACAGGCACCCACATAGCGCCATGCCGCCGGTCCCGGCCCTGCACGCGAATCCCACCGAGCCGCGCTGAGGAGCCCGTCCGAGAACCGAAGCGTCACCGATCCGCTCCGCCGCCGAGCGGCGCTAGCGTGCCGATCCAATGACTGCGGCCCTGATCGCCAACGTGTTCACCGACGCCACCGACTGGCTCGACGAGGTCTCCGCCCACTGGTGGTTCCTCCTAGTCATTCTGGTGATTGCCTATCTCGATTCGGTCGTACCGATCGTTCCGAGCGAGACCGCCGTCATCATCGGCGGGGTCGCCGCGGGCCTCGGGAATTACTCGATCGTCTGGGTGATCATGGCCGGTGCGATCGGAGCGTTCCTCGGAGACAACACGGCGTATGTGATCGGGGCAAGGATGAGCGGCTGGATGAAGCGGCGGGCCGAACGCAAACCGAAGTTCGGGCTACGCCTCGAGTGGGCCGCGCAACAGATCAGGATGCGAGGTGGTCTGCTGCTGATCACTGCAAGATTCATCCCCGGCGGACGTACAGCGCTGACGCTCTCCTCGGGAATCACCCATCAGCCTCGGCGTTGGTTCATCGGTTGGATCGCGATTGCGGCGATGATATGGGCGTCGTACGCCGGGCTGCTGGGCTACTTCGGTGGAAAGGTGTTCGCCGACAACCATACGAAAGCGTTCCTCGTTGCGTTCGGCGCCGCGCTCGGGATCACGGTCGTGATCGAGATCGTGCGCCACCTCCGCAACAGCGCCAACTGACACGTTTCGTCGGTTGGCGAGTGTGTTGAGCAGACTTCGGACATGAACGTGGCCGAAGCCGTCACCCGCCGTAAGTCGATTCGCCAGTTCCGAACCGACCCGATCGACGACGAGGTCGTCCGCAGGCTGCTCGAACTGGCCTCGCGGGCGCCGAGCGGCGGCAACGTGCAGCCGTGGCGGATCTACGTCGTCAACGGGGATTCGATGACTCGGTTCCGGCAGTTCATGACCGATCGAGCACCCTCCGGCGGCGAGTACGAGATCTACCCGGCCGATCTCTGGGAGCCGTACCGAACCAATCGCTTCGCACTCGGCGAGGCGATGTACGCAACGATCGGAATCGGCCGCGACGACAAAGCGGGGAGGCAAGCGCAGTTCGCAAAGAACGGCGACTGGTTCGGAGCGCCATGTGGCCTGTTCTGCTTCATCGACCGCAAGATGGGTCCGCCGCAGTGGTCGGACCTCGGGATGTTCCTGCAGACCCTGATGCTGCTCGCCCAGGAAGCCGACATCGACACCTGCCCTCAGGAATTCTGGTCGGTCCATCAGGGGTCCGTCCGTGAGTTCGTCGGCGCCCCCGACGAAGAGATGCTGTTCTGTGGCATGGCCTTGGGTCATGCCGACTGGGATGCACCGATCAACTCGCTCCAGTCGCAAAGAATGCCGCTCGAACAGTGGGTGAAATTCGTGTGACTCCGATCGCCGATCCTCGGCGTAGGGTCACCGCGCCGTGGCGAAGATCTGGTCGATGATGCGCATCGTGCCGATCGAGTCGGTGGCGGTCAGGGTCGGCGGCGCGCCGTCGAGGACGTGGGCGGCGAACGCGTCGGCCTGTGTGGTGTATTGATTGCACGTCGGGAATTCGATCGTCCGGATGTCCGGCTCCTCGGGCGGCCGACCTCCTTGAGCAACGTGCACGAAGGTGGGTCGGTCGAGCGGGATGTTGAACGGGATCCCGATCTCGATCCTCCCGTTCGACCCGAGAATGTGCACCCACTGCCCGTGTTCGATTGCCGTCGCACAGGTCAGACTGGCGGTCCCGTTCGGGAACCGCAGCAGTGCCGAGGTCACCGTGTCGGTTGTGTAGGTCGGATGACGATCGATCGTCGAGCCGATCAATTCCGGCTGTGCGCCGAACAGGTACATCGCCGAGTTGATCCCATAGCAGCCGACGTCCATCAACGCTCCGCCGCCGTACTCGGCGATGTTGCGGATGTTGGTGGGGTCGTCGTTGCGGTAGCCGAAGAACGTCTGGACGTGGCGCAGCCCACCGATCACTCCCTCGTCGACGATCCGTTTGACTTCGCGCCACGTCGGATGGGACCGGTACATGAACGCCTCGACGACCTTGACGTCATGACGATCAGCTACGGCGAACACGGTTTCCACCTCGGCGGCGTTCATCCCGAACGGCTTTTCGGCGAGGACATGCTTACCCGCCCGGATCGCCGCCAGGTTCCATTCGGTGTGCATATGGTTCGGCAGCGGGTTGTAGACCGCATCGATGTCGGGATCTGCCAGGAGTGCTTCGTAGGAACCGTACGCCTTTGCGATGCCGAGTTGCCCGGCCACCGCGACCGCGGCATCGAGCGATCGTGACGCGATCGCCTCCACACTGCACCGCCCGCTGGCCTGCGTGCCAGGGATCACCTTCTGGGTTCCGATCTTGGCGGTGCTGATCACGCCGATCCGGAGTCGCCTCGCCACCTGATTGCTTTCCACCGCCGTAAGCCTGGCACAGCCGGCGACGCTCGCGAGTCGCCGCCCACGTGCCGCTGCTCCGGCCTCTCTATAGTGACATCGTGTCCGAGACGACGGCGGCGACGTGGGCACGCAATCACGAGCGAGCCATCGCCGCCGGCGTCTGGGCGCTCGGAGCAATGATCTACTTCCGTGACTGGTTCGTGAGCGGTTTCGACACGCTCACCGGGGACCGCGGCGACGCCCGACTGGCGATCTTCCTGCAGGAGCACTGGTTCCGCTGGATCCGCGGCGAAGGCCGTTGGAACAGCCCCTCGATGTTCTTCCCGACCAGGAACACGCTCGGCTATTCCGACGCGTACTTCCTCAACATGGTCGTCTATGCGCCGTGCCGGTTTGTCGGATTCGATCAGTTCGTGGCGTACGAACTGACGTTGATCGCGCTCACCGCAGTCGGGTTCGCGGCGACCGTTCGGATCCTCCGGCACCACCTTCGACTGAGCATGGGAGCGGGGTTGGTGCTGGCGTACGTGGCGACGTTCACCAACAACTTGTTCGTCGATTCCGGTCACTCGCAGATGTACCTGGTCAACATCGTGCCAGCGGTCGTGCTGCTCGGACTCGAAACCCTGCAGGCCGAGCGACTTCGCAATCGATTGCTGCTCGCAGCCTCAACCGGACTGCTGTTCGGGTTGTTGGCCTTCTCGGCGTTCTACATCGCCTGGTTCGGCGCCGTCGTCGCGACGATGGTCATCGTCGGCGTAGGGATCGCGACGAGCCTTGACGGTGGTGCCGCCGTGCTTTGGACCGCAGTTCGTTCCCGTGCACGCGAGTTGGTCGCGCTGGTTGCCGGTTTCGGCGTTGCGATGATCGCGTTTGCCGCCACGTACCTACCCGTTCTAAATCAAACCGGTGGGCGCACGTGGGCCGAGGTCAGCAATCTTGCCCCGCTACGCGGCGACCTCATCAACGTCGGCCGTCGCAATCTGATGTGGGGTTGGATCGTCACTCCCCTGCTCGACGGCGACGTTCGGCTCGACACGTTGGCCCGAGCCGTAGCCCCGACACCGGTCGTGCTGATCCTGGTCGTCGTCGCCGGCTGGTCGCTGTGGCGCCGGCGTCGAAGCGGTGACCGTTCACTTGCCGACACGATCGGGGCGACCACGGCGACCGTCGTCCTCATCGTCTGGGTGCTTCCGGTTCGGTTCCGCGTCGGAAGTGTCTGGTACTGGTTGTATCGGTTCGTTCCGGGCGGTTCTGCGATTCGTGTTCCGGGAAGGATCGAGGTGCTCAACAGCTGGCTGGCGGTCGTGGCGATCGGCTGTTGGCTCGCCGCACGTGCTCGATCGGTCGGCGCTGAACGTGAATCCGAACGTCGCCGATGGCAGTCATGGGTGCTGCCGGCGCTGCTGTGCCTCGCCGCAACCGAGCAACTCAACACCACGATCGGGTATCGACGCTTCGATCGATCGGATGAACTCGCCGCACTGTCTGCCGTTCCTCCCGCTCCGGCTGGTTGCACGGCGTTTGCAGTGACCGATCCGACGCGCACCGAGTACGACGGCGTCTCGATCGACGCCATGCTGATCGCCCACGAGGTCGGCCTTCCGACGGTCAACGGCTATTCCGGTCAGGTCCCCGAGGGTTGGACCCTGCGACCATGGGAGGACGACTACGAAACGAGCGTCACGGCGTGGGCCGTCGAGCACGGGCTCTCCCTGTGCTCGTACAACCTGGCGACCCACGCGTGGTCGATCCCGGCAACGCCCGAGCGGTGATCGAGGCTGGACGCTGGAAACGACGAAACCCGGTCGCCTCCGAGGAGACGACCGGGTTCGGTCAAACACTTGCGTGCGTTCGGATCAGAGAACGCGGACCTTCTGGGCTTCTTCGCCCTTCTTGCCCGGGGCGACCTCGAACTCGACCTTGTCACCCTCATTGAGCGACTTGTAGCCGCTTCCTTCGATGTTCGAGAAATGCACGAATACATCCTCGCCACCGTCGCGGCTGATAAAGCCGAAACCCTTTTCGGCGTTGAAAAACTTCACGGTACCTTGAGTCATTACGTGTCCTAACAGCAGATTTGAACCGCCAAATGCGGCTCAATCATGGACCCTAACCCCAAGTTCCCCGAAACGGTCGAACGTGGTCGAGATCCTGTGATGAATCATGGAATGATCCGCACGGTCATCGCGTCCGTGTTGCCGAATTGGGCGGGGCACACCACACCGGGAGCGGGCTTGACCGAGGGGTCGGAGAGCGCCGGATTGACACCGGTGGTGCGCTGGCTGAGCCGATCGGCGAAGTCGCCGTGGGTCGCCAAACCGTTGTCACGAAGGTACTTCTGGTAGGCGTCGACGTCGGCGCAGCCGACGCCGTTCCGGCTGTCGGTGAAGATGAACCAGGCGCCGGCGGCATCACTGACGAGCGTGTTGTAGTCCCCCCAGAACTGGCGTTGCAGGTTGTTCTGCGCACTTGCCGCCGGATCGGACGACACGGTCGTGATCTTCGTCGGGATGGTCCAGGCGCCGCCCGCCGGCTTGCTGACCGCGTAGGCATCGATGCTGGCGTTGCCGGTGCCGAACCGGGCTGGATCGACGGCGACGAGCGCCTGGTAGGCGAGATCGACTCGACCGTTCGGGGCCACGTCGAGGCCTTGGAAGAAGGCGTACCCCTCGTTCCCGCTGACGAGGACAGGGGCGCCCCAGTGGGCGCCACGATCCGTCGAAGTGGCGACCACGATGCGCCCTCCCTCGACCGTCCGGTTCGACCAGGAGGCGTACACGGTGGTGCTCCCAGGGCGAGGATCGGCGGCAATCGTCGGGAAGCTGTCGGTTCGGAAATTGGCCCCCGGAATCGGATCGGCGATATCAGCGACCGCGCCGATCGTGATCGGACGCGTCCATGACTTCCCACCGTCGCGCGAGACGACCACGACCTGCGAAAAGCCCTGTTCGAAGGCAACGTATGCCGTGCCATCCGGGCCGACCGTGACGGAAGAGCCCTGTCGACCGTTGCCGGTACCGTTGTTCCCTGCGGGCGACAGCTGGTTCGGCGATCCGAAGCTCTTGCCGCCGTCGGATGACGACGACACCATCACCGGCTCGCTCCCGTTGCCCGTCGACGTGTTCGACCGGAACTCGGTCCAACTCAGGTAGACCCGCCCGAAGTACTTGCTGTCGGGCGATGTGTCGACGGTGATCCAGTTCTTGTCGTTGAAGTCGACGTTACTGGTCTTGACCGTCCCGATCACTGGGGCCGACCACGTGATCCCGTTGTCGTCGGAGTACGTGACGACGACGTACTCGGAGCCCTTCACACCGCTGATACTGCCCAGCGTGGAGTAGTACGCCCTTGCTCCGTTGGCGAACGTGAACCCGCCGCCTGGCTTCGGCTTCGGGCCGTATGCGATCACCGGGTCCCCGTCGGACAGCACGCCGGTACCGGCCCAGCTCGTCTGCTGGTCGAGCAACCCTCGATTGGTCCAATGGGCTCCTCCATCGGAGGAGGTGTAGATCCCCGAGGTGCCGACCCCTGGGAAGAACGAGCAGTCGGAGTCGATCGTTCCGACGCGCACAGGACCGGGGCCGCAAGGCGGCTGCTGTTGCTCGTCGTTCGACCCAGCGATCAAGAACCGCGAATCGACCGGGTTGACGGCAATCGTCGGTTCGTTCTGCTTGTTGGTCGGGAAGACGGCGGTCGTGTTGGACGTGTTGTCGTTGGCGACCTGGGGATTGTTGGCTTGCGACTCGACCGAGGTCACGGCCAGTACAACCGTCGCTGCGGCGAGGGACGTCGCCATGACGGCAAGACCGCCGAGAATGGGCTTCAACGAACGCATGTGATCTCCTTCGTGGTCTGCTTCGTGATCTGCTTCGTGGTCTGCAGTCGCCGGTCGAGTATCAGAACAACCGAACCTCCACGACAGTATCACCGGATCAAACGTTCCGAGAAGTCACACTCGGCTCGCCGTCGAGCGCACCGATCCGCCATCCTGGAGTTCGGTCCGAAACCCAACCCGGGAGCACACATGTCAACAGGTCAACCAGCGCGACAAGTGGGTCGGGTCACGATCGAGGAAGACATCGTGTTCGGCGAGGGAGGGGGTCGACCGTTGAGATGCGACGTGTTCCTGCCACCCGAGCACGATGTCATGCGGGCTGCGGTCCTGCTCGTGCACGGCGGTGGGTGGCAAGGCGGTGATCGTGCCCAGCTTCGCGGCTACGCGATCCTGCTGGCGTTGCACGGGTTCGTGTGCGTGTGTTGCGAGTACCGATTGTCCGGTGAGAACACCTGGCCCGCACAGATCGACGACGTCCGGACAGCGTTCGGCTGGCTCCACGCCAACGCCGACCGGTATGGCGTCGATCGGGCGCGGGTCTGTGTTTCGGGCAACAGCGCGGGTGGCCATCTCGCGTTGATGTTGGCGGCCACGTCCGATCACCCCGTGGCAGCGGCGGTGGCGATCTATCCGCCGACACGATTGCGGGTCGATCCCTGCGACGAGTCCGTTCGCGCGTTGTTGGGGCGCGACGCGACCCCAGCGCTGGCGGACGCCGCCAGCCCGATCACCTACGCCAACGCCGATTTTCCACCGACGATGCTGGTCCACGGCAACGCCGACGAACTAGTCCCGGTCAGCGCCAGTCTGGCGATGTACGAAGCGCTGGCGGATGCAGGCGCGTCGGTCGCGTTGCATGTCTTCGACGGCGCCCCGCACGCCTTCGACACCGACCGCGACCTCGGTCGCCAGGTCGCCGATCTGATCGCGCTGTTCCTCGATCGCAACGTGCGTCGCTCGTAACCGCGCCAGACGTCGAGCAGGCCGAACGACGCAGTGGAGCGGCCATTCGGCTGACAACGCATCCAGATCCTGGATCGGATGCGTAAGACAGGTGATCACCCACGAGGAGTGATCCCCGCCATGTTCCATCGTTCAAGGAGTTCAATCCATGCGCAAGACACTCATCGCCGGCTTGGCCGCCACCTTCGGCCTCGCCGCTCTCCCTCCGGTCACGGCATCAGCCGAGGGCTCGCAGCCGACCCTCGCCGACATCTTGTTGTCCGACTCGGCCCACGACGGCGCCGACGGTTTCGACCATCGCTGGCATGACTATGACATCGTCACCGAGGCCGTCCTGTTGTTCCCCGATCTTGTCGAAGCCGCCAGCAATCCCGACGCCGAACTCACGGTGTTCCTGCCGACGGACGCTGCGTTCCGGCGACTTGTCAAGGACATCACCGGTCAGCGGCTCGCAACCGAGGCGGACGTGTTCGCGGCCGTTGCGTCGCTCGGCGTCGACACGGTCAAGAACGTGCTGCTCTACCACATCGTGCCGGCGTCGATCTCGTACCGTACGGCGCTCGGGGCGGACGGGGCCGAGCTGGCAACACTGCTCGACGGCGCATCGCTCACGGTCGATGTCAAGCGCCACAAGAGGGTCCAGATCGAGGATCTCGACATCGACGATCGTGATGCCTTCGTCGTGATGCCGAACATCGGCGGCGAGGGCGCCAACGGCTATGCCCACGGCATCGACCGAGTCCTGCGCCCGATCGATCTTCCGTAACCCCCAGCAACGTTTGATCGATCACGGGTTCCCACCGGGAACAAACCGGGCGCCATCGCACATGCGATGGCGCCCGGTGCGCGCACGTTGAGATATTGCCAACGGCGCGTTCGATCAGGCTTCGGGCGGCGGCGTTCCGGAATCGGACGATTGATCGATGTGACCCTGGTCGAACCTCGCAAGCGAACCCGTTCCGGGGATCATTTCGGGCATGACCCCGAGATTACGCGATGAGCATGCGTTGGAGTCACGACACGCCTCACGGCCCGATCCGTCGATCGCGATTGGGATGGCGTTCGAGGCGAGAGCCGAACGCGCCCGCCGCCGTCCACTCGGTGCCGGCAGCCGATCCGCCGCCAACCAGTCCGCCGCCAGCGAGACATCCAACACCGCAACCGGGACATTGGCACGGCGTGCGCAGATTCACCTGAGCGCTCGCACGGTGACGGTGTTGGCGGCGGGCGAATCGGCTGCCGCATCGTGAACGCGCACGCGGTCGCCGTATGTCGTTCGTGAATTGAGCCCTGTGGCGCTGAAGCTCGGGGCCGACCCGGGCAGCGTTGCCACCTGGGTGAAACTTCGTGCTGCCAGATCCATAGCAACGCTCGACGGTGACCTCGATCTGGTCGGCCGTTGCCTTGTCCATCACAGTGCAACCGAGCTTCTCGACACCGACGTGGCGGCCAGGTTGCCGGCCCTGCGGGCGCGCTCGGGCTGCGTTCACCACAGGTGCCGGGCGGTATTGGAGGCTTTGACGAAGCCGGTGCTACCCCACCAGCCCCGCGACGACATTGATCGTCAAGGCGATGATCGCGATGCTGAACGCGTACGACAACAGCGCATGCCGCAGCACTGTCGCCCGAATCGAGGGCTGATTGACCGATGTGTCCGACACTTGGAAGGTCATCCCCACGGTGAACGCGAGGTACGCGAAGTCGCGATAGCTCGGCGCTTCATCACCGGGGAAATCCACCCCACCAACTCCCCTACCACCGTAAAAGAGATGGGCGTATCGCAGGACGAAGACCGTGTTCAGCACGAGCCACGACACCACGACCGCAACCAACGACGCTGCCGTCAGGGCGATCTCGAGACCCACCGCCGCCGACGCGGCGCGGTGCAACGCGGCCACGATGGCGACGAGGCTCAACACGCTCGATGCCACCAGCACGGCCCGCGACGCAGCACGACTGTCATCCTCGCGTGTCGCCACTCGAGCCGTCGTTGTCGCATCGAGACTTCCGATTTCGCCCCAGATCCAGACCAGCAACAGCGTTGCCGCCACGAGCCAGCCGACCAGCAGGACCAACTGCCAGACGGTCACGAACACCAACGCCGCGGCCACGACGGCTCCGACCGCTGCGCAGACCATCACTCGGTGCCGCTCCGACTTCCCCGACCAGTTCACATGCCCTCCGAGCGGCATCTTGGTTCGCGCCGGCGTCGTTGCCGGGCGCGGCGGACGCTACACCCACGGATGTTCAGGGGATGATCAGGTACGACGAGTCACCTCAACGACGGCACCGCGGTGGTCGTACGTCCGATCCCGTAGCGCCAACGACCGCCCCAGAATCGCTCAGGTGAACTCGAGTCGCAGCGCCGCGATCTGGGTGGCGAACCTGACCGACGAAGGCCTCACACCGTCGCGTCGCACGCCCTCCACCCCCTGGGCGTACATCGCCAGGGCCCGGTCGACATCACCCCCGGCGCGATCGAGCAGCCACCGAAACAGGCGCGCCGAGATGCGGATGTTGTCGCCGGGTTTGCGCGGATCGAGATTGGGTTCGCCGATCAAATCCTTGGCCACCCAGGCAGCCGTCTTCGGCATCAGTTGACCGATGCCGAGCGCGCCGGTGCTCGACACGGCGTCCGCTTGCCATCTCGACTCGTGGTAGGCGATCGCCATCAGCAGATCTGCCGGCACGCCCGCCTCCAGCGCGGCAGCCCGGAACGCGGGGACGAGATCACCGTGAACGGCGACCTCATTGGGTAACGAGGGTCGTGGGATCGTCAACACCTGTCCGGGGTGGATCACACTCTTGATCGTGAGCCCGTTCGCCTCCAGGATCGCATCGAGCGAAACGCCGGTGATCCGAGCGATCCGGTAGAAGCCGTCGCCGCGTCGGACGGTGTAGGTGCTGGTGTCATCGGCGTGGGCGACAACCGGCGCTGCCAACGCAACGACGATCGCCAACAACGAGATGCTGCGCTGCTTCGACATGGTTATCGGTTCCTTGATCGCTGGAGCCGCCCGCTGGGTCAAAAACGTAGACGCGGAACCATTGGATCGCACGTCGCGCCAGCGCGCACCCACCGATGAGCCGTTCGGTAGTGCACCTCGAAGTCGTCCGCCGCGGACCGCAGGTCGACGTGGTTCGGAGGGTTCGCCGAAATGCGCGACCTCTCAGCCGGATGGTTTGGATTATTCAGGACTAATTCAAACTAAATTCTGCTAAGTACTGATAAAATCAGCTAGCGGCATTCCGAAAGAGGCCACCCATGCCAACGTATCGATTCCCAGCTGTGACCGAGGCTGATCTCGATCGGTGTCGGAGCACCGATCACCGATCGCTCCTCGACGAGTCGCACCGCATCGCCGCAACAGCCGATCTCGTCGCTGCACTCAGAGCCTCGGCCCGCCTTGCCGGGCGGGTGAAGCACGTCGCCGACCCGGCCGCCCTCGTTGCCGGCCTGTCCGGCCTCGCCGACGCCGACACGTTCTCGAACCTGGTTTCGATCGAGGCGCTGGCGCGAGTTCCGCACAAAGCCGCCGACGAAGTCCTGCTCCACCAATTGGAGAACCCGAACGCCCTGGTCCGTCGTCACGCGGCTTGGCGCCTCGGACGCCGCGCTCCCGACTCGCGTGCCTACCCGCAACTGTTCGCCGAACTCGTCAGCGGAGGGATCGCCACGATGCACTCGCATCGCACGCTGCGTCGCTGGTCGATCGTCGATCAGCCGGCAGTCAGCCGGATGGCGATAGGTGCGCTGTCGGGCCAGGGCGACCCTGCTGCCCGATCCCGTATTGTCGACCTGCTCGGCGTCGTCGCCGATCGGGGCATGAGCCAGATCCTGATGGATCTCGCAACCGACACCGACGAGTGCGCCTCTGTCCGTATCGCTGCGATCGGTGCGCTCGGGGAACGCCTGGGCGCGAGCGACGACGCCGTTCTCCGTGGCCTTGCGAGGTCCGACGATGAGGTCGGCGGACACGCCGCTCTCGCTCTCAGCAATGCCGTGTCGGCGTCGGCAGCGTCCGGATGGCGGGCTGGTGGCCTTCGGATCGCTCAGCTCGTCCTGGCTGGTGAACTCGACGGGCAGCTCAGTCTCGGCGGTCGCGGGGAGACCGGCGGCGTCGCCAGCCTGCTCGTGTCTCTCGGAGAGGCCCTCGCCCGCCGAACCGACGTCGACCACGTCGTCACGATCGGTCGCGGATCGGTCACCGATGCCCTCACGAGCTCTATGTGCAGCGGTGACGATCCGCTGTCATACAGCATGATCGCCATCGGCGACCCGGCAAGACCCGCCGGTTCGCCAAAGGACATCTGGGAGCACCTCCCGGCGATCGAACGGGGCATTCGGCGAGCGCTTCGCTGCGCTGGACCGGTCGATCTCCTCCACCTCCGCATGGCCGACGCCGGAACCTTCGCCGGTGCGGATGTCGCGGCTGCGCTCGACATCCCCATCTGCTTCAGCCTCGCCCCTGACCCGTACAACGTCATCGAGTCGCTCCAGTCCCGTGGTGAACTGGACCGCGACACGTTCGACCGGCTCGACACCGAGCAACACGTGTGGTTCCGGGCGCGAATGGTCGAGCGGCTGGCCCGACGTGCGGAGCGCGTCGCTCTGTTCCCGCGCGTACGACCGTGGGAGTTCTTCGAGGATGCGATCGCGGGGACGCACGTCGCGGACCAACGTGTGGCCGTAGTCGCCGAAGGCATCGATGTCGCCCTCCTCCGACGCACGGCCGAGGGGTACTCGAGTGATCCGTCTGGGGTGGCCCGACGCCGGGATGTGCTCGATGAGCTGGCCGCCCGCATTCCCGACCAGCGACGCGCCCTGCCGCTCCTGCTCAGCGTCGGTCGCCTCCACCCGGTCAAGGGCATGGATCGAGTGGTCCGAGCGTGGGCATCGGATCCCGCGCTGCATGCGTCGTGCAATCTCGTGATGGTTGGTGGGGCGCTCGACGATCCCTCGAGGACAGAGCGGGACGTCCTCGCGGCCATCGATCGTGCGGTTCCGACGGACGATTCGCGCCGCTCGGGACTCGTGATGCTCGGAGGTCGACCCCATGCCGACGTTGCACGGCTCCAAGTCGGTGCCGCACTCGGCCGGGTGGGGAGCTGGTTGCCACGCGGCGTCTACGTCGACGGCGCACTCAAGGAGGAGTTCGGTCTCGCCGTGCTCGAAGCGCTCGCCGCCGGCCTCGTGGTCGTCGCGCCCAGCACCGGCGGCCCGGCAACCTACGTCGACCATGGCGACACCGGGATCCTGGTCCACCCCGGGGCCGATCTCGGTCGCGCTATTCACGACGCACTCGGTCTGGTCGACCGTCCGGGGCGAGCCCAACGTGCCCGAGCGATGGTCGAGGACCGGTACTCGATCGACACGATGGCGGCTCGACTGACCGAGCTCTACCGCCCAGTCGCGGCACGCTGATGACGACCCTCCTCGTCATCAGCCCCGACTACGCGTCGCACTACGGACCGCTCGCCGTTCTGGGTCGGGCCGCGAAGGCCTACGGCATACGAGTCGTCGTTGCGACGGGAGTGGGCATGCGCCCGCGTGCCCAAGCCGATGGGTTCGAATGGCGACTCCTCCAGTTGAGCGCAAGCTGGAACAGCGGCCTCGCGGACGCCAGCCCAGCTATCGACCGATTCATCGCGGCGACCCGTTCCGGTCCGATCGCAACCATCCGGCGACAGGCGCTCGATCGCGAGCACGATCTCCTGTGGGAGCCGGAGAGGATCGCCGTCGAGATCACGAGACTGTGCGACGATCTGGACCCCGATGAAGTGCTCGTCGATCACGTTTCGTTCGGATCGACCCTGGGTATGCATGCGACGGCTCGGCCGTTCGTGACCCTCGTTCCCGGCCATCCGAGCCAGCTGCCGATTGGTCGCGACCGGTACGGGATCCCTGCGACGTGGCCGATCCGTCTCCGACCTGACCCGGCCGAACTCACCGAACTGGAGATGCTCGTCGACCGGGTGACGGCAACGTTCACTGACCGGTGGAACAGCGCACTCACCTCGATCGCCCCGCACGCGAACCCGGTCGCGGATGCTTTCCGGACCCACGGTCGACGGGTGTTGTACAACAGCACCGCAGCGCTGCACGACACGTTCCGCTCAATTGAGCTGCCTGCCGACCACCGGTTCGTCGGGCCGCTGATCCGAGATGAGGAGCTCCCCCCGGATGTTCGCTCGTGGACACGCCGTATCGACGAGCGTGCACAGGTGTACGTCGCTCTGGGCACGTTCTTGTCGTTGCGGTCGGATGTGCTCGGTCGGATCGTCGCCGCGCTCCGACTGGTCGGTGCCCGTGCTGCGGTAGCGATCGGGTCGACCCCCGCGGAGTTGTGGGGCCCGCTTCCGTCCAACTGGCTGGTCGCTCCGCAACTACCGCAGGTGGCGCTCCTTCGGGGCGCTGACCTCACGCTTCACCACGGCGGCAACAACAGCGTGCAGGAAGCGTTGGCCGCCGGTGTGCGCCAGATCGTGCTGCCCTTTTCCACGGACCAGTTCTCAAATGCTGCCGACCTCGAGCGCACAGGAACGGCCGTTGTGCTGTCGCCGAACACGACTACCGTTGCCGACCTCGTCGACACGATCACCGCCAGCCTGTCGATGCCAGCCCCGCTCCCGGCAGCGCCAGCGACGGCGGGGCAACTCGTTCGAGCGGTGTTCGACTGAGGTGACGTCGGACACCCGTCAGGCGCTGCCTGAACAGCAAGTGGTTGCTGCACGGCGCCTCAGGGACGGCGAAGGCCCTGTGCGAACGAGAGAACGAATCGAATCAGTTGGCGGCGCCGTAGACGGCGCTACCGACAACGATCAGGCCGACGAGGGCGGTACAGCCGATCGTGCAGAGTCGAGCCACGCGATTCGCTTCTCCGCGACGGCGTGAGCGCTGCCACCCAACTCCGGAAAAGGCAATGGCAACACAAGCGCTGGCCACGCTGACCGGAGGCACCAGCACGCCGAGAACCGCCATGACTGTCGCTACGAATCCGACGCGAGTCGGAAAGTCGAGTTGCTCCCAATTCACCCGTTCACCCTATTCATCCAGCGGCCGGCAGCGATCGAGCACAGGCGAACCGGCGGCAGTCCTGCTGCGCTCCCGCTCGCCAGTGTGACCCCTTTCAGGTGATCGTCGGGCAGACCTCCTGGGCGGTGTTGTCGATTCGAGGTGGCGCTGCGTCATGTTGATGTCGATGATGGTCGTCGGCATCGCCATTCGAAGTCGATTCGGTCGTCTTCGGCGCTTCGCGTGGGCCGAAGTTGACGATGTTCGCGTCGAGGTCCACTCTTCGAAGCGTCCAGCTACGCGGATCGTCGACGTCGGTGGCTGTTGGCGCAGACCAGCTGACCGGAACAACGAACACGCAGCACGTCAATCCTCGATGACGTCCAGTCCTTGCTCCCGGAGCCGATCAAGGTTGTCCAACATCCGCTGTAGCACTTCGGGGGCGTGGCCCACCCAGGACTCCACCTCGCCGACTACCAGCAACGGATGGCGGGAACGGTAGGACTGCGTTATGTTGCCGGGGAACTTCTTGTTCGTGACGTTGGGGTCATCCTCGAAAGGCCCCAAGGGCTCGACGACGTAGACATGCCCCCGTTCATCGCACCCAGCGAGCGCGGTGGCCAACTCCGCTCCCCAGACGGCTGTCTCCACCAGCGCCGCGAAGTAGATGTTGTTTGAGACGCGGCCCTCCTGGAAGTTGGAGCCGTAGCCCGGGACGAGCTGCCCGCCGACCTCGAGGGTGAACCTCGTCCCGTGAAAGAACGGCCCCGCGATGTGGTCGCATCGGTCGAACGTCACCGGGATGTACGCGCTGTCGCCTTCTCCCACGCTGTTTTCTTCCCGTCGTCGCGCTTCCGTTCACGGATTCTGTCAAAGCCTCAGCGCAGTTTATTCGAGGCGCAGGTGCTGACGCCCGGTTCGTTCGTCTCAGCGCCGGTTACGCGGGTGTGCGCTACCGCGTGTTCTGCCTCAACGCGAAGCTGCCGTGGCAACGCAGCTCGTGCAGTCCAGCGCTGCCTCTTCGATCCGCCGTTGGCGCCAGAGAGACCGTGGCCCTCCATTTCTCGGTCGGCGTCTCGCCGGCCATTGCCCACGCTCATCCGGGAGCGTGGATCCCGGCGGGCTGGGTCGAACGACGCTCTGCGTTCGAGAGCGATGCGGAACGTCTCGCTCACGACATCGCGAGCCGCGTCGCCACCGACCCGCCGCGACGTGTACCGGAAGAGATCATCGACGTGGAGGTCGAACCAC
>JAYVFI010000071.1:0-70784 GCA_043773365.1 Ilumatobacteraceae bacterium
CCGCTTCCATGCCCAACTCGGGATACTCCAAGACGTCGACCTGCTTGATGTTGTCGAGCGCCAACCTGGCGGCCGGACCGCCGATCGACCCGAGATAGAAGCCTCCGTGTGTCTTGCATGCGGTCGTGACTGCCTGCGACCGATTGCCCTTGGCGAGCATGATCATCGAGCCGCCGGCGGCCTGGAACTGATCGACGTATGCATCCATTCGCCCAGCAGTGGTCGGGCCGAACGAGCCCGAGGCGTAGCCCTTCGGCGTCTTCGCCGGACCGGCGTAGTACACGCAGTGGTCCTTCAAATACTGTGGCATCGGCTGGCCGTCGTCGAGCAGTTGCTTGATCTTGGCGTGGGCGATGTCGCGGGCCACGACCATCGGCCCCGTCAACATCACCCGTGTCCGCACGGGATGATTCGAGAGCTCGGCAAGGATCTCCGCCATCGGTCGATGGAGGTCGATGTGGACGACCCCGGCGTCGTCGAGTTCGTCGGCGGTGGTGTCGGGCAGGAAGCGAGCCGGATCGTGCTCGAGCGTCTCGAGGAACACCCCATCGCGGGTGATCTTGCCGATCGCCTGTCGATCGGCCGAGCACGACACGGCGATCGCAACAGGGCAGCTCGCTCCGTGGCGGGGGAGCCGGACGATCCGGACGTCGTGACAGAAGTACTTGCCGCCGAATTGAGCGCCGATCCCGGTTGTCTGCGACAAGGCCAGGACCTTCTGTTCGAGGTCGATGTCGCGGAAACCGTGGCCGAGCGGTGAACCGGACGTCGGCAGGGAGTCGAGATACTTGGTCGATGCGAGCTTGGCCGTTTCGAGCGCGAATTCGGCCGAGGTGCCGCCGATCGCAATCGCGAGGTGATACGGCGGGCACGCTGCCGTGCCGAGGGTCTGGATCTTGTCGAACACCCAGGGCAGCAACGTGGCCTCGTTGAGCAGCGCCTTGGTCTCCTGGAACAAGTAGCTCTTGTTGGCGCTGCCGCCGCCCTTGGCGATGAAGAGAAAGGAGTACTCGTCGCCGTCGGTGGCCGAGATCTTGATCTCGGCCGGGAGGTTGGTGCCCGTGTTCTTCTCCTCGTACATGCTGACGGCAGCCATCTGGCTGTAGCGCAGGTTGCTGGTCAGGAAGGTGTCCTGTACGCCGTGGGCGATGGCGCGTTCATCGCCGCCACCGGTGAACACGAACTGACCCTTCTTGGCTTTCACGATCGCGGTACCGGTGTCTTGACACATCGGCAGGATCCCGCCGGCCGAAATCGCCGCGTTCTTGAGGAGGTCGGTTGCTACGAAGCGGTCGTTCGGGCTGGCCTCCGGGTCGTCGAGGATGTTGGCCAGTTGTTGAAGGTGGGCGGGCCGCAGGAAGTGGGCGATGTCGTGCATCGCAGCCGCCGTCAGCCGGCGGATCGCCTCCGGCTCGACCTTCAAGAACGTGCCCTCGGATGTCTCGAACGTCGATACCCCCTCCGTCGTCAAGAGCCGAAACGAGGTGTCGCTGTGGCCGAGTGGCAGCAGTTCGGTGAACCCGAAATCGTCATCGGCAGTTTCGTGAGTCATGATCGAACCCTACGCGTGACCCCGCGCGGGGAACTACCCGAATCGCTGCTCGTCAACGATCCTTCGTTCGTTTCGGGGCAGCGGTGGACGGATCGGTCGGCCAGTGATGCTTCGGATACCTCCCTGCGAGGTCCTTGCGCACCTCGGCCCACGAGCCAGACCAGAACCCGGGAAGATCACTCGTGATCTGGATGGCACGATCGGCGGGGGAGAGCAGGTGCAACACGATCGGCTGTCCTCCCGCCAACGGATGAATGGTGGTTCCGAACAGGTCTTGCACTCGCACGCGAGCCGACGGCAGGCCTTCGGAGTAGTCGATCGGCACCGAGCGCCCGGTCGGCAGTTGCAGAGATGGGGGAGCGATCTCGTCGAGGTCGCCGCCGTGTGGCCACGGCAACTGGGATCGCAGGACCATCGCCAGGTCAAGTCGTTCCAGATCGGCTCGAGTCCGAGCCCGCGGGAGATACGGGGCGAGCCACTCGTCGAGTGTCCGGGTCAGTGCTTCGATGCTCCAGTCCGGCCATGGCTCGCCGACCGTGATGTGCAGGTATGCAACCCGCTGTCGAAGCGCGATCGAGCTGCTCGACCAGCCGAGCACGGCCAAACCGGTCGACCTGACTCGACTCAACAGTGCTGCCGTTGTGACATCGCCCGGCGAGGGCGACCTGGTCGTTTCACCCAATCGGATTCCTCCCAGGCGTCGTTCCACCTTCTCGACGAGGTCGTCACGGTCGTTGTCCCAGACGACGCGGACACTTTCGTCGACTTGGTCACCGAAACTCATCGCAACGTCGTCGGCGTCCAAACCGGCGGCGAGCCGTATCCGGGCATTGGCGCGCTTCCCGTCGAGGTCGGCGGCGACGACGAACGGTTCGTGGGCGAGCGGATCGGATTCGGGTAGCCACGCACCAGCGCCAGACCGGAGTTGGAACTGACCCGGTCGGCGTCGAGCAGCGAGTCGATCGGGGAATGCCGCGAGCAGCACCGCGCCCGACCGGTCGGCGTCGATCGCGTCAGTGTCGAAGCGGATCCCCAGCCGTCGCGCCAGATCGGCGGCGCGATCTCGGATTCGCTGCACGGCGCGTCGATCGGCCTGGTCATGAATTCCACGCCCGGCGACCAGCCGAACGCGGAGCGACAGATCGGATGAAAGCTCGTCGGGGCGACCGCGCAGCACGTCCCGTTCGTCGATCAACACGGCAAGCACGCAGCCGAGTGGCGTCGGCTCGGCCACGATCATGCGCGCCAATCGAGGGTGAACGGGGAGTCGCAACATCGAGCGGCCGATGTCGGTGATCCTGCCTCCCGCGTCGACCGCGGAGAGCGTCGTCAGGAGTTGATGGGCTGACGCCAGCGCCTTGCGGGGCGGCGGTGTGATGAACGCCAGGTCGTCGGCGCCGGTGCCCCATGCGGCGAGCTCCAGGGCGAGTCCCGCCAGATCGACCTCCTGGATCTCGGGCGACCGGTGCGGCTGCCGAGTCCCGTGTTCGATCCTGCTCCACAGGCGGTAGCACACGCCCGGCTCGACCCGCCCGGCCCGTCCGGCGCGCTGATCGGCCGAGGATCGGCTCGTGGTGATCGTCGTCAGCCGGGTCATCCCGGTTCGCACGTCGAAGCGTGGAGCCCGAGCGAGACCGGAGTCGACCACGACCCGAACACCGTCGACCGTCAACGAGGTCTCGGCGATGTCGGTCGAGAGCACAACCCGACGTCGTCCGACCGGCGACGGCGCCAAGGCGTGATCCTGCTCCGCCAGCGACAGCGCCCCGGCGAGCGGGTAGACGTCGACCGTCGAGCCGACGCTGCCGAGCAACGCCTGTTGAGTTCGGGTGATCTCGCCGATCCCGGGAAGGAAGACCAGTACGTCGCCGGTCTCGTCACGCAGGGCCTGCAACACTGCCGCCGTCGTGACATCCTCGATCCGATCTCGTTGGCCGCGCGGCACCCAACGGATGTCGACAGGGAACATGCGGCCCTGACTCTCGATCACCACGGCCTCACCGAGCACAGCGACGAGGGCGGCCGTATCCGGGGTCGCCGACATCGCCAAGATTCTGAGGTCGGGCCGCAACGTGGCGGCGACGTCGAGCGCCAAGGCCAGCCCGATGTCGGTCGGCAGATTGCGCTCGTGGACCTCATCGAAGATCACCAACCCGACACCCGGCAGTTCCGGGTCGTTCTGGAGCCGACGCGTCAGGATCCCCTCCGTGACGACTTCGATTCTGGTCGCGGGACCGATGTGGCGTTCGTCGCGGGTTTGATAGCCGACCGTTTCGCCGACCTGTTGATTCAGCAGATCGGCCATTCGTCGAGCGGCCGCCCGGGTTGCGAGGCGGCGCGGCTCCAACACGACGATCTTGCGGCCGGCGAGCCACGGTTCGTCGAGCAGTTCGAGCGGAACGAGTGTCGTCTTGCCGGCGCCCGGTGGGGCGACGAGCACGGCGCGCCCCGGGGACATCAGCGCGGCGTGAAGCGCATCGAACGTTTCCGCGACCGGGAGGTCGGGAAGCTGCACGCTCAGCCGGCGGCCGGTGATCCGGCGAACGGCCTCGGATCTCCGACAACCGGAATCAACGGCGGGCTCCACTTCGTGGCCTCAGAGATCGCCTCGGCAACGACGCGCCACTCGGCTGCGTTCCAGCCTTCCGCCTTGGCGACGACCTCGCAATCGACACGAGTGAACACGAATGCCGGGAGTTCCTCGAGGCCGATCGCCTTGACGACCGAACGATCGGGATCGCAGAACACGAGGAACTTGGCGGCAATCGGTCCGAGGAAGTCGCGTGTGTCGTCCTCTCCGGCGGTGACGATGAAGTTGACGCGAGCGTGTGAACCCCGGAATCCCTCCAAGACGCGCATCGCGGTCTTCAGGACCCACGAACTCTCGTTCGTGTACGGATCGAGCACGACGCTCGCGAGGTGGAACGTCGTGAGCCACTCGTTGAGGGGCCGAGCGTCGCCGCCGAGCGGTGACAGGGACAGGTCAGCAGGCAGTTTTGTCGCCACGGCGTGCGATCGTAGCGAGGTCGATCACCTACCGTGCGTATGTGCACCCAATCGAACATCTGCGGCACGTCGCGAGGGCCAGGGGCGTCGACGCAATTTCCCTCGCGAGGGAGACGGCGATTGCACTCGGTTCGCTGCACGCGGACCAGGCCAACCTCGTGATTGCATGCCGCAGGATCGTCGAACGCCATCCTGACGCCGGCCCGCTGTGGTGGCTGTGTTCGCATCTCCTCACCGCCGAAGATCCGACACAAACGGCTTGGACGATGGTTGATCGGTTCGATGACGACCCGACGCCCAGGGTGATTGCCTCCGTCGTGCCGGCGGGAACGGTGGTGTTGACGATCGGATGGCCGGCGACCGGCGGCGCCGCGCTGATGCGGTGCGACGACGTGACCGTGTGGTGCGTCGACAGCAACCACGAGGCCTCCGCGTTCATGCAACGCTTGGAACGACTCGATGTCGCCTGCGAACCGATCTCGATCGAGTGTCTCGGGCGGGCCGCCCTCCAAGCGGACGTGGTGATGATCGACGCGCTGGCGGCGTCGACATCGCGGGTGATCGCCCCGATCGGTTCCCACGTGCTGGCTGCGGTCGCAAACTCCGTCGGGACGCCGGTGTGGCTCGCGGTGGGGCTCGGTCGGCGACTTCCTCCCGAGTACATCGACGAGATCGCGATCCGTCTGACCGATCAGACGAGCCTGTGGGATGTCCCGGTTGACGACCTTCCGATCGGGTTGGCGACGCACGTCGTGTCGAGCGGCGGGATCTCCGACAGGGTGATCGACGCGCTCCGTGCGGACTGTCCGTTTGCCCCAGAACTGCTCAGGCGGAGCTCGTTCTGATGTCTCACTGATCGCCTCGCCGGTAGCGTTTCGACGATGAAACGAGCAATCGCACCGCTGCTTGCGCTGCTGCTCGTGGCTGCCTGCGCCGGTGACGCTGCCGGTGATGCTGCTGGTGGCGGTTCGGTTGGCGACTGGTGCGCGGTGGCGACCCGTGTCGATGCCGGGGAGGCTGCCTTCGAGACCGCTCTCGACGGCGATGTCGATTCGGTCAAGGCCGGATTGGAAGCATGGCAGACGCTCCTCGACCAGGCTGCCGAGTCTGCCCCTGAGGAGATTCTTGCCGACGTCAAGACCACGGCCGACGGCGTCGACCAACTCGCCGAATCGTTGGAGCGCGTCGACTACGACGTGAGCACCGCGTTGGCGGGCGACGATCTCGCCGATCTCGCCAATGACATGCAGATTGCGACCCAACGGGTCAAGTCCTACAACGAGACCGCATGCGGGATCGTGGCGACGGCGACCGGGACTGACCAAACGGCGGAATCGTCGGCAGGTGGTTCGGAGGCTGGCGGCTCGGGGGCTGATGTGGTGTACACAGGTGACACGAATTCCGATTGGTGTGTCGCCGCCAGAGCAATCGAGGTTGTCACGGCGAAGGCAGACCAGGCGTTGGCCGATCCCAAGACGGCCCGCCGCTTCTTTGCAGACGTGCTACCCGAGTTCGAGGCGTTACTCGCCCTTGCACCGGAGGAAATCGCCTCCGAAGTGCGGGTTTCCGTGGAAGGATTCCGCCGGCTCGCGGATGTGTTGGCGGCTTCGGATTACGACATCCTGAATGCGGATCTCAGCCTGCTCGACGACCAAGCGATCGGTTCCGCCCGTGATGTCGTCGCCGATTACAACCAACAGGTGTGTGGCATCGAGACAGATTCGACCGACGACTCGACAGACGCCGCATTCGATCCGGCGAACGGGACGATTCGCGATCAACTGATCGCGACCTTCGTTCAACTCGGGTTGACCGAGCCACAAGCAGGCTGCCTCGTTGATTCGATCGATTTCACCGATCCGACGACGGCCGACGACGAAGCGGCGCTGCTGGAAGCCATGCAAGCGTGCGGTGTCGCGCCTTCGCAACTCGGCGAGATCACCGGATGACAGCAGCACGTTTCGACGCGATCCTGTTCGATGCCGGCGGCGTGCTCGTGTTGCCGGACCCGACCGTTCTGGCGCCGCTGCTGGCCCCATACGGGGGAAGTACCGCCATCGACGATCACCGCCGAGCGCACTACGCCGGGATGGCCGGCAAGTCACGCGCCGGGGCGATGGAGAAGCACTGGGGCTCGTACAACTCGGCCTACGTTCGATCGTTGGGTGTTGCCCCCGAACACATTGCCCACGCGGTCGAAGCGCTCGAACTCACACGCAACGCTCACCTCTGGCGTTGGCCGATCCCCGACACGCTGGCTGCATTGGAGGCGTTCGCCGAACGCTGCGTTCCGATGGGTGTCGTCTCGAACGCGAGCGGTCAGATCGAAGCCGAGTTGCGTCGCAGCCGGATTTGCCAGGTCGGTCCGGGTGATGGCGTCGAGATGCGCTGCGTGATCGACAGCGAGGTGGTCGGAGTCAGTAAACCCGATCCACGGATCTTCGACTTCGCACTGGAGTATTTCGTCGAGTTCGAACGCACCAGGATCGCCTACATCGGCGATTCGGTCACGATGGATATCGAGGGAGCGGGGTCCGCCGGGCTACACCCGATCCTGGTCGATCCGTATGGCGATCACGCCGGCGCCGACTTCGAGCGAATCTGCTCGGTCGCCGATCTGCTCTCGATGCTGTAGGTACATCGCCTCCGAGCGTCGCCCATCAACCGGCGGTGAGTCGGCGAGCGATCACCTTGAGGCACAGCGTTTCGTCGGCGCCCTCGAAGATCGACAGCACCCTGGCATCGACGAACAGGCGGCTCACCGTGAACTCCTCGGCGTAGCCCATCCCTCCGTGGATCTGCATGGCCTCGCGCGTGACCCATTCGGCGGCCTTGCAGACGAAGGCCTTGACCATGCTCGCTTCCATCGCGCCTTCACCGCGTCCCATCATCAGGGCCACGTGATAGGCGAATTGGCGGCTGGCTTGAATCAACATGGCGATTCGACCGAGCTTGGTTCGGGTCAGTTGATAGTCGATGATGTTCGACTCGAAGACCTTGCGGTTCTCGGCATACTCGAGCGCCGCGTCGTACGCCGCTTGCATGACACCGATCGCCCGGGCTGCGGTCTGCAGCCGTCCGTTCTCGAAGCCGGCCATTTGAAGATAGAAGCCCTGACCCAGCCCCTCCTCGCCGCCGATCAGGTTGTCGGCGGGTACCCACCAGTTGTCGAGCGCGACCTCGTAGGAGTGCATGCCGCGGTAGCCGATCGTGTCGATCGGGCGTCCCTCCATGGTGCCGACGCGATCACCGATCGGGTCCTGTCGAAGCTGGAAACCGTGACCGTCACCACGCGCTTTCGGGACGATGAACAGACTCAGCCCGCGGTGACCTTTCGTTCGGTCGGGGTCGGTGCGAGCGAGCAGCGCCAGCACGTCGGCACGTGCCGCGAATGTGCACCAGGTCTTGACGCCGTTGATCACATAGCCGGGTTCACCGTTCGCGCCGGGTGAAGCAGTGGCGCTGACCGACAGATTGGCGACGTCACTCCCGTAGTCGGGTTCGGTCACCGCGACCGCCGGCATCACCGCGGCGGTCGCCAGTTTGGGTAGCCACTCCAGCTTCTGCGCTTGCGTGCCGCCCTTGACGAGCGCCCGCGTCAGTATCTCCGGGCGGGTGATCAGCGACCCGCCGATCCCCAAGCTGGCCCGGCTGAGCTCCTCGGTCGCCACGACCATGGCGAGGTACTCGTTGTCGCCGCCCTCGCTGAAGCCGCCGTATTCGGCCGGCACGCTGAGTCCGAATGCTCCGAGCTCGGCGAGACCTCGCACGATGTCCTCCGGCACGTCGCCGTTGGCACGGTGGACGTGTTCGGCATGTGGGGCGATCACATCGTCGGCGAATGCTCCGAACGAGTTGCGCACCATGTCCATCTCGTCGTCGAGATGGCGGTTGCCTGGCGTGGTCGCCAACGATGCGACATATTCGGGATCGCGACAAGTCGTGACGAAGTCGAGCGCCGGGGCGAGGAGCGCCGAATCGAACCCCCAAAGTTGGTCACGGCCGATCAACTTCGACATCAGGTCGTGGATCACGTCGGCCGCGAACCCGCAGGTCAGGCGGGCCTCGGTGGCGCCCAGCGCTCCATATGTCAACATCGATCTGGCCGTCGCCAACCCCGCCCCTGCGTGGGCCAGTTCGTAAGCCAGGACCTGTTGTTGGTCTGGGCCACCGAGTGCCGTCAGGCGGCGGACTGCGGAGGCGACCGCCTGATCGCCCAGTGCAATCGCGTGTTCGGCGGCCTCCAAGTCAGGGTTCGTCATATCGAAGAACTTACCGCCGAGTAACCGAGCACGGCCTGGTCGTCTGGCTGGTCGTTTGGCTGGTCGTCGGGCTGGTCGTCGGGCTCGTCGACCCGAGATGGCATCATGGCGTTCATGTCGACGTTCGTGATGAAGCAGATTTGCGTGTTCTGCGGTGCCAACACGGGCAATCAACCGGAATTCGAGGCGGTCGCCGCAGAACTCGGCCGGACGATCGCCGCTGAAGGACACGGACTGGTGTACGGCGGCGGGCGAGTCGGGCTGATGGGAACCGTCGCCGACGCAACACTTGCCGCGGGAGGCGTCGTGACCGGCTTCATCCCCCAGCATCTGGTGGACAGCGAGATCGGTCATCTCGGCCTGACCGAACTGGTCGTCACGGATTCGATGCACACCAGGAAGGCGGCGATGGCCGACCGAGCGGACGGGTTCATCGCCCTGCCCGGTGGCTACGGAACGTTGGACGAGGTGCTCGAGATCCTGACCTGGAATCAACTCGGAACGATTGCCAAGCCCGTCGCGTTCTTGAACGTCGATGGCTACTTCGACTCGCTGTTTCGTTTCTTCGACGACTCGGTCGCGGCCGGTCTGATCAAACCGGCGCACCGGGCAATGGCCCAAGCGGCGCTCACGGTCGAAGCGGCGGTGGCGATCGCCTCCGGCCCAGCACCGGCTTCGCCAACCAAGTGGACCGACCCGTCAGTGCGCTGAGCGATACTCGCGGAGGAGACGTTGGAGGATAGGTTCGCCGTTCGTGACGATCCTGCTCGGGCTGCTGGCGTCACTGCTGATCGGGGTTTCCGACTTCTTCGGGGCTCGTACCGCCGGCCGTACCGCTCCGCTCCAGGCGACGACGGCGGCGTTCTTGGGTGGTGGCCTCGTGGCGCTGATCTACTCGCCGTTCCTGGGTACGCCGTCGGTGCACGACATGGTGCTCGGCGCCATTTCCGGAGTGGCCGTGTGTATCGCACTGACGACGCTGTGGCGCGGCTACGCGCTCTCGTCGATCGGGGTCGCCGGTCCGATTGCCGCGGTGTTGTCGACAGTGTTGCCGGTGATGTACGACGCAATCGACGGCGACCGACCCGGACCGCTCGGTTGGGTTGGTGCGATCGTCGGGATCGGTGCACTGATCCTGACCTCGTGGTCCGGAGATACTCGCAACCTCAGGATCGGCGTGATACTCGGCGGGTTGTCGGGCGTCGCGTTTGCAGCGATGTTCATCATCTCGGTGTCGACCTCCGAAGCGTCAGCGACCTGGCCGATCGTCTCGCAACGGGCGACGGCATTCGCGCTCGCCGCTGGTGCTGGACTGTTTTCGCGACGTCGCCCCCTGGCTGATGGCGTGGAGTTGCGGTGGGGTCTCGCCGCTGGAGCCCTGGGCGCGAGTGGCGTCGCCGCAGTGGTGTTCGGTGGTCAACGTGGTTCGATCACACAGGTTGTCGTCGCCGGGTCGCTGTACCCGGCGGTGACGATCGCACTCGGATGGGTGTTCCTGAGCCAGCGACTGCGCCGCCGTCAGGTCGTCGGGCTCGTAGCGGCACTGATCGGTGTGGCGCTGATCTCGCTCGATTGACTCGGTAGCTTTTCTGCATGGCGGTGCACGATCAGATCGAGAAGCTGTTCACGAGATCCGAGTCGCTCGGCATTTCCCAGGCGATGGTCGTTGTGCATCGCGGTGAGGTCGTGGCGGAGCGGTACGGAACGCAACCAGCAACGGTGTTCGGGCCGGCGAACGCGGTGACGGCTGACACGCCGTTGCTGTCCTGGAGCGCTGCCAAGTCGATCACCCACGCTGTTGTCGGTCTGCTGGTCGGCGACGGCTTGGTCGATCTCGACGCTCCGGCGCCAGTGCCCGCCTGGAGCGGCACTGCGAAGCAATCGATCAGCATCCTCGACCTGCTCGAGATGCGCCCGGGACTCCGATTCGTCGAGGATTATGTCGACGGTGAGACCTCGCACTGCCTCCCGATGCTGTTCGGCGAGGGCGCTCACGATCATGCTTCATATGCGGCCGCCCTCCCGCTCGACCACGAGCCGGGAACCTGCTGGAACTATTCGTCCGGCACGACCAACATCATCACGCGGATCATCGGTGATCTCGTCGGTGGTGGGGAATCCGGCATGCGAGCGTTCCTGCAGGACCGCTTGTTCGGTCCGCTCGGAATGACATCGGCCGATCCTCGCTTCGATGGCGTCGGTACCTGGATCGGGTCGACGTTCGTCTACGCCACAGCGCGCGACTTCGCCAAGTTCGGGGAACTGTACCGACGCGATGGCGTCAGCCCGGAAGGACAGCGAATCCTGCCGGTCGGCTGGGCGGACCACGGGCGTACGTTCGTCGCCCACGATCAAGCCAGCTCGGTACCCGGTGGTTTCGACTACGGCCGGCACTGGTGGATGTGGCCGGAGTTCCCTGCATCGATCTGCGCCCATGGGTACGAAGGTCAGTACATCGTGGTGATTCCGGATCGAGAACTCACGATCGTGCATCTTGGCAAGACGGACGAATCCCTTCGTCATCACGTCGTCAAGGCTTTGCACGAAATCGTTCGGAGCTTCCCAGCGAGCGCTGCGACCGCCAAGCCTCAGTAGGCTGGCAATCCGGTGGCGTCACGTGTATCGCCGCCACGTCCCACCATGGCAGACAAAGACGTCGACCCTCGCGTGATCCTCACGCCGGAACCTGCCCTCAAGACCGGCGAGCTTCCGGCGATGCCGATTTCGACATCGAATCGCGCCACGACCGGAGCCGACGAGCCTCGACGTCATTTTCGTCTAACCCTCAAACTGCTGGCATTTCTCGCCGTCCTGTACTTCTTCGTCGTGCCGCTGATTCCAGGTTTCCGCGGTGCCTGGAGCGACTTGAAGCGAGTTGAGCCGGCCCTGCTCGTGCTCGGGCTGATGCTCGAACTGGTAGCGCTCTACTGCTACGCGCCGCTCATGAAAGCCGCCCTCGGCGACCCCGGTGAATCGTTGACGAGGGCGAGTCTGTTCAGGATCCAAATGAGCACGCGGGCGCTCTCGAGCATCGTGCCGGGCGGGAGCGCTGCCAGTTCGGCGCTCGGCTATCGGTTGATGACGTTGTCTGGCGTGGCCGGGCCGGACGCCGGGTTCGCGCTTGCCACCGTCGGACTCGGCTCCGCCGTCGTGCTCAACATGATCTTGTGGATGGGACTCATCGTCTCGATCCCGATTCGGGGTGTCAACGCGATCTACGCCGTCGTCGCCATGATCGGTGTGCTGGTGATGGGACTCGCCGGGGTGTTGATCTTCGGTCTGATGGAGGGTCAGAAGCGATCCGAGAGGGTGATCCGATGGGCCGCCCGCAAGATCAGGGTCGACGACGACAAGGCCGCCGTCGTACTCGCCCGGGCGGCGGAGCGGCTCGAGCAGTTGATCAGCGATCGCCGATTGCTCGGCCGGGTGGCGTTCTGGGCAGCTTTGAACTGGCTTTTCGACGCCGCAGCACTGTGGGTGTTTCTGCGTGCCTTCGGTTTCTCGATGGAAGTCGATGCGTTGATCATCGCCTTCGGTGTAGCCAACCTGCTGGCCGCAATTCCGATCACCCCTGGCGGGTTGGGTTACGTCGATACCGGCTACGTCGGCATGTTGAAAGGGTTCGGTGCCTCCTTGCAGACTGCCACGCTCGGTGTCGCCGCGTACCGATTCGCGCAGTACTTCTTTCCGATCCTGTTGGGCGGCGTCATGTATCTGAGCCTTCGCGTCGGACCGTGGAGCATCGAACGACGCGAGCGATTGATCAGGCTGCGCGACCTGGCCGAGGAAGAAACCCGTCGTGGCGAGTCGAAGATCGACTTCCAGCTGCGATTCCCGACCCGCGATGACACCGGCGAACTGATTCGTCGACCGATATCGACTGCGGAAAGCCCGTGGGATCATTTCGTGCTGTGGTGGCGCGACCGCAAGCATCGATGATCGCCGACTCGTTCACTGCCGACGTCCTGCGATGGGGTGTGCCCCGGTTGCGGGACCTCCCGTGGCGACGGACCCGAGATCCGTGGGCCGTGCTCGTCAGCGAGGTGATGCTGCAGCAGACCCAGGTGCCGAGGGTCGTTCCTCGATGGACGCTGTTCCTCGATCGCTTTCCGACTCCCGCCGCGTGCGCTGCTTCCCCGCTCGGTGACGTGCTGCGTGAATGGCAGGGCCTGGGATACCCGCGTCGCGCCCGGAACCTGCACCTCACCGCACAGCGGATCGTCGAGCGCGGAGGATTTCCGACCGATCTGGAGGGGTTGCTCGAGTTGCCGGGTGTCGGGCCCTACACGGCGCGGGCATTGCTGGCATTCTCGTTCGAGCAGGATGCCGCTGTTGTCGATACCAACATCGCCAGGGTGTACGCCCGTGTGGCCGGCCGGCAACTGACCGCCAGACAGGTCCAGATGATCGCCGACGAGTCGTTGCCGGCCGGCGACGGATGGGTCTGGAACCAATGTCTGATGGACCTTGGAGCGGTGGTGTGTCGGCCGTCGTCGCCGGACTGCCGAGATTGCCCGGTCCGGTCGGCGTGCGCCTGGCACGGCAGCGGGCTGCCCGACCCGGCCGTCGGGTCGAGTGGTGTCAGCGTGAAGCAGCCCAAGTTCGAGGGGAGTGATCGTCAGGCCCGCGGTCGCCTGATGAAGGCGTTGTCGAGTGGTCCGGTGGAACACGCCTCGATTGCACGTTTGATGCGAGCCGATGCCGACACGGCGGACAGGCTCGTCCGGACGCTGGTCGCGGATGGGCTTTGTGTCGCCGATTCGCTCACCGTTCGACTCCCGGATTGACTACCGTTGGGGCATGACGAAGTCGATGCAACTCGCCGTCCGGCTCGACGACGAACTCACCGACCGGCTCGATTGGCTGGCGGAACACCTCGGGATCTCGAGCCATGGCAAGATCGTTCGGCTGGCGATCGAGGAGCTCGTGAAAGCCGAACGTCAGCGAGCTGAGGAGGATTGACGGTCACTCGCAGCGCGTGATCTGAGCGATGATCTGGTCGAACGCGGCGTCGGCGTACGACCGCATCTCATCGTCGGTTCGATCCTGGATCGGATGTGGCGTGAACACGCGTCCGACCGCAGAGAAGCCGAGCGAGATCGATTGGGCCTCGGCAGCCTGCACGAACTCGCTGGATGCGACGAAGACCCCCGGAATCCCTCGCCGTTCGAGATCGCTGATGTCGTGCACACTGCACGACGTGCAACTGCCTCAATCGGCGAGCGCCTCGATCACGACATGACAGTCGGTGGCGATCTCGTGGCGGAGATCGACCGGCGCCGGCTTCGTGAACGTCGGCTTCCGGTATCGCTTCACCGTGGCACCGATCTCGATCAGTCGGTGCTCGATGCGATCGAGAAAGACGTTGCCGCGTGGCTTCGAGATGTCGAGCAGGCCGACGGTCAAGCCGGCGAGCGATGCCGGCCGAACGAGCGGTGTTCGCTCCGCGACCGTACGTTCGCTGGTCGGATCGAGAATCGTTCGCATGGTGATCAGTATCTCACCGCTCGCGTGAACGGCGCGCTGCCGGTGGCGCCGTTGACCCAACCGCCGATCAGGCTGGAGAACAGCCCCGCGCCGCCGCCGGCGTAGGCCAGCATCAGGCCGTTTGGCGTGAACTTCGGGAGGTTGCCGTCCCCCAGGCCGGACGGGATCCCTTCGGCGATTCCCTTCGCCCCTCGCGTGATCTCGGCGATCGGCGAGGTGAGTTGCATGTGCAACTCGAACAGAATCCGTTCCCGATCCCACCCCGCGTCGACGAACACCCTGGCGTGTTCAGGGCTGATCACGAGGATCGCATCGAACGCCAACACGAGTTTGTGGTGATGCATCGCTTGCAGCGCACCCGCCAAGGAACCGACGAGGCTCTCCGGCGTACGCGACAGTTGATCGACGATGCAGCGCGGCCCTTCGCCGGCGAAGACGGTGACGGCATCGATGCCCGGCTCGACCCCGAACTGGCCGGCCAGCGTTCCGATTGGGGAGTCGAGGTCGTTCTCGGCGAAACAGAACGACAACTTGCCCGGCCCGCCGTGGGTCGCTCGGTCCACCTCGCCAGGGCGCCCGCCGCCAACGTTGCGGATGACGAGTTGGAGTGCACGACCGATGGTCGAGTTGGCTCGATTGCCCTGACCGAGGGCATTGACCCCCGAGTTCATGCCGATCGTTCGTGTTCCCGGTCCGCTGCAGATCACGACCGGGCCGACCGGCATCGTGGTGGCCAGCAAACCATGCATGTTGAATTCGTCGGTACACACCGCTTCGACAGCGGTCAGCACCCAGGGCAGGTACTCCGGGAGGCAACCGGCCATCACCGCCGCGATCGCGATCTTCTCGACGCTCACCTCGACGAGATCAGGCGGAACGACGGCGACCACTTCGTCCGGTGCTCGATTCGTTCCGGTGAGCATCTTCAGCACGCGCCGCTCCGTCGGGGGAATCAGCGGCAATCCGTCGCTCCAACCGCGCCCGAACATCATCTCGAACTCGTCTTCGAGTTCGGCGATCTCGATCCTTCGAGAACGCAGCACACTCCCACCGTGACGTACCCGGAGTTCGTCGACGAGATCAGGGTCGACGCTCAAGGATCCGCACCCCGGCCGGAACGGCGGGAGGTCGGGTCCCAGGTCGGTGATCCCCGTGACGGTCTCCCACTGAGTGCGCAGCCAACCGACCGTGCGTTCCACCTCGACCCCATCGACGACTCTGATCACGGTCGGCACGGTCTCGATCTCGTAGTGCCAACTCACGGCGAGGTCGGCGTCGTGGATCGCGGCCGGATCAGCGGGAAAGCCGGGTTGGTCCTGGGTGTAGATCGTGAGCATCGCGTTTCCGGCGAGTTGCTGGAGCACCGGAACCACCATCCGACAGGTCTCGCACTCCTGCTTGACGAACACCACCAGTCCGTCGGGAAGCCGTGGCGGAGTCATGCGACGACAGGTGTCGACAGCGAGTCGCCGGAGACGAGAGGAAATCGACGATCGTCGAGCGGATCACCGACTCGGAGTCCTTCGGGCTCGTACGGCGGCGAAACCTGCCACGGTCGCTCGGCCCAGGTGGCGTCGTCCCCAACCCAGCGCAGGCTGACCGCTCGTCGGCGAGTTGCCTGGGAAGCATTGCCAGGAGCGTCGTGCAACGTGCGGTAGTGAAATGCAATCACGTCTCCGGGCTCGGCCGCGAACGAAATGACCCGATGGTGTTCAGGGTCCGACGCGATCATCTCGTCGATATCGGGGAGAAGTTCATAGCGCCCGCTTTCCGGGGCGTACGGGGCGTGGTCGATGAACCGACGCGGAATGAACCACCGGTCCCAACGATGCGAACCGGCCACGAACCGCAACGCTGTTTCGATCGGGACCGGATCGAGGGGGATCCACATGCTCACGTTCTGATCACCGTCGATCGGGTAGTACGGCTGATCGTGGTGCCACGGCGTTCGCTCCGATGCGCCGGGCTCCTTGACGAGTACATGCTCGTGGAAGAAACGGGCCGTGTGCGACTGCATCAGCTTCCCGGCGACGTCCCCGAGTCCGCTTTCGAAGACGACTCGCCGGTACTCCGGCACGTTCTGCCACGTCACGTAGTCGCTCCAGAACCCGACCGATTCGTCGGGCTTGGTGTATCGATGCGACCACGGTGAAGGATTCGTCCGGTTGTGTTCGACGCCGTCTCGCAACGACTCGACCCAGTCGCTCGAAAGAGCGCCGCGGAGCACCGTCGCCCCGTCGCGTCGGAACGTCTCGACATCTACTTGGGTGACCATGTTCCCATCATGGCCGATCCGAATCGCGTCCGTGATGTCCGAAACCAGCCTGTCGATGCGTTGTCGAGCGCGTAGCGTTTGCCGGCATGTCGACTGCGGCGGCCGCACGCCCTCCATTCACTCCTGAGGACGTCCCGCTGCAACCCCGTGATTGGCTGCAGCTCGCCGTTCCCGGCCTCGTCTGGGGATCGAGTTTCTTCCTGATCGCCGAGGGTTTGGATTCGTTCTCCCCGTATCTGGTCACGTGGCTTCGAATCACATTCGGGATGATCGTGATCGCCGCCGTTCCGTCGAGCAGGCAGCCTGTTGCCAAGTCGGTGCTGCCTCGTGTCGCCGTGATCGGGCTGATCTGGATGGCGCTACCGCTCTCGTTGTTTCCGCTCGCGGAGCAACGCGTGTCGTCGAGCGTCGTGGGGATGCTCAACGGGGCGACACCGATCTTTGCCGCAATCGTCGCCACGGCGATCCGACGAGCGCTGCCACCGGGCAGGCAGCTGTTGGGGCTCACGGTCGGGTTGGTCGGGATCGTGCTGATCGCCGCGCCGTCGTGGTCGAAAGGTTCGTCGAGCGCCTCAGGCGTGTTGCTGGTGTTGGCGGCGTTGGTGTGTTACGGCCTTGCGCTCAATGTGCTGGCGCCGCTGCAGCGCGAATTCGGGGCGCTCCCACTGATTGGTCGAGCCCTCGTCGTTGCGTTCGTCCTGACCGCACCGTTCGGTCTGGCGGCGATCGACGATTCCGACTTCGCTTGGCGGAGCGCACTCGCCGTCGGCGTGCTCGGAGCGTTCGGAACCGGTTTGGCCTACGTGTTCATGGGAATGAACGCAGGGCAGTTCGGCAGCACCCGAGCGGCGTCGACGACCTACCTGATCCCCGGGTTCTCGTTGTTCCTCGGACTCGTGTTCCGCGACGAATCCGTCGCCGCACTGGCAATCGTCGGGTGTGTCGTCGCTGTTGGAGGGGCGTACCTGGTGAACACAGGGGTGCGGTCGGCGACATAGCGGTACCGCCGTGACGATCGCGGATCCGCGTCGTCCGGCGCTAACAGGTATTGTCGCCAGATGCTCCCCATTGCGCGATTCGGTCGGACCGGCCATCAATCATCCCGGGTGATCTTCGGCGCCGCCGCGCTCGGTGGGATGAACCAGGAACGGGCCGACCGCACGTTGGCACTGATCGACGAGGCGGGTGTCAATCACATCGACACGGCTGCTTCGTACGGAGCCTCGGAAGATCGCCTCCGACCGTTCCTGTCGACGAACCGAGATCGATTCTTCCTGGCGACGAAGACGGGAGAACGATCAGGTGGCGCGGCGCGGGCGGAACTCGAATCATCGCTCGAACGAATGGGCGTCGATCACGTCGATCTGATTCAACTCCACAACCTGGTCGAAGCCGACGAGTGGGACGCCGCGTTCGCCCATGATGGAGCGGTCGCAGCGCTTGCCGCGGCCCGCGACGAAGGGCTCGTGCATGCGATCGGTGTCACGGGGCACGGCACGCGGATCGCCGGCATGCACCTGCGCAGCCTGGAACGATTCGACTTCGACTCGGTCCTGTTTCCTTACAACCATTCGCTGCTCCGCAGCGACGCGTATCGAGCCGATGTCGAGGCGCTGCGAACCTTGTGCGGCGAACGCCGTGTTGCCGTGCAGACGATCAAGGCAATCGCCCGAAGCCGGTGGATCGATCCGACGCAGCCTCATTTCAGTTGGTACGAGCCCTTGACCGACGGCGAGGCGATCGGGCGGGCGGTCCGATACGTGCTCGGCAATGACGATCTCTTCCTGAACACCACCAGCGATGCCCGGCTGCTGCCGTTCGTGCTCGCCAGCGCCGGCGGCGATCTGACGAAACCATCGACGCTCGAGATGGACGCAGACATCGAGGCGTTCGGGATCACGCCACTCTTCGATGCCGGAGCCCTCGAGCGGATCTAGCCCCCTGCTGGGACCTGAGCGATGTCGCGGGCGATCTGAGGCGAGAGCGCGAACGGAATGTCGGCGTATGTCAGGCGCTCCCAGGTCCAACCGGTCTTGTCGTCACGGAGACGAACAACCATCGAGTTCTCGTCGGTCCACATCCACACCGGAACGGCGGTATCGACGACGAGTCCGGGAATCGCTTGGTTCTGATACGACTGCCACTGGACCGGATGATCGATGTTGAAGCCCGATGTGTTGAACACCATTTGATAACGCGTCAACCTGTCGGCACCGATCCCCTCGGTGGCGCGGTCGATCAACTCGACGTAGCCGTCACGAAGCCGCTTCGGCAGGATGTCGTCCGATGTGTCGACGCTCGTCAGGAACGGCAGCACTCGAGTTAGAGCAGCGATCGCGGCGTTGTCGGTGGTCCCGAGCGTCCATGGTCCTGAGTCCTGCCGGAAGTACATCGCTACGCCGTCGGGACTCACCACCTGAAGCCCGGCTTGTGTGCCTGCGCCGCTGCCGACGAACTCGAACGTATGGCTGACGGCGTCGAGCGTCAGCGTCCCGTCCAGGACCGGAGCGGGGGCGATCGAACGAATCTGGAAACTCGTCGCACGGTAGGCCTCGAGTTCGACGCCTAGCGAAGGAAGGCGGTCCCGAACGAGGTAGTCCTGCAGTTCGCGCGCCCCGAAGTACAACCCGGCACCGAGCGCACCGAAGATCGAGGTGGCAATGATGCCTCTGACGAGTCGTCGCCACCACGGGTTGGCGCGTCGCCGAACGCTCTTGTGTCGATCCTGGTCGGACCGGTACCAGGCGGTCGACGCCTCTGATCGCCTGGCGTGGGACATCATCGGCACTGCCGGTTTTGGATCGTTGTGCGGGAGCGTCGGCTCCAGCGCCGCGGCGAGGCGATCGCGATGCAATGACAGGGTTGTCGGAGGAGCCGGCGGCTCTGGCACGCCGGGGGGCGGAAGCTGGCGCCCCGGTGGCGGCGGGTCGTTGTCCTGTCCACCTGTCATGTCACCATCGTGACAGATCGACGGGGTAACGGTCGGCGTTTCGGGATCGAGGTTTCGATCGACGTTGGATCGAGGATTTCGGCGGTGATTCGGACGAGGGGTGGTTGTGTCGGCGGTGCTCGTCGATGTTGTGCCACTACGATCGGGCGCGATGGCTGCGACCGACACCTCTGGCCCCGGATTCGGGGCGAACTCCTGGCTCGTCGAAGAGATGTACGAGCAGTACGTCGCTGATCCCGAGTCGGTCGGTGTGTCGTGGCGCGAATTCTTCGAGGACTATCGCTCGATCAACACCCCGTTGCACGTCCAGGCTGATCCGCTGCCGACCCCATCGCAAGCCCCATCGCCAGCCCCATCGCAAGCCCCATCGCCAGCCCCATCGCCAGTCGATGCATCCGATCGACCCTCGCCGCAGACGGCGTCGACTCCTGCTCCGGGACCCGAGATCGGGGAACCGATCCGCGGCGTCGGTGCCGTGATCGTCAAGAACATGGAGGCCAGCCTCGGAGTGCCGACGGCGACCGGTTTCCGCAACATCCCCGCCAAGTTGCTCGAGGTCAACCGCAAGGTGATCAACGGCTATCGGTCCCGGACGGGAATGGGCAAGGTCAGCTTCACGCACCTGATTGGGTTTGCCATGGTTCGAGCGATCGCCGAGACCGTTCCCAATATGAAGAATGGTTTCCTCGAGGATGCAGGCGGCAAGCCGCGCCTGATTCGTCATGAGCATGTCAACATGGGACTTGCCGTCGATGTCGACAAAGGTGACGGCACCCGCTCGCTGATCGTGCCCGTCCTCAAACAGGCCGACAGCTTGGATTTCGCCGGCTTCCTGGCGGCCTACGAGGAGATCATCCGCAAGGTCAAGAACAACAAGCTGACCGTCGATGACTACGCCGGGGCGAACATCACGCTCACCAATCCGGGCACGATCGGCACGGTCCAGTCGGTGCCGCGTCTGATGCCCGGTCAGGGCGTCATCGTCGGCGTCGGGAGCATCGACTACCCGGCCGAATTCGAGGGTTCTGACCGCCGCAATCTCTCATCGCTCGGAATTTCCAAGGTCGTCACCGTCACGAGCACGTACGACCACCGCATCATCCAGGGCGCCGAGTCGGGCTTGTTCTTGAAGCGGGTTCACGAACTGCTGCTCGGTGAGCACGGCTTCTACGACGACATCTTCAAAGACCTCGGGATGCCGTACGAGGCGGTCAAGTGGCGCCCTGACATCAACCCGATCGATCGCGAAGAGGCGATGCTCGCCAAGCAGATGGCTGTCGCCAAGCTGATCCGCGTCCACCGCGTGCGCGGCCACTTGATCGCCGACCTCGACCCGTTGCGATGGAAAGAGCCACGCACGCCGGTCGAACTCGACCCGGCCACGTACGGCCTCACGATCTGGGATCTCGATCGAGAGTTCCTCACCGACAACGTCGGTGGCCAGCAGAAGATGACACTCGGCGACCTGCTCGGAGTGCTACGCGACGCTTATTGCCGCACGATCGGCGTCGAATACATGCACATTCAGAGCACCGAGGAGCAGGCATGGATCCAGGAACGCGTTGAAGGCACGTCGCCGACGTACACGAAGGAGCAGAAGTACCGGATCCTGGAGCGCCTGAACGCGGCAGAGGCGTTCGAGAAATTCCTGGCCACGAAGTACGTCGGGACCAAGCGTTTCGGGATCGAGGGGGCAGAGTCGGCGATTCCGATCCTCGACGCGATTCTGTCCGGCGCAGCCGACGACGGACTCGATGCGGCCGTACTCGGGATGGCCCATCGTGGCCGTCTCAACGTGTTGTCGAACATCATGGGGAAGAGCTACGAGGCGATCTTCTCCGAGTTCGAAGGTCATGTCGACCCCAATACGGTGCAGGGCTCGGGCGACGTCAAGTACCACCTCGGGGCGACCGGCAAGTACGAGAGTGCGGCGGGTGTCGATATCCCGATCGAGCTGGCCGCCAATCCCAGCCATCTCGAAACCGTCGATCCGATCGTGATGGGCATCGCCCGGGCGATGCAGGACCAGATCAACCCTCCCGGTGCATTTTCGGTGCTACCGCTGCTGATCCACGGCGACGCAGCGTTCGCCGGTCAAGGAATCGTTGCCGAGTGCCTGGCGATGAGCGACATCAGCGGGTATCGGATCGGCGGAACGATCCACCTGATCATCAACAACCAGATCGGCTTCACCACCTCACCGCAGTTCGCCCGTTCGTCGATCTACTGCTCCGACGTCGCCAAGACGGTCCAGGCGCCGATCTTCCATGTCAACGGCGACGATCCCGAGGCCTGCGTTCGGGTCGCCCGCCTGGCGTGGGAGTACCGTCAGACGTTCCACAAGGACGTCGTGATCGACATGGTGTGCTACCGCCGTCACGGGCACAACGAGGGCGACGACCCGAGCTATACCCAGCCGTTGATGTACAAGGCGATCGCCGACCGGCGCAGCGTCCGCAAGCTGTACGTCGAGTCGCTCGTCAAGCGCGGCGACATCACCGTCGACGAGGCGGAGCAGGCCCTTGCCGATTTCCAGAGCAAGCTGCAGGTCGCCCTCGACACGACCCGCGCCAAGGAACTGGTTGCCGTGAAGGCGCCTCGGCCGCCGAAGCCGCTCGGCGTGTTGCCGCACATCCCGACGGGCGTCGACCGAGCGGTGATCGACCGGATCTTCCACCACCTCACCGCCTATCCGGAGGGTTTCACGCCGCACCCGAAGTTGGCGAAGCAGTTCGAAGGTCGCCGTCACCAGTACGAGACCGACAACGACATCGACTGGGCGACGGCTGAAGCCTTGGCAATCGGCTCGCTCGTCCTCGAGGGCTATCCGGTTCGTCTCGCCGGCGAAGATTCACGGCGCGGCACGTTCAGTCAACGGCATGCTTCGTTGGTCGATTTCGAGACCGGTGAACCGTGGGTTCCGCTCAACGAATTGGAGGGGACCCAGGCGCGCTTCTGGGTGTACGACTCCTTGCTGTCGGAGTATGCCGCGCTCGGTTACGAGTACGGTTACTCGCACGCCAACCCTGATGCCCTGGTGATGTGGGAAGCACAGTTCGGCGACTTCATCAACGGCGCCCAGATCATCATCGACCAGTACATCGTCGCCGCCGAGGACAAGTGGGGTCAGCGCAACGGGGTCGTGCTCCTGCTCCCGCACGGCTTCGAAGGTCAGGGTCCGGAGCACTCGTCGGCCCGAATCGAGCGGTTCCTGACGCTTGCTGCAGAAGACAACATGCAGGTCTGCAACGCCACGACAGCGGCGCAGTACTTCCACTTGCTCCGACGCCAGATGCACAGCGAACGTCATTCGCCACTCGTGATCTTCACACCGAAGCAGGGTTTGCGAATGAAGCAGACCCGATCCAGCGTCGATGCCTTGACGACGGGCTCCTTCCAAGAAGTCCTCGATGACCCGAACGTGACTGATCCTGCTGCGGTGAAGCGGGTGATCTTCTGCTCGGGGAAGGTTGCGTGGGATGCGATCGCTGCCCGCGACGCTCGCGACGCCCCCGCCGCCGTGGTGCGACTCGAACAGCTCTATCCGTTGCCCACGGACCAGATGTTGGAGATCGTGCAGGAGCGCTACCCGAATGCCAAAGAGCTGCGCTGGCTGCAGGAGGAGCCCGAGAACATGGGTGCCTGGAACTTCATCGAACACCGCACGTGGAGGGTCAAAGACCGTGGCTACGACCTGCAACACGTCGCACGAGTCGAATCGGGTAGCCCGGCGACGGGATCGAAGGCGGTCCACGACCAAGAGCTCGGCGAGATGATGGACGAGGTCTTCAAGGATCTCGGCTGACTCGGGTACATGCCGGCGACGCCGACAGCGATGCTGGTGTCGCGCCTGGTTCCTGACCCTACGATGGAAGGGTGCGTCGGTCTGCCCGACCCACCTCTACATCGAATCGAGAAGCACTCGCAATGGCTCCAGTCAGCAAGCCCCGCCACTTCGTGGTCGACGGGTCCAACATCGCCACCGAAGGTCGCACCCAACCGAGCCTCCTGCAGTTGAACGAGGCCGTGATGGCGTTCATGGACGACTATCCGGGATCGATCATCACGGTCGTCGTCGACGCCACGTTCGGGCACCGGATCGACAGCAGGGAAGTCAAGGACTTCGACGAGGCGGTCGCCAACAACGAACTGGTCACGCCACCCGCCGGCGCGATCGGCCGCGGCGATGCTTTCGTACTCACGATTGCAAACAAAGCCAATGCTGATGTGCTGTCGAACGACTCGTTCCAAGAATTCCACGGCAAGTACGACTGGTTGTTCGACGAGGGACGCTTGATCGGTGGCAAGCCGGTCCCCCACGTCGGTTGGGTCTTCGTCGATCGCAATCCGGTTCGCGGCCCGAAGAGTCGGATGGCCGTACGCGAGGCCAAGAAGAGCGATGACGTCGCCGCGCCGGCACCCCGCGGGCGAGGACGTAGTCGGCGTGACGCTCCCGTCAGCCGTGAGGCCGTCGTTCCGGCGGCGGTCGAACCGAAGAAATCGGTGGCACCGATGGCACCGCCGCCCGAACCGAAGTCGGCGCCTCCCGGACGCGGCCCGGTCAACGAACTGATGCCCTTTCTCGAGTTCGTGGAGAAGCACCCGGTCGGAACCAGCTGCACTGCCGTGGTGGAGATCTACGCCTCGCACGGTGCGTACGCACGCGTCGGCGAAGTGCTCGTCTACATTCCGCTCCGATTGATGGGTGACCCTGCACCGCGGAGCGCTCGTTCGACGCTCAATCTCGGTGATGCGCTGGCAGTCGTGATCGTGGGATACGTGGCTGAGCGACGCAGCATCGACGCCGCCTTGCCCGCCATGGCCACCGCCCAGGTGGCGGCGCTCCAGCCGGCCGCTCCGGTCAAGAGGGCATCGCCACGCAAGCAGGCGCACAAACAGATCGCCGAGACCGCGCCCGCTGACGCACCGTCGCCGCAACCGGAGCAGGTCAAGAAGCCGTCGCGCCGGAAGCCGTCCGCATCAGCACCGGTGATCCCGGACGAGATCGGGGCGAAACCGCGCAAGGTCGCTGCGCCCAGAGCGGCGAAGCCTGCCCAAAGCCCGATCGAGCCGCAGCAGGCGGCGAAACCCAAGCCGAGTGGTCGGCGCGCCCCCGCCGCCAAGCCGGCTGCCGCCACGCCGGGTCCGTCGACCGTCCAACCCGCGAAGAAGGCCGCACCAAAGAAGTCGGTGAAGAAGCAGTCGGGAGCGTGATGCGGATCGTGACGTGGAACGTCAATTCGCTACGGGTCCGAATGGAACGTGTCGAAGCGTGGCTTGGCGAGGTGCAGCCCGACATCGTCTGCATGCAGGAGACCAAGCTCGCCGATGACGGCTTTCCGGCGCTGGCGTTCAGCGCACTCGGTTACGAGACCGCTCACTACGGGCAGGGTCAATGGAACGGCGTGGCGATCCTGTCGAAGGTCGGGATCGACAACGTCGTCACCAACTTCTCGCCGGGCATCGAACCTGATCCGGACGCCCGGATCATCACGGCAACCTGCGGCGGCGTGCGCATCTCCAGCGTGTACGTGCCGAATGGGCGATCGCTCGGCGACGATCACTACCGCTACAAACTGAGTTGGTTGGATCGACTGCTCGATCATCTCGGACGCGACACGTCGCCTGCCGACGATGTCATCGTGACCGGCGACTTCAACATCGCTCCGGAGGATCGCGACGTCTACGACCCGCGCAAGTTCGTGGGGGCGACACACGTGAGTCAACCGGAACGGGATCGGTTGGCGGCGCTGTGCGACTGGGGTCTCAGCGACTTGTTCCGTTACCAGCATCCCGACACCGATGCGGTGTACTCCTGGTGGGATTATCGGGCGGGCGACTTCCACATGGGTCGCGGTCTCCGGATCGATCTCGTGCTCGGCTCTGCATCCGTTCGCCAGCGATGCGACTGGAGCACCGTCGACCGCAATGCCCGCAAAGGCGAAAAACCAAGTGACCACGCCCCCGTGATCGTCGATCTCACCGACTGACCCGAGCCCGACGCAACCACCGAAATCACCAACCCCAACGGCCACACCCAAACCAGCCAACCCAAACCCGCGCCAGTGTGCTGGGGTCGTTACACGCCTGACAGCGCCGTGGCGATTCCGTCGTAGAGACGGTGCGAGGTGATCGCTCCGAGACCCGTGATCCGGTCGAGTTCGTCGGGTGATGCCGGGTTGTTGGCGGCGATCTTGGCCAACACCTGGTCGGAACACAGTGCGTCAGGGAGGATCCCACCGGCCCTGGCGGCTGCGGCGCGCCACTCGCGTAACCGGTCGATCGTCGCCAGCCGCTCGCTCTTGTGGAGCATTCGCAGTTCGGGTGGCGGGCCGGCCGCCGCAGCGGACTCGCTGGTGAAGCCGGTCAGCAGCGGGGTGAGTTTGCGTTGGTACCCGCCGCGTCGTGCTGCCCAGTTGACGTGCAGGTGGTCGGTTGCACGCGTGAGCGCCACGTACAGCAATCGGGTCTCCTCAGCCTTGGCAGCGTTGGTCGATGCCGAGCGATGCGGCACCAAGCTCGTTTCACAGCCGATCAGAAACACGCATTTCCACTCGAGGCCCTTGGCGCCGTGGAACGTGAGCACGTCGACCCCTGGCTCATCACCACCGAATGGATCAGTGGTACTCACCCAACTCCGAAAGGCCACGCCGTCCCCGGTGGGGTGTTCTCGAAGGAACGCCATTGCCGCCGCGGCGACTTCTGCTTCGGGCGACGTCGCCGCGCCCTCAGGTGCACTTCCCGAGTTGGATTGCGCCGTCTCGAACTCGTCATAGGCCCAGCGTCGGAAGTGGTTGGCGTCGCTGGTGCGATACGCCTTGGCCAACACCGCGCCAAGGGCGGAACCGGCACCGTCGACAATTCGGCGAACGGGGATGCCGGCCTCGATCAGGGCGGCACGGATCGGCACGAGGATGGCGTTGGTGCGACCGAGTACTGCGACCTTGCCGGTTCGAACCAAGGTCGGGTCGAGTCGCGCGATCCGGTCGGTGATAGTGGCTGCCTCGGCCTGGCCGTCGTCGTGCCCGGTGATCGTGATGTCGGAGCCGTCGGGTCGTCCCGAGCGGATGTCGGCGTGCTGCCTGTCGGCCAGCAACGCAAATGCGCCTGCAGCGACGATCTGCGGGGTGCATCGATGGTTGACAGGCAGCCGCACGATCTCGATCCCTGGAAACCGCTCAGCGACGTCGAGCAGCAAGGTCGGTTCGGAGCCGTTGAACCCATAGATCGCCTGGGCGGGGTCACCAACGATAAAGAGATCGTCGCGGCCACGCCGGAACAGATCGACGAGGCGGTGTTGCAGCGGGTTGAGGTCTTGTGCTTCATCGACGAGCACGTGCCGATACCGCCACCGAACCGTGTCGGCGAACTCGCTGTCGCGTTCCATCTCGTCGATCGTGAGCGCCAGCAGGTCGTCCAAGTCGACGACGCCTCGGCTGCGTTTCTCCCGCTGGTACTTGTTGAGTGCCTCGACAACTCGACTGATCTCGACCAGTGAGCGACGTTGCACCGTCTTGATCGCCGATTCGTACTGGTCGGGCTTGATCCCCCGCGCCGTCGCCCAATCCATGTCGGCAATCAGGTCGTCGAGATCGGTTCTGCCCATGACGTCGGCAACCACCCGGCGGCGATCTGTCAAGAGCGTCGGCAACGGCTTGTCGAGGTCGAGCCATCGTTGGCGCAGCAGGCTCTGGGCGACCGAATGGAACGTGCCTGCCGTGACTCGTTCCGTGAGGCCGAGCCGGGGGAGCCGGCGACGGAGTTCCCCAGCAGCTTCACGCGTGAACGTCAACACGACCGTGTGGCCCGTGTCAGCGCTTCCGGTGGCGATCCGATAGGCGATCCGACGTGTCAGCACCCGAGTCTTGCCGGACCCTGCTCCTGCGACAACGGCGACGAGCCGTGAGTCGGTGGTGACGGCACGACGCTGGTCTGCGTCGAGATCCGCGAGTAGGTCGTCCGGGTCCACGGCATAACGGTACTGTTCGGTGCATGCCGTACCCGAAGAAGCTGCTGAATGATTACGAAACCGTGGCGCTCGACCTGCATCCGCACTGGTGGTCGTTCGCCGAACCTGCGTTTGCGCTGGTCGGGGCGATCATCCTCGGAATCTTGTCGTTGACCTTGATCGATGGCGACTCCGACGCCGCCAAGCCGGTTCAGTGGGTCGCGCTCGTGCTGGTCGTGCTGGCTGCGATCTGGCTCGTGCTCAGGTACTTGAAGTGGGCGACCACCAATTTCGTGATCACCAGCGATCGGATCATCTTCCGCCAAGGGGTGATCGCCAAGAGCGGTATCGAGATTCCGCTGGAGCGGGTCAACAACGTGTTGTTCAACCAGTCGATCTTCGAGCGCATGCTCGGTGCCGGCGACTTGTTGATCGAGTCGGGAGGCGAGCGCGGCCAGGAACGCTTCACCGATGTCCGCCGACCCGACCGCATCCAGAACCTGATCCACTCCCAGATGGAAGCGAACGAATCCCGTCGGTTCTCGGGCGCCGGCGGTGGCGCCGCCGATGTCCCCACCCAGTTGGAGAAACTCGAGGGCTTGCTCGAGCGCGGCACGATCAGCGCAGCCGATTTCGAGGCACAGAAGCGCAAACTGCTCGGCGGTTGACCAACTCGCCGTTCTGCGTGCCACACTCGGGTGATGGCACGCGCCCTGCTCGACGGTGGAATCGAACTGGAATACGAGACGTTCGGCTCGCCGGATGATCCCGTGCTGTTGCTGGTGATGGGTCTCGGAGCCCAGATGATCGTGTGGGACGAGCGTTTCTGCCGGCAACTGGCCGACGGTGGTCGATATGTGGTGCGGTTCGACAACCGTGACATCGGGCTGTCGACGAAGTTCGACGGGCAACATGTCGACGTGATGAGTCTCGTGCTCGCCACCTTTGCGAAGGCCCCAATTCCGACCGTCCCATATGACTTGGCCGATATGGCGGCCGATGCGATCGGGCTGCTCGATCACCTCGGTGTCGAGCGTGCCCACGTCGTCGGCGCATCGATGGGCGGGATGATCGCCCAGACGATGGCGATCGAGCATGCTCACCGTCTGCTCAGCGTCACATCGATGATGTCGACGGTCGGAGACGTCGCATACGGGACGCCGAGTCCGGAAGCACTCGCTGTGCTGTTGACGCCCTCGCCGACGACTCGCGAGCAGGCAATTGCCCAGGCAGCGGCCTATGCCGTGACCTGCTCGAAGCGGTACTTCGACCTGGACTGGGCGCAACGGCTTGCCGCCGATTCGTTCGAGCGCTGCTCGTATCCTGAGGGTGTCATGCGTCATATCGCCGCGGTTTGCGCGGGTGGTGACCGGAGCGAGGCACTCCGCGGTATCTCCGTTCCGGTGCTCGTGATCCACGGGCTCGACGATGTCTTGATCAATCCGAGCGGTGGTCGCCGCACCGCCGAGCTCATTCCCGGAGCGACGTTGCTGGAAGTTGCCGACATGGGGCACGACATGCCGGAACCGCTGTGGCCGACGTTGATCTCGGCAATCCTGTCGCACGGTGATGCCGCCACTGCTGGTTTCGGCGTGAGCGAGGCGTCGTCATGACCGGCCCACTCGCCGGCTATCGAGTCGTCGAGATCGCCGGCATCGGGCCCGGCCCGTTTGCGGCGATGATGCTCGCCGACATGGGTGCGGAGGTGATCCGCGTCGATCGCTCGGGAGCGGTTCCAGGGACGGCTCCGACCGGCGTGAATCTCGACCTGCTCCGACGCGGCCGTCGCAACGTTGCGATCGATCTCAAGCATCCAGCGGGTGTGGCGACCCTGCTCGAGCTCGTCGGTCGCGCCGATGCATTGATCGAGGGCTTTCGCCCGGGCGTGATGGAGCGACTCGGGGTCGGACCCGACGAATGTCTGGCACGCAATCCGAAATTGGTGTTCGGTCGAATGACCGGCTGGGGTCAGGACGGTCCGTACGCATCGGCAGCCGGGCATGACATCAACTACATCTCGCTGGCCGGCGCGTTGGCCCACTTCGGTCGGGCAGGCGAACCTCCCACCCCTCCGATGAACATGGTCGGCGATTTCGGCGGCGGCGGCATGCTGCTCGCGTTTGGCATCGTGTGTGGGCTGCTCGAAGCACAAAAGAGCGGGCAGGGTCAAGTTGTCGACGCGGCGATGGTCGACGGTACGGCGATCCTGATGACGATGTTCTGGGCGTTCCATCACATGGGGATTCACGACATCTCTCGGCGTGGCGTGAACACGCTCGACACCGGAGCCCACTTCTACGACGTGTACGAGTGTTCCGACGGCGAGTACATTTCGATCGGCTCGATCGAGCCTCAGTTCTATGCCGAGCTGCTCCGGCTCACCGGCTTGTCCGATGACGCTCGCTTCTCGGCTCAGCAGGATCATGCCCAATGGCCGTTGCTCAAGCAGGAGTTGCAGCGCGTGTTGATCACCAAGACCCGGAGCGAGTGGTGCCAGATCATGGAGCACACCGACGTCTGCTTTGCTCCAGTGCTGCGGATGGACGAAGCCGCGCAGCATCCTCACAACGTCGAGCGGGCGACGTTTGTGGAAGCCTTCGGATACACACAACCCGCACCGGCGCCACGGTTCAGCCGGACCGCCGCCGAGCTGACAAGGCCGCCGGCCCACCCCGGCGAGCACACCCGCGCAGTGCTGTCCGACTGGGGTTTTGACGCAGCCCGAGTCGACGAGCTGGTCGCTTCGGGTGCCGTGAAGCAGGCGTGATGGGAACGTTGGTCTGTTTTCACGCCCACCCCGATGACGAGGCGATTTCCACCGGCGGCTCGATGGCGCGGGCTGCCGCAGAAGGTCACCGGGTCGTCCTCGTGGTGGCCACCGACGGCCGCCACGGCGAGGTCCCCGAAGATCTCAATGACGGTGAGTTGTTGGAGCATCGCCGTCGCCGCGAGACCGATGCGTCTGCGGCGGCGCTCGGGATCTCGCGCGTCGAGTTCCTCCCCTACCACGACTCGGGCATGACGGGTTGGGACGCCAACGATCACGACAACTCGTTCCTGCTCGCAGATCTCGACGAGTCAGCCGGGTTACTGGCGAAGATCCTGCTCGAAGAACGCGCCGATGTGCTCACGTCATACGACTGGCATGGCAACTACGGCCACCCCGACCACGTCAAAGTCCATCAGGTCGCCAACCGGGCGGTGCAGTTGGTCGCCAGCGAACTGGTCGGTCTGCGGGTGCTCGAAGCGACCATGAACCGCGATGAGTTGGTGCGCCAGATCGCCGTGATGCGCGAGATGGGTGCCGACGATTTCGGGACACCCGAGGAGCCGTTCGATCCCAATGGCCCGATGGACGACGGCAATCCGATGGGTACGCCGGAGGCCGAACTGACGATGTGGGTCGACGTCGCGGCGTATGTCGGCCAGAAGCGTCGATCGATTGCGGCGCATGCCAGCCAGGTATCGGATTCGAGCTTCTTCCTACAGATGCCCGACGAGGTGTTCGCAGTCGCATTCGGGACCGAATGGTTCATCGAGCACGGTGTCGAGCCGGGGCTTCGACCAGGGTGGTTCTTCGACTGATGCCGCACGCCAGAACGTCGGGCACTTCTCGATCGCGTGTTTGCGTGCTCGCCGCGCTGGTGCTGGCGGGTTGCACGCAATCCGATGACGACGCCCTTCCGCCTCCTCCCTCGCTGACGTTCGACGTCAGTACCGACGCAACCAGCTCGAGCGCTTCAGCGACCGAAGGATCATCCGAAGTCTCGGACTTGTCAACCGTGGACGCGCCCCCTGAAACAGCGCCACCCGAGACCGTGCCGACGACGCCGGCGCCGACGACGACAACGGAGCCGATCGCGATTCAGGAACTGCTCTTGCGCGGTGACGGGATCGGTTCAGCCGTGTTCGGAGCCGAGCCGGAAGGCGTCATCGACTACGTGTCGTCGTTGCTGGGTGGGAACACCGCAGATACCGGATGGGTCGACAACTTCGCGTTCGCCGCTTGCGATGGAACCACCGCCCGTCGCGTCGACTGGGGGTCGTTGTCGTTGCTGTTCGGCGATCTGTCGGACGTCGCCAGCGGCCGCTTGCACTTCCTCGGCTGGGAGTACGGACGAATTGGCGATATCGGCGACGAGCCAGTCGGGCTCAGGACACCCGGTGGGACGTCGCTCGCCACCAGAGTTGTCGACCTGCTGGCCGAGTTCCCCGACGCCAGCGTGAACCCCGGCGCAGTCGACCTCAACAGCCCGCCCAACTTCTACGTCAGTAACAATTTTCGCGGTCTGCTGACGGGGGTGACCAACGATGACGTCGTCACCGTGATGTTCGGCGGTTACGGCTGCGGCGAGTGATCCGATGACGCTGCGTGATGCACACGAGATCAACGCCGTGCTGCTGATCGGGCTCAATGCCGTCGCCGGAGTGTTGTGTCTCGCCGCCTACCGGTGGCAAGGACTACGTGGTCGTTGGCTGTGGGCGCTCGTGATCGTCGCTCAATTGACGACGTTCGTGCAGGCCACGATCGGTGCCGTGCTGTTTCGCAGGCCGGGTGCCGTGCAGAGTGATCTGCACGCGCTCTACGGGTTCTCGGCGATCATCGCCGTGGCGATCATGTACAGCTATCGCACGAGTCCGTTCGTGAAGGGCAAGGCGCTGCTCCTGTACGGCTTCGGGGGCCTGTTCGTGATGGGCCTCGGCTTGCGGGCGCTCGCGCTGTAGGCGGCGCGGCGCCTATCGGCTCATCGCTGCCGTCAGTTGCGCCTCGAGTTCGTCGATTGCTGCGATCAGCTGCGGCGGCATCCGATCTCCGAACTGATCGAAGTGCTGGCGGATCTGCGGGATCGCCAGGCGCCAACCGTCGTGGTCGACTCGGAGGATCTCGGCGAGGTCCTCGTCGGTGATCGCCAACCCATCGACGTCGAGAGCGCCCGCCGCGGGGAGCCGACCGATCGGTGTGTCAGCTGCCGCCGAGTCGCCGTCGACGCGTTCGAAGATCCACTTCAGGACGCGACTGTTCTCCCCATACCCTGGCCACAGGTAGCGGCCGGTGTCATCGCGTCGGAACCAGTTGACGAAGAAGATCCGAGGAAGCTTGGCGACGTCGGTGGCTGTGCCGATCTTCAACCAGTGTGCGAAGTAATCGGCGTAGTTGTATCCGCAGAACGGAAGCATCGCCATCGGGTCGAACCGGAGATTGCCGACGGCCCCCTGCTGGGCGGCGGTCGTTTCGGACGCCATGATCGATCCGAGGAACACGCCGTGCTGCCAGTCGAATGCCTCCGTGACCAAGGGCACGGTGGTACGGCGGCGCCCACCGAACAGGATCGCAGAGATCGGAACCCCCTTGGGATCTTGCCATTCCGGTGCGATCGACGGACACTGCGAGGCCGGCGCGGTGAAGCGCGCATTCGGGTGGGCAGCTGGTGCGTCCGTTTCGGGTGTCCACGGATTGCCACGCCAATCGGTCGCCCGCGCCGGGGGCGTATCGCTCATTCCCTCCCACCACACGTCGCCTTGGTCGGTCAGCGCCGTGTTGGTGTAGATGCAGTTGCCCCAGAGGGTTTCCATTGCGTTGGCGTTGGTGTCGTATCCGGTGCCGGGCGCGACACCGAAAAAGCCGGCCTCGGGATTGATTGCGTACAGCCGACCGTCATCGCCGAACTTCATCCAGCAGATGTCGTCACCGACCGTCTCCGCCTTCCAGCCGGGAATCGTCGGAACCAGCATCGCCAGATTCGTCTTGCCGCATGCGGAGGGGAACGCCGCTGCGATGTACTTGAATTCGCCGACCGGGTTGGTGAGTTTGAGGATCAACATGTGTTCGGCGAGCCATCCGTCGTCTCGAGCCATCACCGATGCGATCCTGAGCGCGAAGCACTTCTTGCCGAGCAGGGCGTTGCCGCCGTAGCCGGAACCGAACGACCAGATCTCACGTGTTTCCGGGAAGTGGACGATGTACTTGTTGTCGGGATTGCACGGCCAGGCCACATCTTGTTGTCCGGGCGCGAGCGGCGCCCCCACCGAGTGCACGCACGGCACCCAGTCGCCCGTTGGGCCGAGCACGTCGAGCGCGCCCTGACCCATTCGAGTCATGATTCGCATCGAGGCGGCGACATATGCCGAATCGGTGAGTTGCACGCCGATGTGGGCGATCGGCGAGCCGAGTGGTCCCATTGAAAACGGGACGACGAACATCGTGCGCCCGGCCATTGCTCCGGAGTACAGGGCGGTCATCTCTGACCGCATCTCGGCCGGGTCGCGCCAGTTGTTGTTCGGCCCGGCCTCGTCGGCGGTAGCCGAACAGATGAAGGTGCGATCCTCGACGCGGGCGACATCACCAGGGTCGGAGTGGGCCCAGAAACTGTTGGGTCGCTTCGCTTGATCGAGTTGGGTGAATGTGCCTGAGGCGACGAGTTGCGCTGCGAGTCGCGTGTACTCATCGTCACCGCCGTCGCACCAGTACACCGCCGCGGGTTGCATGATTGCGGCCCATTCGGCGACCCAGTGTTCGAGACGTTCGTTCGATGTTCTTGCGCTCAACTCGACCCCCGTTGCATCTCGGTCAACACCTCGCTGGTCACAGTGTGGTCCAGCGGGCACGCCCGTGATGGGGTCGAATCGATCTCTGGGGCTGAGATTGTGCAGATGCGAACATCTGGAAAACAGATCGATCGTCAGCCTGGCAACGTCCGAACACGGTCCACGGGCCCGGCGAATCGGCCGGACGAGGCTCGTCAGTGAAAGCCCGGGGTTCCCATGTCGACCTCTGAACCGAGGTGGAGGTGCGTCGCCTGCCCGGTTTCGTTGAGGTCGAAGACGACCCGCTGGCCCTGACGGAGCATGCGGAAAATCGAGCCATGGAGCGCGTCGGAGGCGAGGTCGTAGTCGGCGAGATCCGTGTCACACATGATGACGCCGAGCCCAGACGCTGGATCGTACGCCTTGATCACGCCTTGCATCAGCCGGCCTTGACGACCTTGCCGGACTTGATGCAACCGGTGCAGACATCGATCCGCTTCGGAGCGCCCTTGACGAGGGCCCGGATCCGTTGAATGTTCGGATTCCAACGCCGCTTCGTGCGCCGATGCGAGTGCGACACCGACATGCCCCATGAGGGTCCCTTGCCACATACTGAACAAACCGATGCCATCGAACTTCTCCTGCTACTGACGCGATGTTGTGGGACGACACACGTCTGTCCACACGGCCACCAAAGGGTAGCAGCCGATCATCGAACAACCTCCGGAACGGGTCGCCGGCCTCGTTACGATGGCATCCGTGCCTACGCTCGAGCGGCTTGACGTCCATGCACTGCGCGACGTCATCACGACGTTTCGCAACGCGGTCCGAGCCCATGCGGGTTGGTTGAACAAGCTCAACGTGTACCCGGTGCCCGATGGTGACACCGGTACGAACATGGCGCGAACGTTGGATGCCGTCGTTGCCGAGATGGAAGGTGCCGCTGCCGAGGATCTCGACGCAACGTGTGATGCGATCTCACACGGCTCGTTGATGGGCGCCCGCGGGAACAGCGGTGTGATCCTCTCGCAAATCCTTCGCGGCCTCGCCTCGACCATGAAGCAACAAGCCGACGGCACCGGTCACAAGGTCGCCGATGCCCTCACCGCAGCCTCGACCGGTGCATACCAGGCGGTGCTGAAGCCGATCGAGGGAACGATCCTGACGGTTGTTCGCGAGAGTGCCGAGGCGGCCAAGCGGGCGTCTACCGAAGGTGGGTCGCTGGTCGAGGTGCTCCGGGCAGCGAGACATGCCGGCAAAGTCGCACTGGACAACACGCCCGAACTGCTGCCAGTTCTGAAAGACGCCGGTGTGGTCGACGCAGGTGGCGCCGGCTACCTGTTGCTGCTCGATGCGGCGTTGCACGTGGTCGATGGGACCCCGTTGCCGGAGGCAGATGAGGGTGATGGTCCCACCAGTGCCCAATTCGAAGCCGCGTCGCACCGTTCTTCCGTAGTTGCCGGTCAACTCGACGTCAGTGAGTTGCGGTACGAGGTCATGTACTTTCTCGATCTCGACGATGATCGGATCGGTCGCTTCAAGTCGGGTTGGGGCGAGGTCGGCGACTCGATCGTCGTCGTCGGTGGCGACGGACTCTGGAACTGCCACGTGCACACCAACGACATCGGCGCCGCGATCGAGGTCGCGCTGGATCTCGGGGGGCGACCGAAGCAGATACGAATCACCGACCTGTTCGAAGAGGTCGCCGAGGAGCACGCCCACCGCGAATCTGCGATCGTCGGGATCCCGACCAAGCCGGGTGCCGGGCTGCCGGCGGTCACGACTGCTGTGGTCGCGGTGTGCAGCGGTGACGGTCTTGCCGAATTGTTCTCGGGGCTGCGGGTTCAGGGGATCGTGTCCGGCGGCCAGACGCTCAATCCGTCGACCGCCGAGTTGCTCGACATCGTCGAGATGGTGAACGCCGACCAGGTCGTGATCCTGCCGAACAACAAGAACATCATTCCGGTCGCCGAACAGGTCAACTCGTTGACGTCCAAGCAAGTCGTCGTCGTCCCGACGCGCACGATGCCGGAGGCGCTTGCGGCACTGATCGTCTACGACCCGGAGGCATCGGCCGCCGAGAACGCGATCGAGATGACGGAAGCTGCAGAGGCAGTCGTCACTGGCGAAATCACCCAGGCGGTGCGCGACACGAACAGCGAATCCGGTCCGATCACGACGGGGGACTGGATCGGGATCGTGAAGGGTGAAGGCATCGCGTCGGTTGCCGGCTCCGCGGTCGGGGCATCTATCCAGCTCCTCGATCGGATCATCGACAGCGATGGTGAACTCCTCACGATCATCACCGGCACCGACGCCGACGCCGATACGACGGCTGCGATCCAGGAGTGGCTTGCCGTCGAGTGGACCGATCTGCAGGTCGAGGTCCACGTCGGCGGGCAGCCGTTGTACCCATATCTGTTCGGTGTTGAGTGACTGAAACCCGACCACCGATCACGCTGCGAGAACTGGCGGCTATCGACGTCGGGCAACTCAAGGGCGTGGGGGAGAAGAAGCGGGCATCGCTTGCCGCGTTCGACATCGACACCGTGCTCGACCTCGTGACGACCTACCCTCGCCGATGGGTCGACCGTACCAACGAGGCTCGCATCGCCGATCTCGTCCCCGGCCGGGAAGCGCTCGTGCTCGCCACCGTGCGCACGGTCACCAAACGCAGCACTCGCAACCGTCGCACGATGGTCAACGTCAACGTCGGAGACGGTTCGGGTCGGCTCGACCTGGTGTTCTTCAACCAACCGTGGCGCGAACGTCAGTTGAAAGAAGGTCTGCAGGTCGCCCTGTTCGGCAAACCGGACACGTACCGGGGCGGGCTGCAGATGACGAACCCGATCGTTGATCTGATCGGTGACCGCACTGCCCGAATCGTGGCGATCTACCCGCAGAGCGAGAAGGCGCAGCTCAACACTTGGGAGCTGGCCGGATGGGTCGAAGAGGCGCTCCGCCGGTGTAACGGCCGAGGCATTGCAGACCCCCTACCGCACGAGATCCGTGCTCGGCTCGGCCTGATCGGACGGTCCGAAGCGCTCCATTCGATCCATCTGCCGGAGTCGATGCGCGCCAAGGAAGCCGCCCGGCGTCGACTCGCATTCGATGAACTGCTGCGCGTGCAACTCGTGTTGGTGATGCGTAAACGCCAACTCGAACGCATGTCGCGTGGTCTGTCCCACGTGATCGGCGGCGAGCTGGTGCGCCGCTTTCACGAGGCGTTGCCGTACCCGTTGACCGGAGCACAGCGCAGGACGATTGCCGAAATCGAAGCGGATCTTGCCGCTCCGAACCCAATGCATCGCCTCTTGCAGGGTGACGTCGGTTCCGGCAAGACGGTGGTGGCTGTCTCGACCTTGTTGGCCGCCGTGCAAGGTGGTCACCAAGGCGCGCTGATGGCCCCGACCGAGGTGCTCGCCGAACAACACGCAACAGGCGTGAAGGCCCTCCTCGGCGACTTGCGAGTGCCTGACCCGAACAACTTGTTCGGCGACCGCCAACTGCGCGTCGAACTGTTGACGAATCGGGTCACGGGGTCCGAGCGCCGCGACGTGCTGGCCGGGCTGGCGGATGGGATGGTCGACATCGCGATCGGCACGCACGCCTTGATCCAGGAAGCGGTGGCGTTCAAGAGCCTTGGTGCGGTGGTCGTCGACGAGCAACATCGCTTCGGCGTCGAGCAACGTGCGGCGCTGCGAGACAAGTCATCCAGTGCCGTGCCCGACGTGCTGGTGATGACCGCAACGCCGATCCCGAGGACCGCAGCGATGACCGTGTACGGCGACCTCGATGTCAGTGTGCTCGACGAGTTGCCGCCCGGCCGCACACCGATCACCACGAAGTGGGCGAACGGGCCATTGTTCGAGATCGAGGTCTGGGCCGACGTCCGTCACGAGGTCTCCGAAGGTCGCCAGGCCTACGTCGTCTGCCCGTTGATCGAGGAGAGTGAGAAGCTCGAAGTTGCGTCGGCGGAGGACACACTCGAACGATTGACGCACGGCGAGTTGAAGGGCCTCCGATTGGGGGTGTTGCACGGCCGGCTGGCGTCGGCCGAGAAGCAGCACACGATGGATCGTTTCCGAGCTGGTGAGCTCGACGTGCTCGTCGCCACCACCGTGATCGAGGTAGGCGTCGACGTGCCCAACGCCACGATGATGGTGATCCTCGACGCCGATCGATTCGGGATCGCCCAACTCCATCAACTGCGAGGCCGTGTCGGGCGCGGTCAGCACGCCTCGACCTGCTGGTTGGTGACGCAGGAGTCCGAAGACGTGAATCCTCGCGTCGACGCCCTCGTGTCGACGACTGACGGCTTCGAGTTGGCCGAGGTCGACCTCGAACTGCGTGGGGAGGGGACGCTGATGTCGACCAGCCAGAAGGGCAGGAGCGATCTCAAACTTGCCTCGCTGCGGCGAGACCGCGAACTGGTCCAACTCGCTCGGGATGCGGCGTTCGAGATCGTCGACTCCGACCTCGATCTGTCAGATCATGCCGTGCTCGCCGATGAACTGGCGCTGCTCCTCACCGAGCAGGACGAGGGCTTCCTGACGAAGAGCTGATCACGTCGATCGGGCAATGGGTGCGGGTCAACCGAGCTCGACCCAGAGACCCGTGACCGTCATCGCGTCGTCGGTGCAAATCGCAATCGAGTACGAGGTGTCGGCGACCGCTGTCGTGCCGGGCGGGAACACGAGCGTCACCGAGCCGATCACGCCCACGGTCAACGGTGCGTTGACGTCGGGCGTGGTCGGGAATGTCAGCGCACCGACTGCCGGACCCGTTGTGTTGCGCACAGTGACGAGTCCAGCCCTGACCGGATTGGCGCCGGTCGCCGAGCCGTACAAGAGGTGGGCGCTGATCACGTTCCGACCGACTGGGAGTTCGATCGGTGAGGCGATGCAGTCCACAGCGCCAGCATTGTGGAACGGAAGGAAGCTGACAATCCAACCCATCCCCGAGACCGGCTTGAGGTCGATGGGATTGACGACGATCTTGTCGGTCGGGAGTTGCACGTAGCGGTCGTCGTGGTTGTGGTCTTCGTAGTACCCGGCAATGTCGACGATGACGTCGACGGAGCCGTTCTTGTTGAACACGCTGAACTGACCAGCGCCGTTGATGTCGACCGTCACTGCATTGGGGACGGGCGGTTGGCCGGGTGTCGGGTTGAGATTCGATGTCAATGGCTTGGTGGCGCCGGCTGGAAACAGCGTCAGGAAGGTCGCCGCGGTCGGACCAACGGCGGTGACGTTGAGCGACAGGGCGGTGGCGCCGGCGGGGATCGTGCAGTCGCCGTTGCTGCCATGAGCATTGAGTGTGAAGGTCTCATCGGGTCCGAGCGGTGACGTGCGTGGTCCCCTCGTGTCGGGTGCCGGTCGTGTGTCGGCCAGCCGGCACGGTGTGATCGGGACGTACACGGAGCGTTCGCCGGTGCTCGTGGTCGCTCCGACGATGCTGAGCCCGCCGGCGCCGAGTGTCACCGCGACCGCCGCTCCGATCGCTGCCCATCGAGTTCGTAACGTGTCCATACCCGCCTCCCGCAAAGGACTGAGTCTCGAGCCCCGAACGACTGCTGTCCACCCTCTTCTGTGCCGCTGCTGAACAACTACTCGTCGTCGTAGTCGTCGTCTTCGAGCACGAGGTCCCATCGATCGAGGCAGTCCTCGCAGCGATAGGCGACGATGTCGCCGGCGAACCACAGTCCGTCCTCTCGCGGAGGCGTCAGCAGGAACGCCCGGGAGCCGCAATCGATGCACGTGATCTGTGGGTACGGCTCCAACATCACTATCAGTATGCACCTCGATTTCGGCTCCGTAGCCTGGGAACATGCGCGTGGTGGCCGGCGAGTTGCGAGGACGACGGATCGAGGCGCCCCCCGGCACCGACACCCGCCCGACCACTGACATGGTTCGGGAGGCGGTGTTCAATGCCCTCGGGAGTCTCGATATGATCCACGATGCGAAGGTCGCCGACCTGTTTGCAGGCACCGGAGCGCTCGGGATCGAAGCCATCTCACGTGGTGCATCGCGCTGCACGTTCGTCGAACGCGATCGCACGGCGCTGCGATGGCTGCGTCAGAACGTCGATCACCTCGGTATCGACGACCGCTGTCGGGTGATGGCGGGCGACGCGCTCGTACTCGCTCGGGGGCTGACCGTCGACATCGTGTTTGCCGATCCACCGTACGACTTCGATCAATGGCCAGCCCTGCTCGCCGTCGTCAACGCCGATTTCGTGGTGGCCGAGTCGGGCCGCGAAATCGACCCGATCGACGGGTGGGAGATTACGCGATCGAAACGGTACGGCCGCTCGGTGATCACCTTCTTCGATCGCATCGTCGCCGAACCCGAGTGACCCGACTACCGTGTGATCACTCATGGCTACGGTGCTGATCCCCGGCAGTTTCGACCCGATTCACCTCGGACATCTCGACATTGTTGACCAGGCGATCGAGCTGTTCGGCGAGGTGGTACTGGCCGTGTTGCACAACCCTGACAAGCCATCGGGCATGTTCGCTCCTGATGAGCGGGTGGCGCTCGCCCGAGCGAGCCTGGCCGATCGATCGAAGGTCTCGGTCCGAGCGTTCACCGGACTCGCCGTTCAGGCCGCCGCAGAGGCGGGGGCCGACTTCATCGTGAAAGGCCTGCGCACGCCGGTCGACTTCGATATCGAGCAGCAAATGGCCCACAACAACCGATCGGTGACGGGGATTCGGACGGTCTTCGTGCCGTGCCGAGCCGACCTCGGGTTCATCTCCAGTAGGTTCATTCGCGAGATCGCTGTGCACGGTGGAGTGATCGATCACCTCGTTGCTGCGCCGGTTGCGGCGGCGCTCGCCGCTAGATTCGCAGACCCACCCACTGTGAAGGCCTCATGAGTTACGACGACCAGTACGACGAGATAGACGACGAGTATCCGGACCCCGCCGAGCCTTCGCGGCACGTCGGCGACGCCGAGAGCTTCCTGCGGCGAGCGATCGACATCATTGCCACCGCTCCGACGATGCCACTGTCGTCATCGCCCCGGATCGATCGCGACCAGATCATCGAGTTGCTGGAGGAGTCGCTCCATCGGCTTCCCGAGGAGCTCCGCCAGGCGCGGTGGATGCTCAAAGAACGTCATGAGTTCGTTGGAAAGACTCGCCGAGAGGCGAACGAGATGCTCGAAGCCGCCCGGGTCCAGGCCGAGCGGATGGTGCAACGGACAGAGGTCGTTCGCGCCGCCGAGCAGCGGGCCCGTCAAGTGGTCGACACCGCCGACACCGACTCGAGGCGGCTCAAGCTCGAGACCGAGGACTTCCTCGACCAGCGGCTCGCCAGTTTCGAGATCCTGCTCGACAAGCTCGCCAAAACGGTTGCCGCCGGCCGTCACAAGTTGTCGATCGGCAACGCTGACGGATCGATGCAAATCATCGACGACGACGAAGACGACCCCACGAAGGGGTTCTTCGACCAGGACCGCTGATGATCAATCACCCTGCTCGCGAGCTCCGGGTCAACGCGCTCGAGTTACTGCGAACCCCAGGAGCGCATCGATCGATCGACATCGAACTGGCGCCGGCGGACCTGTTGATCGACGACACTCGGATCACGGGAAACATTCGGGTCACAGCCGAAGCGACGTCCAGCATCGACGGAATCGTGGTTCGGGGCTTGATCGAGGCACCTTGGACGACCCCTTGCCGGCGTTGTCTGACAGACGCGACAGGTCGCCTGAGCGTCGACATCGACGATATGTATCAGCGCCAGGTCACCGACGACGAAGCGTTCGAGATCGTTGGTGACCAGATCGATCTCGCCCCTGCAGTGCGCGAGTACGTGATGATCGACCTGCCTGACGGGCCGCTGTGTCGCCCCGACTGCGCCGGAATCTGCCCGTCCTGCGGCGTCGACCGCAACACCGAGCCGTGCCAGTGCGACAACAGGATCACCGACCTGCGCTGGTCCGCCCTCGACGACCTCGAACTCGAGTAGTTCTTCTGGCTGGGGCCGCTAGCCTGTCTCAGCCTTGTCCGTGCGCAGCACGGAACCGTACCTTGAGTGTTGGAGACCAGCAGTGGCCGTTCCGAAGAAGAAAACATCGAAATCGAAGACCCGTAGCAAGCGGGCGAGCGCCTGGAGGCTGAATGCCCCGGCCCGCAGCACCTGCCCGCGATGTGGCAACGCCAAGACTCCGCATACCGTGTGTCCGTCGTGTGGTTGGTACAAGAACCGCGTCGCGATCGACGTCTCCTGAGGTTCTGAACCGACATGTTGCCCATTGCGGTCGACGCAATGGGCGGCGATCATGCTCCGGGGGCGATCGTCGCCGGTGCGAGGGCCGCCGCCGCCGCTGGTATCCCCGTCGTGCTCGTCGGCCCGCCCGATCTGAGTGAGCGGGTCGATATCGGAGACCTGCCGCTGATCGTTGCCACCGAGGTGATCGAGATGCACGACGACCCGGCCAGCAGCGTCCGCCGCAAAAAGGATTCCTCCTTGGTCCGCGCCGCCGAGGCAGTGCGCGACGGGCAGGCGTCGGCGATGGTGTCTGCCGGCAACACCGGGGCAACGATGGCGTCCGCCCTGTTGCGGATGGGTCGGATCCGGGGTGTCAATCGCCCGGCGATCGCAGCCGTCGTCCCTGTCCCCGGCGGAATTCCGACCGTGTTGGTCGACGCAGGCGCCAATTCCGACGTGCAAGCGGAGTGGTTGTGCCAGTTCGCCCAGATGGGTTCGATTCTGTCCCGACACCGGTTCGGGATCGCCGACCCGAAGGTCGGACTGCTCTCGATCGGAGAAGAGCCCGGCAAGGGCGATGCGCTTCGCAAGGAAGTCTTCCCGCTGCTCGAACTGACACCTGAGATCAACTTCGTCGGCAACGTCGAAGGCCGCGACGTGATGACCGCCGCCGCCGATGTCGTCGTGACCGACGGCTTCACCGGCAATGTCACGCTGAAGACGCTCGAGGGCGGATTGAAAGTGATCGTGCAGGCGCTCCTGGAAGCATTCGCATCCGATCAGCAGTACAAGCCTCACGCCGATGCGTTGATGCCGGCCTTGCTGCCGATCTATGAGCACCTCGACCCCGAGACCTACGGTGGCGCAATGCTGCTCGGGGTCAACGGTGTCTGCATCATCTGCCACGGGTCCTCGAGTCAACGGGCGATCTTCAACGCTGTCACGGTTGCCAAGGAAATGGTCGAAGCCGACATCGTCGGCCAAATCGCCGCCACGATTCGTCCGGCCGAAGCCGGATAGCATCGCGTGAGTGCCCGCTGAGACTCCCGATAGCCATGCCCCCATTTCTCGAGACGAGATCCTGCAGATCGTTCGCGACCGGCTCGCCGACATCTTGGAGATCGATCCTTCGACGATCAACGAGGGTCAGTCCTTCGTCGACGACCTCGACGCCGACTCCCTGGCCCTGATCGAACTGGTCGAGTCGATCGAGGAAGAACTGTCGGATCGCACGACAGGTTTCCGGATCGAAGACGAAGACCTCGAAGATCTCAAGACGGTGCGCGATGCCGTCGATTACGTCCACGAGCGCACCGGTAGCTGAACCTTGACCCTGGCCGCTCTGGAGCAGCGTCTCGGTCACGTGTTTGACGACCCCGAACTGCTCCGGCGGGCGATGTGCCATCGTTCGTGGGTCGCCGAATCGAGCGATGAGGACAGCAACGAGCGACTCGAGTTCCTCGGCGATGCGATCCTCGGATGGGTGATTGCCGACCTCGTGTTTCACCGATTCGGAGATCTTGCCGAAGGCGCCCTGACCGATCTCCGCAAGAGCGTCGTCAATGCCAACGCACTCGCCGAAGTCGCCGCTGAGTTGCAGATCGGCGAGCACCTGCTGCTCGGTCGCGGAGAGGATTCCGCCGGCGGTCGTCTCAAGGTCTCGATCCTCTCGGATGCGATGGAGGCGGTGCTCGGCGCGGTGTACCTCGATGGTGGTCGCGACGCTGCGTTTGCGCTGATCGAGCGTCTCTTCGTCGAACGACTCGAGTACGCCCTGGGGACGCTCGATCGACTCGATTACAAGTCTGCCCTGCAAGAACTCGTGGCTCATCGCGGGCTGCCGTCGCCCGACTACAAGATCCGCTCGACCGGGCCCGACCACGACAAGCGGTTCTTTGCCACGGTGAAAGTCGCCAAGCAACTGGTCGGCGAGGGTGTCGGCCGGTCGAAGAAGACCGCCGAGCAGGCAGCCGCCGGGGCGGCGTTCGCCCGGCTGACGACGGAGTAGCCGTGCCCGAACTGCCCGAAGTGGAAACAATTCGCCGCGGACTGGAGAGCCTCGTGGTCGGTCGCCGGGTCGACCGCGTCGAGGTCGGCCGGGAACGCTCGGTCCGCCGAACCTCAGCAGCTGCCGTGATCGATGGCCTGACCGGGACGACGATCCTTTCTGCCAACCGCCGTGGCAAGTACCTGCTGCTGCCGCTCGACTCGGGTGACGAAGTGATGATCCACCTCCGCATGAGCGGGCAGGTGCTCGTTGCCGAGGCTGGTGCGCGGCGCCCGAAACACACCCACGTCGTGTTGCACCTCGACGACCGGCACGAGATGTGGTTCGTCGACCCGCGCACATTCGGCGAGGTGGTCGTGTTCGATCCGACCAACGTCGCGGTCGAGATCCCCGATCTCGCCAAACTCGGTGTCGATCCGATCGCCGATGGGCTCGAACTTGCGCATCTCCGCAAGCTGTTGCGGGCACGTCACCGCCAACTCAAGCCGCTGTTGCTCGATCAACATGTGATCGCCGGGATCGGCAACATCTACGCCGACGAGATCCTGCACGAGGCCCGGCTCCGGCCGGATCGGGCGTCCGACGGGCTCTCGACCAGTTCCGAGCGACAGCTCCACGCCGCCATCCACCGCATCCTCAACGCCGCCATCGGGGCCGGCGGGTCAACGCTCTCGGACGCCCAATACGTTGACCTGTACGGCGATTGGGGCTCGTATCAAGAAGCGCACAACGTCTACGGCCGCACCGGGGAACGTTGCCTGACCTGCGGTGTTGGCTGGATCAAACGAACGGTCACGGCACAACGCTCGACCCACTTCTGCCCCCGATGCCAGAAATAGACGCCAGAAGTGCTGCCCAGGGGTAGATGGGGTCGTCGCGACCGCCGCCGGGTAGATTCCCTCACGCCGTGTTTCTGAAGAGCCTCACCCTCAAGGGCTTCAAGTCCTTTGCCGACTCGACCGTGATGACCCTCGAACCGGGGGTGACCGTCGTCGTCGGTCCCAACGGTTCCGGGAAGTCGAACGTTGTGGACGCAATCGCCTGGGTGCTCGGTGCGCAGGCCCCGAAGTCGGTCCGCTCCCAGAAGATGGACGACGTGATCTTCGCCGGAACCGAAAAGCGGCCGGCGCTCGGCCGAGCGGAGGTCAGCCTCACGATCGACAACTCCGCCGGTCTGCTGCCGGTCGAGTTCAACGAGGTCACGATCACCCGGATCCTGTTCCGAACGGGTGACAGCGAGTACGCCATCAACGGCGTGCCGTGTCGGCTACTCGATGTGCAGGAGTTGTTGTCCGACGCAGGTGTCGGACGCCAACAGCACGTGATCGTCAGCCAAGGTCAGATCGACGCCGTGCTGAATGCTCGCCCGGAGGACCGGCGCGGCATCATCGAAGAAGCCGCCGGGGTGCTCAAGTACCGCAAACGCAAGGAGAAGGCGGAACGCCGGCTCGAGGCCACCGAAGCCAACCTCTTGCGCCTGCAAGATCTGCTGCGCGAGGTGCGCCGCCAGTTGCGACCGCTCGAGCGCCAGGCGGAAGCGGCTCGGCGTCACGCCGAACTGATCGACGAGTTGAGCCTTCTGCGAGTGTTCGTCGCCGGTCGCGAGATCAACGCGCTGCGCAGAAAGCTCGAATCGATCGCCGTTGACCGCGTCGAAGCGGTCGACATCGAAACCCAGCTCAAGACAGCGCTCGCCAAGCTCGACACCGACGTGATGTCGCACGAGGCGCAGCTCTCGGCGCGCGGTGCCAATGATGTCAGCGATCGGCTCGTCCACGTGGAACAGCTCCGCGAGCGTGCCCGCGGGTTGGCGGGCATCCTGGCCGAGCGCAAGCGCTCGCTGCATCGTGATCACGGGCAACTGCTCGACGCCGGTGTCGTCGCCAATCTCGAAGCCGATGGTGCTCGCTTCCGCTCGGAACTCGAAGCGGTTCTCGTTGCCCTCGAGCGAGTTGCCCCGGAAGCGGAGCTGTTGGCGTCGGACGAGGAGTCGTTCCGCAATGATCGCTCGCGGGTCAGCGAGGCGCTGACGGCCGACGACGGCGGGGCCAAGGCCGCCAGCGCGGCTGCCGAAGTTCGGGGCGAACTCCGCTCGATCCGCGCCGGCCTGGAACGCAACGAACATGAACTCGGGCGGGTGACGACGCGCCGCGACGCCTTGCGGATCAAGCTCGAACAGTTGGCCGAGGAAACCGACAGGCTCCGCAACGATTGCTCCAAGGCGGAGACGATCGAATCGCCGCTTGTCGTCGAGATCGAGGAAGCAGAACATCAGCGCAAAGCGGCGGAAGCGGCGTTCGAACGCTTGATCGCCGACCGACACGATGCGTCAGAGGTCGCGTCTCGCTGGCACGCCCGGGTCGAGGCGCTGCAGCTTGCACTCGACGCCGCCCACGCACGCGCCGGTGCCGAGCGGCTGTCGGGGGTCGATGGCGTGCTGGGCACCTTGCTCGATCTCGTCGAAATCGATGCCGGCTGGCAGGCGGCTGTCGAGGCGGCCCTGGGTGAAGCGCTGACTGCGGTGGTCGTCGATGGGCCAGCTTCGGCTCAGCGAGCCCTGGCCGTGCTGCGGGAATCCAGCACGAGTGGTGCGGTGCTTGCTGCCGGAGCGCGGGCCCACCATTCGCCGCTCGTCGGGGTCGGTGAGCCCGTGCTCCCGCACGTTCGTTCTGGGCGGGCCGGGATGACCGGGCTGCTCGACGCACTCGTCGGTCACGCCGTTCGAGTCGATTCACTCGATCTGGCGATCGAAGCCGCCTTGATGCATCCTCAGGCGCTGATCGTCACCGAGGCCGGCGACCGGTTCGCTCCGACCGGTTGGCGGATCGGAGCCGCCGCCGGTGGCGCCACAGCCGCTGCGCTGGGCGACGCCAAGCATCACGCCGAATCCGCCGCGGGTGCCTTACGGAACGCAGAACAATCGGTGGTGACGGCTCGCGCTGCCCTCGAAACAACGCGGTCGCTCGAACTCGAACTGAACCGCAAACTCGATCAGAACGACGCCCGATTCACTGCCGCCTCGGAAGGTTTGTCGCGGGCGCTCAGTCAGCGACGCGAATCGCAGTCCGAGCTGGAGGGCATTGATCGCACGATTGTGGAACTGTCCGGTCACATCGCACGAGACCGATCCAGGATCGCCGAGTTGGAGGTCGTACTGCCGACGCTCGATGCCGACGAACAAGCCGAAGCCGACGCCGCCCGGGCCCGTGGGGAGCTTCGCGCCGAGATGGAAGCGCGGGCGGCTCTGCTCGGTTCCCGCCGTCGCGAGTTCGAGGTTCGCTGTGCCGGATTGCACGAGCGTCGACAGTTCCTCGAAGGGCGGATACAGGAGAACGAGCGGCGGCTCGAGGCCGACACCGAAGCCCGCCTGGTTGCTTCCGATCGCCGCGTCCAGATCGAGCGTTCGCTGGTCGCCATCGACAGGTTGTCCGGCCTCGTCGAGGGTCATCGCGCGGTCATCGAGGTCGAGCATGACGGCTTGCTCGAGCAGCGCCGGCGTCAGAGCAACGAAGTCAGAGCACTCACCGCAGGACTCGATCTCGCCCGCAAGCAGCGCTCGGCGTCCGAGCGTCACTTGGAGGAGACCAGGCAGCGATCACATCGATCGGAGATCGAGGAAGCCGAGGCCAAGCTCCGGCTCGAAAACGCGATCGAGACGCTGCGCCGCGATCTCGACATCGAACCGGAAGTTGCCGAGGCGGCCGAGCAACCGGTGCTGCCCGAGGGCGCGACCGCGGCGGGTCGAGCGCGCGAACTCGAACGGGAATTGCGCCTGCTCGGGCCGATCAATCCGCTTGCGCTGGAGGAGTTCAACGAACTCCAACAGCGCAGCCAGTTCTTGGAAGCACAGCTCGAAGATGTCCGTTCGACACGGCGTGATCTGGCGAGGGTGATCAAGGCCGTCGACCAGGAGATCCAGAACGTGTTCGCCGGCGCGTTTGCCGACGTCAGCGCCAACTTCACGCAACTGTTCGCGACGTTGTTCCCCGGTGGTCTCGGCACGCTGCAGCTGACTGCGCCCGACGACCTCCTCAACACGGGCATCGAGGTGGAAGCGAAGCCGAGCGGCAAGAACGTGAAGAAGCTGTCGTTGCTGTCTGGTGGCGAGCGCAGTTTGACGGCACTCGCCTTCCTGTTCGCCGTGTTCCGCAGCCGGCCGTCCCCGTTCTACGTGATGGACGAAGTCGAAGCGGCGCTCGACGACGTCAACCTGCACCGCTTTCTGGGGCTGATCCAAGAGTTCCGCAAGGACGCCCAACTGTTGATCGTGTCGCACCAGAAGCGAACCATGGAGGCAGGCGACAGCCTGCTCGGTGTCTCGATGCAACCGGGCGGCTCCTCCAAGGTGGTCACGGAGCGGGCAAGTAACGCGACGGCTGTCTAGCCCGGGCTACTGTGTTGACGTTCATCAGTCAGGTGCCGTCGGCGCCGGGGGAGACCGATAGTCGTGCCAACCGAGGTTCGTGAGGCGGTGTCGACTGACATTGCTGTTGAACTCGTGCGTGTGCGCAAGACCTTCGGCGACGTCGTTGCCGTCGACGATGTGAACTTGACGATTCACGACGGCGAGTTCTTCTCACTCCTCGGACCATCCGGCTCGGGCAAGACGACCGTGTTGCGGATGATCGCCGGCTTCGAAGTGCCGACCGCAGGCGCGCTGCTCTTGCACGGCAAGGATGTCACTCATCGCGCACCGTACGATCGCGACGTCAACACGGTCTTTCAGGACTACGCCCTGTTCCCGCACATGAGCGTGCAGCAGAATGTCGAGTATGGCCTCAAGGTCAAAGGTGTCGGTAAACAAGAGCGCAGGTTGAGGGCTGCCGAGATGCTCGAATCCGTTCGTCTCGGCGCGTACGGCGGCCGCAGGCCGAACCAGCTGTCCGGCGGCCAGCGGCAGCGAGTGGCGCTTGCCCGCGCCCTGGTCAACCGGCCGCGCGTCCTGCTGCTCGACGAACCGCTCGGCGCACTCGATCTGAAGCTGCGCGAAGAGATGCAGGTCGAGTTGAAGACGATTCAGCGTGAAGTCGGGATCACGTTCATCTTCGTCACTCACGATCAGGGCGAGGCGCTCAGCATGAGCAATCGGATCGCGGTTTTCAGCCAGGGCCGTATCGAACAAGTCGGCACACCTCGGGAGATTTATGAGCGCCCTGAGACTGCGTTCGTGGCGGGGTTCGTCGGAACGGCGAACCTGATCAGCGGCGCTCTTTGCCAACAGCTGTTCGGGGACTCCCGCTCCCACTCGGTGCGCCCCGAAAGAATTCGGACGGCTCCGCCTGGTGCGGCTGCCGACCCGACCGCTCAGGAAGTCTGTGTCGAAGGCATCGTGAGTGACATCCAGTATCTCGGCTCCGATTGCAGGGTGCGGGTTGACCTTGCGGATGGGAGCCACCTTCTCGCCAGCGTTCCAAGCGACGGTCTCGCTGGTGTGACAATCGGTGGAAACACCAGATTGGTATGGCCGCGATCAGCGGCCATGACCGTCGCAGAAGCAACCACGCCGTAAGGCATTCTCCAAAGGGGGAGATATGAAGAGATCACGAGCAACGGCGGCACTGATCGTGTCGCTGGCTCTCATCGCAGCAAGTTGTGGTGACGACGAACCAGCGGCAGAGGAATCTGCTCCGACGGAAGCGGCTTCGACCGAGTCGGTCGAGGCATCGACGTCGGAGGAGTCCGAGGCTCCGGTCACCAGCCCTGTCACGGAGCCCGCCACCTCTGAAGCATCATCGGACGCGTCATCTGAATCATCCGCCGGCGGAATCGACTACATGTGGACCCCAAACCCAGACGTGCTCGCCGGCGCCGAAGGCCAGGTCAACATCGTTGCCTGGCCGGGCTACATCGAGAGCGGTGAAACTGCCCCCGAATACGATTGGGTCACACCGTTCACCGAGATGACCGAGTGCGCTGTCAACGTCAAGCTCGGCTCCACCAGCGACGAGATGGTTCAGTTGATGCAGAGTGGCGAGTATGACGGCGTGTCAGCGTCGGGTGACGCCACTCAGCGGCTGATGGCCGGTGACGAAGTGGTTGCGCTCGACCTTGCCGAGTACTCCAGCTACGTCGACATCTTCGATGGCCTGAAGGACAAGCCGTGGAATTCGCTCGATGGAGCGGCAATGGGCATCCCGCACGGTCGCGGCGCCAACTTGCTGGTTTTCAACACCGAGGCGTTCCCGAGCGCTCCCGACTCGTGGAGTGTGATGTGGGAGCCAGGTTCGCCCGCCGAGGGAACCGTGTCGGTGTACGACAGCGCGATCTACATCGCCGATGCAGCGTTGTGGCTGATGGCTACGCAGCCTGAGCTTGGCATCACCAACCCGTACGCCCTTGATCAGACCCAATTCGATGCGGCGCTGGCCGTGCTCGAATCGCAGAAGGCGGTCGCTGGTCAGTATTGGGCGGACTATCTGGTGCAGGCTGATTCGCTGGCTTCCGGCGAAGTGCTGGCCGGCACCACATGGCAAGTCGTCGCCAACTACGCGGGAACGCTCGGAGCAAAGATCGACGTGACCAAGCCAAAGGAAGGGGCCACAGGTTGGTCCGACACCTGGATGCTGTCGTCGAAAGCGAGCAATCCGAACTGCATGAAGCTGTGGATGGACTGGATCTCGTCCCCGTGGGCAAACGCCCAGGCCACCGAGTACTTCGGCGAAGCCCCGAGCAACTCCAAAGGCTGCGGTCTCACGGCCGATCCGGACCACTGCGCCAACTATCACGCTGACGACGAGTCCTATTGGACCGACGTCTGGTACTGGACCACGGCGACCGAGGAGTGCCTCGACGGGCGCACCGATGTGAAATGCGTGCCGTACACCGAATGGGTAGCGGCGTGGAGCGCACTGCGGGCCTAGGCCCGATGACTCCCGAGCCGGGGAGGGCCGCACCGCGGCCCTCCCCGGCCCGCGCCGTCAGCCGTTGGTTCCGATCGAACCGCCGGCTCGGCCTCGTGAGCACTCTCAGCCCACCAGTGCTGTGGATGCTCGTGATCTATGTCGCGTCGCTCGTGCTCTTGGTCTTCGCCGCGCTGTTCGAGCTCGATCCGAACTCACAGAAGCCGACGACCAACTTCACGTTCGACAACGTCCGCGAGGCGGTGACCAACGACACGGCCCTGACCGTGGTCGGTCGAACGGTCCTGATCGCAGCGGGGGTGACCGTGCTGTGCTTCTTGATCGCACTACCGACTGCGTACTTCGTTGCCAAGGTCGCACCGGCGTGGATCCGTCGCGGTCTGATCGTCTCGATGCTGTTGCCGCTGTGGGCCGGATACCTCGTCAAGGGTTACGCCTGGCGGGCGATGCTCGCCCCCGGAAGTGACAACAAGTTCGCCGCAGCCGGCCGCGGTGGTGGCGGATTTCTGCGGTCGGTGCTCGGTTGGACACCTGGCTACGGCACCACCGGGGTCGTGATCGCGCTTGCCTACCTCTGGGTTCCGTACATGGTGCTGCCGATCTACGCCGGGATCGACCGCTTGCCGGCATCGCTGCTCGACGCCTCTGGCGACCTCGGAGCCCATCCGTTCCGCACGTTCCGATCGGTGATCCTGCCGCTGTTGCTGCCGTCGGTCGCAGCGGGGTCGATCTTCACCTTCTCCCTGTCGCTCGGCGACTACATCGTGCCTCAGCTCGTGACCGACGGCAAGCAGCGGGTGATGTTCGGAACGTTCATCAACTCGACGCTCGGCGCTCCCAATCAACCGTTGGCCGCCGCCTACACGCTGTGGCCGCTGGCGATCATCACCGTCTACCTGCTCGCCATGAAGCGGGCCGGCGCGTTCGAGAACCTATAGCCGATGCGCACTCCTCTCGCCGCCAAACTCGTCCTCGGTGCGTGGACCATGCTCACGCTGGCGTTCCTCTACGTGCCGCTACTGGTGGTCGCCCGGCTGTCGCTGAACACGGCCAACTCGGTGGCTTGGCCACCGACCGGCTGGACGACGAAGTGGTGGTCCGAGGCATGGAAAACCGATGCGCCACGAGAAGCCCTGATGCGCTCCGTCTGGGTAGCGCTGGCTGCAACCCTGGTTGCCTTGGTGCTGGGTACGCTGGCTGCGTTCGCGATCCAACGGTTCGAGTTCTTCGGTCGGCACGCGATCTCGTTCCTGATGGTGTTGCCGATAGCGCTGCCAGGAATCGTCACCGGTATCGCCCTTCAGAACACGTTCAGCCGGACGATCGATCTCGGCCTGATCGAATTCTCGATCGGGTTTGGCTTCCACTCGCTGGTTATCGCCCACGCCACATTCTGTGTCGTGATCGCCTACAACAACGTCGTTGCCCGGCTACGCCGATCATCGCCGAATCTGTTGGAGGCCTCCGCTGATCTCGGTGCTCACGGCATTCAGACATTCTGCTTCGTGACGTTCCCGCTCGTGCGGTCGGCATTGGTGGCCGGTGGGATCTTGGCGTTTGCCTTGAGCTTTGACGAAATCGTGGTCACTACCTTCACCGCCGGGTCCGGCTACGTGACGCTCCCGCAATGGATCCTCGCCAACTTCAGCCGGCCGAAACTGGTGCCGATCATCAACGTCGTGGCGACGTTCGTGATGGTCCTGTCGATCCCGCTTGCCTGGCTGGCGCAACGCCTCGGCGACTCCGACGACACACGATGAGCCCGCGTCCAGAGGACTCTGCGCTGCTGGCCACGGTGATCGATGCCGCGGCGATGCTCGACGACTTCGTGCGCGGCGTCGTTGCACTCGGTGACGGCGTGGTTGGTGGGGCAGGCGTCCAGGACGGGGTTGTCCGACGTGCGCTCAGGTTCTTGACGCCGGTGTACGGCGCCAAACAGGTCGTTCAGGGGATGGGTGCCGCCTACGCACCGGAGCAGTTGCGCAAGGCGGCACGCGAGGCAGACCTGTTCGTGGTCGCCCTCGATGCACTGGCCGAAGCCGGCACCGGTGAGGTGCGCCAAGTTGCACACCAGGTGTTCGAGTTGGGCGCGGCGGAGTTCCCGAGCACCCTGCGGCGCACTGATCTCGGGTCCCGTTCGCCGGAGCTGCGGCGTCTCTACGAGCATCTGGGGCGGGCGACGGCGATCCTCAACCAGGCCCGCACCCGGTTGGTGCTCGACGAGATGCGGGCCAACCCGACCACCGACGGCCGATAGCGTCGAGTCACGATGCAGTGGATCTTTCTCGTACTCGCAGTTGCCGTGCTCGTCTTCGGGCTCGGCGTCGTCGTCGCCAACCGGAAGCGGTCGGGTGCCCTTCCGCCTGCCGGTCGACCGGCACCGCTACCGGTTGCGCCCCCGGCCGATGCGGCGCCGGCCACCGAACTGATCGAAGCTGCACCGGTCGAAAAGGCACAGGTCGAAACTGCGCCGGTCAAGCCCGCATCGCTGCGAGATCGGATGGCCAAGGCCCGGTCGACGTTCGCCGGCGCATTCGCCGGTGTACTCGGTCGGAGCGCGATCACGGAAGAGACCTGGGACGACCTGGAGGAAGCACTGCTTCGCGCCGATGTCGGGCTCGGCGTGACCGAAGCGCTCCTCGAGCATCTCAAGCAACGCGTGAAAGCCAGAGAGATCACCGAGCCCTCGCAACTGCTCCATTGCCTGCAGGCAGATATGACGGCCAAGCTGAGCGAGTCCGACCGCTCACTCAACTTCGACGAGTCGTTCCATGACGGGAACCCCAACGTGTGGATGTTCGTCGGCGTCAACGGAGTCGGCAAGACGACCACGATCGGCAAGCTGGCGAAACAACAGGCTGAACTGGGTCGCTCGACCCTGCTCGTCGCGGGCGACACGTTCCGGGCTGCTGCCGCCGAGCAATTGTCGACCTGGGCCGACCGAGCGGGGGCCGAATTCGTGCGCGGCGCCGAAGGCGGTGACCCGTCGGCGGTGATCTTCGATGGGATCGAACGGGCAGCCGCCCGCAACATCGATCTCGTGATGGCAGACACCGCCGGACGGCTGCACACCAAGACGAACCTGATGGAGGAACTCAAGAAGGTCCGTCGCGTTGCAGAAAAGGGTGCTGGAACGGTGACCGAGACGCTGCTCGTAATCGACGCCACGACCGGCCAGAACGGGCTCACGCAGGCTCGCCAGTTCCGCGAGGCGACCGATGTGACCGGAGTTGTGTTGACCAAGCTCGACGGCTCGGCGAAAGGCGGCATCGTGTTCGCGATCGAGACCGAACTGGGAATCCCGATCAAACTGGTCGGGGTCGGTGAGACGATCGGCGATCTGATCCCCTTCGACCCGGCCGAGTTCGTCTCGGCCCTGTTCGAGTGATCCTCGATTTCGGGAACCGATCCGTCACGAGGAGCGTCCAACTGGCATGAAGCGTCAAACCTCTCGAATTGCCCCGGCCGTGCTGGCCACCATCTTGATCTTGGCCGCCTGCGGCTCCGACGAATCCGCGACCGGCGATACGGTGCCACCCGCGTCGTCCCCCGGAATGCTTGCGCCTCGACCGATCGAGATCACTTCCGGCGGTAACGGAGCCGTCGCTCCCAGCGCCAGTGCGGAATCGGCGCCGGGCAGGAGCTCCGCCGACATGCAGTACATGCCTGCCTACATCGTTGACTACGTCATCGGCGACGGCATGCCTGCGTTGCCGACCAACGACGTCGGCTACTGGTTCGAAGCCGGCTTGCCGGCGACCGCTGCCGACGTTGCCGCCCTGGCAGCGGTGTTCGGTGTGACCGGCGAACCGGTCCGGATCGACGAGGGTTTCGGGGTCCGCTGGCAGGTCGGTCCTGATGACGGCACGGCTCCCGCGTTCACGGTCTACGAGGACGCCCAACGATCGTGGAGCTACAGCCTTGCGTGGGCCGACCAGGTGATCACCGGCAGGACGGACTGCGGCGTGGCCTCCGTCGACACCGCCGTCGTCGGTTCCGATGGCGCCTCGACCAGTGGTGGTGCCACAGCCGTCGCTCCTCCGCCGGTGTCGACTCCCGTATGCGTTGCTCCAGAGCTGCCGACCGGCGTCTTGACCAAGGATCAGGTCGAGTCGCGAGTCGCCGAACTGATGGTGGCGGCGGGTCAGGACCCGTCCGATTTCACGTTCGAGACCTACGCCGATGAATGGTTTGCGAGCACCAGCGCGACGCAGCAGATCAATGGCACCTCGGCCGGGAAGCGTTGGGATGTCGGGTTCGGTGCGGAGGGCGTCATGCAATATGCAGGCGGCACCCTCGCCGATCCTGTCGAAGTCGGCCCGTATCCGTTGATCGATCTCGACACGGCGATCGCCCGTCTCGAGGATCAGAACGGTTTCTACGGCGGCGGCATGATGCGTGATGGCGGCGTCCCGGCGATTGCCGGGGGTGGTGTCGCCGTCGACATGGTCGAATCCGATCCGGCGGTTGGCGCGATGCCGATCGACGGGACGATCCCGGAGACCAGCACGTTTGATCAGCCGGTCACCGTCACGCTCGTCGACGTCCAGGCCGACGTCTGGTGGGCGTGGGATGTCGACGGTTCCGTCTGGTTGCTCCCCGCCTACCGGTTCATCGACTCCGATGGCGGCTGGCATGTCGTCGCGGCTGTGACCGACGAGTACCTGATTCGGGTCGAGCCCGTCGCCGTCGAGGAGCCCAGCTCTTCTCCCGCCGAACCGGTGCCTGGCGCATCGGTCGCCCCTGGGGATCCGACTCAGTTGCCGACCGATCCGGCGCTGTTCGACGCTTCCGTGCTCGAACCGTTGATCGGCGTGTCGATCAAGGACTTCACCACTGGTGCCGAGGCGCTCGGAGCGTCGGTTCGTGTGGTCGAACAAGACGGCGTCGGGCTTGCCGTGACTGACGACTTCGGTTTCAGCCGGGTCAACGTCGCCGTCGAGGGCGAGATCGTCACCCGCATCGTCAGCGTCGGCTGAGTTCGTCGTTTCCGACAAGCCAGGCTGCCCTCACGGGTAGCCTGGCCATCTCATGTTTGACAATCTTTCCAACCGGTTCGACGCGATCGCCAAGCGCCTTCGAGGCAAAGGCCGCCTGACCGAGGCCGATGTCGACGAGGTCATGAAGGAGATCCGTTCGGCGCTGCTCGAGGCCGACGTCAACCTCACTGTCGTTCGATCCGTCTGCAATCGGATCCGCGAGCATGCGATCGGGGCGACCCGCTCGCAGGCCCTCGACCCGGGCCAACAGGTGATCAAGTCGGTCAACGACGAGTTGACCCGGATCCTCGGCGGCGAGACGCTCAAGATCTCGTACGCCTCGAAGCCGCCGACCGTGATCCTGATGGCGGGCCTGCAAGGCTCGGGTAAGACCACGGCAACGGGCAAGTTGGCATTGTGGTTCAAGTCGCAGGGACGTCACCCGCTGCTGGTCGGCGCCGACCTGCAGCGTCCCGCCGCCGTGGAGCAACTCCGAACGCTCGGTCGGCAGGTCGATGTGCCGGTCTACTCCGATCCGGAAGACCCGGTGCTGACGGCATATCAGGGCGTCGAGGAGGCAAAGCGACTCGGCCGCGACGTGGTCATCGTCGACACCGCCGGTCGCTTGTCGATCGACACCGAGATGATGGAGCAGGTTCGGCTGATCTCTGGGGCGATCTCGCCGAAGTACACCTTCCTCGTGATCGACGCGATGACCGGTCAAGATGCCGTCCAGACGGCAGAGGCGTTCCACAAGACACTCCAGATCGATGGCGTGATCCTGTCGAAACTCGACGGCGACGCCCGCGGGGGCGCGGCGCTGTCGGTCAAGGAAGTGATCGGCCGTCCGATCGCCTTCGCCTCGACGGGTGAGAAGCTCGACGCCTTCGAGCAGTTCCATCCTGACCGGATGGCCGGTCGGATCCTCGGGATGGGCGACATGTTGACCCTGATCGAGCAGGCCGAAAAGGCGTTCAACGCCGAGCAGGCCGAGCAGGCCGCGGCGCGCATGATGGAGGGCGAGTTCACACTCGACGATTTTCTCGAACAGATGCAGGCGATCAAGAAAATGGGCCCACTGTCGGGGATCCTCGGGATGATGCCGGGGATGCCGAAGGAACTCAAGAACGCAAAGATCTCCGACGACGACCTGAAGCCGATCGAGGCGATCATCCGCTCGATGACGTTCGAGGAGCGAGCTCGCCCGCAGGTGATCAGCGGGAGCCGTCGCAACAGGATCGCGATGGGGTCCGGCACTCAACCCGGCGATGTCAGCCGTCTCGTCAAGCAGTTCGCCGACATGCAGAAGATGATGAAGCGAATGGGTATGGGTGGCGGCAAGAAGGGCAAACGAGGCTTCCCGGGTTTGCCCGGAGGGCTCGGCGGGGGCATGCCCGACATGTCCGAATTGCAGAGCATGATGGGCAATCAGCCGGGGTTCCCGCCCCGTTGACCGGGGCGCACCCGAGATCGAGTGCGCCCCTCACGGGTTCGATCAGGTGACTACGGGAGCGTCACCGGGCAGTTCGGCGCAGTTGCCCCGTTGGAGTCGGAACACGCGATCCGTCCCTGCAGCACCGGCGACAACGGCGAGTTGGCCGCCACGTAGCTTCGCACGTCGGTTTCCATGATGTTGCGTGTGACCGCGCGGCCGATCACGTTTGGATAGCCGTCACCACCGTTGGCCATGAAGTCGTTCATCGCCACGGCATAGGTCGCAGTTGCCGTCAAGTCGACCGGCGCACCGGTGCACGAGCCGTCGGCTGCTTGACGCACCGCTCCGGTGACACGCGAGCCGGCGGCCGAGGCGACGTCGTAGGTGACGCACAAACCCGACACCTGGGGGAAGCGCCCGTCGATCGAAGGCATTCGTGAGACGCCGTTCTCCAACGCAGCCTTCAGCTCGGCCCCGGAGAGGTCGACGGTCACCGACAAGTTGCCGAACGGCAGCACCGTGACGACTTGACCGGCTGTGATGAGGTACGGAGGCTGCGCCGCAGCGGGACAGACCGAGTTGCCTGCGGCAGGGCAGGTCAGGTCGGCTCGCAAACCACCCGAGTTCGTGATCGCGAACTCGGTGCCGTAGGCCGTGCGCATCGCATCGGTCACGACGTTGCCGACCAGCGACTCGCACGTCCGGCCGTTGCCCGTTCCACATGAATCTGACCGCGGGATCCGCACCGTCGACGAGCCGATCGTGGATCCGAGCGCGGATGCCAGCTGCGTACGGTACGGAGCAAGCATCGCCTCGATCGCTGGATCCGGCCCGCCCGGAGCGAGTGACGAAACCGGCGTGACGAACGCCACCGAACTGTTCAGCACGTGCTTGCCGGCAGTCGGTGCGACTTCGAGTTGGATTCTCGAGTAGCCCTCACCATGGCTGAGATCCTCGACCACCAACGCGCCGTTGTGGCGACCGGAGTACTGCACGTCGGTGTGGTCGCCGAGGATCAGGTCGAATCCCGATACGGCGTTGGCGAAGTCGATCAGCGGACCGGTGGCGTTGCCCGACCCGTCGGTGCCGGTAACGCCCTTGTGGGCGATCACGATGAACACCTTCGCCCCTTCGTCGCGGGCGGCCTGACGGGCAGCCATCGCTGCCACCACCGAATCGGTCGGCACGATCGTTCCGAAGTTTCCAGGGAAGACCAGCGTGGGGGCCTCTTCGTTGGTGATTCCGATCACGGCCACCTTGATCTTGTCGAGCCGGTAGATCTTGTACGGCGCCACATCGGTGAGGTTGTCGTTGACATTGGCGAGGTTGGCCGACACCACGTCGTATGCCGCCAGGTCGATCATCGACTGGAGGTGGGCGATGCCGCGGTCGAAGTTGTGGTTCCCGAGCGTGTCAGCCGTCAATCCCATCAGGTTGAGCGCCTTGACGGCAGGCTCCTCGTTGAAGAAGTTGGCGAGCGGCGGGGTTGCCCCGAAGGCATCGCCGCCGGTCAGGGTGAGTGTCAACGGATTCGCGGCGCGGTCCGCCTTGAAGTAGCTGGAGAACACCGCAGCACCGCCGACCTGGGTGGTACCGACGGTCACGGGGTCGAGCTGTCCGTGCCAGTCGGACAGGTGCAGCACCTGGATGTTGATCGACGGTTTGTCCTTGATGGCAAACGCATTTCCGGTCGAGGCCAGTGTCGTCGCCAGCGCAGCGACACCGAACAGCGCAATCGATGTACGTCTCATGAGGGTCTCCTTTTGCGGTCGATCCGCACCGTAGCGCAGGCGGAGATGTCGCCTCCCAGCGAACTGCGGGCAACGCCACCTGACCGGGGCGTTCAGGACTGATCGACCGGCGACGACGTCAGTGCAAGCGGCGGGCGGTGCGGCCGGCCACTATTGTTTCCAGCACGTTGGCGGTGAGCAACGAATCCGGAGCCAGCACGAACGGGTCGCAGTCGAGCATCACGAGGTCGGCCTTGTGTCCCGCTCGAATCGATCCCACCTGGTCCTCGAGGAAGCTCGCCCACGCCGCGTCGCGAGTGCCGTGCACGACCGACTCCGCCAGCGGCAGCGCGAAGTCGGGCCGGTGAGGTTCGATCGTGGGGTCGCCGGGCGACTTCCGCGTCGCCGCAATGTACATGTTGTGGAGTGGCAGGTGGGGAGCGGTCGGGGTGTCGGTGCCGAACGCCAAAGTCGTGCCAGCAGTGAGAAATTCGGGCCAGGCGAAGCCGCGGTCGACCCGATCGTCGCCGAGCATCGCCGCCCAGTTCGGGAGGATCGCCGGATCGATGTGCACCGGCTGCATCGACGCGGTGATGCCGAGCGGCGCCAGCCGGGCCACATCGGCTTCGTCGACGTACTCGAGGTGCTCGATCCGGTGGCGGCGACCCGACGAGCCGTTGGCTGCGATCGCCTGCTCGATCGCGTCGATCGCATTGCGAACAGCGCGGTCACCGATGGCATGCAGCGCGATCTGCAGCCCGGCAGCATCGGCGGCAGTGACCACGCGCGCCAGCGATTCGTAATCCCAGATCGGGTCGGCGTTCGAACCGTTCGAGTAGGGCTCGATCATCGCCGCCGTGCACCCGTCGATCGTGCCGTCGACGATGATCTTGATGCCGGCGATACGCAGACGATCAGACCGGTGCGTTGCGGCGTGCAGCGCGGCCTGGGCGACCTGAGCGACCTCGTCGGCCGGGTCGGCGCAACGACGCACGATCCAGTGACCGACGATGCGCACGTCGAGCGTGCCGCGCTGTTCGGCGCGTGCCATCGCGGCGAGTGAATCCTCCGTCATCGCCATGTCGACTGCGGTGGTGACGCCGCATTCGATGTACGCGTTGATCGCGGCTGCCAGGTGTCGGTCGCGTTCGGCGTCGCCGACGCGACCGAGCACTGGCCAGATCAGCTCGACCAGGGCGGTCTCCAGCAGATGGCCGGTTGCCTGACCCGCTGCGTCGCGAACGATCTGGCCGCCGAGGGGATCTGGTGTGTCGCGGGTAATCCCCAGCTCCTCGAGAGCCTGTGTGTTCACCCACGCCGAGTGCAAGTCGTTGGCCTCCAGGTACACCGGCCGGTCATCGATCACGGCATCGAGCATGGCTGCCGTCGGCGCGCCCCCCGGAACCGCCGAGAACTGCCAGCTGATGCCGAGTACCCGAGGTTCGGCGGGATTCTCGAGCGACCACTCGACGAGACGGCGTTGGATCTCGTTGAGATCGGGCGCATCTCGTAGCTGGGCCTTCAACATGCTCGCGCCGGTCATCACCACGTGCGCATGGGCGTCGACGAACCCGGGCACCACGACGCCACCGCCGATCTCGGTCACGACGGCGTCGGCACCGGCGTACTCGCGAGCGGCCCGGTCGTCGCCGACGAAGGCGATGTGCTCGCCGTCGATCACGACGGCCTCCGCCCAGGGCATGTCGGCGTCGGAGGTGAAGACGCGACCACCGGTAAGGATTCTCATCGCAGTGCTCATCCCTCAAACTCACGAGTCAAGGTAGTTGTCACCGTGTGCCACAGCTCTTGCGTGGATGCTAGACCCAGCAAGTCGACCTGCGTCGGGTACGAGGACACACCGATGATCAACAGGTCACGGGGGCGGTCGACGTAGGCGAACTGGCCGTGGATGCCGAGCATCGCCATCACGCCGGCATCGGGATCAAGCACCCATGCCTGGTTGTGGTATTCGGCACCAGGAAATCTTTCAACCGAGTCGCCACGCACGAAGGCGGCGCGGCGAGCGGGGTCGGCTGCGGTGGCCTCGGCGATCCATGAACTCGGGACCACCTGCTCGCCCGCCAGGTTGCGCCCCTGGTGCAGGAACAGCAACGCCCAGCGAGCAAAGTCGCGCAGGGTGAGGCAGAGCTGCCCTTCGACGATCGGCGCACCTGTGCTGTCGCAGTTGACCAGTGCGTCATGCTCGCATCCGAGCCGCTGATGAAGCTGCTCCTCGAACAGCTCGACGGCGGGGCGGCCGTACACCTCGGCGAGGCATGCAGGTAGCAGGTTGGTGAGGTACGAGGCGTAGTTGAAGCGATGACCCGGCGGCTCTTCCTGTTCGGTGAGGTTCTCCACCACGAAGTCGATGACGCCTCCGGGCGAGGGATCGGCCAACCCGTAGTAGCCCGCAACTTCGGCGTATCGCCAGTACATCGAATCGGGGTCCTCGTAGTGCTCATCGCACTTGATGCCCGTCGCCATGTCGAGCACGTGTTGCACGGTGACGTCGTTCCAGGCGGGCAGCGCGCACAGTGGCGCAAGATAGCTACGAATCGGTGCGTCCGGGTCGACCAGGCCCTCGCCGATCGCGATGCCCATCTGCATCGTCGTCAGGGTCTTGCTGACCGAATGAAGAATGTGATGGTCAGACGGCGTGAGGCCGTTGCGGTAGGTCTCGTACCGAATGCCACCATTGTGGAACACCAGTAACCCGTCCGTGTACAACCTGCGGTCGAGGAACTGCGCTCCGGACCAGGGCCGTTCGGTCAGTGGGTCGGTGAACGTCATCGACTCCAGGTCGAGCTCCGGGCCGGCCGGCAATGTCATGACCGGTCCGCCTCGTTCGAGCACCGCCGTCGGCATCCGCATCTCGGACTCGATCTGGCCGCGACCCAGGAACTGCGGCGCATCCCACGATCGGGGGCCGTAGCCAAGGTCGTCGGCGGCAGTCTGGCTTTCAGGAACGATCCGACGCATGTGCAATAGTTTGGCACCAAGTTGAACCGGAGGATCCAATGGCTCGGAAGTGGAACTCGCTGGCAGCGATCGCCATGGTGATCGGCGTTGCGGTTGGGTGCGGCGGCAAGGAACGATCGGACGACGCGGCGTCCACCCCGGTACCTGGGAGCACTTCGGCTTCGGAAGACATCTCGGCTTCGGGAGACACCTCGGCCTCGGGAGACAGCTCGGCTTCGGTAGACACCTCGGCTTCGGTAGACACCTCCGCTCCAGGAGAGACTTCGACCGAGGGCGACACCACCGTGCCTGCGGACCCGATCGCCGAGCTGGCGACCACCACCGAGAAGGGCACCCAGCCGGTCGACAAGATCACTTGGGCCGTCTATCGCGAGGTCGGCTCACTCGATCCGATCTATTCCTTCGACTACCCGGAGAACACCACCATCTCACTGCTCTGCGAGGGCCTGCTGAAGCAGAACCCACTCGGCGAGATCGTGCCAGGGATCGCCGACGCCGTGTATCCCGACGACACCACGTTCGTGTTCACGATCAAGCCCGGCGTGACGTTCTGGAACGGCGATCCGGTCACCGCTGCCGACGTCGTGTACAGCCTCGAGCGCCAGCGCAACCCCGAGCTCGGCGGGTTCTACGGAGCAACCTTTTCAAGGGTTGAATCGATCACGGCTAGCGCCGACGACGAAGTCACGTTCAAGCTGACCGAGCCGGACTACTTCTTGCTGGGTGAGCTCGCGGCAACTCCGGGCTGGATCGTGCAGCAGAAGTACGTCGAAGCGGCGGGCGCCGACTTCGGCAACCCCAACGGGGGCACGATGTGCTCCGGCTCCTACAAGCTGGGCGATTGGGCCGTCGGCGAACAGCTCTCGGTCGTGCGCAACGACACCTATTGGGACCCCTCGGTCAAGCCGCTGGTCGCTCAGATCGACATCGTCGGGGTGACCGACGCCACGGCCAGGACGGCCGGCCTGCTGAGCGGCGACATCGACGGCACCTACCTGTTCGGACCACTGTCGACGATCGATCAGCTGAAAGGCGAGGTGTCGATCACCGATGGTGCCGGCTGGAACGTCGACGCGTTCATCGTCAGTAACCCCGACGGTGTACTCGCCGACGCCAAGGTGCGCAATGCGCTGTCGATGGCGCTCGACCGTGCGTCGTACATCGACAACGTCTTCCACGGCAGGGCGACGGTGCCCAAGTCGCTTGTCCCGCCGGGCACCTGGGGCTACGCCCGCGACGTGTTCGCCGCCGCATACGCCGCACTCCCCGAGATCACGCAGGACGTCGAAGGCGCGAACGCACTGGTGGCCGGTCTCGGCATCGAGGGCAAGACCCTCGCGATCGGGTTCATCGGCGAAGACCCGGGTTCCTCGGCGGAGGCAGCCATGTACCAGACAGCCGCTGAGGCGATCGGGCTGAAGGTGGAACTGAAGCCGGTGACGGCCGACCAGTACATCAACTTCTTCATCGATGCCGAGTTCCGCAAGGACGTCGACGGGTTCTTCACGGTCAACTACGGTGACTACGCCGACCCGTCGGCGTTGATGGCCACCTTCTCGCTCCCCGACGGTTCGCAGAACTATTGGGGCTACGCCAACCCCGACGTCGTGGCCGCGTTCGAAGCCGCCCGCGGCCTCGCCGACCCGGATGCACGGGCTGCCAAGGTCGTCGAGGCGCAAGCGATGATCGTGCAGGACCTTCCTTGGATCCCCTCCGTGTTCCCGACCAACACGCTGATCACCAACAAGAACCTGACCGGCGCGGTCGCCTCCTTCGCGTACATGTTCGCGCCGTGGGCGAACGACCTCGGAGGGCGCGGCTAGTCCGATGAGCTGGCGCTTCCTCGCTGTCCGCACCTCGCGGCTGGTGGTCACCCTGCTCGTGTCGAGCTTCGTGATCTTCTCATCGCTCTACCTGTCGCCGGGGAACCCGATCGCCACCCTGTCCGGAGGCAGGTCGCTCTCACCGCAGGCGATCGCCGCACTCGAGCAGCGGTTTCACCTCAACGATCCGTTCTGGACCCGCTACATCCAGTGGCTCGGGGGTGTGCTCCACGGCGACCTCGGGATCTCGATCGCGCTGCGGTCGGAGGTGTCGTCGCTGATTGCGGCACGGATCTGGACGACGCTGGCGCTTGTCGCCTACGCGTCGCTGCTGATCCTGGTCATCGGGATCGGGCTCGGCCTGATCGGCGGCCTCAAATCCGGCTTTGTCGATACCGGGGTGCTGGCGATCACCGCGATCTCGGCGGCGATCCCGGCCTTCGTCACGGCAATCGGGCTGCTGATGCTGTTCGTCGCCACGCTCGGCTGGTTCCCCGGCTTCGGTGACGGCGACGGCTTCACCGACACGGTCCAGCACCTCACGCTGCCGGCGGTCGCGCTCGCGCTCTCGTCGCTAGCGATCGTGGCCCGCATCACGCGTTCCGCGATCCGCGCCGAGTTGCGCAGTGAGCACGTCGTCACGGCGGTCAGCCGCGGGATCCGACCGGCGGCCATCGTGCGCCGACACGTCCTACGCAACGCGGCCATCCCGATCGTGACCGTCAGTGGCGTCACCATCGCCTCGTTGTTCGCGATCGCGGCAGTGGTGGAGCGCGCGTTCACGATCAACGGGCTGGGCGCCTACCTGGTGAAGGCGGCGACGTCCAAGGACTTCGCGGTCGTGCAGGGGATCTCACTGGTCATCGTCGTCGTGTTTGTCGTGCTCAACGCACTGGTCGACGTGATGTATGCCCTGCTCGATCCGCGCAGCCGGATAGGTCGCTCGTCGTGACCGCCGTCGTCGTAACACGCCGGCGTCGCGCCCTCGCTCAAAGTGGCCTGTTGGCAGCTCTTCGCAGAACTGGCTTGGTTGGCATCGTCTGCGCAACGGTCATCGCGCTCGCTGCCATGCTCACTGTCGTCGGCCCGTGGATCGCCCCGCACAGCCCCGTGGCGGCGAACGGTGCCGATTCGTGGGTCGGTTCCGTGCCCGGTCATCTGCTCGGCTTCGATGCCGTCGGCCGTGATCTGCTGTCGCGACTGCTCGCTGGAGCCCGCACCTCAATGGTGGGGCCACTGATCGTCGTGCTCGCCAGCGTGACGTTCGGCACCTCGATCGCCACCATCTCGGCGTGGCGCGGCGGCCGGGTCGACGCCGCGATCAGCTCGGTCATCGACATCGTCTTCGCCTTCCCGGGCATCCTGCTCGCGATCCTGGCCACCACGGTCCTCGGCGTCGGCCTCACCGCGGCTGTCGTCGCGCTCGCCATTGCCTACACGCCGTTTCTCGCCCGAGTGCTGCGTAGTGCCGCCCTCGTCGAGCGTGGATTGCCGTATGTCGCCGCACTGGAGGTGCAGGGTGCATCGTCGTTCACGATCTGTGTTCGTCACATCATTCCGAACCTGGCACCGATCGTGGTGGCGCAGGCGACCACGATCTTCGGGTACGCGATGGTCGACCTCGCAGCCGTCTCCTTCCTCGGGCTCGGTGTGCAACCGCCCACGCCTGACTGGGGTGTAATGGTCAACGAGAACCAATCAGGGGTGCTGCAGGGCTATTACCAGCCCTCGCTCACCGCCGGGTTGTGCATCGTGGTTGTGGTGGTGGCGTTCAACATCCTCGGCGAACGGCTCTACGAGCAGGCTCAGGTACGTGGCCGGTGAGCAGCGTCGAACCCTCGGGCGACAATCGGATGCGCCCTTCGCTGCTCGAGGTCACCGATCTCGTCGTGAAGCTGCCGGTCGAAGGGCAGATGTGCACCGTGCTCGACGGGATCAACCTCTCGATCCATCACGGCGAATCCCTTGGTCTCGTCGGTGAGTCGGGTTCGGGCAAGTCGATGACAGCGAAGGCGATCGATCGGCTCCTTCCCCCCCGAGCACAGGTCTCGGGCTCGGTTCGCTTCGATGGCAAGGAGGTGCTGCCTCTCGCTGGGGAGCCTCTGCGCCTGTTTCGTCGCGACGTCGCGATGGTGTTCCAGGATCCGCGCGCCCACATCAACCCGGTGCGGCGGATCGGCGACTTCATGACGGAAGCGGCGCTTGCTCACAACCTGATGTCGCGTTCCTCTGCGAGGGAACGGGCGCTCGAACTGCTTGACGCCGTCGGGATCGACGACGGTCCCCGCCGGCTTCGCCAGTACCCTTACGAGCTTTCCGGCGGCATGTTGCAGCGAGTCATGATCGCTTCGGCGCTGCTCACCGACCCGCGATTGATCCTCGCCGACGAACCAACGACCGCGCTCGACGTGACCACCCAGGCCGAGGTGATGGCGATCCTCGACGATCTGCGCCGGAAGTACGAGGTCGCCTTGCTGTTCATCACTCACGACCTTGAGCTGGCGTCAGCAGTGTGTGACCGTACCGCCGTGATGTACGCCGGTCAGATCGTCGAGATCCGTTCGTCGGAACTACTCCACGATGATCCGCTGCACCCGTACAGTGCCGCGCTAGCCGCGGCCCGTCCACGGATCGACGCGACATCGGTTCGGCTCAAGGCCATACCTGGGCGGCCACTTTCCAGCTTCGAGGCGCCGGTCGGCGAGTGCTCGTTCGCGCCGCGCTGTTCCTTCGCGATCGACGACTGCCGCACTCATCGCCCTGAACTCACGCCTCTCGCGGGCGGTCTCGTGCGCTGCTCGCGGGCCGAGGACCTGCGCTCAACGCTGGCGGTGGCCGATGTCTGACCAACGAGAACCGGTGCTTGCGGTCGCCAACCTGCGCAAGGTGTTCGGTCACCTGGTCGCGGTCGACGACGTGTCGTTCGAGGTGCCGGCAGGTGGCTCGTTCGCGATCGTCGGTGAATCGGGGTCGGGCAAGACCACGATCGCCCGCATGATCGTCGGTCTCGAGCAGCCGACGGCGGGTGTGATCCGGGCTTGCGGCAGCGACCGGTCCGCGCCCACCCGCGCCGGCGTCATTCGCCGACGCCGTGGCCGAGAGGTGCAGATCGTCTTCCAGGACCCGTACTCCAGCCTCGATCCGCGCCAGTCGGTTGGCGATGCACTCGATGAGGTGTTGCGGCTGCATCATGACTTCGACCCTCCTCGCAGAGAGGCGCGCGTGAGCGAGCTGGCCGCCCTCGTCGGGCTGGATGAACGTCAAACGCGTGCGTTGCCCCGCATGCTGTCGGGTGGCCAACGACAACGAGTCGCGATTGCCAAGGCGTTGGCGGCGGAACCGCGCGTGATCATCCTCGACGAGTCGGTCGCCGCGCTCGACGTGTCGATCCAAGCGCAGGTGCTCAACCTGCTGCTCGACATCCGCGACGAGACCGGAGTGTCGTACGTGATCATCAGCCACGACCTCGCAGTGGTCCGCCAGCTCACCGAACGGGCGATCGTGATGAAGTCGGGACAGGTCGTGGAGGCAGGCCCGACCGCACAGATCCTCGACGACCCACAGCACGAGTACACCCAGCAGCTTCGCGCCAGCGTGCCGCACCGCGGGTGGAAGCCGACTCGACGCATCCGAACCTAACAATGGAAGGACCCAGCCATGGCTGACACCGATCTCCCTTTCCTCTCTGCGGTCGAGGCACTCGCCAAGTTCCGCAGCAAGGAACTGTCACCTGTCGAACTGCTCGATGCGCTGATCGAACGCATCGAATCGACCGAAGGGCAGATCAACGCGGTATGCGATCGTCGGTACGACGAAGCACGCGCGGAGGCCGCAGGATCAGCCTCACGCTACGCCGGCAAAGGTGACTCCGCTCGTGCACTCGAAGGCCTGCCGGTGGCCGCCAAGGAGGAGCACCCGATGACCGGGCGCAGCTACTCGATGGGTTCGCTGATCTACAAGGATCTGATTGCCGACCAGACCCATCCGATCATCCAGCGAGTGCAGGCCGCCGGTGGCATCGTCCACATTCGCACCACCACGCCCGAGTTCTGCTGTGCCGGCTTCACCGAGAGCCGCATCTGGGGCGTCACTCGCAACCCTTGGAACCTCGAATTCACGCCCGGCGGGTCGTCCGGCGGCTCCGCTGCCGCACTCGCAGCCGGATATGCACCGCTCGCAACCGGCTCCGATATCGGCGGCTCGATCCGGATGCCGGCCTCGTTCTGTGGGGTGGTTGGGTTCAAGCCACCGTTCGGCCGCGTGCCGGCGATGCCTGCGTTCAACCTCGACCAGTACTGCCATGACGGACCGATGGCGCGCACTGTCGCCGACTGCGCGCTGCTCGCGAACGTCATCAGCGGCCGACATCCGCACGACATCGTCTCGCTCCCCGACCCACCGCAGGTTCCGGTCGCCTCGGGCTCCATTGCCGGCATGCGCATCGCCCTCTGCCTGCAACTCGGCGACTTCCCGCTGGAACCGGAGGTCGAACGCAATACCAGAGCTGCAACCGCTCACTTGGAAGCAGCCGGCGCGATCGTGGTCGAGGTCGAGCTTCCATGGACGATGCACCAGATCTACGCCGCCGCGCAGGCCCACTTCGGTGCGATCTTCGGTTCGATGGTGGAGGCTGAGCTCGCGGAACACGCCGACCTGCTCACCACGTACGCCCGCGCATTCGCAGCCACTCCGTCATCGGCGCTCAGCTTCGTCGATGGCATGGAACTCGAAGGCAATCTGTACCGACCCCTCGGCGAACTGCTCACCGAGTACGACGCGATGATCTGCCCGACGATGGGCACACGCGGGTTCCCGACGGGCGAGGATTACGTCGACACCAAGTGCATCGTCAACGGCATCGAGGTCGAGAACTACATCCTCGCCGCACTGACCCTGCCGTTCAACATTGCCAGTCGCTGCCCGGTGCTGGCCGTTCCGTCAGGCATCGCCGACAACGGCGTACCCACGGGCGTGCAAATCGTCGGCCGTACGTACGACGACATCACGACGTTCCGCATCGCGCACGTGCTCGAGGCAGCCTCAGGCGGGTTCCCACACCCTCGGTAGCCGCCGAGTTTGCTGTCCGTCCGCGTTGATGATGTTAGGAGCGGATGTCATCGTGAACGTGCTGGCGCGCTGCAGCCAGACATCTCGCCCCGCCAGCGACGGTTACGTCTGGCGGCCAGGCGATATCGAGGCCAGAATGTGGCATGGATGCTGAGCGGAGGTTGACAGAGCTGGGGATCGATCTGCCCGCCGCCAGTGCCCCGGCGGGGCTCTATCGACCGTGCGTTCGCAGCGCTGGTCACGTCTACCTGTCGGGCGCCGGCCCAGCACGACCCGATGGCTCGTACGTCACCGGCAAGGTCGGCGGCGCAGTCGACGTCGATGCCGCCCGCCTCGCCGCCAGGCTCACCGGGCTGCAGTTGCTGGCCAGCCTGCGAGACGAACTCGGGTCGCTCGATCGGGTCGTGAGAGTCGTCAAGCTGCTCGGCATGGTCAACTGCGCCCCCGGGTTCAACAACACGCCACGCGTCATCGACGGCTGCTCGGAACTGTTCATCGAGGTGTTCGGGGAAGCGGGCCGATCGGCGCGATCGGCAGTCGGCATGGCCGAGTTGCCGTTCGACATCTGCGTCGAGATCGAAGCGATCGTCGAGGTCACGAACGGGTAGATCACCACTCGGCGCCGAGTTCCCTCCGGTCCTCGCCGCCTTGCAGGAGGTACGTGGTGAAGAGGTCGTCGAGCACCGTGAGGAGGTGCTCGGCGTCGGCGTCACTGAACACGAGCGGTGGGCGGATCTTCAAGACGTTGGTGTGGCGCCCGGTGACTCCGGCCAAGATCCCGCGGTGGCGCAGTTGGGTCGTGATTCGTTTCGAATCCGAGTAGGCGATCGGTTGGCGGGTAGTGCGATCGACGACCAGATCGAGGCCCCAGAACAATCCGCTGCCCTGCACGTTGCCGATCATCTCGTGACGTTTCCCCAGCTCGCGTAAGCCATCACCAAGCTTCGCCCCGGTCGAGGCAGCGTTCGCCAGCAGGCCTTCGTCCTCGATCACGTCGAGTACGGCCAGTGCAACCGCAGCCGAGACGGGGTTGCCGCCGAACGTGTTGAAGTAGTTGTGCTGATGAGCGAATTGCGAGGCGATCTCCGGCGTCGTGACGACGGCGGCGACCGGATGGCCGGCACCCATCGGCTTGCCGATCGTGACGATGTCGGGTACCAGGCCGTAGTTGTCGAAGCCCCAGAAGTTCTTGCCGAGGCGGCAGTACCCGGCCTGCACCTCGTCGGCGATCACCAGCCCGCCGCGGCGGCGGGTGATCGCGGCTGCCTCTGCCACGTACCCATCGGGGGCGACGAGCACGCCGTTCGAATCCCAGCTCGTGTCGATCATCAACGCCGCCGGCTGATGTGCCCGGCCGTTGAGATCATCGAGCGCCGTGTCGATCAGACCGGCATAGCGTGACCCCAGATCGCGTTCGGGCTCACGGAATGGACCGCGATAGGTGTTGGGCGGCTCGATCACGGCCAGCCAATCGGGCCGCTGCGATTCCGGGTAGCTGTCGGTCGAGAGCTTGCCGACCAGGGTCGAGTTGCCGTGGTACGCGCGTTCGGTGACGATCACCCCTTCGTTTCCTGTTACGGCACGGGCGATCTGAACGGCGAGATCGTTGGCCTCGGTCCCGCTGCAGACGAACCAGCATTTTCCCAGCTCGCCCGGCAGCATGGTGCCCAGCCGCTCGG
>JAYVFI010000072.1:0-58306 GCA_043773365.1 Ilumatobacteraceae bacterium
CCCGGAACTGATCGGTTCGTCACCCGGTCTTGGCAGCAGTGACACTGGTCACGACGTCGCCGGCGTGCACCATTCGATCGACCAACTCTGCCAAACCCGCAGGTCGAGCGAGCAGGTATCCCTGGCCGTACGTGACGCCGAGCTCGACGAGCACCCTGGCCTGTTCCAACGTCTCGACACCTTCGAAAATGACATCGAGGTCGAGCGCGTTCGCCATTGCCACGATCGTCTCGATGTATCGCAGCCGACGGTCGGATCCCGGTACACCCTGGAGGAAGGTCCGATCGATCTTGACGAGGTCGATCGCGAGGTGTTCGAGTTGCGCGAGCGAGGAGTGCCCGGTCCCGAAATCGTCGAGGGCGATCCGGATCCCATTCGAATTCATGACACAGAGCTGCTCGGTCACGAGGTCGCCGTGTTCCACCGCAATCGATTCGGTGACCTCGATGACCAGTCGGGAAGGATCGAACCCGGTCTCGGAGAGCGTGGCGAGCACGTTCGTCGAGAATGTCGTCGTCGAGAGATGCATCGTCGAGACGTTCACGGTCAAGTCGATCAACAGTCCGGTGGCCGGATCATGCTGATCGACCGTCGCCCGGCAGGCCTTGCGGAGCACGTGCTGGTCGAGCTGATCGACCGCGCCCATCTGCTCGGCCATCGCGACGAAGCGTTCAGGTGCGATCGGGCCGAGCGTCGGGCTGCGCCAGCGTGCCAGTGCTTCGACGGCGTAGGTGTGCCCCGTTCGCAGATTGATGATCGGCTGGTAGGCGACATTCGGACCGGCACCGATCAGGGATCGACGCAGTTGCCCTTCCAACTCGGCGCGCACGACGGCGTTGCGCTGCATCTCGGGTGTGAACACGGTGAGCATGTTGCGTCCGCCGCGTTTGCCTTCGTACATCGCGATGTCGGCCTGGCGGACGGCTGATTCGGCATCGATCATCGCGTCCTCGACCACGGCCACGCCGATCGACGCCGACGAGTAGAACGACTGACCGCCGAGGACCATCAGGTGGCGCAGCGCGTTCGACAGCATGTGCGCGATCTCCAGCGCGCCTTGGGCGTCGCACCGCTCGAGGAACAGCACGAATTCGTCGCCGCCGAGCCGGCCCCAGTGCTCGATATCGGCGTGGATCGACAACAGCTTGCTCGCGGTCGAGCGCAACATCGCGTCACCGGCGGTGTGCCCGAGGCTGTCGTTGATCATTTTGAAACCGTCGAGATCGACGAAGATCACCGACACGGGCTGGCGTTCCTCAGCGCATGCATCGAGGCTGCGCTGAAGCCGCTCGACGAAGAGTCGCCGCGTTGGCATGCCCGTCAGATCGTCGGTCAACGCCATCAGGATGTTCTCGCCGAGTTGTTGTTGACGTTCCAGACTTGCTCGCAGCGCGTGTTCTTGTTCGAGGTTGCGGAAGCAGGCGACTACCCCGTTGACGCCGTCGGTACCGACGTGGTTGGTCAGCGTCACTTCGACAGGACGTTCACCACTCGGGAGCAGGAGCCGGATCTGAACGCTGGAGCACCCGTCGGCGAGTGATCGAGCGAGCGCCTCGACGGTCGATGCGAGGTCATCCGGATGAACGATCCGGCCGGCGTCGACCTGGTGCGGCGCGATCATCGGTCCATCGCCGGACAGCAACTCGATCGCCGCCGAATTGGCGTACAGGACATCGAGTTGGTCAGATACCACGATGATCGCGTCCGCCACACAATTCAGCAGAGCTGCCGTGACAGAGTCGTTCATCGGCGTGGCCAAACCGAACTCGGTGGCGTTCCTACACCACTCGACCGAGGAAGTTGAGGAATCTGGTCTGGGCGTCGGCGGCGGCCACGGGTGGCTCGGCCGGTTCGCTCCGACAGCCGCACGGGGTTTTCTTCGTGAGCGCCTTGTCCTGTGTCAGCTGGAGAACGTGATCGAATCCGTACGGGGTTTTGGCGTCGATACGAAAACCTGCGCTCATGGTCGAAAACCTAGTCGAATCGAGGCCGGGTCGGCTCTATGGGTCGTTCATCGGCGGAGTCGTTCGCCTGTCGGGTCGTACAGCGCACCGTCGTGCCGTATGGCGGGGACCGGCTCGCCGTACACCTCGATCGTGAAATCGGTCCTGTTCGCAAGTTCGATCGGCAGGTATCCGTAGGCAATCGATTTGCCGACGGAATGACCGAAGTTGGCGGTCGTCGTGAATCCGACGACGTTGCCGTCGGCGATGACGGCTTCACCGCCGATCGGGTACACCATCGAGTCGGACTCGAGCGTGAACGTCGACAACTTCCGTGTGATGCCGTCGTCGCGCTGGCGGACGAGTGCCTCGCGCCCGGCGAAGTCTCCCTTGTCCCAATCGATTCGCCATTCCAGCCCGGCTTCGAGCGGAGACGTGTCGGGTGTGACATCGGTCGACCAGTACACGTAGCCCTTCTCGACTCGCAAGCGGTCGATTGCTCGATAGCCGACGTTGACGATCCCGTGCGGCTGGCCGGCGTGCGACAGCACGTCGTAGACATGGGCGGCGTACTCCGTCGGGATGTGCAACTCCCAACCCAGTTCCCCCGTGTAGCCGATCCGGAGGGCGAGTGCCGGCGCAGCGCCGATTGTGATCTCGCGGGCGCGGCCGTATATGAACGCGGCGTTCGAGACATCGTCCTCGCACACGGCCTGGAGCACCTCGCGAGATCGCGGTCCGCAGATGTTGATCACCGCCCGCGCCGAGGTCATCTCACGGATTTGCACTGATCCGCTCGGCACGGATTCCGCCGTAACACACTGCGAGCGGATCCAGCTCATGTCGTGTGCACCGAACGCCGACCCGGTCACGACGTACCAACAATCGGGTGCGGTGCGAACCATCGTGAGATCGCATTCGATGCCGCCGAGTTCGTTGCAGAGCTGCGTGTAGGTGACCGTGCCGATCGACTTGTCCATGTCGGCCACCGACAGCCACTGCACCGCCGCCAACGCGCCCGGACCTGAGATCTCGAACTTGGCGAAGCTCGTCTGGTCGATCAGGGCGACACCGTTTCGCACCGCGAGCGCTTCCCGCCCGACGTGGTCGAACGAGTTCCCTCCGGTGAATGACGGCTCGTCGATCGGCGGTGTGCCCTCTGGTGCAAACCAATTCGGGCGTTCCCAACCCCCTCGGGAACCGAACACGGCACCCATCCCGGCGAGCCGGTCATGCAGCGGGCTGCGGCGGATGCCGCGCACCGAGACCTTCTCCGAACCCGGTGCAGCCAGTTTGTAGTGATGGCCGTAGAGCTCGACCATCCGAGGACCGATGAAGTGACGAGTCGTGTGATGGAAGGAGAAACGACGCACATCGAGTGGCCACAGATCGAGCGACGGCCGACCCTCCAGGATCCATTCGGCAGTCATCTTGCCAGCCCCGCCGCCCGCCGCGATCCCGTACAGGAATCCCGTGGCGAGGTAGAAGTTGTCGAGTTCCGGGGCTTTCCCCATCACGAAATCTGCGTCGGCGGAATAGGGGATCGCACCATTGATGAGGCTGCGGATGCCGGCCTGTTCGAGTACCGGTGTGCGCTTCGTCGCCAGCTCGGCGAGCTGGGCGAACCGGTCGAAGTTGGGGTCGAACAGCTTGCGTCGGAAGTTCTTCGGTATCGCGTCCACACCGGAAGACGCGGCACCGGACGATCCGACGCCGAACGCGGTCGTGTCGGGTTCGTAACCGCCGACCAACAGGCCGGGTCCATCAGGCTTGTAGTACACGAGGTGATCCGGGTCGCGCATCGTCGGCATCTTCCCGAGCTCGACGGGCGTGTACCCGTCGATCGGCCCGCTCAAGAGGTACTGGTGCTCGACGGAGACAGCGGGTACGCGGGCGCCGACCATGCGTCCGATCTCCATCCCCCACATGCCGGCGGCGTTGACGATGATCTCCGTTTCGATCGAGTCGCCGCTCGCGGTGTGCACGGTTGTGCAGCGTCGACCGTCGACGGTGATGCCCGTCACCGGCGTGTTCTCGCAAATCGTCGCCCCGCGCATCCGGGCACCCTTGGCGATCGCCTGGGTCACCGAGGCAGGGTCGATGTAGCCGTCGGTCGGAAGGAAGCACGCCGCCTCGACGTCGGTCGTGCTCATCAACGGGAACAACGCTTGCGCCTGAAGGGGTGTGATGATGTCCATCGGCAGGCCAAAGCTCTTTGCCATCGTGGTCAGCCGTCGTAGCTCCATCGTCCGTTCGGGCGAACACGACAGCCGCAGGCTGCCGGTTTCGTGCCAGTCGACGGCCTGACCCGTTTCCGCTTCGAGGCCGCGATACATCTCGACCGACTGCTCCAACATCCGCGTCGTGTTGCGCGACGAGCGGAGCTGTCCGACCAGCCCCGCGGCGTGCCATGTTGCGCCATCGGTGATGTTGTGCTGCTCCAGCAACAACACGTCGTTCTCGCCGAACTTGGTCAGCCAATAGGCAACGGAGCATCCGAGAATGCCGCCACCGATGATGACGATCCGAGCGTGAGCGGGAACAGGAGGCATGGCGGCCGAAGTTAGTCGCCCGGTCGAGCCGAACGGTGCGCCTGGCGGGCTGGTGGCGGAGCTTTCAAACCGGCTGGGCGGAACGGACCTATGATCCGTCGCGTGAGCCGCCGGGGCTCGGGGGAGGGGCTTTGTGACTGTGTCGACAGATGCACCGATGATTTCGGTGAGCGACCTGTGGAAGGTGTACGGCCCACGAGCCGAACGAATTCCGGGCTCGCCGCAGGCGGATCTGCCGCGCAAGGAGCTCGAAGCGTCGAGCGGCAATGTGGTGGCGATGCGCGAGATCAACGTCGAGGTTGCGCCCGGCGAGGTGTTCGTGGTGATGGGCCTCTCGGGAAGCGGCAAATCGACGCTCGTGCGATGTCTCACGCGATTGATCGAACCGACATGTGGCACGGTGATGATCGATGGTGTCGATGTCACGGCGGCTGACAAGGCCCAACTGCTCGACGTGCGTCGTCACAAGGTTTCGATGGTCTTCCAACACTTCGGCCTGCTCCCGCATCGAAGCCTCGTCGACAATGTTGCCTTCGGATTGGAGATCCGCGGCGCCGACAAAACCGAGCGACGGCACGCTGCGGAAACCACGTTGGAACTGGTCGGTCTCGGCGGCATGGGGCAGTACAAACCGCACCAGCTCAGTGGTGGCCAGCAACAGCGTGTCGGGCTCGCCAGGGCGCTTGCCACGAATCCGACGATCATGCTGTTCGATGAACCGTTCTCGGCGCTCGACCCGCTGATCCGTCGTGACATGCAGGACGAAGTCGTTCGCTTGCGACGCGAAGTGAGCAAGACGATGGTGTTCATCACCCACGACCTCACGGAGGCGCTCCGGCTGGGCGACCGGATCGCGATCATGCGGGATGGCCGCTTCGTCCAGGTCGGTACCCCGCAGGACGTCGTGACCAACCCGGCCGACGAGTACGTCGAGAACTTCGTGCGCGACATCCCACGCAGTCATGTCGTGCCGGTCGAGGCGGTGATGGACGCACCGACCGACGAACTGGTCGTCGGCGAGGTACCGGTCGGCACCAAGGTTCGCGACGTCGTCGGGCTGCTCGCTCGCGAGAATCTGCCGGTCGCCGTCGTCGACGGCTCCGGTGCTCGACTCGGGTTGGTCAATCGCGATCACGTGCTGGCGGTCATCGCCGGCGAAGAGGGCTGACGTGGCGATGTTCCCACTCGATCAGGCGCGCCTGCGTCGTCTCGCCGTCCCCGTGCTGGTGCTCGGCGCACTCGTCGTCGTCGGTCTGGTGCTGTCGCATGACGTGCCTGCGTCGTTCGACACGCACATCCAGCCGGCGATGCGTCGGCTGTACCGGTGGATCACGAGCAACCGAAAGGACCACTGGTTGTTCACGGGCGTTTTCAACCCCGTCAGCAGCACGTTGGACTGGATGGTTCGCCAGACGCTGCGGGTGCTGACGACGCTGCGATGGTCTGGTGTGCTCACGTTGACGGCGTTGATCGGTCTCTCGACGGGAGGTTGGCGAGCGGCGCTGTGGGGAACCGCGACGATGGCCGCCGTCGGCGGTGTCGGGTATTGGGACCTGACGATGATCACCTTGTCACTGATGATCGTCGGCATCGTGATTTCACTCCTGATCGGGATCCCGTTGGGCATCTGGACGGCTCGGTCCGAACGCGCCGAACGAGTGTTGCGCGGCTTTCTCGACACCGCTCAGGTGATGCCGGCATTCGTCTATCTCGGCGTTCTCGTGCTGCTGCTCGGCATCCAGTTCCCACCGGCCGTGGCGGCGACCGTCGTCTATGCGGTTCCGCCGGCTGTGCGCCTCACGAGTCACGGGCTGCGGAGCGTGCCAGTCGTGATGAACGAGGTCGGCGAATCGTTCGGGTCGACGCCGTGGCAGCAACTGTTCAAGGTTCAGCTCCCGATCGCTCGCCGGACGATACTGCTCGGCCTGAACCAGGTGATCATGATGGCGTTCGGGATCGTCGTGATCGGTTCGTTGCTCGGCACCGGCGACACCGGAGGCGAGGTGTTGAAGGGGCTCCAGAAGCAGGATGTCGGTCTCGCCGCGGCGGCGGGTATGGCGATCGTGTTCGCAGCGATCAGCCTCGACCGGATCACGACCGGTGAACAGGCCGGGATCAATCCGCTGCGGTCGTTGATCCCGAGCCCTCAACGACGAGCGGCGGCTGCGATCGCGGTCCTGATTTCGGTCGCACTGCTGACGAGGTTGATCGGGAGCAACACGTTCCCCGATGCGCTGGCCGTCGATATCGCCCCGACGGTCGACGACATCACGAATTGGGTGCAGAACAACCTGCGGGAGGGCATCCCGATCATCGGTGGCACGAAGCCGATCAGCGACGCCCTCGTTTCCAATGTGTTGCAGCCGCTCCGGAACTTCCTGGAATGGCTGCCCTGGCTCGTCGTCGTTGCTGTTGTCGCGGCGATCGGTTGGGCGAGCAAGGGATGGCGATTGGCGTTGACCGTCGCCTTGTGTCTCGTGGCGATTGCCTCGATGGGTTCCGTACCCGGCGGCGCCGACGGCCGGACGTCGATGTGGGACCATGCCATGAACACGTTGAGCCAAGTGCTCGTCGCCTTGGTCGTGAGCGTGCTGATCGCGGTGCCGCTCGGCGTGCTGGCCGGCCGATCGCCGGTCGCAGAACGCGTGATGCGCCCGTTGCTCGATACGGCGCAGGTGCTCCCGCAGTTCGTGTACCTGGTTCCCGTGCTGCTGCTGTTCGGTGCGGGTCGGTCGGCCGGAGTGATTGCGTCGGTGATCTACGCCGTGCCGCCGTGCATCAGGCTGACGGCGCTCGGTTTGAGGGAGGTCCCGTCGACGCCGCGCGAAGCGGCGATCTCGTTCGGGGCGACTCCCCGCCAGGAATTGGTCAAGGTCCAGCTTCCCCTGGCGTTCCGCTCGGTGATGCTGGGCATCAATCAAACCGTGCTGCTCGTGCTGGCGACGGTGATCATCGCCTCGTTGATCGGAGGTGGTGCGCTCGGCCTGCTCAGCCTCGGAGGTTTCCAGAAGCAGCAGTCGCAGATCGGCCAAGGTTTGGCAGCCGGCTTGAGTATTGTGTGTTTGGCGATCGTCCTTGATCGGATCACCCAGGCATGGGGGCAGTCGAAGACCGAGCGTCGTTCATAGTTCCGGCAACATCCGTTGTCGAACCAACAAGGGGGAAATCAACGTGAAGATGTCACGATCGAAAATCGGGCGGATCCTGCTCGTGTCAACGCTCGCCGCCGTGGTGGTGGCGTGTGGTGACGACGAGGTGAAACCAGCCGCCGAGGAACCAACGCAAGAATCCGCGACCGCGCCGGTCGAAGCGACAGCCACCGCGACCGCCGAGGAGGCGGCATCTGCGGGTGAAGGAATCGTGTTGGCGATCAACCCGTGGACCGGTTCCGCGGTCAACGCCAACGTCGCCAAGGTCGTGCTCGAGAGCGAGTTGGGAACTCCGGTGTCGTTCGTCGAGATCGACGAGTTCGCCACCTGGCCGGGAATGGAGGACGGCAGCATCGACGCCGTGCTCGAGGTGTGGCCATCGGGCCACGCAGCTGACTTCGAGACGTACATCGACACCAACAAGACGGTCGTGTCGCTCGGCGAGTTGGGCCCGGTCGCCAAGATCGGTTGGTACGTGAACACGGCGATCGTCGATGCCCACCCGGAGTTGGCGACGTGGGAAGGTTTCGAGGATCCGGCGCTGGCCGGTCTGTTCGCCACGGCCGAAACCGGTGACCTCGGCCAGTTCCTGATGGGTGACCCGACGTACGTCACGTTCGACGAGCAGATCATTGCCAACCTCGGCCTGCCGTTGCAGTACGTGGTGGGTGGTTCGGAAGCAGCCGTGTTGACGGCGATCGACAACGCAACCGTCGACGCGCCGGTGCTGGTCCAGTTCTGGAAGCCGCACTGGAAGCACCTCGAAGCCGATCTCACCGAGATCACGCTGCCGCCGGTGACCGACGAGTGCCTCGCTTCGGCTGCCGCGGCAGACGGTGGATACGCCTGTGACTACGCGCCGGATGTGCTCGTCAAGTCGGCCTCGGCCAAGCTGCAGGCGAAGAACGCCGTTGCGTTCGACTTCCTGTCGAAGTTCCAGCTGACGACCGATCAGCAGAGCGAGATCGCCGGCTACGTCGACCGTGACGGCATGACCGCAGCTGAAGCCGCCGCCAAGTGGGTAGCCGACAACCCCGACGTCGTCGCCGCCTGGCTCTAACCAAACCAACCTGACCAAACCAACCTGACCAAACCACCCGAACGCGTGAGGTTGTTGCGGACTATTTGCGCAACAACCTCACGCGTTCTTCGTGTGGCGGTGCCACTTGACCGGTTCGGGGGGAAGCGGGGTGTTGCCGAGGATCAGGTCGGCCGCTTTTTCGGCGAGCATCATGACCGGGGCGTAGATGTTGCCGTTTGTGACGTAGGGCATCGATGACGCATCAACCACTCGAACGCCTTCGATCCCGTGGACCTTCATCGTCAACGGGTCGATCACGGAATCCTCGTCGATGCCCATTCGACACGTGCATGACGGATGGAGTGCGGTTTCGGCGTCGTTGCGGACCCAGTCGAGGATCTCTTCATCCGTCTCGACGGAAGCACCTGGCGAGAGTTCGCCGCCATTGAACGGATCGAGCGCTTTCTGGTTCAGAATCGTGCGAGCAATCCGGATCGATTCGACCCACTCGCGCCGGTCCTGTTCGGTCGACAAGTAATTGAACCGGAGGGCCGGCTTCGCGCTCGGATCGGTGGTGGTGATCTGCACCGATCCGCGGGCATCCGAGTACATCGGTCCGATATGGACCTGGTAACCGTGCCCGCCTGTGGGCGACGAGCCGTCGTAGCGGATCGCGATCGGCAGGAAGTGGAACATCAGGTTCGGGTAGTCGACGTCTTCGTTGGAGCGGACGAAACCGCCTCCCTCGAAATGGTTGGTCGCTCCCGGACCCTTCCGGAACAGCCACATCAGTCCGACGAAGGGCCGCTTCCACATCTTCATCCACGGCTGGATCGACACCGGCTGCGAACAGGAGTACTGGATGTAGACCTCGAGGTGGTCCTGCATGTTCTGGCCGACAGCCGGGAGATGATGGACCATGTCGATCCCGAGCGACCCGAGGTGCTCGGCATCGCCCACGCCGGACAGTTGCAGCAGCTGCGGCGAGTTGAACGCGCCGCCGCACAGGATGACTTCAGTTGCTTGAACACGACGTATGGTCCCGCGACGCGAGTATTCGACGCCGGTGGCGCGCTTGTCGTCGAAAAGGATTCGATGCGCGAGGGCGCGCGTCTCGACGGTCAGGTTCGGGCGCTTCATGACCGGGTGGAGATAGGCCCGGGCGGCACTCAGACGGCGACCACGATGGATGTTGCGGTCGAACTTGGCGAAGCCTTCCTGGCGATACCCGTTGACGTCGTCAGTCGACGGGTAGCCGGCCTGCTGCGTTGCCTCGAAGAACGCATCGAAGAGCGGGTTCTCGGCCGGTCCGCGTTCGAGCACGAGCGGGCCGTCGTCGCCGCGGAACTCGCCGTCGCCTGCGAGGCAGTTCTCCATCCGCTTGAAGTACGGCAGGCAGTGCGCATAGTCCCAGGTCTCCATGCCGGGGTCGGCGGCCCATCGCTCGAAGTCCATCGGATTGCCGCGCTGGAAGATCATTCCGTTGATCGATGACGACCCACCGAGCACCTTGCCGCGGGCGTGATACACGCGCCGCCCGCCAAGATCTGGCTCGGGTTCGGATTCGTACTTCCAATCGTAGAATTTGCTGCCGATCGGGAATGCCAGCGCCGCCGGCATGTGGATGAAGACATCCCATTTGTAGTCGGGCCGACCGGCCTCGAGCACCAGCACCTTGTTGGCCGGATCGGCCGACAGTCTGTTGGCCAGAGCAGAACCGGCCGAACCCCCGCCGACGATGACGTAGTCATAACGCACAGCCGCCGACGCTACCGGTTCGGACGAGCCGGATCCTATGGTTGTGTTCGTGCGTTGGTGGTGTCTGGTGCTCGTCGGGTCGTGCTTACTCGTGGTCGGCTGTACGAACGACCGAACGCTCGAGTCGATCGGGGATCCCACCTCGCCGGGGGTGGATTCGCCCACCTCGACATCAACGGTCAGCACGATCGAACTGGCACCGAGCCAGATCACCGCATCGACGGTCGAGGCGCCCGAGTCGCCGCCACCGTGTGTACCCGGCAAGCTGGCAACGTGGACCGCCCAGGTGATCGTCGCCGAGGCGTCCGCTGACGCCGTTCTCCGGATTCGTAATGATGGGGACGTGTGGTGCGAGGTCAGCGTCCGTGAGTCTCCGCTGATCGATCCGATGATGGAGTCGGACGTCTGGCTCAACCCGGGTGAGTGGGCCGACCTCGTCGTCGGTCAATCGGGAGACGGTTGCCTCGCGCCGGAGGCGATCACCGTCGCTGCGATCGATGTCAACGGCCGGCCGGTCACGGTGCCAACCGCCATGGTTTCGGCTTGTGGATGGTGGTTGACGGCGCTGTACCCGAACGAGGCCGCAACCGGCCCATGCGATCCCGCCGATCTGGGCGTGACGACGACAGGGGCGTTGCTGGTGGTTCGAAACGACTCGTTCGAGGCCTGTTCCGTCGGCCAACTTGTCTCGATCCTGGACGGCACGGCGGACGGCAACACGGAAGGCGACGCTGAAACAGACACGGAAACAGACACGGAAGGAGACGCGGAAACAGACACGGTACGAATCGGTGCTCCGTCTCGGTCGGCCGATGCAGCCGTCACTCGATTGGCGATCACCGATCTGGCTCCCGGCGATGTGATCGGATTTGCGCTGGTCGATGATCCGTTCGACGGCTGCAGTGGTTCGTTCACATCCCACAGCGTGACGTTCTCGATTGCCGGCACGTTGAAGGCGCGGCTGCCGAGCTGCCAGCTCGTGAGGATCGGCCCGGGGCGGCCGTTCTACGGCGATCCGAGCGGTCCGTTGAGCGGCGTCGATCCTGGTTCGTTCGATCTCGGCACCGCGTTGGCCGAACTCGACCCGTTCACATCGAGTGGCGATGACGGCGCTTGACCGAATTCCGGACGTCGATCCCTGAGGAGATGACCGGGGAACCGTGCGACACCCCCTGTTCAGAATCGGCTGTATCTGTTGATGCGGGTCCGTTGCATGCGGGTCCGTCGAACAAGGAGGAACCATCATGCTCGTACTCGTCGCCACCAACGACTTGCAAGGCGTCATGCCCAGCGATCGCAGTTTCGCCGTGGAAGGTGAACTGGTCGTGCCCGTGATCGACGATTGCCTCGACGCGCACTGCGACGTCTGTCGGCGGGCCTGGTTCGGGCTCGCCAGCCATGGAGGCACGACGACGGCAATGGTCGCTCACCGTCCTGGCGTCACCGAGGCTGACCTGCAACGCGCCATCCATGACTGGCTCGACTGCCAGGGGACGATCGATCTGATCGTGCAATTCGCCGACGAGGGTGAAGACCCCGTCGCCGAGGTGCAGGAGTTGATCGACGATCACCTCGCTGTCATCCGGACGATCTGCGCAGCGTTCCCGGCCGGCGCGGTGCTGAGCCGGCTCGGCGACCTCGTCTCCGAACGGGTCACGCCACTCGCCGCATGACGCACCGAGCGACCCTCACGACCGCGGGCTGACCGCTCCCAACAGACCTGCCGAGGCGCAGGTCAGGAGGTTCCCGAGACTCGGCCGAATCCATGGGGCGTTCCCGCGATCGCGGGAGCGCCGCCGGGAAAGGCTGCCTGATGGTGCAGGCGGAACTGCTCGTTCGGTTGCACCGCCTCTGCTGTTCGGCGGCACGCTGAATCCGTAGCGTTTCAAGTGTCCCGAGGAGGCGAGATGAGCGATCCGGTTTCCCTGAATGTGGCCCTTGAAATCGAGATCGGAGCAAGCGCCCGGCTCGACCTCAGCGAAGAGTGGGTGACGTACCTCGTCGAGAACGATGTGCCGTCGTCGATCGATGGGATCGACGACTCGATCAACTACTCCGACGACGACACGGCCTACGCCTGAGGAGGCATCAAGATGTCACATCCTGAATTGAGCCGAGGCGACGTCGGCAGCGATGTCCGTGAACTCCAGGAGCGCTTGGTTGCACATCTCCAGAACGAGGGGATTCGGCTCAGCGCAGTCGATGGCGACTTCGGTCCGATCACCGAGGAGTCGGTTCGCTACTTCCAGGCCCAACACGGGCTGACCGCCGACGGCATCGTCGGCGAGGCGACCTGGGACCTGCTCGACGAAGCGCCCGCTTCAGCGCCCTCCCCAGCCGGCACACCCTCGACCCCTGGCACCCCAGGGACGTTACGAATGCGCCCGCTCGACCTCACGGTCCCGTTTCGGCTGCAACTCGACTGGGACGAAGTCACGCTCGAACAGCTCAACCTGCAACTCTCGAACTTCGATCTGCGAACACAGCCGAACGCACAACTGCAGTTCCTGCAGCCGGTCGGCAGGTTGTTCGGGAACGGCGGTATCGAGGTACTCAACCTCGAAGTCCGGACGTGGCCGAACTGGTTCCTGACGTGGAGCACCAAGGCGACGATCGACGTCTCGAGAGAGCGCGGCATCGAACTCGGTTTGGACAACGAGGCCGAGATCGGGCTGCGACCGTTGCGAGGGCTGTCACTCAGCGCACAGGGGAACCTCGACCTGAGGTGGGCGCCCATGTCGGGCACCGGCAGCATCGAACCGGCCGGCACGGTGTGGCTCAAGCTCGACATCATGGATTTGATCCGCTGATCGTCCGGGAGCGTCGGTGCGGCAACGTGATCGGCGGTGGTGCGTGACACTATCTAGCGATGTCCGTGGTGAAGATCAACGCAATTGAGATCCCAGAAGGTGCCGGTCCCGAGTTGGAGCGTCGATTCGCCGCCCGCGCCGGGATGGTCGACCAGCAGCCAGGGTTCGAGGAGTTCATGTTGCTGCGTCCGGTGGCCGGCGACGACCGCTATTTCGTCGTCACTCGCTGGGCGTCCGAGGAGGCGTTCCAGGCTTGGCGAGCGGGGCAAGCGTTCCAGCATCAGCACCGTGAAACCCACGAGGATCAAGGCCGCGGCGATGCCAAGCCGGAGCACCCCGTGGCCTCCGGGGCGTCGCTGCTCGAGTTCGAGGTCGTATCACTGACAATACGGCCCTGACGAGCACATCGACCTGATCGGCAGGTCGTTCCGGACCGCTCGAGCGGACCGGTCACTGCTGGCGATCTGCCAGTGCGTCCGGTCGTTCGATTGTCACGGAATCAGCGCCTCCCACGTGTCTCGACCGACGACACCGTCGTCGTCGAGGCCGTTCGCAGCTTGGAACGATTTGACCGCCCGCTCCGTGTTGTCGCCGAAGTCGCCGTCGACGTTGCCGGGCGAGAAGTTCCGCCAGGTCAAGAGCTCCTGGAGGTAGCGGATTTCGCTGGCCTCCTCGGATCCGCGCCTCAGGATGTATCGGCCGTCGGCCGAGCCGCCACTGACGTACTCGCGTACCTCGCGCTTCACACTCCCGCCGGTCGCGCCCGCATCCGCCTCACGAGGGCGATCCATTCCGGCAGGCACCGGCGAGGCGCCGAACGTCTGCTCGTACCAGCTGATCGCCGCATCCGTTTTTGCGTTCGACTGCAAGATCGGGTCCTGCGCCGCCAGGTTGGCGATCTCGAGGTTGAGATTGGTCTGGGCATTGATCGCAGCCCCATCCATGTCGTACAAACCGGCGAGCAGTCGCCCGATCGTCCACCACTGCTCGCCGTGTCGCGACTCGTGGTAGATCGTGTCCATGTTCTCTGCTGCGTCGCCCGCCTCCTGGGCCTGGTCGTACTTCCCGCGATCGACGGTCACACCCCATGCGCTCCAGTCGAACACGGCCCAATCCGGGGCGGTGCTGCCGAACGAGATCGGGACGTAGGGCACCCCTGCGTTGGCGAGTTGTTCGTTGGCGGCTTCGGCCAGCGCCGCCAGTTGCTGTTCCGGGTCCATCGAGGTGTGCGCCGTGCCGTACGTGTCTTGGACGTACTCCCGTACGCTCTCGTCGGCGCGCAGCCCGTCGAGGTCTCCGAACTGTGTCTCGAGCGCGGCCCATGTGTTCGGGCCGCATTCGCCGGGCGTGTCGCCGATTGCGTGATCGGTCTGGTAGGCGGTGACGGCGCGGGCCGTGCGTGGTCCGAAATCGCCGTCGATGTCGCCGACGTCGTAGTTCAAGTCGCGCAACAGTTGTTGCAGCAACCGAACGTCTCGATTGTCGTTGTCGCCTTCGTGCACCGTTGGCCTCGTCATCCGTCTCGTCTCCCTGCTCGCTGATCGTTGGGTCGCTGAACTCTGAACGCTGACAGAGTTGGCCTCGTCGCGGTTTCCCGCCCGTTCAAACGTTCGGGCAATCGGCCGTGCGGCTACCCGAAGGGTGACGAAGACTGCGCCGAACCGGTCGCTTCGGGGATCGTCCGGGCATAGGATTTCGAACCCGTGGCATTGATCGTTCAGAAGTACGGCGGCACCTCGGTCGCGGACCCCGACAGAATCAAGGCCGTCGCCGATCATGTCGCCTTCACGAAGCGCCACGGCAACGATGTCGTCGTCGTGGTTTCCGCGATGGGCAAGGCGACCGACAACCTGATCAAACTTGCCAACGAGGTGTCCTCGAACCAGCCCGGCCGTGAGTTGGACATGCTGTTGACCACCGGCGAGCGGGTCTCGATGGCGCTCGTTTGCATGGCGCTCGCCGATCGCGGCCTCGACGCCGTCAGCTTCACAGGGAGCCAGGTCGGGATCATCACCGACACCTCGCACGGCAAGGCGAAGATCCTTGAAGTCAAAGGTGATCGAGTGCGAACGGCGCTCGCCGACGGCAAGGTGTGCGTCGTCGCCGGCTTCCAAGGCGTCTCGACCGAGAAAGAGATCACGACGCTCGGTCGTGGCGGCTCCGATACCACCGCAGTTGCACTTGCCGCGGCGCTGGGCGCCGACGCCTGCGAGATCTATACCGATGTCACCGGCGTGTTCACGGCCGACCCTCGCATCGTGCCGCAGGCCCGCAAGCTGTCGAAAATCAATTTCGACGAAATGCTCGAGATGGCCGGCGCCGGTTCGAAAGTGCTGGCTCTGCGCTCGGTCGAATTCGCACGCAACCACAACGTCCCGCTCCACGTCCGTTCCAGCTTCACCTGGGAACACGGAACGTGGGTCACCGTCGAGGAGCCCTCCATGGAAGATCCGATCATTTCCGGTGTCGTGACCGACAGCACCGAAGCCAAGGTCACGGTGCTCGGCGTTCCCGATCAGCCGGGGGTCTCGGCGGCGCTGTTCGAACCGTTGGCGGCAGCCAACGTCAACGTCGACATGATCGTCCAGAACACGTCGACCGAAGGTCACACCGACATCAGTTTCACCGTCCCGATGGCCGACATGGCCGTCTCCGAGTCGATCGTCGCCCGGGTCGCGGGCGAGGTCGGCGCCAAGGGCGTGACCCACGACAACGACATCGCCAAGGTCTCCCTGGTCGGCGCCGGGATGAAGACCTCGCCGGGCATCGCCGCCAAGATGTTTCGCACGCTGGCCGATGAGAGCGTCAACATCGAGATGATCTCGACCTCCACGATTCGGATCTCGGTGGTGATCGCCTCGTCCGATCTCGAACGGGCGGCTCGTTCGCTCCACACCGCCTTCGGTCTCGACTCGGGCCAGTCCTATTCGGCCCCGTTGCCGGAACGCAAGTGACCGATTCGATGCGCCGTCGCAGCCAGCTGATTCCCTGGAAGGCGGCGGGGCGCGTCTCGGAACAGATGACCAGCGGTGACGACGTCGTCCGCCAGACGGGCTGGGTGTTCAACAATGCAACGGGCGACTCGCTGACGCTGGCCGAGTTCGTCGACACCGGCGATCACGAGGTCCCGGCGTACCTCGAGCAGTTCGGTCTTCGGGTACCGGAGAATCAGACCCGCACGCTCGTCGAGATCGGGGCAGGGATCGGTCGCATGACCTGTGCGTTCACTCGCGAATTCGGGACTGTGATTGCGTGCGACCTCGATCAGGGCTTCCTCGAACGTTGTCACGAGACGGTCGCCAGGTTCGGCAACGTCGAACGGTTGCGGACGGTCGAAGTGCCCGACGGCCGCACACTCAACATCTCTCCCGACACCGCGGACATCGCCTTCAGCTACATCACGCTGCAGCACTGCGAACTCGACGATGCGCTCGAGTTGGCTGCTGAAGCGGTTCGAGTGGTTCGAGCTGGCGGCAAGATCGTGCTCAACTTCCGGGCTCCGGCGAGATCCGATCTGGTCGTGTTACCGGTCGGTACAGCGGTCAGGTCGCTGTACCGGTTGCCGAAGTTGGGGTCGTGGCTCTCACGCCAACGAGGCGTCACTCGGCTGGCTTGGCAGGCTTCGCGAGTCCATCCGGATCAAGTCACCGGCCGGCTCACCGGCCGGATCAGCGGTGTCGAGGTCTGGGTCAACCCGAAGAGCAATCTGAAGGGTGTCGATGCCGGGCGGAGGTCTTTCGAAGGCATCAACAAAAACCACTGGTGGCTGATCGCAACGGTCGACTGAAACTTGAGGAGTTGCGTTCGCCATGTGGCGTTAACCTTGCACGTCATGCGTATTGGTGTCGTAGGTGCAACTGGACAAGTCGGCAGCGTGATCCGTCGACTGCTCGATGAACGGAACTTTCCGGTGTCGGAGATCCGCTACTTCGCGTCGTCCCGTTCGGCCGGCACGACGCTGGCTTGGAAGGGCGCCGAGATCGTGGTGGAAGACGCCGAAACTGCCGATCCCAGCGGCCTCGATATCGCCCTCTTCTCGGCCGGCGCCACCTCGTCGAAGGCTTACGCGCCCAAGTTCGCAGCCGCTGGGGTGATCGTGATCGACAACTCGTCGGCGTTCAGGATGGACCCTGAGGTCCCGCTGATCGTGAGCGAGGTCAACGGGCACGAGATCCACAACGCATCGAAGCGGATCATCGCCAACCCGAACTGCACCACCATGGCGGCGATGCCCGTGCTCAAACCGTTGCACGACGAGGCCGGTCTCACCCGGCTGATCGCGTCCACCTACCAGGCGGTTTCCGGCGGTGGCCTTGCGGGAGTCGACGAACTCGACAAGCAAGCCCGTCAGGTCGTCGATCGCGCCGCCGAGTTGACCCACGACGGCGAAGCGGTCTCGTTCCCGACGCCGCAGAAGTTCGTCAAGCCGATCGCCTTCAACGTGTTGCCGCTCGCCGGCTCCATCGTCGACGACGGTGAGTTCGAGACCGACGAGGAGAAGAAACTTCGCAACGAGAGCCGCAAGATCTTGAACATCCCGAATCTTGCGGTGTCCGGCACCTGTGTTCGGGTCCCGGTCTTCACCGGTCACTCGTTGTCGATCAACGCAGAGTTCGAGCGGCCGATCTCGGTGGCGCGTGCGTACGAACTGTTGGCGGCGGCACCCGGTGTCGAGATCAGCGATGTCCCCACTCCACTCGATGCGGCCGGCAAGGATCCGAGTTATGTCGGTCGCATCCGACAGGACCATGGCGCACCAGGCGGTCGTGGGCTGGCGCTGTTCATCAGCAACGACAATCTGCGCAAGGGCGCCGCGCTCAACGCGATCCAGATCGCCGAACTCTTCCTGTAGCCAGGTATTGACGCTTGGGTGACGTGCGACCCGGTGGATCCGCTCACTCCTCTGGCCAGCCGTACCGCGCCAGCGATGCGTTGGTGAACCGCCCATCTTCGGTCACCTCTCGGCCGAACCAGTCCGGCGGCTCGAAATCAGCGAGCGAATCATCGTCGTCGAATTCGACTTCGACCATCTGTCGGCCGGCCAGATCGGCTTCGAACAGATCCAGTTCTGCCGTGTGGCCGCCTGCGAGGGGAACGAGTATCCGGCGTTTTTGAATGCGGAGTTCGGTGGCGACCTCCCAGACCGCCTCGAACTCGTCGCCGTCGATCTCGCGTTCGATCTCGGTGCGCTTCCGGCCGGAACCGGTCTTCACCGTCAGGGTGTGACGATCACCCTCACGTCGCACCCGAACCGAGGCCGGCCGAGTCATCAGGTACGCCTGGGCGATGGGATTCCCGTCCGACAGGCCGTCCGGCAGCCGTCGCACCAGGTACCGCCGCTCGCGCTCGATCATCATGTGACGCCAGCATCATGGGACACGGGCATCATGCGACACGTACCGCTCAGCAGGTGCACGGGATCGAGGTGCATTTCGGGCAACCGTGGCGATAACGGTCGACGACGGTGGTGAGATCGACGCCGACCTGGTTGGCGAGTGTGGCCACCCAGGCCAGCACGTCGGAGAACTCGTGCTCGATCTCGTCGCGGGTGCCTTTGCGGACCGCCTGAGCCAGCTCGCCGAACTCCTCGGCCAGCCATGCCACGGTAGGGGCCACGCCTCGATCGCGATCGCGATCGCCGTAGGTCCGCTCGATCACATCCTGCAACTCGACGAGATTCATCATCCAGACGGTACCGCTCGTGTGGCGGCCGAACGGGTTGCCAAGATCAGCTGTGCGTTGGGCTCGTCGACGGACTCGACCCACGCTGCCGCAGCAGTGGGAGTGCGACCGTGGGCGATGTGACGGGCGATCAAGCGCTGACGTCGAATTTCGTCGTCGATATCGACGAACCACACCTCGTCGAGCAGCGGCCGGACATGCTCCCACCCTCCGTCGGACAGGAGCAGATAGTTGCCTTCGGTGACGATTGTCGTGTGATGCGGTTCGATCCCGATCGCGTCGGCGATCGGTTCCTCGAGCCGGCGATCGAACGCCGGGGCGTACACCGTGCCGGCCGGATCGCTGCGCAGTCGCTGCAGCAAGGCGACGTAGCCGCCGACATCGAACGTGTCGGGGGCGCCCTTGCGATCGGCGCGGCCGAGCCCGATCAGTACCCGCTGGGCGAAATGGAACCCATCCATCGGCAACACCACGGACGTGTCAGCGTGTTCGGCGACGAACTCTGCAGCAAGTGTCGATTTGCCCGCACCAGGGCAGCCCGTGATCCCGATGATGCGACGAATCGGCACGTCACCATCATGGTCGACCGGAGATACAGTCGCCGACATGACTTCCATCCATGACCTTCAGATGACGAGCATCACGGGCGAGCAGGTCGACTTCGACCAGTTCCGCGACAACGTGCTGCTGATTGTCAATGTCGCCAGCGCTTGAGGCCTCACTCCTCAGTACGCAGGTCTGCGTGCGCTCCACCACCAGTTCGATGCCGTCCAGGTGCTCGGGTTTCCGTGCAACCAGTTCGGCAAGCAGGAACCCGGCACCGAAGCGGAGATTCTCGAGTTCGTCACCTCCGAGTACGACGTCGATTTTCCGATGTTCGCCAAGATCGAGGTCAACGGTGATGCCGAGTCTCCGCTGTACTCGCTCCTCAAGGCGGCTCAACCCGGCACCGGTGAGACTCCCGATATCACCTGGAACTTCGAGAAGTTCCTCGTCGACAAGCATGGCAACGTGGTCGAACGTTTCTCGCCGATGACCACGCCCGAGCAGGTCGCCGAGGTGATCCCTCAGTACCTGTGAGGTACCTGTGAGCTCGCGCTGGTCATCGCACGACAGCGTGCCGCGCGGCGCGGCGTACGACCGTCGCTGGGCCGAGCGGGCAGCCGCAGGTCATTCGATTCACGGAGAGGCCGACTTCATCTGCCGGTTCTCGCCGGCCTCCGTGCTCGATGCCGGTTGCGGGACCGGACGTGTGGCGATCGAACTGGCCGCCCGCGGGATCGACGTCGTCGGCGTCGATCTCGACCCGCCGATGCTTGCTGCCGCACGCGCCAAGGCGCCACAACTGGAGTGGATCGAGGCCGATCTCTGCAACGTCTCGTTGCCACGAACGTTCGACGTCGTGGCGATGCCGGGCAACGTGATGATCTTCGTCAACCCCGGAACCGAGGCGGGCGTCGTCGCCAACATGGCCGGGCATGTCTGCCCTGGGGGCTTGCTCGTTGCCGGCTTCCAGCTCGATCACGCCTACACACTCGATCGTTACGACGCTGATTGCATCGCCGCCGGACTGACGCTCGAATCCAGGTATGCGACGTGGGAGGCCGAGCCGTTCGTCGGCGGCGACTATGCGGTCAGCGTCCACCGCCTGGCATCATGAGGCATGCCAGCTGACGATGAGCCACGCACGATCCGACTGCCTGGTGCCGGGTTGGAACTGGCCGCCGACGTGTTCGGCGACCAATCCGATCAGCCTGTGTTGCTCCTGCACGGTGGCGGCCAGACGCGCCACGCCTGGGGGAGCGCGGCGGCCGCTCTGGCCGCTGCCGGCCGATGCGCCTATTCGATCGATCTGCGCGGTCACGGCCACAGCGACTGGTCACCCGATGGCGTCTATGGGATGACCCGGTTCGCGGCCGACATCCGCGCCGTCGCCGCAAGTCTTGGCCGCAAACCGGCGCTGGTCGGCGCCTCCCTGGGCGGTTTGTCGGCGATGGCTGCGGTGGGCGAATCGGACGACGAGATCGCTTCGGCGCTCGTGCTGGTCGACGTGGCTCCACGAATCGAGTCGGAGGGCCGCGACAAGATCTCCGGGTTCATGCGGGCCGGAATGCGTGGGTTCGACACGTTGGAGGACGCCGCCGACTCGATCGCCGCATACATCCCACATCGCCCGCGACCGAAGGACCTCTCGGGGCTCCGCAAGAATCTCCGCCAACGAGGCGATGACCGCTGGTACTGGCACTGGGACCCGCGGTTCATCACCAACCGCGAGGGACTCGACGGGCAGGCCGGTCTGGTCCATCACGAGCGGCTGTGCGCCGCCGCCCGCAAGGTCACGATTCCGACGCTGCTCGTGCGCGGCCGCATGAGTGACATCGTGAGTGACGAGAGTGTGCGCGAGCTGTGCGAACTGGTTCCCCACGCGGAGGTCGTCAACGTCGCCGGGGCGGGCCACATGGTTGCCGGCGACAAGAACGACGCGTTCAATCAGGCCGTGATCGAGTTCGTCCAACGCCACGGCGGGCAAACGTGACGGTGTCGCGGGACGTCCGAGCAGCCGGCGACAGCACATGTCGTCTTGATGTCGTTCTGATAACGATGTGATCCGAAGTTGTGTTCTGATACGCGTCCGAAAGTACGGTTATCGAAATGACGAACGCTGCCGTAGCCGCTCCTCGCACGCTCGCTGACGCCCTGCCTCGCCCTTCCGATCGGACGATGTCGGTCGTACGCGACGTGGCACTGGTCGTCGGTTTCGCGGTGCTCACGGCAGTTTCCGCCCAGTTGTCGATCCATCTCGGTTTCACCCCGGTCCCGATCACCGGGCAGACGTTCGTGGTCTTGCTGTCCGGTACCGCGTTGGGCTGGCAACGTGGGCTTGCGAGCCAAGCGCTGTACTGGATCGCCGGACTGGCGATGCCGTTCGCGTGGTACTCGGAAGGTACTCACGGATGGTCGACCGGCACGGGATCGACTGCCGGCTACCTGTTCGGATTCATCGTGGCGGCGGGGCTCGTCGGGTACCTTGCCGAGCGCCGCCAGGACCGCAATCTGGCCACATCGATTCCGGCGATGTTGGCAGGCACCGCCGTGATCTATTTCTTCGGCGTGCTGTGGTTGGCCTACAAGCTCAACGTGCCGATCGAAGGAAGCGACGGAGCCAACGCAATCGCCTACGGCGTGACGCCGTTCCTCGTGGGCGATCTGTTCAAGTTGATCGTCGCAGGTGCGTTGACGCCGTTGGCCTGGAACTTCATCGACAAGAACGACGAATCGATCGACAAAGGCGCCGAACACACTTGAGCTGACGCAATCGCGGGCCGATATCGGAGTGTGGTCGGTGCGTCAAGATTCGGTCAAAGACTCGGCGGCAAGCCGACACAATCGGTGCGACCGCGAGAACCTGGAGCGATGCGTTCCGGGATTCGTCGCGGTTTCGCCATGTCGCTCCGTTTCGCAGCTGTGCTCGCGGTCGCGGTCGGCGTCATGGTCGTACCCGTCGAATCGGCATGGGCCGAACCGGTCTCGATCGGAGCGTCATCGCCGTCAGTCTTCACGGGGGTGCGGCCATGTCGATTGGCGGACACACGGATCGATCGACCTGGTCGGCTGCAGCCCCAAATCCCCGCCGACATCCAGGTAACAGATCGGTGCAACGTGCCGTCCGATGCCACCGCCGTCGCGCTCGTGTTGACCGCCGTCTCTGCCAGCGAACCCGGGTTCGTGACGGCATGGCCGGCGGGACTGCCGCGACCGCTGGCGTCGGCGCTCAACTACCGGTCCGGAGAGGTCCGGGCAAACTCGGCGCTCGTTCAACTCGGCCAGAGCGGGGCGGTCTCGGTGGTATCGAGTGCTGCCGTCGACGTGGTTGTCGATGTCAGCGGGTACTTCGTTGCCGCCGCGGGTCCAGTCGCTTCCGGTCGGTTTGTTCCGTTGACGCCTCATCGCTTGGTCGACACCCGTCAGACGGCTCGACCCGGCCCGTTCGGGGTGGTCCGGGTCAAACCCGATGTTCCCATCGGAGCAACGGCCGTTGCGATCAACGTGACAACGACGGACACGGTCGGCCCCGACGTCTTCGTCGCCTACCCAGCCGCGTCCGATCCGCCCCTTGCCTCGATGCTCAACGCCGACGGTGCCGGCCAAACCCGCGCCGCCTCGACGATCGTTGGTCTCGGGGACGGGATGTTCGACGTCGCAACTCGTTTCGGGAATCACGTGATCGTCGATATCACCGGGTACTTCACGGGACCGTCGGCGAGTCCCTCGACGGACGGCCGTTTCGTAGCAACGGTTCCAACTCGGCTGGTCGACACGCGCGATCGACTCGGGGTGGACGGTGGGCCGCGCTTGCACGACGGTGGTGGTCGAGAGTTCTCGACGGCCGCCGTCACCGGAGGCCCGACGGCGGCAGTTGCGGTCAACTGGACGATCACCGAAACGGAAGATCGTGGTTGGTTGGTCGGCTACCCTGCCGGCACGTCGTTCGGCGAGGTCTCGACGATCAACGCCGATGCCGCCAACCTCACGGTCGCCAACAGCTCGATTTCGCCAGTCTCGACTCGCGGTCTCGCGGTGCACGCGTCCCAAGGCACGCAGCTCGTGGTTGATGTGACCGGATGGTTCACCGGCACTCCGCTTCCGGCCAGCTCGGACGTGATCCCGGACAACCAACCGCCGACCAGGCGGGTCACGATCATCAGCGATTCGGCGATGGCGGGCGTCCGATGGAATGGGGCGCTCGGCGGCCTACAAGGCTCGGTGTTCGACGCTCGGCTCGAGTCGTGCCGACGGCTCGTCCAGCTGTCATGTCGAGGACGTGAGGGGACCATCCCGCCGACCGCCGCTGCGGAGATCGCCATGCTCGCGACGCCTGGCTCGAACGACCTGTTGGTGATCGCCGTAGGTTACAACGACTGGCACGGTCGTTTCTCGCAGGACTTCGATGTGGTGATGGCGGCAGCGCGTGCGAAGGGCTTCCACCACATTGCCTGGGTGACCTATCGATCGTCGGTCGGCTACCAGCTTCCCGGCACCTCCGACCATTCGAACTACAGCGAGATGAACCGCGTTCTTCGAGAACAGACCGCGTCCGGTCGCTTTTCCGAGGTTCGACTGTGGAACCTCGATGCGTATGCGGCCAACGCAACGTCGTGGTTCGCCGCCGATGGCGTTCATGAGACAACGCTCGGGTCGTGGGGCGTCGCCGATTGGTTGTCGCGACATGTCGCCGCCTATGACGGGAGACCCTGCCGACAACCGTGGACGAAGGGTGGTCCAACCGACGCGGTCTGCCCGAACCCTGACCCGCTGGCGGCCACGCTCGGCCTCCCAGGGATCGCAGGGCTGTACCCGTCGGCTGGCTCGTAGGGGTTCCGTTTTCGACGAGTGACGACAGGCGCCTTGCTCGGATGTTCCAGTGCGGCTACGGTTCGGAATGGTTGTACCGCCACTACTTCCAGGGCGTTGACGATCGTTGCGTCCGAACCGGTCAACATTCTCAGGGGAGCGCCATGCAAATCAACAAGAAACACGTCAGTGTGTTCGTCGCACTGGCTGGATTGTCCGTCGGCACGGTTGCCTGGGCGCACGACGGTGCGAGCAGCACCGACGGCACCATCGACAACGCCGCATCAACCCACCACCACGAAGCGAACGCTCAGCACGGCGGAGACGAAGGGCACCTCGCCTCAGGTTCCGACAACGTGGCGCTGATCTCGAAACTGGCGCTCAAGAACGTCGAACCCGGCAAGATCGCTGACGTCGGTGTGCACAAGGGTTTCGCCTACCTCGCCGCTTGGGGCGGCGAGACGTGCAAGTACAACGGCGTCCACGTGGTCGACATCCGTAACCCAGCAACGCCGAAGGAGGTCGCCTTCATCGTGTCGAAGGAAGGCAGCGCCGCAGGCGAAGGGGTGCAGGCGTTGTCGATCGCGACGAAATCGTTCACCGGTGACATCCTCGTGACCAACAACGAGAAGTGCAAGGAAAAGGCCGGTTTTGGTGGCCTCAACATCTATGACGTGACCAACCCCGCCCATCCGACACCCTTGACCGAGGGTTTCGGGGACTCCACCGTCAACGGACAGGGCAAGAAGGCCGCCAACGACATCCACAGCGTGTTTGCGTGGGTCGTCGGCAACAAGGCCTACGCCGTGATCGTCGACAACGAGGAGGGGGCGGACGTCGACATTCTCGACATCAGTGACCCGAAGCGGCCGAAGCTGATCAAGGAGTACGACCTCGATGAGGCGTTCCCCCAGATCGTGCAGGCCGAGCCGTCGAACCTCGTCCAGATCTTCCACCACGACGTGGTCGTCAAGCAGGTCGGCGGCCGTCAGATCATGCTGGCCTCCTACTGGGACGGTGGCTACGTCAAGCTCGACGTCACCGATCCGCTGAACGCGACGTACCTCGGCGATTCCGATTTTGACACCGTCGACCCCGAGTTGCTCGCCCAGACGGGGCTGACCGAAGCGCCGGAAGGCAACGCTCACCAGTCCGAGTTCACGCTCGACAACGAGTACATCATCGCTTCGGACGAGGATTTCAACCCGACCGGGTTCGCCGGATCGACCGACGACGGCGGCGAGTTCTCCGCCGCCCCCGGTGACCTGACGGCGCCCATCGAAGTTGGCGACTCATTGTCCGGCTCAACGGTCTACGTCGGTCGGTCCTGCATCGGCGATGCCGCCGTTCCTGCTGGCAACGGTGCCCAAATTGCGGTTGTCGTCCGCGGATTGTGCACGTTCACGGAAAAGATCGCCAATGTCGAGGCCGCCGGCGGTTACATCGCCGCCTTGATGGTCAACCGTGAAGGCGCAGACGCGTGCGTTTCGTTCGGGATGGCGGTCGAGGGCGGGATCCCGGTCGCCTCGGTTGATCGTTCGATCGGTTACGACCTGTTCGACCTGCCCGGGTTCGACGAAGCCGCCTGCTTGGCGGGTGCTGCCAGCGATCTGCCCGGCGTTGCGCTCGGCGACGCTGGTGACATCGTGACGCTGCGGTCGTTCTTCGACGGCTGGGGTTACGTGCACCTGTTCGACAACAACAACGGCAAGCTGACGCAGCTCGATACATGGGCGATCCCCGAGGCAATGGACCCCGACAAAGCAGAAGGCTTCGGCGACTTGTCGGTCCACGAGGTCGCCACGTCACTCCAGGATCCCACGCTCGGGTACATCTCGTACTACGCCGGTGGACTCCGAGTGGTTGACATCGTCAACGATCAACTGGTCGAGGTCGGCCACTACATCGACGAGGGCGGCAACAACTTCTGGGGGGTTCAGGCATTCATCGGATCGGATGGCAAGGAATACATTGCTGCCAGCGATCGCGACCATGGCCTGTACATCTTCCAGTACACACCGTGATCTCGAACTGAATCTGACGATCGCGGGTGGCACGGCTTCGGCTGTGTCGCCCGCGATCGTCCGTGCGGTACGTGTCGTCTCGGTACGGTGGTGGTCATGAACATCGTTGGATGGATCGCTGTTGGTTTGCTGGCAGGCGGCTTGGCGCGATGGATCGTCAAGGACGACCGGGCAGGGTGCATCTACACAATGGTGATCGGTGTGATCGGCGCGTTCATCGGTGGAGGCCTGATGTCGCTCGGTGACAAGGATGGGGTCGACGAGTTCTCGATTCGCAGTGTGCTCGTCGCCGCTCTGGGTGCGGTCGTGTTGCTGCTCGTCCTGCAGTCGCTGGCCGGGGGCAGGCGCGGCAGGAAGTAGATTCGAACCTCCCACGCTGGTGTGGTTCGGCTCTGGAGGACGTATGAGTGACGTGAACGACTGGAACCGGCAGATCATCGCCGAGTTTCGAGCCAACGATGGCAAGTGTGGCGGCGTGTTCGCGGGTTCTGACGTGTTGATCCTGCACTCGATCGGCGCCAAGAGCGGGCTCGTTCGCCAGAACCCGCTCGTGTACCTCCGACAGGGTGACACGTATTTCGTCGTTGCCTCCAAGGGTGGAGCACCGACGAATCCGGACTGGTACTACAACGTCGTCGCCAATCCGGAGGTCACGATCGAGGTCGGCGCTTCGTCGGTCGCCGTCCGGGCGCGTGTCCTGCACGGTTCGGAGCGCGACGGTGCCTTCGATGCACACAAGCTGCGTTACCCGAACTTCGGCGAGTACGAAACCGCGACGACGCGGGTGATCCCCGTCGTGGCACTCGATCCCGCGTGACTCGTCGCTTCGAAAACCGCCCACCGACCTATGCTCGGCGCCATGTGGGGCATACAGATGGACCGAACCGGTGGACCTGAGGTCTTGAGTTGGGGCGAGCTTCCGGAACCGGAAACTGGCCCTGGGCAGATCGTGGTCGAAGTCGCCGCGGCCGGGCTGAACTTCATCGACACCTACCAGCGCACAGGCCTCTACCCGGTGGCATTGCCCTTCACGCCCGGTTTGGAAGGCTCCGGCACGGTGATCGCCGTCGGCCCAGGGGTCACCTGGCCGTCGATCGGCGATCACGTGGCGTGGCCCGGGTCGGCCGGGTCGTACGCCGAGCTCGTTGCCGTTGCCGCTGATCGCGTCGTGGCGGTTCCGGAGACGGTCGGACTCGACACTGCCTGTGCGGCTCAGTTGCAGGGGATGACCGCCCACTACCTGGCGACCGACACGTACCCGTTGACGACGGGTAGCAGGTGTCTCGTCCACGCAGGTGCGGGTGGCGTCGGCCTGTTGCTGATCCAGATCGCCAAACGGTTGGGTGCCGAGGTCTTCACGACGGTCGGTTCCGAGCAGAAGGCCGAGCTGGCTTCGGCTGCCGGCGCGGACCACGTGATCCTCTATCGCCAGGTCGATTTCGCCGAAGCGATCACATCGATCGCCGGACCGCGGCCACTCGACGTGGTGTACGACGGGGTGGGTGCCTCCGTGTTCGATCAGAGCCTCTCGCTGCTGCGCAAACGCGGCATGATGGCGACGTTCGGGAACGCCTCCGGTCCGGTTCCCCCGGTGTCGCCCTTGGTGCTCTCGTCGAACGGTTCGCTGTTCCTCACCCGCCCGACGCTGTTCGACCACATCGTCGAACGGGCCGAGTTGGAACGCCGCGCCGCCGACCTCTTCGCTTGGATCAGCGACGGAGATCTCGATGTCCGGATCGGTGCGAAGTACGACCTCGAGGATGCGAGTGAGGCGCATCGCGCCCTCGAAGCCCGTGAAACCACCGGCAAGGTGCTGTTGATCCCGTGACGATCACGAGTATCGCAAGAGTTACGCGCCGGCCTCGTCCACGTCCTAGAGTGCGCCTGTTGGCCCACTGAGGGCAGTCAGCGACAAGGAGCACAACATGCGTTTGTTCGACGGGTTCTTCGATTTCGGGCAGGGCCTGCACTTCCTGGCCCGCTATACCCACGTGCTGTTCGGCATCACCTGGATCGGCCTGCTGTACTTCTTCAACTTCGTACAGGTGCCCGCGTTCGCCGAGATGGACCCGGCCGCCCGCTCCGAGGCGTTGCGAAAGATCACCTTCCGGGCGTTGTGGTGGTTCCGATGGGCGTCTGCGCTCACGGTCGGCAGCGGCCTGATCATGTGGGCGATCGGCGGCAAGGACTACAAGCCGAGCACCTCGCTCGGTCTCAGCATCACGCTCGGGACGATTCTCGGTCTGACGATGGCCGCCAACGTGTGGATGGTGATCTGGCCGAATCAACAGATCAACATCAGCTCGGCCGAGAAGGTCGCCGGCGGAGGCGAAGCCGACCCCGCCGCCGCTGGCGCCGCCAAGGCCGCCGGTCGGGCGAGCCGCGTCAACGCCTTCTTCTCGATCCCGATGGCGTTCTTCATGGTCTTCACGAACCACTTCGCACCGTACTTCTCGAACGGAGGAGCTGGAGCACGGACCGGGGTCTGGATCCTGTTCCTCGTGATCTTCCTCTTCGCTGAGTTGAGCGCCCTCGGGAAACTGCCCGGCGGGCTCGACAGCCCGTTCTGCAAGATGGTGCTCGACGATCACAAGAAGGTGATTCAGGCTGGGATCGCCTTCACCGCCGTGATGTACTTCATCGGCTGGGAACTGATCCTCGGAAGCTGACTCCGCCGGCTCGGTCGAACCAATCGACCGAGCCGCCGAGCACCGTTACGGCGTGACCGTCAGCGTTCCTTGCATGCCTGCCTCGCGGTGGCCTGGCACGTCGCAGAAGAACTCGTACTCGCCTGCTTCGAACTCGACCGTCTTGTCGTCGTTGCCGACCAGTTTGAACTTGCCTTCGATCACGAAGCTGTGAGCGACCGAACCCTTGCTTTCGTGGACGAACTTGATCTTTCCGGCGGGAGCGGTGACCGTCGACGGATCGAACTTCAAACTGTCGAGTGACGTGACGGTGAGCGTCGACGCTGAACCGCCGGCGTCTGGTGATGTTGCCTCTTCGCTGCTGCCGCCGCACGCCGCGATCAACAGCCCGAGCGCAAATGGGAGCGCCGCGTTGCGTCGTAGGGTGCTCATGGTCGTCCTCCTCGTCGTACGGGCCATCCGGCCCGCGAAATCGATGCTACCGACCGCCCTGGCCACCCCCGTCCCGGCTCGTGCCGGCATGGTGTGACAGTCGGCTCACCCGTCGTGTGGCTCCGTCAGGATCCATCCCTCCTCGTTGGTGACGAGCTCGTAGGCGTCCGGATCGAACCTCGAACCCAGCTGTCGAGCGAGACTGCCGACCGAGTCGAGCTCGGCGAGTCGATGGCAGACCCCGATCACCTGTGCCGCATCTCTGACTGCATGGACGCCAAGATCGAGCGCGAAGCCGCTCGGCCAGATCTCGGCGAACACCAACTCGTTCGGTTGCCCGCCTCCACACGACTCGGGTTCGAATGGCCACACGCGTGCTCTCCCGGCCCACTCCGGATGATGACGCAATCGATGGACGAGCGGGATACCGAGCATCGCCTGGCTGCCGACGGCGCCGACACCGAGCAGCTGCCAGTTGGAGAAGGGTCGGAAACCTCGCGCTCGAAGTGCTCGTTCGCACGTTCGGAACTCGTCGAACACGAAGCCGGAAGGCTTGGTCGGTCGCAGCGATGCTGTTGCCCGTGAGGGTGGACATCCCCAGAACGGTCCGGGCTCGGCGTCGATCGATCGGTTGAGGGCGGCTGCGACCTCGAACCGATTGTTGCGATTACGCGGGTCATCATCGATCTGTTCGGAGAGCAACGCCCACACGTCTCGCCAGTTCGCGCCAGGCCCGGCGACTCGCTGCGCGAAGCCGGCCGGGTATCCCAGCGGGAAGTCGAACCCGAGCAGCGTGCGCTGATCGGGCGCGTTCGCCAGCATCGAGCACAGCGCGACTTCGAGCTCGTGACGCGTCCGATGGTTGACGCAGGCCACGGCGCCGGTCGCCGCGCAGAGCGAGGCGCTCCAGATCGAATCGGCTCCTGATTTCGGCCGTGAGTTGGCGCTCCAGTCCACCATCACGAATCGATCGAACGTGCGCGTCATCGCTCTACTGTGGCAGGCGGGGGAGATCGTCGATTCGTCGGTGTCGAGTCGACGGATCACGAGGGAGTCTGATAGCCACGGAGGCGTGACCGCCGAGGTGCTTCCAGCGATGCGGTTGCCGGCGTTGCGACACCGCAACTTCCGACGGTACTCGGTCGGCCAGCTGGCCTCGATCGGTGGCACGTGGATGCAGAACGTCGCATTGGCGTGGCTGGTGCTCGACGTCACCGACTCAGGTCTCGCGGTTGGTCTGGTCACCGCTGCGCAATTCCTTCCTTCGGTGTTCCTGGGGGCGTGGGCTGGCGCCGTCGCCGACCGGTTCGATGCACGCAAGGTGGTGTTGATCCTTCAGATCGTCCTCGCAGCTCAGGCCGTTGCGCTCGCTGTCGTCGTGTTCTCCGGTGCCGAATCGTTGTGGTTGCTGTGCCTGCTGACACTGTGGAACGGTTCGGCGACGGCATTCGACCCTCCCGTTCGCCAGACCTTGATGAACGAATTGGTCGGTGACGCGGAGTTGCCGAACGCGATCGCGACGAACAGCGCGATCGTCCAGCTCGGTCTGATCGTCGGCCCGGCGATCGGCGCGGTGCTGATCAACACGGCCGGGATCGCGTGGTGCTTCGCGATCAACGCCTGTTCGTACGCCGTGATGTTCGCGGCGATTGCGTCGATCCGAACGGCTGAGATGATTCGCCGACCGAAGGCCGTCGGTGGCGACTCGTCGGTGCGTGCGGGATTCACCTATCTACGTGCTCGCCCGGACATCCAGCTGCTGTTGGTCGTGCTCGGGCTCTCGTGCCTGTTGGCGTATCGGCTGGAAGTGCTGCTGCCGCTGCTTGCCAGGCAACTCGGTGGGGGATCGGGGTTGTTCGCCACGATGACGGTCGTACGGGGCTGCGGGGCATTGGTCGCCTCGCTGTACCTGGCCAGTCACTTCGGGAATCCGAGCCTGCGGTTGCTTCGCAACTCACTGGTTCTGCTGGCCGTGTCGCTGGCCCTGATGGCGATCCCCGCCACAGCGATCGTGGTCGTGGCCGCGTTCCCGGCGGGGATCGGGATGATGACGAGCGTGGTGTCGACGCTGTCGATGACGCAACTGCTGGCGAGTGCCGAGTACCGGGGCCGCCTGATCGCGGCGTGGTTCGTCGTCATGGCCGGCGGTGTCGTGATCGGGTCGGTCCTGACCGGGGCGCTGGCGGACGTCGTCGGCGTTCAGCCGACGATGGCGCTGGCGGGCCTCTCGCTGGCCATGATCGTCGCCGCCGCCGGAGGCCGGCTGACCGTGCGCACGACGAGCACGCCGAGTGACGAACCGGCAAGACTGCCGTGATGCAGCTCGGTCGAGTCTCGAAGGTCCGCCACGCCGTGGTCGGGATTACGATCGGCGGCTCCAGCCTGCTCGGGCTGGCGGGCGTGATCGGGGCGGGCAACCATCCGGAACGGTTCGACGTCAAGCTGATCGTCGTCAGCCCGGCGGGCGGTGACGGTCTACGGATCACCGAGTACGTCGACCAGGACTTCGGGAATCACCGCAAGCACGGCTACGAGCGGGTCATCCCGAACGACTTCGGCGCACCGACAGATGTCGAGGCCTCGTCGCCTGACGCGCCCGACGCTCTCGACGTCACCGATCAGTTCGATCGGACACGGATCCGGATCGGTGACCCCGGTACGACGATCACGGGTCAGCACCGGTACCAGCTGTCGTACACATTGCCCCAGGCCGGGTTGAGTGTCGCCGGGTTGGCGCTCGACATCGTCGCTCCAGCAGGCGACGGCTGGCCGGGTGACGACGAGACGGCACGATTCGAGGTGATCGTGACGGGTTTCGAGTTGGCCGATACGCGCTGTGATGTGGGACCGCTCGGCGCCGAGGGTGGGTGCCAGTTGCTCCAAAGCCCCGCCGGATCGGGGATCTATCACGTGGTCCTCGAACCGATGCGTTCGAACGACGGCCTGTCGATCTACGCCGACATCGTCGGTGTAGCCGAGGTGGCCGAGATCGCCGCCCCGCAGCTGCCACAACGCCGCAGTGATCGGCGCCTCCCGCTCGCCGCCGGCCTGCTGGTCAGTGGCCTGGTTGGCTCGTTTCCCGTCTATCGGTACGCGCGACGGAGGGGGAGCAACGAGGTCTTCGCCGGAGGAGCTGCCGACGCTGCCTACGGAAAGCTGCCCGCCCCCCGCCCTGACGGCGCCATGGCTCCGCTGCCACCCGTCACCCTCGTTCCCGACGACGAGATGGCCGATCTCGCCACGATCGAATTCGTCCCTCCGAAGGGCATCGAACCGTGGCAGGCCGAGGTGCTGTTGACGGAACGGATCAACAACGAAACGGTTTCGGCGTGGTTCTCCGGCCTGGCCGGGAAGGAGGCGATCGTGCTCGAGCAGAGCGGATCGCACCTGCTGATCGGAAGCGGTCCGAAGCGAGCCGCGCTCGCCCCGATCGATGCCCAGTTGCTCGACGCCGTGCTGGCGACCCGAGACCCGTACGCGACCGGACACTACGACCCAGCGTTCGCGTCGGCCTGGGCATCGGTTGCCAACATGCAGCGCGCATCGATTGCGTCGACGGGCTGGTGGAGCCGGCTCTCACCCGGGAGCGGTTTCGGCCCGAACTCAGCAGGGTCGCCGTTCGCCTTCGTCGCCATCATCGTGTTCGCCATGATCTGGTTCGGCTCGGCGTTGTCGGCGTTCGTCGGGTTGTTCAGGTCGTGGCCATTGGCGATCGGATTCGGATTGGCGGTGCCGGCGGCGACAGCGTTCTTCATGTACCGAACCCTGCTGCCGGCGCGCAGCGCCCAAGGGTCGGCCCTGGCACTGCAAGCAGAATCCTTCCGACGCTTCCTCGACGCCAGCGAAGGCCGGCATGTGGAGTGGGCGTGGTCGAACGGGTTGCTTCGCGAATACAGCGCATGGGCGGTCGCACTCGGGGAAGCCGACGCCTGGAGTCGCGCGCTTGGTCAAGCCAACATCCCGACGCCGGATCGATCGATGGCAGGTCCGATCCTGATCCACAGCATGGGCCCTTCGATCAACTCGTCGCGAACGGCGCCGTCGTCGTCCGGCGGATCTGGAGGCGGCGGTGGCGGCGGTGGTGGCGGGTCCGGTGGTGGCGGTGGTGGCGGCAGCTCCGGTTCCTGGTAGCCAATTTGCATGGAGATTGGGGCGGTCATCCCGCATCACGAAATCGGCAACGACCCTGGGGCGATCAAGGCGTTCGCCCAGGGTGCCGAAGGACTCGGCATCACCCACCTGCTGATCTATGACCACGTGGTCGGCGCCAAGCGAGATCGTCCGGGTGGATTCGAGGGGCCGTACGACAGCGACGTTGCTTTTCACGAGCCGTTGGTGCTGTTCGGCTTCCTGGCGGCCTGCACGAACACGGTCGACCTGGTCACGGCGGTGCTGATTCTGCCGCAACGCCAAACCGTGCTCGTCGCCAAGCAAGCCGCAGAGGTGGCGATCCTCTCCAACAACCGCCTGCGGCTCGGCGTCGGGGTCGGCTGGAACGCCGTCGAGTACCAGTCGCTCAACGAGGACTTCCATTCTCGCGGCCGCCGTCAGGGCGAACAGGTCGAGTTGCTGCGAAGGCTCTGGACACAGGACGCGTTCAGTTTCACCGGCCACGACCACATCGTCGATCAGGCCAGCATCTTGCCGCGCCCGACCGAGCCGATCCCGATTCTGTTCGGTGGTTCGGCGCCGGCGCTGCTGGAACGATGCGCCCGATTGGGCGATGGCTGGATCCCACTGGGCGGTCCGAACGAGAAATCCGCCGAACGGATCGCCACGATCCGTGCGAATCGGCGTACTGCCGGGCTGTCGATGGACGGGTTCCTGATCCAGGCCCAGGCCCAGTACGCCGGGGGAAACCCTGAGCGATGGCGAGCACACGCCGAAAGCTGGCGCTCCCTCGGGGCAACCCATTTGGCGATCGCCACCCACAACGCCGGGCCGACGGACGTGGACGGCCACCTCGGGCGGATCGCCGAGTACCAGGCATCTCTGCGGTGAGGCGCGACGTGATCGCTACGTACGTTGGAAGCGGCCAGGGGCGACTTCGGTTGCTTCGCCTCTGATCAGCATCCGTTGGACGTGCATCGCCGCGCATCGCCGTTCGACGTGGTTGGCGAAGACATGTTCGACGTGAGGTCGGTAAATGAATCGATGTGCCACCATCTCGTCGATCGAGTGGGGCTCGGCCAGAAATGTGAGCATCGCTGCGTGGCGCGTGCCGATCACGGCGTGGAAGTCGTCGAGCAGTCGCAGGAACTCGGGGCGGCCCTCGATCACGCCTTTGTGGTGGAAGGTGACGTACACCGCGGCGTCTTCGTAGCGGACTTTGCGGAGCGACTCCTCGAAGTCCTCCAAGTCGCTCCACACGTCGCCGTAGTACGGGCCGAACCCGGTCAGGTCGATATCGGAGAGGAAGAAGACGCCGCCAGAAATCCGGAATCCGCTGTGACCGCGGGTGTGCCCTGGTAGGTGGACCGCCTCGATCTGGACCCGGCCGAGATCCCAGACGTGGCCATCGGTGAAGCCTTCGGCGTCGGGTCGGGGGGTGTAGTGGAACTCGTCGGTGACCTGCGACGCGAATGCCTCGCGCTCGTGACCTTTTAGCCCGTACACCTCCATCAACCCGTCGAGCGATCGTGCACCCAGCGCATCGGCCTCATGGATGTGGAGCCTGGCGGTTGCATAGAACCCGTTGCCCGCCATGTGGTCCTCATGAGCATGCGAATTGATGATGGCGTCGATCGCCACCGGGGCGCCACCGCGGGCGACGACCGTGACCGAGGGGTCGATCATCACCGACTCCCCGTCACCACACACGACCAATGAATTGCCAGACGGATAGCGCCCTGCGTGATCGCCGGCGAGGACACTGACGTCGCCGGTCAACCGGCGTTCGTCGACGCCCCAATCAGTCGTGCGGACCATGTCGAGAGTCTGGCACGTCCGCCCGCCGGGGCAGCTTTGTGAAAACGTGCACATGCGATCTAGCATGGTCGGCGATGCCCCCCCATCGCACTCGCCGTCGGATCCCAGAGGCCACCGTCGCCCGGTTGCCGGTCTACCTGCAGATGCTCGTCGAGCAAGCCGAACTCGGGATCGACAGCATCTCGTCAGAAGGCCTGGCGGAGTTGGCCGGGGTCAATGCCGCAAAGGTCCGCAAGGACCTGTCGTATCTCGGCAGCTACGGCACACGGGGTGTCGGCTACGAGGTCGACCATCTCGTCTACCAGGTTCGTCGTGAACTCGGTCTCGATCACGAATGGCCAGTCGTGATCGTCGGGGCGGGAAATCTTGGCCAGGCGCTCGCCGGATACGGCGGTTTCGACGAGCGAGGGTTCCCTGTCGCTGGAATCGTCGACATCGATCCGTCGAAGGTCGACACCGTGGTGGGCGGGGCCCGCGTGCGCTCGCTCGATCAGCTGTCGCAGATCGTCGCCGCCCGCAACGTCTCGATCGGTGTGATCGCGACACCCCCGAGCGCCGCCCAAGCGGCCAGCGATCTGTTGGTCGCGGCGGGTGTCACCAGCATCTTGAACTTCGCCCCGACGCTCCTCTCGGTGCCGCTCGGCGTGACCGTCCGCAAGGTCGATCTTGCCGTGGAACTGCAAATCCTCAGCTATCACGAACAGCGTCGTGCCAACATTGCCCAAAGTTCCCAACTTCAGGTCGTCCCGGGCGAACGCGGCCGCGGCACCAGCGTAAGCTGAAGTCGTCATGTCGATCCTGGTCATCGGAGTGAACCATCGGAGTGGGCCACTGAGCGTGCTCGAGCGCGTCGCGATGTCGGTCGACGAACTCCCGAAGGCCGTCGGGGATCTGGTGAGCCGCGACAACGTGCGCGAAGCGGTGGTGCTCAGTACCTGCAACCGTACGGAGATCTACGCCGTCACCGAGAAGTTCCACGGCGCCTATGCCGACATCCGTGACTTCCTGTGCGCACTCGGCAACATCGCACCGGACGACCTCCACCCGCACCTCTATTTGCAGCACGACGATGCTGCTGTCGGGCACCTGTTCGACGTCGCTGCCGGGCTCGACTCCGCCGTGATCGGGGAGTCCGAGATTCTCGGCCAGATTCGCCAGGCGTGGGAAGTGGCTCAGACGGAGGGCGGCGCCCGAACCACGCTCAATCTGCTGTTCCGCCACGCACTCGGCGTCGGAAAACGAGCCCGCACCGATACCGGCATCGCCCGCGGCACGGCCTCGGTCAGCCATGCCGCCGTCGAGATGGCGATCGAACACCTCGGCAGTCTCGAAGGGCGCGCCGTTGCGATCGTCGGGGCGGGTCAGGTCGGAGAGGGCATCGCCGTTGCGTTGCGCGGCGCCGGCGTCGGTCAGGTCGTTGTCGTCAATCGAACCGTCGAGCGAGGCAATGCACTCGCCGAGCGAGTTGATGGAACCGCGGTCGGAATCGATCAACTCGGTCAAGCGATCAGCGCTGCCGATTTGGTGCTGACGTGTGTCGGTTCGGGAACGCCGATGATCACCTCCGAGCTGATCGCCGGCATGCGGCGCCACGGCAAGCAGCTGCTGATCGTCGATATTGCTGTGCCGCGTGACGTCGATCCCGGAGTGGCAGGGTTCGACGACGTGACGATTCTCGACATCGATGACTTGGCGCGATGGGCGGACCGAGGCCGTCACCAGCGACTCGCAGAAGTCGACCATGTCCGCGCGATCGTGACGGAAGAGGTCGAGCGATTCCGTTCCGAGGCGACAGCCCTGCAGGCGGTCCCATTGGTGACATCGTTACGCGCGCACGCCGAAGCCCTGCGACTCGCCGAAATCGAGCGATACGCAAAACGGTTGGGGCAACTCTCTGATGACCAGCGTGAGCTGGTCGAGTCGATCACTCGCGGCATCGTCGCCAAATTGCTCCATGAACCCTCGGTTCGACTGCGCAATCAGGCCGGGTCACCGCAGGGCGAACGCAACGCTGCGAGTGTGGCCGACCTGTTCGATCTCGCCTGACCGGACCGCCGATGACCATCCGGATTGCCACGCGAGGAAGCCCGCAGGCGACGACCCAGTCACAACTCGTTGCGGATCAGTTGAACCAGGCGGGCTTCGAAGCCGAGTTGGTGCTGATCGACACGGTTGGCGACCGGACCCAATCGGCGAACGTTCCCCTCCACACGATCGGTGGGCAGGGTGTCTTCACCAAAGAGGTCCAGCATGCGGTGCTGAACGGTGACGCCGACCTTGCCGTCCACTCAGCCAAGGACCTCCCGTCGGCACCCCATGACGGGCTCACGCTGGCGGCGTTCATGGAACGTCGATCAGCCTGCGATGCATTGGTCGGGTGTGCCCTCGACGATCTGTCGTTCGGAGCGACGGTCGCCACCGGATCGGTTCGTCGTCGGGCGCAGTTGCATCGTGCTCGACGGGATCTGGAATTCATCGAACTGCGTGGGAACATCCACACGCGGCTCGACAAGATTCCCGACGGGGGCTCGATCGTGATTGCGGTGGCAGCGCTCGAAGTGCTCTCGCTGACGGATCGGATCGCCGATCTGCTCGATCCCGCCGAGTTCGTCCCTGCCGTCGGGCAGGGGTGTGTGGCGATCGAATGTCGTGAAGGTGACGATCAGCTGATCGGCGCGCTGGCAGTACTCGATCATGCCGCCACCCGCCGCGCTGTGATGATCGAGCGGGCCTACTTGGCGGAACTCGGTTCGGGTTGCTCGTTGCCGGTCGGCGCCTACGCGGCGCGCGACAAGTTGCACACGTTCCTGTTCGATGCCGGCACGGGCATCACCGTCTCGGAGACGATCGATTTGACGGGCGCCCTCGCCGCCGATCTGGTGCTGGCTCGTGAGGCTGCAATGTCGGCCCACTCGACCGTGACGAGGACATGAGTCGACGGCCGCTGCTCGGGCGACGGGTTGTGACGACTCGCCACGAACCCGGCCAACTCGACGCCCTCCTGCGTGCTGCCGGCGCCGAAGTCGTTCACGTGCCGTTGATCGAGATCGTCGAGGCCGGCGACGGCGGCCGAGCGCTCGACAAGGCGCTCGGTTCGCTCGTTCCGTCTGCATGGTTGATCGTGACGTCGGTCCACGGTGCACGCCGGGTGGGGGAGGCTGCGGCCGCCAACCCGGCAGTTCGCCTGGCAGCAGTCGGGACTCGCACGGCGCGAGAGTTGTCAGCGATCGCCGGCCGGGCTGTCGATGTCGTGCCGAGTCGCCAAACGGCGCATGACCTCGTGGTTGCGATGCCAGCGCTCGAGTCGACCGAGACCGAAGTTCCGGTCGTCATCGCCCAGGCCGACCGAGCGGCTTCGACGCTTGCCGAAGGACTCACCGCGAAGGGCTACTCCGTCGATGTGGTGACGGCCTACGCGACGATGCTGCGACAACCGACGCCGACCGAGCGACTTGCCGCCGTGGCGGCCGACGCAGTCGCCTTCGCCAGCGGCTCGGCTGCCAAGGCGTGGGCCGCGGCGATCGGCACCGTGACGCCCAACGTCGTCGTGGCGATCGGTCCCACGACCGCTGCTGCCGCGACCGAAGCCGGGCTGACCGTGACCCACGTGGCGTCCGAACACGACGTCGACGGCCTGTTCGCCGAGATCGTCGCAGCGCTTCGATGCGACTCGTAGAATCAGCGTGGTCACGTTCGCCCGAACAGACCGGTCGGCGCGGCAGCGACGATCCGGACGACAACCCATGCTGACGAACCCATGCTGACGAACCCATGCTGACGAACGCCATGCTGACCTACCCATGCGGATCACACAGGAGATGAAGCGTCGATCGATCGCCACCATCGTGGGTTCGATGCTGGCCTGGACGTCAGTCGTCGTTCAGCCAGGGCTCGTTCAGCCGGCACTTGCCGATGGTTTGGTCTCGCTGTCGTCGGCTGACGTGTCCGATGCCCATGACCCCTCGATCTCGGCCGACGGACGGTTCGTCGTGTTCGGGGGCACGGTCGACGATCGTCGCTCGGTCTTTCGGCATGATCGGATCAAAGGTGACACGATCGAGCTGGCGCCAATTCCGATCGGCGTGCGGTCCGGCGACACGATCAACGCCAGGCTGTCTGCCGACGGCTGTGTCGTCGTAGCGGTCACGGAAGTTCCGTTCGATCTGTTTCGTGACGACGATCGAGATGATCGCTGGGATGTCTATCGGCTCGTGCTGCCCGAGTGTGGCGGCAATGACAATGCGTGGGAACTGGTCTCGACGTCGGATCGCACGGGCACGGCGAGCGACTTGGCCGATCCGAACGTCGCCCCGACGCTCTCCGGTTCGGGAGCGGTGATCGGCTATGCCCACCCGCTCGATGGCGCGCCCGACGGTGTGTCGACGATCATCGTGGTCGATATCACGATTCCGCTCAACGAATCCGGTCGGGTGCAACAAGTCGCCGGCATGCCCGTCGAGGCCCCGAACCGAGCGTTTCTGTACCACGGTGCGACACTTCCGGTCCTCTCCCAGAATGGTCGACATCTCGCGTTTCGGTCCGACACGACAGCATCCGAAGTGTTACCGGGGTGGGCGCAGGGTCCGGTGCTCGGTGACTACGCCACCTCACAGGTGTACGTCTGGGATCGTCAGGATCCGGATCAACGTCGCGCCGTGCGCCTCGTATCCGGGAATCAGGGAGTTGCCAGCCCGGGAGGTGCCGACGCTCCGGACATTTCGGAAGACGGCCGGATCATCGTGTTCACGTCGTCCGACCGAACACTGGTGCCGGCGGAATTCGAACGGTGTGTGTCCGCTTGCCCGCCACAGGTCTATCGTTTCGACCGCGATACGGACCGAAATGGGATCTTCGATGAACCGTCCCGGCTCCCACAGTTGACGATCGTGTCGGCAGTCGATGCCGGCGTGGTCGGTGTCGGTCGCGGTGTGCCGATCGCCGGGGATCAGGGCTCCTGGGACCCTGCCGTGAACGCCGATGGCAGTCAGGTGGCCTTCGTGACGGATGCGACGAATCTGCTGACGACCCGCCGGCCTGGAGGCGGGGCCGCTGACGATGGCGATCTGCTGGTGGCCGAGGTCAAACTCGGCCAGATTCGTCGCGTGCTCGACGCCCCCGACGCGACAGGTGTGCCTGGTGCGCACAGTCACCCGGCGCTCTCGAAGACGGGTCAGGTGATCGCCTTCGACACGATGGCCGCTGGGCGAATACCGGGCATCGACAATGAAGGGCACGAGTCCCGAGCGATCGCAACCGCTCAGGTCACCCCTCGACTCTCGCTCGCATCGTTGGATTTCGGCTCGGTGTTGCTGGCCTTCGAAAGCACCGAGTTGCGAGCCAACGTGCGTAACGCCGGGCCGGGGGCGTTCGAGCCGGCGGTTGTCACCACATCGTCTCCCAACTTCAAAGTCACCGGTGGAACGTGCCGTCGAGGTGTGATCGTGGCGGCCGGGGCTTCGTGCGAGGTCCGGCTGACGTTCACGCCTACGGAACCCCAGGGATTCTCCGCCACGTTGACCGTCACGGGCACAGGTTTCGCGCCGCCGACGGTGTCGACCAAACTTCGCGGTGCGGCCGGTGAACCTACGCTTCAGGCCAACCCCGGAGGCGTCGAACTGGGGTCTTCGATCGTCGGAGGCGTTGGTGGGCGTGTGGCGGTCGACATCACGAACATCAGCTTCCTGCCGACGTCGATCCTCAAGGTGGAGATCGGTGGCGAACACCGGTCCGACTTCGTGATTCTCACCGAGAGTTGCCGGAACCGAGCGCTCAACGCAGATGCCAGCTGCGCCGTGGAGGTCGAGTTCCGTCCGAAGGCAGCCGGGTATCGGTCGGCGCTGCTGCTGGTCACAACGGAGACGGGAGCGTACACGAGTGCCGTGATCGGGGGTCGTGGCAACTACGAGCCGACTTTCGAGCGAGATCCGTCGTCTCAGGCTGAGCCTGGGGGGCTGATCGGTGTGGGCGGACAAGGGTTCCCGGTCGACGTTCCGGTGACGATCGGGTTCGATGACGGAACCGCTCCGTTTGCGACGGTGCAATCAACAGCCAGTGGGACCTTCCTGAGCCAAGTCGTACTGCCCGCCCGCGTTCGCTCCGGGCCTCGACGTCTCGTCGCCACGGCACCCGAGGGGGTGACCGCAACGGTCGAGATCACCGTCGAAGCGGTTGCCCATCAGCCCGCGCCAAGGCTCCCAGGCTTCGGTCTCGGCTAGCCCCCTGGCTCACCTGCGATTGTGTCAGCACATACGACCTCGGAGGTCGTATGTGCTGACACAATGGGCGGGCGGCGCTGACGCCGTCTCGCAGTAGGGTCGCGGTCGAACATGTGTGGCGACAGGGGTGACTTTCGATGACGGCAGCCGACGTTGCTGCTCGTTCGATGCCCACCTCGTTCGAACCGGATCATCGTGATCGGCCGGCATCGACCCAGGGTCATCCGCACGAGCCGGCGATCGACGGTTTGAGGGGGATCGCGGTGCTTGCGGTCCTGTTGTTCCACGCCGAGCTCAATGGTGCCGACGGCGGCTACCTCGGCGTATCCGTGTTCTTCACGATTTCGGGTTACGTGGTGACCCGGTCCCTGCTCGATCGCCGAAGCCGAAACCAATCGTTCTCGGTGTTGGACTTCTACGCACGCCGAATCAAACGTCTGTTGCCTGCGAGCACGCTCACCTTGCTGATCGTGATCGGTCTGAGCAGGGCCGGGCTGCTCGGCACGGTGAGCTCGTCCGAAGTTCGCTGGACCGCGCTGCACGGAGCGAACTGGTACCAGTTGCAGACTGGCGGGGATTACGCGAGAGCATTCAACGAGACCGCCGGCGATGTGTCGCCGCTCGTGCACTACTGGTCACTCGCGATCGAAGAGCAGTTCTATCTGGTGTGGCCCTTGGTACTGACGGTGGCAATGGTTCGCAAGGGCAGATATGCGCTTCCCGCCGTGGCGATGCTGTTGGTCGGATGCTCGGCGGCGACGATGTTGCGGGCCCCGACAATCGGCAGCGGGAGCATCTACTTCAACTCGTTCGCGCGTTTCCCGGAGATCCTCGTCGGCTGCGTGATCGCCCTCGGCCTGCAACGTTGGCCGGTACGGAGGATCGCGCCGCCATGGTCTGTTGTGCTGGCCGGTTTGATCGGCACCGCAATCATGCTGACCGACAACTCGCCGACGTCGTGGCCGTACCAGGGCTTGTTACCGCTGTTCGCCGTGCTGGTGGGTGCGCTGATCGTGAGCCTGCAGGTTGCGGGACCGGTCCATCGAGCCCTGGCGAGTCGTCTACCCGTGGCGATCGGACGAATCAGCTACGGCATCTACCTCGTTCACTGGCCCGTGATCCAACTCGTGAATCGCATGGAGATTGCGCGAGCGGCATCGATTCTCGCAGCGGTCGGGCTCTCGATGATCGTCGCCGGTGTGCTCTACGTTGTCATCGAACAACCGGTTCGCAACGCCCGATTCGGTGCCACCGGCGGATTCGCGATGCTGGCGCTGGCGTTGGGAATGGTTGCGCTGGGAGGTGTGATCGCCGATCTGCAACCTCGGCCGACGCTGGCGATGTTCGACGTCGATCAGGAAAGGATCAGCGCCGTGGCGATCGAACAGCCGCAGGTCGCTGCAATCGCCACGCTCCCGCGCGCCGTCGGCACCCCACTGCCGGAGCTCACCACGGAAGCACCAGCGCCGTCGACCACAGTCGCACCGCTGGCGCCCACACGGGTATTGCTCGTCGGGGACTCGACCGCCGAGGCGCTCGGTGCCGGCATGGTCGACTGGGTCTACGAAACCCGACCCGACATGCAGGTGACGGTCGCGGCGCACGGTGCCTGCGGTCTGGTACGTGGTGGTGAGTACCACTCGTCGATCTTCAACGCCGCCTTGCAGACGAACTGTGCCGAGCTTCACGACGTGACGATTCCGGCACTGCTGGGCAGGGCCGATCTCGTGGTGGTGTTGACGACGCTCGCCGACGTGTGGGAGCGGTCATGGGACGGTGGCGAGAAGTGGCTGACTCCCAGCGATCCGGAGTTCGCCACGAGGATCATGGATGACTACGAGTCCTTCTTCTCGCGGGCCCTGGAAGCAGGCGCCGAGCAAGTGGTGTGGCTCCGTCCACCGGTCTCGTCCTATCCAGCAAATGGTGGCGTGGCAGAGGTCGATCCGAGCTTCCTGAATGGCAACCAGGAGGTCATCGAAGCCGTCGTTGCGCAGCTCCGAACACGCTGGCCGGCTCAGGTGGTGATCGCCGATTTCCGTGATTGGTACGATCGGTCGTCCCTGGCCTCCGACCCGAAGGCTCGGCCCGACGGCACCCATCTCAGCGCGGCGGGTGGGCGCCATGTCGTGAAGGATTGGTTGGGTCCGTTGCTGCTCGAACTGAATTCAGGACCGAATTCGCCCGGCGACTGTTCCGACCGTCAGTCGCTGTCGTGTTGAACCAGCCGAATTGCCGTCAACCGGCCGACGAGTGTCAGTTGCCGTCGGTGAGGGGGACGAGTAAACCCCCGAGTAGGACAGCGATCTCGCAGCTCGTGGCGGTGGTGCTCGTGATCTCGCCGCACGTCACGGAGAGCACGATGTTGTCGGTCGGCTCGAACGCCAACGGTGTCACGCGCGGTTGAAACTCGTTCGGGCTGGTCATTGTTCCCAGGTCCCATTCGTAGAGCTTGTCGCCGTTGCGCAGCAACTGGGCCGATCCCGAATCAAAGTGTGGATTCTGCAACACGATGTCGGTCAACATGAAACGCGAGTCTGGTGGAACCGAAATCGACTCACTGCGGTCTTGTGTGATCCCCGCGTCGACCTGGATTCGGTAGTCGACCGGTCGACCCAAGTCAGCTGGTTGTTCGGGCTGGACGACGGTCACGATCGTCGTCGACACCGGCGAGGGGTCGGTCGAGGCGTCGGTCGGGGTGATTTGGGTGATTTCCCCGAGACGTTGTTCGACGGACCGATCGGCGGCGTCTCGCAGCTCCGGGCGCACGACTCCGAACCATGCCGCGATCACGGCGACCACCGCCAAACCTGTTGCCAGCACCTGTCCGACGCTTCTCGCCGAGACCGTGGGAGGTTGGATCAGCGTCGCTCGGCCGAGCACCGGCGTGTGGTCCGGTTCTGTCGCCTCGATCTCGAAGTTGAGCTGGCGTTCGCTGCCTCGGAACAGACTCCGATTTGCGGTCAGCTTGAGTCGGACGAGGTTGGCCGAACCAGGTGCGACGCCAACCGCCGGGGGATCGAACGAACCGTCAACCCTCCCGCTGGCGTCGATCAGGTGGAGTCGGCAATTCGCCAGGCTGTTGCCCTGGTTGTCGACCATGAACTCGTACGTGGCGCGACGACGGCCGCGTTTGAGTGGCTGCAGCATCACGATCCGACGGTCGTCGAACCAGTCCACGTTCACGATCGTCTCGGCCGTCATCGTGTCGTCCGGCGAGCCCTGCGGTACGACTCGAACGGCGACCGAGGTCGGCCCCGACGACGTGGAATGGATCGCCGGAGGTCTGACGATGACTTCGATCACGTCACGCGAGCCGCCGAACAATGTCACGTTCGGCCGCGTGATCGCCGTCCACGAGGCGGTCAGACCGGCGGGGATGACGGTGTAGCTCTCCGTGTGATCACTCACGTTCTCGACAGCCAACGACAACGACACCGCCTCGCCTGGTCGGATCGAGATGTCCTCGCTGTCGAACCACACTTGCACGGACATGGCTATGAAACTACCCGCCGGGATCGCGAGAGCCCTGGCAATGAGGGGCAACCGGTCGAAGAACGTACGATTTCGGGATGCCAGATCGCCGGCCTGAATCCAGTTATCCGATTGTTCGCCCGCGGCGACTGCGCCGCACGCAGGCAATCCGCGATCTTGTCGCCGAAACCAATGTGTCGGTCACCGATCTGGTTGCGCCGCTCTTCGTTCGCGAGGGGATCGATCTGCCGGTCGAGATCCGTTCGTTGCCGGGCGTGATGCAGGACACTCGCGACAGCCTCCGTCGCAATGTCGTCGACCTCGCGGAGATGGGCGTTCGGGCGATCATGCTGTTCGGCGTCCCGACGCACAGGGACGCGGTCGGATCGGGCGCGTTCGATCCCGAAGGCATCGTCCAGTTGGCGCTTTCCGATCTGCGGACCGAACTCGGGAACGACGTCGTGCTGATCGCCGATCTCTGTGTCGACGAGTACACGTCACATGGGCACTGCGGAATCGTGGGGCCCGACGGCGCCGTCGACAACGACGCCACGTTGGAGGTCTACGCCAGGGTGGCACTTGCACAGGCCGCGGCCGGGGCCGACATCGTCGCCCCGAGCGGGATGATGGACGGTCAGGTCGGGGCGATCCGAACCGCGCTCGACGCCGTCGGCTACCACGACACGGGAATCCTCGCCTACTCGGCCAAGTACGCCAGCGGCCTGTACGGCCCGTTCCGCGATGCGGTCGGCGTGTCGATCGCTGACGGCGGCGATCGCAAGGGCTACCAGCAGGACTGGCGAAATGCCCGCGAGGCGCTGATCGAAGTCGAAGCCGACATCGCCGAGGGTGCCGACATGGTGATGGTCAAACCTGCCTTGGCCTACCTCGACGTGATCGCCGCGGTTCGTGCACGCGTCGATGTGCCGGTCGCCGCGTATCACGTCAGCGGCGAGTACTCGATGCTCAAAGCGGCCGCCGCCAACGGGTGGATCGATCACGATGTGGTTGCCCTCGAACACCTCACTGCAATCAAGCGGGCCGGTGCGGATCTGATCCTCACGTATCTCACGAGATGGTTCGCAGAGCGGTCGGCTGGGCGAGGCGGATCATGATCGCGCTGTGCGATACCGAGCGCTGCGCTGCCGCCGGCTGCAGCGCGACGTTGTGCGTCGGCGCCGGTTTGGCCTCGAACGACGAGTTCTTCCGGCGTTCGTTGGCGGTGATCCCTGGCGGTGTGAACTCGTCGATCCGGGCATTCAAGTCGGTCGGTGGTCGTCCATACGTGGTCGCGCGAGCCGAAGGCGCTCGGGTGTGGGATGTCGAGGGCACCGAGTACATCGATCTCGTGCAGAGCTATGGCGCTGTGATCCTCGGTCATGCTCATCCGGCGATCACTGCTGCGGTCTCGTCGGCGGCGATCGACGGCACGTCGTATGGGGCGCCGACGCCGCGTGAGATGAAGCTGGCGGAGGCGATCGTCGAACGAGTTGCTTCGTGCGAGCAGGTCCGATTCATGAACTCCGGCACGGAAGCGACGAGCACCGCTGTTCGATTGGCACGCGGATACACCGGCCGTGACCGAGTGGTGATCTTCCACGGCAACTTCCACGGTGCCACCGATGCGCTGCTCGCGGCAGGCGGCAGTGGGATCGCCACGTTGGGGATCCCTGGGACAGCCGGTGTGCCGGCAGGGGCGGTCGCAGAGACAATGGTCGTCGCCTACAACGTCGTCCCGACGCTCGACGACACGGTTGCCTGCGTGATCGTCGAACCGATCGCAGCGAACATGGGGGTCGTCGCCCCTGCGCCAGGGTTCCTGGCGGGGTTGCGCGCTGAGTGCGACCGTGTCGGCGCCTTGTTGATCTTCGACGAGGTGATCACCGGGTTCCGGATCGGGCCGGGCGGCGCGCAGGCGAAGTACGACGTGCAGCCCGATCTCACGACGTTCGGCAAAGTGATCGGTGGTGGCGTTCCGATCGGCGCCGTCGGCGGACGGCGCGAGATCATGGAGACGCTGACCCCGCTCGGGTCGGTTTTCCACGCCGGGACGCTGGCAGGCAACCCGCTTGCCACGGCGGCCGGTCTCGCCGTGCTCGACCTGCTCGACGGTGATCTGTACATCGAGCTGATGGCTCGCGTGCGTCACCTGTCGGCTTTGATGCGTGACGCATGTGCAGCCGCCGGTTTCGCGGCGCAATTCCCGGTCGTCGGCACCCTGATCGGGATGGTGTGCGGCGACATCGAGCAGCCTCACGATTTCGAGTCCGCCAAACGCACCGACGAGGCCGCCTATGCCCGTTTCTTCCATGAGATGTTGGACAACGGTGTGGCGATCGCCCCGGGGGCCTATGAAGCCCTGTTCGTCGGGCTCGGCCACACGGACGATGTCATCGAGCGGATCGGCGAGGTCACCTATACCGCCGCCGCTTCAGCGATGCGGGAGCGGTAGCGTCGAAGCCTGCATGGTCGATCCACTGATCACCGCCCGCCGGGTCGTCAAACGATTCGGCGATTTCGTCGCCGTCGATGGCATCGATGTCGAGGTTCGGCGTGGCGAGTCGTTCGGGTTCCTCGGACCCAACGGTGCCGGCAAGTCGTCGACCATGCGGATGATCGGATGTGTCTCGCCGGTCACGGAAGGTGAGCTTCGGATCTTCGGGCTCGACCCCGCCAAGCACGGCAAGCAGATCCGGGCTCGGATCGGCGTCGTGCCACAGCAGGATCAGCTCGACGAGGAATTGACCGTCGTCGACAACTTGATCCTGTACGGCCGTTACTTCGATCTTCCGCGTTCGGTGTGTCGGCAACGCGCCGCCGAACTGTTGGAGTTCGTGCAACTCACGGAGCGCGCCAAGAGCCGAATCGAGCCGCTGTCCGGCGGCATGAAACGGCGTGTCACGATTGCCCGCTCGTTGATCAACGAGCCGGAGTTGTTGCTCCTCGACGAGCCCACGACCGGGCTCGATCCGCAGGCCCGCCACGTGCTCTGGGACCGCCTCTATCGGCTCAAACAACGCGGCGTCACGCTGGTGCTGACCACTCATTACATGGACGAGGCGGAGCAGTTGTGTGATCGGTTGGTGGTCATGGATCGGGGCATCATCGTCGCCGAGGGCTCGCCGCGCGACTTGATCCGGCAGCACTCCACGCGCGAGGTCCTGGAACTGCGTTATCCCGCCGGCACGAACGAGCAGCGATCCGTCGACGTGCATGGAATCGGCGACCGCTTCGAAGTGCTGCCAGACCGTGTCCTGATCTACGCCGACGATGGCGAGGCGGCGCTGGCGGCCGTCCACGGTCGCGGCAGCGCCCCTGAGTCAGCACTGGTTCGGCGGAGCTCGCTGGAAGACGTGTTCCTCCGCCTCACCGGGCGCTCGTTGGTCGAGTAGCGCTGGCGATCATGTCGACTCCAGCAGCCGTCCGCGTGTGGGAGAGCCACTTCACGCTGTACCGCACGATCTGGAAATCAAACGTGTTCGGTTCGTTCCTTCAGCCGTTTCTCTACTTGCTCGGGATGGGTCTCGGAGTCGGCAAGTTGGTCGACAACCGAACCGGTACCGCCCAACTGCTCGACGGATTGACCTACTTCCAGTTTCTTGCCCCCGGTTTGTTGGCGACGACCGGCATGATGATCTCCTCCGGCGAAGCGCTTTGGCCGGTGATGGGCGGCTTCAAATGGATGCGCACGTTTCACGCCCAGGCGGCGACGCCGTTGACACCAGGTGATATCACCGCTGGGCTGTCGTTGTGGCAGATGACCCGCTCGGTGATCTCCGTTGCCGGCGTCGCCGGGGTGCTGGCGCTGTTCGGGGGTACCCGCTCATGGGGCTTGCTGCTCGCGGTTCCATTCGGAGCGCTGACCGGAGTGGCATTCTCTGCGCCGCTCACGGCGTGGTCGGCGACTCGCGAGCGGGAGTCGTCGTTCCCGACGATCATGCGTTTCGGGATCACACCGCTGTTCCTGTTCGGAGGCGCCTTCTATCCGATCGGTCAATTGCCCGACTGGATCCAGCCGGTCGCCCAGATCACGCCGCTGTGGCACGGCGTCGAACTGTGTCGGGGCGCGGTGCACGGGCGGCTGACACTCGGCGACACGCTCGTTCATGTCGCCACGCTGTCGGCTTTCGCGATCGTCGGCTGGGCCTTCGCGCGACGGACCTTCGCACGCAAGTTGGCAGGGTGACCCGGCGATGACACTGGCCGACCTACCCCTTCGGATCCTCCCGCCGCAAGTGCTGGCAGCGCGACGTCCGCAGCGCATGTTGGAGCGGCATTGGACGATCAATCGTTCGGGCGGCGGTTGGATGATCGTGTTGAGCGGGTTCTTCGAACCGTTGTTCTATCTCCTCTCGATTCGTGTCGGGTTCTCGTCGCTGGTCGGCGATGTGCAAGATGGAGCGCGTTCGATCCCGTACGCCGATTTCGTCGCTCCGGCGCTGATGGCTTCGTCGGCGATGAATGGGGCGATCTTCGAGTCGACGATGAACGTGTTCTTCCGACTCAAGTACGACCACACGTACGACGCCGCCCTCGCCACGCCGATGACGGTTGGCGACGTGTCACTCGGCGAGATCATGTACGCCACGATTCGAGGCTCGATGTACTCGGTGGCATTCCTGCTGTCGATGGCGGCGCTCGGAATGACTCGGTCCTGGTGGGTCGTGCTGGCGTTGCCGGTGTGCGTGTTGATCGCCATCGCGTTCAGTGCCGTCGGGATGGCAGCCACTACGTACATGCGGACATGGTCCGACTTCGAGTACGTGCCGTCGTTGACGTTGCCGCTGTTCTTGTTCTCCGCCACGTTCTATCCGCTGTCGAGCTACGGCGGCTGGGCATGGGTGGTTCAGCTCAGCCCGCTCTACCATGGCGTCGCCTTGGTGCGATCCGCCAGCTTCGGTGACTGGGGCTGGGCCAACCTCGGTCACCTCGGTGTGCTCCTGGCGATGGCGTTCGTCGGGCTCTCCATCACCGCCAGGCGAGTTGAGCACCTGCTCCTCAAGTAGCCGGATGCATCGAGCCGGGCGAGACTGGGCGAGATTGATGTTGGGAACAACCAACCGGCACCCAGGTGTTGACAGAAGATGCTGGGAGCTGAGTTGCCGGTAGCTGAGTTGCCGGCAGGGCGTCGACAACCGATCGAACACCGCAGATGAACGTTGGGATGAACATTGAGATGACCGTTGAGATGACCACGGAAATGACACAGGAGCGATGATGTTTCGCAAGAAGACGGAGATGGTTGATGCGGGTGCGGCGTTGCCGGGCCGTGACCAGGTGATGCCGGTCGTCAATCAGCACGTCGTACTGGGTGCGCCGCTGACCGGTCCCTTTCCTGAAGGGATCGAGACGATCTATTTCGGGATGGGCTGCTTCTGGGGCGCAGAACGGATCTTCTGGAAGATCCCCGGCGTCTTCACGACCGCTGTCGGCTACATGGGTGGCTGGACGGCCAATCCGACGTACGAGGAGACCTGCACCGCGCAGACAGGGCACACCGAAACCGTGATGGTCGCCTACGACCCGGCCAAGGTCGCCCTCGCGGTGCTGCTGAAGGCGTTCTGGGAGAATCACGATCCGACCACGCTCAATCGGCAGGGCAACGACGTCGGTACGCAGTACCGCTCGGCGATCTTCCCGACGACCAACGCCCAGCTGACAGAGGTCGAGGCATCACGCGACCGATATCAGGCAGCGCTGACTGCGGCAGGATTCGGCCAGATCACGACCCAGATCACGATCGCCGGTGAGGCCGGCGACGGGGTGTTCTACTATGCCGAGAACTACCACCAGGGCTATCTCCACAAGAATCCGGGCGGGTACTGCAATCACGGCTTCTGCCAGATCGGCTACGACCTCGAGGCCCACGGTCAGGCAATCGCCAAGGCCGTGCTCCCGCCGCCGTGAGGTGACTACACTCCCGTCACGCGGTCGGCCGACCGCGCCACGAATCACCACTTACTGAGGAGGCCTTTCATGGCCGGAATTTTGGACAAGATCAAGGGCATGCTCGGTGGAGCCAAGTCGAAGACCGGCGCCGACGGTGTTGGGGGCAACAAGATGGATGCCATCAAAGACAAGGCCGGCGATCTCAAAGACAAAGTCGACGACCTGGTCGACAAGGCCGGCGAGAAGGTTCCCGACAAGGTCAAGGATGCCTACGAAAAGGTCTCAGACAAGGTCGAAGGGATCATCCCCGGTGACAGCGACGGCGATGAAGGGACAACACCTCCCGCCGCCGAGTGATCGAGTCCAACGAGCCGTCCCGTCAGGGGCGGCTCGTTTGCGTTTCCGGCGTCGTGCCTTCACGTCGCAGCATCAACTTGTGCTGAGGAGTTCCCCGGCACGCAATTGACTGGCGTAGAGACCGTCTCGTTCGACCAACTCGTCGTGGGTGCCGAGCTCGACGATTCGGCCGGCATCGAGCACGGCGATCCGGTCAGCGCTTCTGACGGTCGAGAGCCGATGGGCGATCACGAGTGCGGTGCGGCCCGACAAAGCAGCCTCGATCGAGGCTTGTACATGTGCTTCGTTGTCGTTGTCGAGGTGGCTGGTCGCCTCGTCGAGGATCATGATCGCCGGGTCCTTCAGCAACAGACGGGCGATCGCCAGCCGCTGCTTCTCGCCCCCGCTCAGCCGGTACCCGCGTTCCCCGACGACGGTGTCGTAGCCGTCGGGCAGGCTCGCGATGGTGTCGTGAATGCGAGCGGCGCGGCAGGCTTCGACCAAGTCGGCGGGCGATGCGTCTGGCCGGGCGTAACGGAGGTTGTCGCCAATCGACTCGTGGAACAGGTGAGGGTCCTGCGCGACCACTCCGACGGCACCTTGCAATGAGTTGAGCGTGAGATCGCGCACGTTGTTGCCATCGATCAGTACGGCTCCGGTCGTGACGTCGTAGAGCCGTGGAATCAGTGACGCGATCGTGCTCTTGCCGGCGCCCGATGCTCCGACCAATGCCACCGTTTCGCCTGGTTCCAGGGTGAGGTTCAAACCGTGGAGTACGTCTCGATCCGGGTCGGCATCCGGAATCGCCTTCGTCTCCATCGATGCGATCGACGATTCGTTGGCCGGGGGGTAGCGGAACGTGACGTCACGGAACTCGACCCGCCCGCGCGGTTGGACAAGGTCGAATGCGCCGGGCCGGTCGCTGATCGGTTCCGGGGCGTCGAGCACTTCGAAGACACGCTCGAACGACACCATCGACGTCATCAGATCGACGCGGGCGTTGGTCAGACCTGTGAGCGGTTGGTAGATCCTGTTCACCAGCGCCGCCATTGCCACCAGTGTTCCGCTGGTGATGTCGCCCTTGACCACCAGCAGTGCGCCGATGCCGTAGATCGCCGCCGTTCCGACTGCCGCCACCAGGCCGAGTGCGACGAAGAACACCCGCCCGAGCATGGCCGATTTGATGCCGGCGTCGCGCACGGCGTTGGCCCGCCGACCGAACATCGCGTTCTCACGGTCCTGCGAACCGAACAGTTTGACCAGCGCCGCCCCGGACACGTTGAAACGTTCGGTCATCTGCGTGTTCATTGCCGCGTTGTGCTGCATCTGCTCGCGAGAGATGTCCTGCAGCCTCCGGCCGATCCTTCGTGCCGGGATGATGAACACCGGGAGCACCACCAGCGACAGCAACGTGATCCGCCATTCGAGCGTCAGCATCGTGGCCAACGTGATGACGAGCACGACGACGTTGCTGACGACGCTGCCCAGCGTGCTCGTGACGGCAGTCTGGGCGCCAACCACGTCCCCGTTGAGACGACTCGTGATCGCCCCGGTCGGCGTGCGGGTGAAGAACGCGATCGGCAAGCGTTGCACCTTGGCGAACAACGTCCGACGGAGATCGGCGATCAACCCCTCGCCGACTCGGGCGCTGCACCATCGCTGGACGATTGCCAGGGCGGCATCGACCAGCGCCGCTGCGACCGCGAGTGCTGCCAACCAGACGATCGCCGAACGGTTCTTGTCGGGGATCGCGTGGTCGAGGATGTGGCGAACCACCAATGGCGGGATGATTCCGAGTACCGCGGCAGCAAGAATCGCAACGAGAAACAGCGCGATCGTGCCTCGGTACGGCCGGGCGAACGTCCAAACCCGTCGGTACGTATGGCGGCCGAGCTTGGCGCCTTTGACCGCGTCGGTGTCTCGCGGCATCATGTGGTGCGGACCCATGCGCATGTCGGCAGGCTACGCCCGGACGCTCGGTGTTTGATCGGAGATGGCCGTACCATGTCCGGATGCGCGGCCGAGCGACGAGGATCACCCTGCTGACGGTGGCGATCGGACTCGCCGGTTGTTCGTCGGGCAGCGGCGTCACGAGCCAGTCGAGCAAGGCCACGACGACCATCACCTCGGTCACCGTGCCCAGCGGCCCTTCCGAGCAGGTCGCCCCGCCTCCGCCGACATCAGCGCCTGACCTGGCGCCGTTCGAGCCCGATCCGTTCGCATGGGAGTCGTACAGTGACCAGGTCGATACGTCGACGATCGAGGTGCCGGTTGATTACGCCAATCCCGATGGTGATCGGTTCGAGCTGTTCGTCGCCCGCTTCCGGGCACTGAAACACGATGAGCGAATCGGGTCGCTGTTGGTCAACCCCGGCGGGCCAGGGGCAGGCGGTAGTGATTTTGCCGTTCTCGCGGCGCAGATCTTCGACCAGGAGATCCTCGACCACTTCGACATCATCGGATGGGACCCACGCGGAACCGGCGAGAGTGATCCTCCGATCGATTGCATCGATGACTACGACACCTACTTCACGGCGGTCGACACCACGCCGAGTTCAGCAGCCGAACACGAATCGTTGATCGATACCGCCAAGAGCTTCGCACGTGAATGCATCGCCAAGAACCGAGCGATCATCCCGTTCGTCGGAACCAACAACAGCGCTCGCGACATCGATACGATTCGACGAGCGCTCGGTGAGGACACGATCAGCTACTTCGGTTTCAGCTACGGCAGCGAGTTGGGTGCCGCCTGGGCCACGATGTTCCCCGGTACCGTGCGCGCTGCCGTGCTCGATGGCGCATCCGACCCGAACGCATCACAAATCGAGTCCGGCCTGCAGCAGATCACGGGATTCGAGAACGCCGTCAAGACCTTCCTCTCGAGGTGCAGCTCTGACGACACGTGCCTGTTCCACAGCGACGGCGACGCACAAGGTGCCTTCGAACAACTGATGATTTCGCTCGACCGGACGCCGATCGAAGGAGCGCCTGGGCGTCCGAAGGTCAACCGCGACGTTGCAACCACCGCCGTCGTGCAGGCGATGTACCACCAACAGTTCTGGCCGTCGCTCGAAAATGCGCTGGCGGCCGCCGCAGCCGGTGACGGCAGCGGCCTGCTGGCGCTTCATGACAGCTACTACCAGCGTTCGTTCGACGGGACGAACCTCAATTACCTCGAAGCGTTTCAGGTGATCTCGTGTGCCGACAGTCCGGAGCGACAAACGGTCGAGGAGGCAGACGCAGAGGAGATTCGGTTCCACGAGGCGGCTCCGACGTTGGTTCCTGCCGATTCTGTCGGCAGGTACTTCTGCACGTTCTTCCCGCCGCCGACCGACCCGAGGGTCACGATCACCGGCGCCGGCGCGGGACCGATCGTCGTGATCGGCACGACGGGAGATCCTGCGACTCCGTTCGACGCCACCGTTCGGATGTCGGACGTGCTGGAAGACGGCCGACTCGTGATTGTCGTAGCGGATCAGCACACCGGGTACGGCGCCAACCGGTGCGTGATCGATGCCGTCAACAGCTATCTCGTCGATCTCGAACCCCCTCGAGATGGCCTGGAATGCGGCGCCTGACCCGCGCAGCCCCGACACGGCACCCGGAAGCACGAACGGCCGCCCGCTGGTGCGGACGACCGTCGTGTGGCGGAAGGGGTGGGATTCAGCCTGATCTCGTGTCTGTGCGCTCTGACCTGCTTAGACCTCGACGACCGTCGCTTCGACAGAGCAACCTCAACAGCAACGGATCGTGGCAACTCACTGCCGGTCGGTGGCGGATGGGAGGGATTCCCGCCACAGGTGAGGTTGTGCCTGTTGAGGTCATGTGTGGCTCAGAACTCGGCGATGAGAGTAGCCGGCGCCGTACTGCGCTCCTTGCCCAAAGGTATGCCCTCACCGGGTGACCCGGCTCGCCGATCTGGTCCGCCTCGCCTGCCTTGAGTCGATGTTCCTATGAACGGTCCTCGTGTGCGAAAACGCCACCGCCTCAGCGCCGAGCTCATATGCCGCGCCAAAGCACGAACGGATTGGCCGCCACGTCTTGCACCAGATCCCTCGATCGGTGCACTCTGAACGCTTGACACGGAGTCGGAGGAGGAACGTCGCCGCCGCGTAGCCCTGGTTGCGGGCCCGTTCGATGGGCGACATGAGGTCGCCCATGATGGCGAACGCCAGAGCGAGCAGCCCGGCTGCGGCGAAGCCCTGGAGGAAGCGGAACGCCACCAACTGCACCATGCTCTGGGCGATGCCGCACAGCAGCGACGTGACGAGGAAGGCGACGATCGTGGCCTCGAAGGTGACCTTGCGGCCGCAGATGTCGGACAGTTTGCCGGTGATCGGCGTGCCGATCGTCTGGGCGAGCAGAAACCCGGTGCCCATCCACGGCGCCTGCGACTGCCCGCCGAGGTCGCCCACGCAACTGGAGAGCGGTCATCGCCGAAGCAACCGATCCGCTGCCCACTCGCTCCACCTCCGTCACGTCCCGTTCCCAGCCCGCGACACATCGCCAGCGCCAAACGAGCCAATCCGCCGGCGCCGCAACACGTATACGACCCCTTCGCAACACGAGTCCAGCGATTTCGCCCCGACTCAGCCACGTTTCGACCGATACGTGTTGCGAACCAGCGCGCCCACCGCAAACCCGTCCGCCGACGGACCGGTTGTCCGGCCGCAGCGGGCGAGAGGGGATAACGGCTTACAACACCTACTTGATCAGCAGTTGGCCGCCGGCGAGCGTGAGCGGTTTGATCCGGACACCGTCCCAGTTAGCGGCGCTGACGAGGATGCCGGAGGGCTGCCACAGGCCGTACGTCATCGTGTCGGGGGTGGAGGGGCTGGAGTCGTCGACGTAACGCACGGCGAGACGCAGGCCGGTGGCGACCGTCACCGGTCGCTTCGGGTCGGTCACGTCGAGGAGGGTCGCGGTCGCCACCAGGTCGGCGACGTTCGTGGTCGGCGTGGTCGAACGCAGCACACCGAGCGTGTGGACCGAGGTGACAGTGGCCTTGTACTGCCTGCCACCTGAGGTGAACAGCAACTCGTACGTGCCTCGGTACTGGGCCAGGTTGGACGTCAACCCGAGGTGGGCGATGTTGGCGGTCACGCGGGTGCCGGTGGTCGGTGGCAAGGTGCCGACGCCGCCGGTAGCGACGATCCAGTGGTTGCCGTGCAAGCTGTCGATGTTCGGCCGGCGGATGGTGACCAGCGTGTCGTCGGCGGCATCGTTGCGGATGTACCAGCCGCCCACCACGGAGCCGACGAGATACGGAGTGGCCGAGGACGCCATCGTCGCCGTGCAGGCCGCAACACCGGTCGTGGTGTTTCCGGCGAACATCTGCGTCACGGGGGCCGTGCACAGGGTGGCGCCGGTTGCCCGGTTGACGAACGTGACCGTCGACTTGGTGATGTCACCCGGCTCCAGGTCTGGCGGTACGATGCCGGGCACGATCGAGATGTCGCGAACGGTTGCCCGCAGTTCTACCTGCGTGGGATCGGCAGCCGACGACGCGACAACCGGCCCGATGTAGGCCACTCGGGCGTCCTCCGGCCTTACCACGATGTTGGCCGTAGTTGCCGTCGACAGCGTGTCGTCGTCGGTCGCCCGGAACTCGATCGTGTAGATGCCCGGAGCGACGTTCGCCCGACCGCCGACGGTCCACGTGCAGCTGCGCCGTGCCGCCCCGCCCGTGCCGGTGATCGTGCAGGACCCCGGCGTGAAGGCGAAGTCGGCGGGGAGGCCGGTCTGCCATGCGCCGCCGTTCAGCTGCCAGCGGGTTGCCGCCGTCAACGACTCCGTGCGGGCACCGGCGATCGTGTAACCCGCCACATCGGTGGCGGTGAATGTCAACGTCGCCATCGAGTCGCTGTACTGCACCTCCTGGGTGATTGGCGAGGCCGCGACGGTCGGGGCGACGTCGACGACGTTGATCCCAGGTTCGATACTGGTCAAGCCGCTGTCGTCGTCGGCGACCGAGACCCGCAGGTTGAGGACGTCGCTCGCCGTGGCCGTCGCCGGATGGTCGTCGGCGAAGGTGTGCGTGAAGGTGAAGCGCACCAGTGTCGGATCGACCGTGTCACGAGTGGCGATGACGTTCTTCAGGTTGTCCCGGTTGGCGAGCACATCCGGTGGGACCACGTCGTCGCCCATATCGACCGAGACGACGATCGTGTCGCCGACTCCGGGATCGATCGCGGTGCCGTTGAACGTGACCTCGACTCCTTCCGGCACGATCAGACGGCCGGCGGTGTCGGCGGGGACGGGGCCCAGCAGGGTGGTGGCTGCCAGCGTGATGTCGTGCGGGGCAACGTTGGCCACGGTGAGCGTGGTCTTCGCCATCGCGGTGGCCTTGTCCTTGTCGCGGGCCGTCACCGTCACCGTGTACTTGTCGCTGGTGGTGAACGTCGGGTTGTCGTCGGCGTACAGGTGCGACAGCGAGAAGCTCCCGTTGGCGGCGACGGCCGTCACCGGCGACGACGTGCCGTCGCCCCAGTTCACGACGACGCTCGGCGTATCGAGCACTCCGGCGTCGGTCACGGTGCCCGTGACCGTGAACGTGCCGCCCTCGTCGATCGACGCCGTGGCCGCGACCCCGGTGACGACCGGGGCGACGTTCTTGACGTTGATCACGCTCTGGGCGATCGCCGTGCCGGACGTCGCGCTGATGATGTGGTTCTTCGGACCGTCGACGTAGGTGTGCGAAGCGGTCCACGCCCCGGCACCGTCGGCCGTGACCGTGGTGGCAGTGCTGCCGTCACCCCAGTTCACCGTGACGGTGGCCCCGGCGGTGCCGGTGAGCGTGAGCGACGAGCCCTCGTCGATCGACGATGCACTCATCGAGTAGGCCACCGTGGCTTCGTCGTCGGAGTCGCCGGCAACAGGGCAGGAGAGATCGGTGAGGGCGGTGGTCAGCGCCTCGGTGACGATGTCCTCCTGGATCTGGTCGACGGAGATGTCGCCGCCCGTGGTAGTCGTCATTGTCATGTCGACCTTGGCGCCGAGCGTGTCGGTCTTGACGGCCAGGTCGACCGGTGTCGGCTCGTCGCCGTCGGTGCCGTTCCACGTGTAGGTCGTGGTCGCAGCGCACACGCTGACGCCG
>JAYVFI010000073.1:0-8782 GCA_043773365.1 Ilumatobacteraceae bacterium
GGGTGGCGGCACACGGGGCGACGGTGATCAGTTCTGAACGGACGTTCGGCACCGACGACAACGAGGTCAGACTGCCACTTCCGAACGGCCGCAGCCTTCGGGTCAAGGGACAGATCGACCGTGTCGACCGTACGGCGTCCGGCAGCTTGATCGTCGTCGACCACAAGACCGGCAGTGCCAAAGCGTTTCGGGCGATCACCAAAGACCCGACCGCGGGAGCAACCAAATTCCAACTACCGACCTACGCTGCGGCGGCGTTGGCGATTGGCGGCGGCGAGGTGCCGGTGCGAGCCGAATACTCGTTCTTCGCCCGCGAGAAGTACATCAGGATCGGCTACGACTTCGACCGATCGGTGTGGGCGACCGTACGAGACGATCTGGGTTCCGTCGTCGACGGGATCGAAGCGGGGTTCTTTCCGAATCTGCCTGACCCACCTGGCTTCCAGATCTTCGTGAACTGCATCTATTGCCAGCCCGACTCGCTGGGCACGGGAGAACGGTTCCCCGACTGGGATCGCAAGCGCCACGACCCACGTCTGGCGCGCTGGTTCCCAGACGACCTCGACGCCGACGGTGTCGAGGAGATCACTGCGGCCGCCGATGATTGACCGCGCCGCCCCATCCGACCAAGCCGAGCGCGACCGGATCCTCGCCGATCTCGACACCACCTTGTTCATCGAGGCAGGCGCCGGCGCCGGCAAGACGACGAGCCTGGTCGGCCGAATCGTCGCACTCGTTGCCTCGGGCGTGGCGATCGATGCGATCGCCGCAATCACGTTCACCGAGAAAGCCGCCGCCGAACTCCGTCATCGTGTCCGAGCGGAACTCGAACAAGCCGCCGCGACCGAACACGATCAAGGTCTGCGTGATCGCTACGTGTTCGCCCTGGATCAACTCGATCACGCCCCGATCGGCACATTGCACGCTTTTGCTCGGCGCCTGCTCAACGAGTTCCCGATCGCAGCCGGTTTACCGCCAGGTTTCACGGTGCTCGATGAGTTGGAGAGCAACTTGGCGTTCGAAAGCCGCTGGGAGGACCTCCTCGATCTGCTGCTCGACGAGGCCGAGCCGGCGGAGGGTCCCGTCGCCGGTGGGTCGTTGTTCGTGCAACTCTGCAAGTTCGAGAACTTCGGACTCAACAAGGGGCTTCGTCGGGTGGCCGCCGACTTCCACGCCAACTGGGACCTCGTCGACGAACGGGTCGACCGCTCGCCCCCACCGGCCCTCGATCTCGACCTCACGTCGTTGATCGCCCAGGCCGTCCAAGTCGCCGAGACCCCGTGTCCGGAAGCCGACAGTCAGGCTCGGGTGCTGATCGAGGTCCACCAGATCGCGTCCGCGCTCGGCCGGGATCAGACCCTGCTCAGCACACTCCAAAACGTCCAATCGCTGGGCATCACCTGCACCAAGGCGATTCGCTCGGGCAACAAGTCCAACTGGAAGCACCAGGGTGGGACCCCGGCACTCGACGACCTTCGAGATCAACACCGACAACTCGCCACGCAGGCGGCACGCATCGTCAAACAGGCAACCGACTACCGCAAGGCGTTGATCGGGGCAACGCTCGGTCGTTGGGTGCTCGCATCCGCTGTCACCCGAGCCCACGAGGGCGCGCTCGAGTTCCACGACCTGCTGGTGCTCGCTCGGCGACTGTTGCGAGACAGTGAGACCGCCCGCCGGTCGCTCCACGCTCGATATCAGCGCCTCTTGCTCGACGAGTTCCAGGACACCGACCCGATCCAGTTGGCGATCGCCGTGCGTCTCACGTCGGACCCGGCCGACCCCGCCCACGTCGGCGACTGGACGCAACTGCGGCCGTTAGCGGGGCGCCTCTTCATCGTCGGTGACCCCAAACAGTCGATCTACCGCTTCCGTCGAGCAGACATCGCCCAGTATCTCCGGGCACCGCACCAGGTCGGCGCCGAACTCGGGTATCTGACCGCCAATTTTCGGTCGTCGAGGGCCGTGATCGATTGGGTCAATCATGCCTTCAGCGCGCTGATCCAATTGATTCCAGACACCCAGCCGGCCTACCACCCGCTCTCGATCTGTCGACCGGCCAACACGGAGCATGGAAGCGTAGTCGTGCTCGGTGCAAGGCAACACGACGACCTCTCGTCGAAGGGCGGAGCCGAAGAACTGCGCCGACGCGAAGCCACCGACGTGGCAGGCGCGGTCACGACCGCATTGACCCAACAGTGGCTCGTCGAAGATGCCGACACGCACGAACTGCGGGCATGCAGGCCGGGCGACATCACGATCCTGCTCCCGGCCCGAACTTCGCTACCGGCACTCGAAGCTGCATTGCGGGCGCTCGATCTGCCCTACCGCGCCGAGAACAGTTCGGTTGTCTACACGACCAGCGAGATCCGCCACCTGATGCTGGCGCTGCACGCCATCGACGACACCACCGACGCACTGGCCTTGGTGGAGGCCCTGCGGTCCCCGCTGTACGGGTGCAGCGACGTCGAACTCTACGAGTGGAAGCAGGCGGGTGGCGGCTGGTCGATCTGGCGCGACACTCCCGGCGGTTTCGAGCAGCACCGTGTGGCCACATCGATACGCCATCTGCGTTCCCTCGCGGAACGATCGACCACGACCACGCCGGCTGACCTGGTCGCCGTTTTGGTCGATGAGCGCCGAGTGCTCGACGCCGCGCTCGACAGCCCGGACGGGCGCGACGTGTGGCGGCGGGTCAGGTACGTGATCGAGCAAGCGCGGGCGTGGAGCGACGCAGGCGGGCACGGTCTGCGGCGATACCTGGCGTGGGTTCACCTGCAAGCGACTGAAGCACGTGCGGCCGACTCGATCCTGCCGGAACACGACCAGGATGCCGTACGAGTGATGACGGTGCATGCCGCCAAGGGGCTCGAGTTCCCGATCACGATCCTGTCGGGGCTGACCACCCGCCCGAGCCCGAAGGGCGGCTACAGCGTCACGTGGCCGAACAACACGTGGGCACTGGCGCACCGCTCCGACGACGTCTACGAGGACTTCAAACCGATCGACGAAGAGATGAGCGACGCCGAACGCCGCCGCTTGCTGTACGTGGCGTGCACGCGGGCCGTCGATCATCTCGTGGTTTCTGTGCACCGACTTCCGCGCCAGCTCGCCGACCCGTCGAAGATGACGAGCGCCGAGTTGCTCCAAAGTGTCGGCGCCGTAACCGCCGCTGACGCCCGGCCGTTCGAAGCAGGCGGAGCCAGCTACCTCGTCCCCTCACGCACTCCTCACCATTTGGCCTGGTCCGACGCCGCCGAATGGGACGCAGCGCGAGCGGCGGCATTCGCCGACGCGGCGCGGATCGACACGATCAGCCCCACCGCCCTGGCGCAGCAGTCGGTCAACGCCGACCCGGTCGACGCCGGTCTCGCCAAGGAGCCGGTCGACCTCGACCTGCCGCCGTGGCAACGCGGTCGATACGGCACCGCCGTCGGTCGCGCCGTCCACGCCGTGCTCCAATTCGCCGATCTCCGCACCGGGAACGACATCGACGATCACGCCGCCGCACAGTGCGCCGCCGAAGGTGTGCTCGGAATGGACGAGACGGTCGCCGCCCTGGCCCGTTCGGCATTGGGCGCCCCGATCGTGCAGCGGGCCCTCGGCCTCCCGCACCACCGCGAGTTGTTCATCGCCGCCAACATCGCAGGGCGCGTCCTCGAGGGCTACATCGACCTCTTCGTCGAGACCCCCGAAGGCGGTCTGATCATCGACTACAAGACCGACCAGTGGCCCGACGAGGGTGAACGCGCCAGCCGGATCGAGAAGTACCGGCGTCAGCTGGCGGCATACGGCGTGGCGCTCGAGCAGATCCTCGGAAAGCCGGTTGTCGGCGGCGTGCTCGTACGCTGTCGGCCCGACGGTCCGGCCGAGGAGATCGAGATCACCGGTTGGGGCGAGGCACTCAGCGAACTCCGCGAGGCGATCGAGACGTAACGATGTCGTTGAAGAGCGCCGCCAGGCTGAGCCGGAACATGGCCAACAGGAAGATCACGCCGAACGCCAGCGAGAACGGCACGAGGAACGCGCTCAGGATCCGGATCTTGGCGTCCATGAACGGTTTGACGATGCTCGTTTCGACGGCGATGCCGTCGAGGTGCAGCGTTCGCATCGGGTCTTCGTAGGTCGGGCAGTTCACGTCGGTCTCCGAAATCCCGATCACCTCGTCCCCGCCGAAGTCCTCGATCGGCTCGCTGACCCGCGACGCCAACAGCCCGAGATCTGGATCGGGTACGGCCGACACCAGATAGGTCTCGCCATCGTCCAGGAACTGCGCATCGAGTCCGAATCGGACATCGATCTCGCTGCCGAGCGCGAACGGATCCGATCGACCCGATCGGATCCGATCGATCGTGAATCGCACCGTGCGATAATCGCTGTCGACCACCGTGCCGACGAAGACGATGTGCGGCATGGGAGGTGGCGTGCAGCCGACCGGCACGGGGATCAAGGGCAATGTGACCGGCGGCGCCACGACGACATCCTCGACGACCTCCTCCTCCTCCCCGGGAATCGAGATCGGCGGCTCTGGGGGCACCGTCGTGGGAGCGGGCTCTTGAGCCTGGGCCACTCCGAGGCAGGCCAGTGCCGCCATCACCCCGATCACCAGACTGCGCCACACCCTCACGAGAGTACCTTGGCGTGATGGGCTTCAACCCGTACCGAAAGTTCAGGGCCGGCGCCGCCGACTACGCAATGATCATCGGCGGCACACTCGTCACGATCGCGCTCGCTGTGTGGGCTTTTCTCTCCTGACCGGTCAGAACGCAGCTTCGAAGTGTTCGAGTCGCACGCCTTCGATGGCGACGACGTCGAACCTGGCGTCGAGATCGGACAGATCGTTGTCTGCCAGCCAGACCTCGGCGGCAATTCGCAACCGTTCCTGTTTGCGTTGATCGACCGCGCCGGCAGCACCGCCGTAGCCCGCAGTACGACGCGCTTTCACCTCGCAGAACACGATCAGCCCATCGAGTCGGGCGATCAGGTCGATCTCCGCTGAGAAACCATCGCGGCGACAGATCCAGTTGCGTTCGACGATCTCGAAACCAAGCCGGCGAAGGTGCGTCGCGGCACGATCCTCACCCCAGCGCCCTCGCGCTATCCGGGACTGATCGGGGCGGGACGGGTCGGCCGAGCTCAGAAGTCGCGCTTCTCGCGGATCTTGGCAGACTTACCGACGCGGTCACGCAGGTAGTACAGCTTGGCGCGGCGGACGTCGCCTCGCTTGACCACTTCGATCTTGGAAACGGTTGGCGCATGGAGCGGGAACGTACGCTCCACACCCACGCCGTAGCTCAACTTGCGGACCGTGTAGGTCTCGTGCAGCCCGCCACCCTGACGGCGGATCACGTTGCCGTGAAACACCTGGATCCGCTCCTTGCCGCCTTCGACGACGCGTACATGAACCTTGAGCTCGTCACCAGGCGCGAAGTCGGGGATATCGGTTCGCAACGAGTCTTGGTCGATCAGGTCGGTCGTCTTCATAACGTCTCTCTTCAGCTCAGGCATGTCCAGCCCCGAAACAATTGGGGCCGATCAAGGATACGGGACAGGTGGGAACTCTTCCAACAGGGCGAGCTCACGATCTGACAGTCCGCCCCGGATTTCGATAAGATCGGGTCGCGTCGCGATCGTGCGGTGGAGCGCCTGGGCGTGACGCCATTTGGCAATCCGGGCGTGATCACCGCTTCGCAATACCTCAGGGACCTGCCAGCCACGAAAGTCGGCGGGTCGTGTGTAGTGCGGCTCCTCGAGCAGACCTGTCGCACCGAAACTCTCGGTGACCGGGCTCTCGGCGTTGCCCATCACGCCCGGCAACAGCCGCGTGACCGCTTCGATCACCAGGCAGGCGGCGACCTCGCCACCAGACAACACCACGTCACCGACGCTCAGCTCGCCGTCACAGAGATGCTCGCGAACGCGATGATCGACTCCTTCGTAACGCCCGCACAACAGGCTGAAGCCGTCGAGCGCGGCCAGTTCACGCGCGGCCGCTTGATCGAATCGGCGTCCGCCGGGGCCGAGCAGGAGCAGCGGTCGCGGCGGATCGACCGCCTCGACACTGTCGAAGATCGGTTCTGCCCGCATCAGCATCCCGGCGCCACCACCGAACGGTGCGTCGTCGACCGTGCGATGCACATCGGACGTGTGATCGCGAGGGTCGTGCATTCGCAGGTCAACGAGGCCACCGAGGCGGGCCTTGCCGAGCAGGCTGTCGGAGCAAAACCCATCGACCATCGTCGGGAAGAGTGTGAAGACGTCGATTCGCATCGCGTTCCGACCTCAGTCGAGATCGAACAGGCCGTCAGGCGGGTCGATCGTCACCACGGCGTCCTCGCCGACACCATCGACGGAGACCACGAACGTGAGCGGCACGAGCGCCCCGGATTCGAGTTCGAGGATGTCGGAGGCGGGGTTCTCGATCACACCCACGCACCGGCCGCGTGCGGTGCCGTCGACCTCGACCACGGCGGCACCGAACAGCTGATGGATCCAGAACATGTCGGGAACGTCGATCGGTTCGGCGAGGAGGTGGACACCGGTCAGCGCCTCCGCCGCGGTGCGATCGTCGATCCCGGCGAAGTGAACTCGGAATCGCCCGTTGACGGGAGCCGAATGCGTCACGGTCAACCAGGCTCCCCTGGCCTGCAACCTGCTCCCGACGGCAGCGCGCTCGTGGCGATCAGTAGTCAGGTCGACGAAGACGTCGCCCTTGATGCCGTGCGGTCGGCCGATCCGGCCGACTTCCAGAAGCGTTTGCACGCCAACGACTCGACGAGCTCAGTCGTCGAGAAACTCGATGTCGATCTCGACGCCGTCTTTCGAGGCAGCGGCGCGAGTGACCGTGCGAATGCTTGCTGCGGTGCGGCCACGCCGGCCGATCACACGACCAAGGTCGCCGGGCCCGACGCGCACGTCGAGTCGGTGCTTCGGACCGGTCGTCACTTCGTCGACCGTGACCGCCTCGGGTGCGTCGACGATCGACTTGACCACGTGGGTCAGGACGGCAACCGCGGTGGGCGCCGACTGGACATCGCTCATTTGGTCGCCTTGAACTGATCCATGGCGCCGGAGACTTGGAGCAGCTTGGCCACTCGCTCGGTCGGCTGGGCTCCCTGACTCAGCCACTTGACGGCCTTGTCGTTGTCGACGGTCAGTGCCGACGGGTTCTGGAGCGGGTCATAATGACCGAGGATTTCGATGAAACGACCATCGCGAGGCGAACGCGCGTCAGCCGCGACGATTCGGTACTGCGGCTGCTTCTTCTTGCCGATTCGTGTGAGGCGCAGCTTGACTGCCATGTGTTCTGTCTCCTGGGTGCAATCTGAGAACCATGCAAGACTAGCGCCGGTCTGGTCGAATCCGAACCCCTAAGATCGCGAACCCCTGACATCCGGAGGGTTCGTGCTACACCTGTGGCGTGTTCGGATTCGACCCACCTGAGCTCTCGGTCGCAGAAGCCGAGCGGATCGCGGCCGAACTCTACGGCGTCCGCGGCGCCGCTGCGCGGCTACGCGGCGAGCGCTCCAACAACACCTTGTTCACGACCGAAACGGGCGAGCAGTTCGTACTGAGGGTTGCCGGCCCGTCGGAGCAGCCGGCCACGATCGATCTCCAGGTTCAGGTCTTGGCTCGGCTCGAGCAACATGCACCACACCTGCCGGTCGCAAGGATCAGGCCGGCCACGGATGGTTCGCTGGTTTCGACGACCGAACGATGCGGTGCCGCCCACCTCGTGCAACTCGTGACGTTCCTGCCAGGGGTCACGTTTGCCGACGATGTCGTCGTGTCCTTTGACGGCCTGACGGCGATCGGTGAGCTGCTCGGAGGGATCGCGGCGGCGCTGCACCAGTTCGATCATCCGGCTGCGAGTGGCTTCATGCCGTGGGACATCGCCAACGGGTTGATCCTCGACGACGATCTGTGGAGCGGTTTGGCGAGCGACGCGCGTGAGCTCGCCAGCACGGGCCGAGCCCGTCTGGAACAACTCCACGACGAACTGCCGGCACTCCCCCGCCAGATCATTCACAACGACGGGCATCGCGGCAATCTGCTGCGGGCCGACGACCGGTCCGACATGGTGACCGGCGTGATCGACTTCGGCGACCTCGTTCGGACGGTGACGGCTGCCGACCTCGCTGTCTCTGGCGCCAACTTCATCGGCAATCAACCGGATCCGGTGGCCGCCCTGGGCACGTTGACTGCGGGATATCACCGTCACTTGCCGCTCTCACCCGGTGAGATCGCCGCCCTGCCGGACCTCGTTCTGGCGCGGCTGACCCTCAGCACCTTGTTGACCGACTATCAGATCAAGCATTCCCCGCACATCGCCGGCGCCGTCGGCCGGGAGCGAGCGGGCCTGCTGGCCGATCTGCAACGCTGGTCGGCGATCGACCCGGCGCAAGCCGCCAGACGGATTCAGGAGATGTTGTGAACGACCTCATCGAACGGCGCGCCAACGCGTTGGCGCCGAGCTATCAGCTGTTCTACGACGATCCGGTCCACCTCGTACGAGGCCAGGGCGTGTGGGTCTACGACGCCGACGGGAACCGGTATCTCGATGCCTACAACAACGTCCCCTCGGTGGGTCATTGCCATCCTCGCGTCGTCGCCGCACTGACCGAGCAGGCCGGGCTGCTCAACACGCATACTCGATACCTGCACCATCACGTGGTCGCCTTGGCCGAGCGGCTGGGCACCATGCTGCCGGGCGAGCTGGGAAAATGCTGGTTCGTCTGCAGCGGGACCGAGGCCAACGATCTCGCCGTTCAGATCGCCCGTG
>JAYVFI010000074.1:0-7046 GCA_043773365.1 Ilumatobacteraceae bacterium
GACGGGCATGCGGTCTCACAACCCCGGCACTGCACACAGGTGTCCATGGACTCGATGAACGAGTCGTCGATCGCCAGGCCGTGCCACTGCACGTGGCGCATCGCCGCGATGCGGCCGCGGGGCGAACGGGTCTCGTCACCGGTGACGCGATAGGTCGGGCAATGCGGCAGGCACAGCCCGCAGGCAACACACGTGTTCAGATCTTCGGCGTCGAGGTGGAGCGTCATGGCATTCGTCATCGTAGGGTTTCAGCACCATGCCTGAAGGTCACACGATCCACCGAATCGCACGCGATCATTCCAAACTGCTGAGTGGCAGGATCGTCGCGGTGTCGAGCCCTCAGGGTCGCTTCGGTGCCGACGCGGCACGCGTCGATGGGGCCGTGCTCGAGGCGATCGAGCCGTACGGGAAGCACCTGTTCTACCGATGGTCGACAGGCGACGTCGGTCACGTCCACCTCGGCCTGTTCGGCAAGTACAGGGTCCACGTCGGTGCGCCCCCGGCCCCCAGTCAGGCGACCCGCATGAGGCTCCGGCACGATGACATCACGATCGATCTCGCTGGCCCGACCGTCTGCGATCTCGGTACCTCGGACGACCGCGACATGATCGTGAAACGGCTCGGCCCCGACCCGCTGCGGCGTGATGCCGATCTGAATCGGGCGATCGACAAGATCGTGAAGAGCGCCAAGCCGATCGGCGCGCTCCTGCTCGATCAGGCGGTCGTTGCCGGGATCGGCAATGTCTATCGAGCGGAAATCCTCTTCCATCACGGCATCCACCCTGAACGACCGGGGAAGTCATTTGCACGGCATGAGCTCGAAAGCATCTGGGAAACGGCGACGACGATGTTGCGGGCAGGTGTCAAGGCGAATCGAATCGTCACCATGACCCGCGACGACATCGGTTGGCCGCGCAACAGGATGATCCCGCGCAGTGAGGCGACCTACGTGTACAAGCGCGACATCTGCGTACGCTGCGGCGACCAGATTCGCTCCATCGAAGTCGGCAATCGCACCTGCTACTACTGCCCAACCGACCAACCGGGATAACAGCGCACGAGCAATCGGTCGTATCCTGGAATGATGACAGCGCTCGACGCCATTCCCGCTCTGATCGACCGAGTCCGCGACGGTTTTCGTGATGGTGTCGTGCGATCGATCGACGCCCGCCGCACCCAGTTGCAACAACTTCGTCGATTCCTCGTCGAGCAGGAACCGGCAATTGCCGACGCGCTCTATGCAGACCTCGGCAAGTCGCCGATCGAGGCCTACACCACGGAGATCGGCTTCACGATCAACGAGATCGATCACACCCTCGACCACCTCGACGCTTGGACCAAGCCGACCCGAGTGTGGATTCCGATGTACCTCCGGCCCGGTTCGGCAAGGCTCGTGCAGGAACCTCTCGGCACCGTGTTGATCATCGCTCCCTGGAACTACCCGCTCCAGCTGCTCCTGGCTCCCCTCGTGCCAGCGCTGGCGGCGGGCAACACGGCCGTCTTGAAACCGTCAGAGGTCGCTCCTGCAACCGCAGCAATGATCGCCGAACTGCTCCCCCGGTACCTCGACGAACGCGCCGTGCAGATCGTCACCGGTGGAGTCCCCGAGACGACCGCATTGCTCGCACAACGCTTCGACCACATCTTCTACACAGGGAACGGCACGGTCGGCAAGATCGTGATGCACGCCGCCGCCGAGCACCTCACACCGGTCACTCTCGAACTCGGCGGGAAGAGCCCCGCGATCGTGACCGCTTCTGCTGACATCGAGGTCAGCGCCAGACGGATCGCCTGGGGCAAGTTCGTCAACGCCGGCCAGACGTGCGTGGCACCCGACTACGTACTCGTCGACGAGCGGGTCGCCGACCAATTGACCTTGGCGCTGCGGACCGCGATCCACGGCTTCTACGGTGACGACCCGTCGACCTCACCCGACTACGGCAGAATCGTCAACCAACGTCATCACGCACGACTCACGGCGCTGATCGATGCCGGCGGATTCGAAGACGTCGCGATCGGCGGAACCGGCGATACTGATACGCGTTACCTTGCCCCAACGGTGCTGACCGGCGTGAAACCGGACGCCAGGGTGATGGATGACGAGATCTTCGGCCCGATCCTTCCCGTGCTGACGTACCAGGGAATCGAGGAGGCGATTGCGTTCGTCAACGAGCGCCCGAAGCCCCTTGCGTTGTACGTATTCTCGGGACGCGATTCGACAGCGGACAAAGTCGTCGAGAAGACCTCTGCCGGCGGCGTCACCGTGAACCACACGCTGCTTCACCTGGTTGTCGCTGACCTACCGTTCGGCGGCGTCGGAGGCAGCGGTATGGGTGCATACCACGGTGAGGCCGGCTTCCGGATCTTCTCCCACGCCAAACCCGTCCTCAAACGGGCCACTACGCCTGACCCCAAGATCGCCTATCCCCCGTACTCGACCTTCAAACAGAAGCTGATGCGGAAGCTGTTGTGACAGCGCCGACTACGCCGACCGATGTGGTTCGACGGCTGCTCGATTCGATGCAGGCCCGCGACTGGCGATCAGCCAACGACTGCGTTTCACCGTCCGCCATGATCGTGTGGCCGGCGTCCGGAGAAGCGTTCACCGGTCCGGCATTCGTGGCCGTCAACGAGGCATACCCAGAGGGCTGGAAGATCACCATCGTGGATGTGCTCGAACAGGACGACCGCGTCGCGGCCAGATTTCGAGTCGACCATGACGACAACGTGTTCTGGTGTGCCGGTTTTTACACGGTGGATGGAGGACGCATCATCGAAGGGGTCGAGCATTGGCTCACCGAGAACAGCGAGGCTCCGCCAGCGTGGCGGGCCGGCTTCAACGCTGCCGGCCAATAGGCAGCCTGGGGTCGCCGAGTCAAGCAGCGGCGCGCGACGATGGGCGATGGTCCAGTTTCGAGCGATTCCCGATCCACTTCGTTTTGGGATCTTCATGCCGCCGATGCACAAGACCGGCGTCAACCCGACCCTGGCGCTGCAGCGGGACCTGGAACTGGTCGAACATCTCGATCGCCTCGGCTTCGCCGAAGCGTGGATCGGCGAGCACCACTCAGCCGGAAGCGAGTTGATCGCCAGCCCCGAAGTGTTCATCGCCGCTGCCGCGGAGCGCACGAAGCAGATCAAGCTCGGAACTGGCGTGAACTCGCTCCCGTACCATCACCCATTCGTCCTGGCCGACCGAATCGTGATGCTCGATCACCTCACACGCGGCCGGATGATGTTCGGGGCCGGCCCCGGGCAACTGACGAGCGATGCGGCCATGCTCGGTATCGATCCGCTCCAACAACGCCCGAGGATGGAGCAGGCCTTCGATGTGATCATGCGCCTGTTCCGAGGTGAGACCGTCACCGAGAAGACCGACTGGTTCACCTGCGAAAGCGCCGTGCTGCAAATCCGCCCGTACTCCGACTTCGACATCGCCGTGGCCAGCAGCATCTCGCCGTCCGGATCGAAGTTGGCCGGCCGTTACGGGACCGGCCTGCTCTCGATCGCAGCCACCGAGCCTGCCGGTTTTGGTGTGCTCGACTACAACTACAACGTCTGGCAAGAGGAGGCCACACTCCATGGTCATGCCGCGCCCAGATCGGCGTGGCGGCTGATGGGTCCGATCCACATTGCCGAAACGGTCGAACAAGCCAAAGCCAATTGCCGGTACGGGCTCCAGTGGATCTTCAACTATCTGAGCCACATCATCCCGATCGGCGACCCCAACGATCCACCCCCTCCATCCGACTACGACGAGTTCGTCGACTTCGCCAATCAGACCGGCCGGATGGTGATCGGCACACCGGAGATGGCGATCGAGCAGATCGAGCGCCTCCAGGAGGAGACCGGCGGATTCGGGTGCTTCCTCACGTTCGGTGCCGACATCGCCGACTTTGCAGCCACGCTGCGCAGCTACGAACTGATCGCAGAACAGGTGATGCCGCATTTCACCGGCCAAATCACCGCTGCCCAGACCAGCTACGACAACGTGATCGGCGCTGGAACCAAGTGGGTCGACCTCACACTCGGAGCGCAGCTGACGGCGATCGCCGAATACGAAGAGGAACGCGCCGGCCGCTGAGGACGCGGCCGATCGGCGCGGCGCCGGCGTTCACTGCGCCAGCCATGCCGGGGCGTCGGGCTCACCTCGCCAATACATCAACCGACGATTCGCCTCATCGCGTGCGTCGCTGTCGATGCGACCGACGCGGACCCTCATCAGCGTGGCGGCGACGTTTCGGAGTTCGGCGAATCGCCGCGTCTCCGAGTCGTCAACCAGCGATTGGCCATAGCCCTTGGCGAAGCTCGGGTAGACCGACGGATCGCCTCCCCAGCGCTCGGCCAAGGTGAGCAACATGGCATGATCCCATCCAGCCGGAGCGGAACACATCAGGTCCCAGTCGAGCAGCAATGGGCCGTCCATGGTCATCAGGACATTCCCCGGATGCACATCACCGTGACAGATCACGGCGTCGGCGAACGTCTCCCATCCTGCATTCCGGTCGACGGTGTCCGACAGTCCGGCGAGGGCGCGTTCGTCCAGGAGATCGGACGTTTCCGCCAGTAGTCGATCGAAGTCCCACCAGGGGAATGTGGCAGGGGACGGAGTCGGATAGGCAACGGGCAGTTGGCGTCGATCGAGCTCGTGCAACCGACGAACGATCGCACCGATCGCAGTCCAGTCGACCGGCCGATTCACCGGCTCGACGAAATGCCACGCGGTGACCGCCAGGTGATCGACCACACAGGCAGATCGCCTGGCGGGTTGCACAACGGGAATACCGAGCTCCAGCAGCCGAGTGGCGAGCTCCAGCGCCAAAGCCGGATCTGCAGAGGGCCGCCCGACCCGAAGCACCACGTCGCCACAGCGGTACAGCGCATTCATACCGACCCGCAGCAACTCGGGCGCCTGAAGCCCAAATCTCGTAGCCGCGATCGTCGCTGACCGATTCGCCTCGGCGCGATCACCGACCGGAGTGTCGACATACGGTCGATCGAATTGAGGCAAAACGCGACCCCTCAGTTCAGCGCCAGTACGTCGACACCCGGATTCAAACGTCCTGCAGGGTCGTATTCATGCTTCAGCCTTCGGTGCAGCTCGACGACAGCTGGGTCGATGATCCGAGCGGGTTGCGGGCGGTCGTGATGAACGATGCCGACACCGACCTCAGCGACGAAACGGCCGGTGCCCTGCAGCGTCGACAGCGTCGAGGGCGCTATGGACCAGCGACCACCGCTCGGAAGCTCAGGTGGCCCGTCGCCCACCTCCAATCCCGCCGCCAGCGCCTGACCTTCGACGTCGCGTCGATCACCCTCCAGGAGCACCCACACCCGTTCGCCGTCCCACAACACCGACGTCGGCCGGTACAAGCGGGCGACGACCGACATCGGATCCTGGGTGGTGATGAACCACTGCTCGAACCGAGCCCGCGGGCGTGTCCGCAGGATCACCTCACCGAGAAAGCCCAACGTGCCATGGGAGCCGACGAGCAGGCGACACAGATCGAACCCGCTCACGTTCTTGACGGTGGGACCGCCGGCCTTGACGATCTCACCAGCCGCATTGACGTACCGAGCCTGCAGCAACGTGTCCCGGAGCGGGCCGTAACCGAGCCGCCGAATACCCGAATGACCAACCGCCAACGCCCCGCCGAGCGTGCCGAATGGCGAGATCACCACTGCCTGACCGTGAGCGGCCAGCGCTGCGTCGACCTCTTCGACCGGCGTGCCGGCCCCACACCGCACGGTCATCTCCTCCGGCTGGACCCAGTCGATCCCGACCGGGGCCATCACCGTGCGGACACCATCGACCGGGCCACCGCGAGTCGCCAAACCGGCAATCGTGACCGGACCGGCGCCGCCGATCTCCTCCGCAAACTCGCTCAGATCCACGCGCCCTCCGGGACCGAGTGGACGTCTCCGCAGGTCGCCGGACTCGGCAGCACTTTGTTGGGATTCGCTCGCATCAATGGATCGAACGCCCGTCGCAGCGCCTGCTGCGCATCCAGATCGACCGGCGAGAACATCAGATGCATGTAATCGCGCTTCTCCAGGCCGATCCCGTGCTCCCCGCTGAGGACGCCTCCGGCCGCGACCGATGCCCTTACGATTTCCGCGCCCGCTCGGTGCACTCGATCGAGCACGCCGGGCTGTCGAGCATCGAACACCAATAGCGGGTGGAGGTTGCCGTCGCCGGCGTGAAAGACGTTGAGCACTTGAAGCTCGTGGCGTGCGGCGATCTCGTACACCTGACGCAACACCTCTGGCAGTTTGGCTCGCGGCACGACCGTGTCGTGGAGGTAGTAGTTCGGCTGAATCCGCGCAATCGCCCCGAACGCCGACTTGCGGCCCTTCCAGAGCAGCGCCCGTTCGGCCTCGTTCTTGGCCACTCGGATGTGGCGGACGTTGTGTTCGTGACCGATCGAGACGATCCGCTCGAGATCAGCCTCCAGCCCGTTCGGGAGGCCGACGACTTCAATCAACAGCGCTGCCGCTGCGTCAACCGGAAGATCGGCATGCACGTATGCCTCGACCGCCTGCAAACAGAGCTGGTCCATCATTTCGACCGCGGCAGGAACGATGCCGGCAGCAATGATCCCGCTCACCGTTTCGGCACCATCGGCGACCGTGTCGAAGTCCATCAGCAGCGTCTTCACAGCCGGCGGGTTCTGAGTCAACTTGACACAGACGGCCGTCGCGATCCCGAGCATGCCTTCACTGCCGACGAACACGCCCCGCAAGTCATACCCGAGCGGCTCCGGCTCCTCGCCACCCAACACGGTCAATGTCCCGTCCGGGAGTACGACCTGAACGGCGAGGACATGGGATGCCGTGACACCCTCCGCAAGACAATGTGGTCCCCCCGAGTTGTTCGCCACGTTGCCACCGATCGAGCAGGTCTGCTGACTGCTCGGATCCGGGGCGAAGTGGACTCCGAGGTGCTCGATCCGGCGCGACAGATCGAGGTTGAGGAGCCCCGGCTGCACCCATGCCTGCCGGTTGACGACATCGATGCTCAGGATCCTGTGCATCTTCGACGTAGC
>JAYVFI010000075.1:0-20016 GCA_043773365.1 Ilumatobacteraceae bacterium
GCCCTGGCCCACCGGCTGGCCCGCGGTCTGGCCGGTGTTCGCAAGTCGGGCGCGGTGCCGTATCTGCGGCCCGACGGCAAGACCCAGGTGACGATCGAGTACGTCGGCGACAGGGCGATCCGGCTGGACACGGTGGTCGTCTCCAGCCAGCACGCCGAGAACATCCACCTCGAGCAGCTGCTGGCCGTGGACGTCAAGGAGCAGGTCGTCGAGCCCGAGCTCGCCTCGCTGGACATCGACGTCAGCGGATACCGGCTGCTGGTCAACCCGACTGGGCGGTTCGTCATCGGCGGGCCGATGGGCGACGCCGGGCTGACCGGCCGCAAGATCATCGTCGACACGTATGGTGGTATGGGTCGCCACGGCGGCGGCGCCTTCTCGGGCAAGGACCCGTCGAAGGTCGACCGTTCAGCGGCCTACGCCGCCCGCTGGGTTGCCAAGCACGTCGTCGCATCGGGTGCCGCGGATCGCTGCGAGCTGCAGGTTGCCTATGCAATCGGGATGGCTCAGCCGCTCAGCATCTTGGTCGAGACGTTCGGCACCAACAACGTGTCGGACGAGACGATCGAAGCTGCGGTGCGGGCGGTGTTCGACCTCCGGCCGGGCGCGATCGTGCGCGACCTCGACCTCAAGAAGCCGATCTATCGCCGCACTGCGGCCTACGGTCACTTCGGCCGGCCAGGCTTCAGCTGGGAAGAAACCAACCGGCTCGCCGAATTCAAGGTGGCGGTTGGGCTCTGACGTTCGGATGACCGGACCTGCCGGATGCGGCGGGTGCGGTATCGATCGGGCTGTGATCGAGTCCTGCTAGGAAGTGCCGGTGACTGTCGCCCGCGTGCTCCCCGATCTCACCGGGCTCGACAAGCAATTCGATTACCGCGTCCCCGATCACCTCGCTCCGGCGGCCGTGGTCGGGGCGATCGTGCGTGTCGAACTCCATGGGCGTCGCATCGGCGGCTGGATCGTCGCCCTCGACCCGTCCGATGCACTGCCGGACGATGAACTCAAACCAATCGTCCTCAAACCGATTCTCAAGGTGACTGGTTTCGGGCCGGCGGCTGACGTGATCGAGCTCGCCGAATGGGCGTCGGTTCGGTGGGCCGGGAGGCGCCGTCACTTCCTGGTTGCCGGCTCGCCGCATCGAGCGGCGACGTCGATACCGGCGATCCATCGCACCGGTCGTGCCGTGGAACCGCGTTCGCCGGCCTCCACCGGTCTGCTCACCGAGGGCGCCCGCCGCGGAGGGGTTCTGCGATTGCCTCCCACCAGCGATCCGATGCCGGCAGTGTTCAGCGCGGCGGCGATCGGCGCAACGCTGGTTGTCGTTCCCTCGGTCGACCAGGCGATGCTGCTCGGGGCTCGGATCCGGCGGGCCGGTCTCACGGTTGCCATCATGCCGAACGATTGGGCGACGGCGGCGGGTGGTGTCGATGTCGTGATCGGTGCACGCGCGGCGGCCTGGGCACCCTGTCCCGGTCTCGGCGCGGCCGTGGTGATCGACGAACACGATGATCGGCTGCAGGAGGAGGGTTCGCCGACCTGGCACGCCCGCGATGTGGTGATCGAACGCTGCCGACGGCTGAGCGTACCGGTGTTGCTCGTATCACCCTGCCCGACGATCACGGCATTGGAATGGGGTGCATTGATCCGGCCGCCGCATGACCGGGAGCGCAATGGTTGGCCGATCATCGACGTGATCGACCGCACCGACGAGGAACCTTGGAAACGTTCGTTGATCTCGTCACCGCTGATCACACATCTCCGAGATGGGTCACGAACGGTCGTGTGCGTGATCAACACGACGGGACGGGCACGACTCCTCGCCTGCCGAACCTGTCGCGAGTTGGCACGCTGCGAACGATGTGATGCGGCGGTGATCCTCGATGACGACAAACGACTCCTTTGCCTTCGCTGCGAAGCAGTCCGGCCACCGGTGTGCCTGTTGTGCAACTCCAGCCGATTCGCCAACCTGCGGCCGGGCGTGACCCGGCTGCGTGAGGAACTCGAGGGTGCTGCCAATCGTGGCGTCGTGGCCGTGACCGCTACGGGTCCGGATCGACCGGAGCGAGCGGGTGTGTACGTCGGGACCGAAGCCGTCCTGCATCGGGTCGAGCGGGCCGACACGGTCGCCTTCCTCGACTTCGACCGCGAGATTCTGGCGCCCCGTTACCGAGCGGGCGAGCAGGCGATCGGGCTGTTGGTGATGGCTGCCCGGTTGGTCGGCCCGAGGTCACGCGGCGGCCGGATCCTGATCCAGACATTCATGCCGACCCACGACGTCATCCAAGCCGCCCTGCTCGCCGACCCGGGTCGAATCGTGCCGGACGAACGTGAACGCCGCCGGCTGCTCCGCCTGCCACCGTTCGGTGCTTTCGCCGAAGTCTCGGGCACGGGCAGTGACGAGTTCGTCGGCAGCGTGATGTCGGACGCGGTGAGTATCGGAGGCAGCTGCGGCAACTACGTCGTTCGCGCCGACGACTGGGTCACGCTCGGCACCGCACTGAATGCAGGCACCCGCCCGCTTGGGAGCCGTTTACGAATCGCCGTCGACCCAGCCCGGTGATTGCTGTGCGTGCGGTTCTGTCGGGTGTTGCGTTCGGAGGAGGCGGAAGCCGGCCTTGCTGGCGACTCGCTCGGTCGGGTAGCCCTGGGCGGTGAGCCATGCCTGGAGCGAGTCGGCGCCAAGGTGTTTCTGTACGACCAGCGTCGCCTGGCCGTGATCGGTGAGTCGGCCGAGCCAGCCGAGGAGCAACTCGTGGAGCGCCTGTTTGCCGATTCGGATCGGCGGGTTCGACCAAATCGCCTCGAACCGCACGTCGGTCGGTACCGCATCGGGGGAGGACACTCGGATGTTGGTCACGTTGTTGCGTTCGGCGTTTGCAGCGGTGAGGTGGCGGGCCCTGGTGTTGACGTCCACCGCCCACACGACCGCTGCCGGTGATCGCAGCGCCATCGTCAGCGCGATCGCCCCTGAACCACACCCCAGATCGAGCAGGTTTCCCGTCGCCGGTGGAGCGGGAGCTTCTCGCAGGAGCAGCCCGGTCGCCGTGTCGAGATGCCCGTGGCTGAACACGCCCCGGTCTGTGGCCATCGTGAAGGCGACCTGCGCAAGCCCGACCTCGACGACGATTTCGTCCGATGTCACCTCGGGTGTGTTGTCGAAATAGTGAGACATCCGCTGGGTAGCCTGTCACGCCATGGCCTATTCGATCCGCACCTACGGAGATCCGGTGCTCAAGTCGAAGGCTGCGCCGATCACCGACGTCGATGGCAAGCTCGTTCGACTCGTCAACGACATGTTCGACACGCTCTTCGAAAGCGAATTGGGGATCGCCCTGGCGGCACCGCAGGTCGGCGTCCAGAAGCAGATCTTCGTGTGGGATCTCGACGGCCGACAACAGGTCATCTTCAACCCGGAGATCGTCGAATCCGACGGCGAATGGGTATACGACGAAGGTTGCCTGTCGATTCCAGGGCTCTACGTCGAAATGGTGCGCCCGAAGACCGTGCTGATGCGCGGCATCGACATCGACGGCAACGTCGTCGAACGCGAGGCTGACGAACTCGAGGCGCGGCTCTTCCAACATGAGCTCGATCACCTACACGGGGTGTTGATGTTCGATCGGATGACGCCTGATCAACGCAAGGAAGCCCTCTCCGAGTACCGCAGGATTCAAAAAGGCGCAGCCGGAGCCGACGAGGCGGCGCCTCGCAAGCGCCGCCTGCGCCTGACGTGAGGCTGGCCTATCTCGGGACTCCCGAGATGGCCATTGCGCCGCTCGAGGGATTGGTGGCAGCAGGGCACGAGGTGGTCCTGGTGGTGACCGGTGTCGACAAGCGGCGCGGTCGCGGGAGTGACACGTCGCCGAGCCCCGTCAAGGCCGCCGCCGGCCGGCTGGGCATCCCGGTATCGCACGAGATCGACGATGTGCTCACAGTCGGAGCGGAGCTCGGCGTTGTCGTCGCCTTCGGGCGGATCATCAAGCCCCACGTTCTCGTCGCGCTCCCGATGATCAACCTCCACTTCTCGCTGCTGCCCCGCTGGCGTGGAGCCGCCCCGGTCGAACGGGCGCTGCTCGCCGGCGACGATGTGACCGGCGTGTGCGTAATGGCGATCGAGGCGGGGCTCGACACGGGCGGTGTCTACGCCAGTGTCGAAGTGCCGATCGGTAGTCGCACAACTGCCGACCAGTTACGCGTCGAACTCGTCGATGTGGGTACCCGTCTCTTGGTCGAGACGCTCGAACGGGGGCTCGGCGAACCCAAACCACAGACCGGCGAAACGACCTACGCAGCCAAGCTCGAGCGCGACGATCTCCACATCGATTGGGCTGAGGGTGTCGAGCAGATTGACCGGCAGATCCGTGTCGGTGGAGCATGGACGACATTCCGAGGAACGCGATTCAAGATTCACGCAGCGATCGTCATCGATGGTGAGATCGTGCCGACGGTCGTGCAACCGGAGGGCAAACCGAAGATGGATTACGTCTCCTGGCGCAATGGCGCTCGCCCCGATCCCGGCGAGTGGTTCGTGTGACGATCACCGCCCGGGCTGTCGCGTACGACGCCTTGAAACGAATCGAGTCGGACGGTGCCTATGCCAACTTGATGTTGGGAGCGACGCTCGAGCGCTCGCGGTTGTCCGACATGGATCGTCGCTTCGTGACCGAACTCGTCTATGGCACGACTCGCATGCGGCGCGCCTGTGACGCACTCGTCGACCGCTTCGTCACCACCCCTCCCGACGCGCCGACTCGGACGCTCTTGCGGCTCGGGGCCTACCAACTCGTGTACGCCGGCGTGCCGGCCCACGCTGCCGTCGGTGAGACGGTTTCGCTGGCGCAGAAACGGGTCAGCGGGTTCGTGAATGCGGTGCTGAGGAAGGTTTCGACAACGCCGATGCAGTGGCCGTCGGAGATGGCTCGGTTGAGTTACCCCGACTGGATCGGTGAGGCCCTTGTCGACGAACTCGGCCGCGACGAGGCGATTGCCGCCATGGAACGGATGAACACCGCCCCGGCCGTGACGATCCGAGACGACGGCTACGTGCAGGACGAGTCCTCGCAATGGGTCGCCGCCGCGGTCGAAGCGAAGTCCGGCGAGCGGATCCTCGACACCTGCGCGGCGCCCGGCGGCAAGGCCACAGCACTTGCACTGTCCGGGGCGATGGTCACGGCTGCCGACGTGCGACCCAACCGGGTGAGCATGGTCGTCGAGAACGCGCAGCGGCTCGGTGCGTCATTGACAACGGTGATCGCAGACGCAACCGACCCCCCGTTCGAACCGTCGTCATTCGACGCGGTGTTGGTCGATGCGCCATGTAGTGGGCTCGGAGCGCTGCGGCGCCGACCCGACGCGCGCTGGCGAATCACACCCCAGGATGTCCGCGACCTGACAGTTCTCCAAGGTCGCATCCTGGGCGCCTCCGCTGCGCTGGTGCGTCCAGGCGGACGATTGATCTACAGCGTCTGCACGCTCACCGCGGTCGAATCGATCGCGCACGCCACACCCGTTGGTTTCGAGGTCGATGATCGGATGCCGGCCGAGGGGTCGTGGCGCCCGTTCGGTCAGGGTTGGCGAGTCCTCCCGCAGGATGCCGACACCGACGGCATGGTGTTGATTCGATACCGTCGGACCTCATGAGTGACGACCCGGCCCTCCTCGCCAAAGTGCTGACCGTCAGCGACGGTGTGTTCCACGGCGTTCGCGAAGACACCGGTGGGCGGGGGGTGGTCGAGTACCTCTCGAGGAACGGATTCGACGTGATCGATCACCAGATCACGGAGGATGGGGCCGACGCAGTTGCCGCCAAGTTGCATCAGATGAGCGCCCGCTTCGCCGGTCTGATCGTGACGACCGGCGGCACCGGGTTCGGCCCGAGGGATCAGACGCCCGAAGGCACGCGTCAAGTGATCGAACGCGAAGCCGCCGGCATCGCCGAGGCGATGCGTCTGATCAGCCCACTCGGCCGACTCAGCAGGGGTGTCGCCGGTATCCGGGGTCAGTCGGTGATCTGCAACTGCCCCGGCTCCCCGAACGGAGCGATCGAACAACTCGGCGCCGTGATCGACGTCTTGCCGCACGCCCTCAGGCTCCTCCACGCAGCACCCACCCACCACTGAGAGTCAGCAGAACGCAGCAGCACTGTTTGCTGGCGCGATCTGGTGCAATTCACGCCAGATCGCGCCAGCAGAACGCTGCAGCCCTGTTTGCTGGCGCGATCTGGTGTAATTCACGCCAGATCGCGCCACCAGAACGCTGCAGCACTGTTTGCTGGCGCGATCTGGTGCATTTCACCCCAGATCGCGCCAGCAGAACGCAGCAACAGGGTTGTGGCGGCGTGAACCGAGGCAGTCTGACCCGTGATCAATCGGTAGCCTCGCCCGTGTGCTGCGGATCGTGTTGCCGAAGGGGTCGTTGGAGAAGGCCACGTTCGAGCTCTTCGAGGCGGCCGACTTGAACGTGATCCGTTCGTCGGCCGTCGACTACAAGGCCACGATCGATGACCCGCGTGTTGCTGACGTTCGCATCCTGCGTCCCCAGGAGATACCGGTCTACGTCGCCGAAGGATTGTTCGACCTCGGAATCACCGGACGCGACTGGGTCGAGGAGACCGGCAGCCACGTCGAGAGCCTCGGCGAGTTGCAGTACTCGAAGGCAACCTCCAACCCGGTCAACGTCGTCGTCGCCGTCGCCGGCGATTCCTTGTATCAGCGGGTCGAGGACCTCCCACATGGTGTACGCGTCGCCTCGGAATATCCCGAGCTGACGAAACGCTACTTTGCGGCCAAGGGCGTCGACGCCGACGTCCGGTTGTCGTACGGTGCGAGCGAGGCCAAGATCCCCGACATCGCCGATTGTGTCGTCGATATCACCGAAACCGGTCGAGCGCTGCGTGCCGCCGGCCTGCGAGTGATCGACACGATCTTGACGAGCTATACCGAGGTCATCGCAAACCCGACGAGTTTCGCCGATCCTGAGAAGCGTCGGGCGATGGACCAGTTGATGACGCTGCTCAACGGAGCGCTCGAAGCGCGGGGCAAAGTGCTCCTCAAGGTCAACGTCTCGGCAGCAGACAAGCAAGCGGTGTTGGCCGTATTGCCGTCCGCCAAATCCCCGACCGTCAACCAACTGGCAAACGGCGACTTCGCGATCGAGAGCGTGGTCGCCAAGTCGGGGATCAACGTGATCATTCCGGCGCTCAAGGATGCCGGGGCGACCGACCTGTTGGAGATTCCGATCAGCAAGATCGTTCACTGACAACGGGCGGCGAGATGTTGACTGGCACTGTTACGGAGTTCGATGAGGCTCGCGGGCTCGGGATTGTGACTGCCACTGACGGCAAGGCGTACGTGTTCCACTGCATCGAGGTTGCCGACGGGACGAGAACGATCGATGTCGGCCGATCGGTCAGCTTTCAACCGCTCCCCAAGTTCGGTCGTTACCAGGCGAGCCGGATCCGCAAGTGGTGACGCCACGAACATGCGCAACGCTCGGATTGCGACCGAACTGAAGCCGACATTGAGCGAGGTTCGCGAGCGTCGGATCATCGACGTCTTGATGGCATTGCAGCCGGGCGAAGTCACGACCTACGGCGACATTGCCGACGTCGCCGGATATCCGAAGCTCGCTCGCATGGTCGGTCGAATCCTGGCGACCACGGATGCAGATGTTCCCTGGTGGCGGGTGGTCAACTCGTCGGGCAGGCTCGTTCCCGGCCACGAACCGGAGCAGACCGCGCAGCTGCTCGAGGAGGACGTCATCGTTCGCAACAATCGGGTCAGATCGGCGCCGTGCGGTCGATTCCGGGCGGATGCCTGACCCTTCTCCTCGCGATCAGGAAGGTTGGATCTCCATCGTTGTTTCCATCCGGTCGCCGCCGAGCTCGTTGCTCATCGTCAGATCGATGCGAATCTGGCCGGTTCCGTAATCGGCCGAGGCGTTCGGAATCACGAGGTAGAAGCGTTCACCGGAGGGTGCTTCGCTGATGCCGCTCTCGCCGGTGAGATACACGACGAGTTCCTTGTTCTGCCCCTCGGCGGTCGTGATCGTGCCGCTCGCCATGAAGTTCGAGCCGTTGATGACCTCGGTGCCGGTGTTCATTGCCACGAGGAACAACAGGTCGGTAGCGGCGTCGTAGCGCGCCGAATTGTCGTCCAGGATCCAACGCGCTTCGGCGCCGGCATCGACGAACGTACCGGCCGGGTGGCCGTCGGTCCCGATCGGTTGTGGATCCTCCGACCGCAGGGCGGCCCAGGTCTGATTGCCGACGACACCATCCACGAGGAGACCCTTGGCGCCTTGGAACCACAACACGGCGTTGTGAGTGTCCTCTCCGAACACGCCGTCGCGGGTGAGGGTCGCATACCCGCTGGCGTCGAGCCACATCGTCAGCAACTCCTGCAGGTACTCGACCCAGCCGTCGGCTGACGAGTCTCCTTTTCGCAGTGTCGGCTCTTGGGTTTCGTCGTTCGACATGGATACCGTCCTCCATCGGATCGCCGGGCGTCCTGGGCGGACAGCCATCTGACGGTCTACGATGAACTTTCACGGACGGTTCGGCCATGTACGAACGGGCATCCGTCCGTGCAAGCGGATCGACACGGCTCTACGGTGTCGTCGCCGCAGCCTTCACGCTGACGAACGCCAGCCGGATGTTTGCAAGGGCATCCCGCATCGTCGACGCGTCCTCCCCGAGACGTTGGTCGAGACCCTCGACCAGACACGCCACCGCATCGATCGCCAAGGCCGCTGCCACGAGGTTGGGCGGAACCGAAGACAGGTGGATCGCCGCCAACTCGTAGAGGCCCATCACATGGTTGGTGACCACGACTTCAGCCGGCACTTGCGCCAATCGAGCCCGGGAAGCGGCCATCGCCTCTTGAACGTCGGCGATCTGATCGCCGGTCTCGTCGTCCCACTCGAGATCCATCACGTCGGAATCGTCGCTCACGTGCGCTAGCCTAGCGAGGTCGGTTACTTCGGTGATCGGTGACAACTGAAGCGAAGTGGGGGCAACCCCCACCCGGCCACCAACAGCGAAAGCGATCGAGTGCGTCCAGGTCACGAACGATCACGGCCTGCCGGCCGTCCACGAACGCTCAATTCGAGCGGTGGACTTCGGCTGGTCCGCTCCGCCATGACTTCGCGTCGAGCAGGACCAGACAAACGACAGGGAGGCCAACCCTTTGCACAGGAGTGATCAGCCATAGCACCGCCGAAGAGCGACCAGCACCGTATCAACGACCGCATCAGGACCCGTGAGGTCCGCCTGATTGGCCCCGACGGCCAGCAGCTCGGAATCAAACCAGTTCCGGACGCGTTGCGATTGGCCCGTGGCTACGACCTCGACCTCGTCGAGGTGGCACCCATGGCAAATCCGCCGGTTTGCAGAATCATGGACTACGGGAAGTTCAGGTACGAGGAAGCCCAGAAGGCCAAGGAGGCCCGAAAGAAATCCTCGAACGTAACGGTGAAAGAGGTCAAGTTTCGACCGAAGATCGGCAAGGGCGATTTCGATACCAAGGTGCGTCACCTCGTCGAGTTCATCGACGAGGGCCACAAGGTCAAAGTCACCTTGCAGTTCCGAGGACGCGAAATGGCTCACCCGGAGCTCGGGCGCAAGATTCTCGACGATGTCGTTGCCGCCGTTGGGCAGCATGCCAAGGTCGACAACTCGGCTCGCATGGAAGGTCGCAGCATGTCGATGGTGCTCTCGCCGGACAAGAAGGCGATCGACGCAATCAAGAAAGCCGAAACCAACAAGCCAGGCAGCCCAAAGGCTGAAGCCCCGCCCGCCCAAGCGGTGCCGGCCGACAAACCAGCAGAACCCGAAGTCACAGCCGCCCCGGTTGAGGCCTTGGACGAGCAGCCAGCCGACACCGAGGCGATCGATGTCGCGGTCGAAGCCGCGGCAACCCCCGAACAAGCAGGAGAGCAGTAATGCCGAAGATGAAGACCAGCAAGACCGCTGCGAAGCGGTTCAGAAAAACAGGGACCGGCAAACTGCGCCGCGAACAGTCCATGCGCCAGCACCTGTTCGAAAAGAAGTCCTCGAGACGAACGCGTCGCCTTGAAGGCGACCGCGCCGTCCATCCCACTGACGTCAAGAAGATCAAGCGCCTCCTCGCCGAGCGCTGATACCGAACTGATAGCGACCGACAAAGGAGATATGACATGGCACGCGTCAAGCGCGGTGTGGCAGCCAAGAAGCGCCACAAGAAGGTTCTCAAACAAGCCAAGGGCTACTACGGCAACAAGAGCCGTTCGTTCAGGGCGGCCAACGAGCAGGTCATGCACAGCGGGCAGTACGCCTTCCGTGACCGCCGGGCCAAGAAGGGCGAGTTCCGTCGCCTCTGGATCCAGCGAATCAACGCCGGGTGCCGCCTCAACGACATGAGCTACAGCCGGTTCATCGCCGGTCTGAACGCGGCCGGCATCGAGGTCGACCGCAAGATCCTGGCAGATCTTGCAGTTGCCGACGCGGCCGCCTTCTCGGCGCTCGTGGCTCAGGCCAAGGCAGCACTCTGACAATGGCGGGCTCGTTGTCGGCGAGTCTCTCGCTGCTGACACGCAACGAGCGTGACGGAGACCCGTTCTGAGTGAACGACTGACCTTTACGAATCCGAAGGTTCTACGACTGCGGCGCCTCTTGGGGCGCCGCAGTTCGCGTTCCGACGAAGGCGCCTTCGTCGTCGAGGGATCCGTGCTGATCGCCGAGGCTGTCGCCGCGGGATGGGAGATCGAAGCCGAGTTCGTCGCCCCACATGGTGCTCCGGTGACCGATTGCCCGCTGTTCGAGTTGGCCGATGGGGTGATCGAGCGAGTCGCCTCGACGGAACGCCCGCAACCAAACCTCGCCATCGTGATGATTCCGACCACCACGATCTCCTGGGACGAACTGTCATTCGTCGTCGTTGCCGACCAGCTTGCCGATCCCGGGAACCTCGGCACCATCTTGCGTTCTGCTGAGGCGGCAGGGGTCGAAGCGGTCGTACTCACGAGCGGCTCGGTCGATCCATTCAACCCGAAGGTCGTTCGGGCATCGGCGGGCGCCCTGTTTCACGTACCCGTGATCGCTGCTGACATCGAGGAGATTCGTGCAGCCGGGTTGCAGTTGGTCGGGACGTCGTCGCACCAAGGCGATCGCCACACAGAGGCCGACTGGTGTGGTCGCATCGCGATCGTGCTCGGCAACGAGGCGCACGGCCTTCCTGATGGCGCCCCGATGGATCGGTGGGTGCGAATCGTCCACCAGGGCCGCGCCGAGAGCCTCAACGTGGCTATGGCGGCGACCATCCTGGTCTTCGAGGCAGCCCGTCAGCGGAACTCGTGAACGTGTTCGCCTGCGCGCCGTTCGGTCGCTAACCTGGCCGCTGTGAAGGTGCTCGATCGTCGATTTCGGTGCCCCGGGTGGACAGCCCGGGTTGTGGCACGCTGAGCGACGACGCGCCGACCTGGGTCCATCCGGGGTTCCGTTTCCCACGACCCATACGATCGTCGTCTTGAAAGGACTCCCGTGAACGACGAAATCCGAGCTGCACGCGTCGCAGCGCTCGCACACATCGCCGCCGCCGACTCGCTCCAGGCAATCGCTGCGCTCGACACCCGGCTGCTCGGCAAGAAGGGTTCATTGACGATGCTCAAGGCCCAACTCGGCGGGCTGGCCACGGTCGAGGAGAAGAAATCCGCCGGCCAAGCGATCAACGAAGCGCTGCAAGCGGTCGGCGAGGCGCTCGACGCGCGTCGATCGTCGCTGGGTGACGCCGCACTTGCACAGCAGGTCGCCACAGAACGGATCGATCTGACTGAGTACGCAGGTCGCTCGACCCGCGGTCATGCCCATGTCGTCACCCAAGCGTGGCAGCGACTCGAAGACGTCTTCATCGGGCTCGGGTTCCAGGTAGCCGAAGGGCCTGAGGTCGAAACGGACTGGCACAACTTCGAGGCGCTCAATATGGGGGAGGGGCATCCCGCGCGTGGTGAATTCGACACCCTGTTCGTCGACCATGTCGCGCCGGGTGGGCAACCCGGGCGAACGGTGCTGCGAACTCATACCTCGCCGGTGCAGATTCGAACGATGCTCACGCAGCCGCCGCCGATCTACATCGTCGCTCCCGGGCGGGTGTTCCGTCGTGACACGCCCGACGCCACCCATATGCCGGTCTTCCACCAGATCGAGGGGCTCGTCGTCGATCGCAACATCACGATGGCCGATCTCGCCGGGACCATCGAAGCTTTCACGAAGGCGTTCTTCGGCGCTGAATTCTCGTCTCGCCTGAGACCGTCGTACTTCCCGTTCACCGAGCCCTCGGCCGAATTCGACATCCAACGCCCCGATGGCTCGTGGCTGGAACTGGGTGGGTGCGGCATGGTGCACCCCAACGTGCTCCGGGCCGGAGGGATCGATCCCGAGCAGTGGAGTGGATTCGCGTTCGGATTCGGGATCGACCGGATGGCCAAGATGCGTCACTCGATCGCTGACCTCCGCGACATGTACGCCAACGACATCCGTTTCATCGAACAGTTCTGAAAGCAGCGACATGAAGATTCTTCTGTCATGGTTGAACGAATACGGCGACTTCGCTGACCCGTCCGCCGCTGCCTCGGTTGCCCGTCTCGCCGAGACGATGACGTCGTTGGGTTTCGCCGTCGAGCGTTGCGATTCGATCGGCGCCACGGTCCCAGGCGTGATCACCGCCCAGGTGAGGCGGCTCGAACAGCATCCCGACGCCGCCAAGGTGCAACGCGTCTACGTCGATACGGGTGACGGTGTTGAACACCATGTCTGGTGCGGTGCGTTCAACATGCAGCCGGGTGACGTCGTCCCATTGGCGACGCTCGGCACGAAGATGCCGGACGGTCGCACGATCGAACGGCGCGGCATCCTCGGCATCGACTCGCACGGCATGCTGTGCTCGGCAGACGAACTCGGGCTCGGGAGTGATCACAGCGGGATCAAGATCTTGCCGGCCGGCACACCACTCGGGTTGCCGTACGGCGTTGCCCTCGGACTCGCTCCTGACATCTTGTTCGATCTCGATGTGACACGCAATCGTCCTGACGGGTGGGGGTACATCGGGATCGCACGTGATGTTGCCGCCCAACTCGGAGTCGACTTCCGCCATCCCGATCCCACCCCGATCGCGACCGGGACGGCGCGCACCGCTCCGGTCGAGTTGGTCGATGGTGAGCGTTGCGGACGATTCACGAGCACGGTCCTGTCGGGCGTGCAGGTCGGTCCGAGTGCCGAATGGATGCAGCGCCGGTTGCTCGCCGCGGGCATGCGAGCGATCAGCAACGTCGTGGATGTCTCGAACTACGTGATGTTGGAACTGAATCAGCCCAACCACGCCTACGATCTCGACACCTTGGGTGGCGGCGGTTTTCGAATCCGAACCGCCGTCGACGGCGAACGGATGGCGACGCTCGATGGTGAAATCCGCACGTTCACGGCCGCCGACCTCTTGATCTGCGATGCCAACGATCGACCGATCGGAGTGGGCGGCGTGATGGGCGGACTCGATACGGAGATCACCGAATTCACCACGTCGGTGGCGCTGGAAGTCGCCTGGTTCCAACCGTTGAGCGTGATGCAGACAGCCTCGCGACTGGGCCTTCGTTCGGAGGCGTCGGCGCGGTACGAGCGAGGCTGCGACCCGTACATCATCGACACGGCGATCGCTCGCTTCGCCGAACTGCTGAAGGAGACATGCCCGGAACTCGTCGTGCACGACGGCGCGGTCGACACGCGTGGCCCTGGCCTGCCAGAACGCCAACGGTCGGTCGACGTTCGCTGCAGCCAGGTCAATCGGATCCTCGGCACGAGCCTGACGGTTCCAGATCTGACCCGATTGCTCGACCCGATCGGATTCAGGGTGTCCGGGCTCGGCGACACGGTCGCCGTCGAGTTGCCGAGCTGGCGGCCGGACAGCAGCGCGGAGATCGACGTGATCGAGGAGGTTGCCCGGCACTACGGGTACGCCAAGCTCGGTAAGACGGTTCCCAAGTCCACCGTTCACGGCGGGCTCTCGCTGCACCAGCAACGCCGTCGGCAACTCCGAGAAGTGCTGCTCGGACTCGGTTTGTCGGAGGCGATGCCGAACCCGTTCCTGGCACCGGATGCACTCGCCAAAGCGGGTCTCGACGGACCCACCATCTCGATCACCAACCCGCTGGTCGTCGAGGAAAGCGTGTTGCGGACTTCGTTGCGCCCAGGTCTTCTCGATGCGGTCGCGTTCAACGAATCTCACCGTCGACCCGGCGTGAAGTTCTTCGAGATCGGTCACGTCTACCCGCCTGGGGACGGTGAACTGCCCGACGAATACGAGGCACTGTGTGTCGTGCTGGCCGGCCAGGAAGCACCGGCAGCGATGGCAATCTGGCGCGAGATCGCCGACGCACTCGGGTTCGGCGCCCGCGTCGACCAAGGGCGGGTCCCTCCAGGCTTGCACCCGACTCGTTCCGCAACGCTGCAAGCCGGCAAGCAGCCGTCCGGGGTGGTCGGAGAGATCGACCCCGCCGTGTTGCGGGGTTTCGACGTCAACCAGCGGGTGGCGATTCTCGAACTCAACCTCGACGAGGTGCTCGGGCGAACGCCGAAGCCGGTGGCCTGGAAACCCGTCAGTCGGATGCCGTCGAGCGATCTCGACATGGCGTTCGTCGTGGACGATGGTGTACCGGCTGAGAAGTTGGAGAAGGCGATCCGCCAGGGCGCCGGCAATCTGCTGGTCGACCTCGAGCTGTTCGACGTGTTCCGTGGGCCGGCGCTGGCGAGTGGTCGTCGCAGTCTCGCCTATCGTTTGCGGTTGCAGGCGGCAGATCGCAACCTCACGGAGGCCGACGTCGCCGGCGTGCGACAGGCCGTCGTTGCCGCCGCTGGAAAATTCGGCGCCGAGCTGCGAAGCTGAGCAAGTGCACGGAGAGCGGGATCTCAACCGACTGCTGGCCGAGCTCGACGTTCAACGTCGAGACGGCGTATACACGTTCGTGACCGGTGTCTGGCCGGACCTGGAACGTGAAGCCCACGCCACGATCGTCGAAGGCGAGGGAGGGACCTACATCGTCACGGTCGACCACGCCCGCCGCGCCGGTGCGCCGGTCGAGTTCGAAGCGGCGTGGCTGACGCTCACCGTGAAGAGTTCACTCGACGCCGTCGGGCTGACCGCTGCTGTGAGCGGCGTGCTCGCTGATGCCGGGATTGCCTGCAACATGCTGTCCGCCTTCCATCACGATCATGCGCTGGTTCCCGTCCGCCGGGCGGACGAAGCAGTTCGGCTGCTGCGCGGGCTCAGTTCGCGCTGAGGTCGTCGGGAGCCGACGCGAGCCACGCCAACCGGCCGCGCTGACGCCGAAGCACGGTGCGCCAGAGCAGACCCGGTTCAGCGGCGAACACGTCGGTCGGCTCGGCGTCGAAGATCAGCCATGCACCGGCGTTGATCTCGCCTTCCAGTTGCCCGGGGCCCCAGCCGGCGTAGCCGCGGAAGACGCGGACCGCACTCACCACACCGGCGACGAACGCCGGGTCAGCGGTGAGATCCGCCGAGACGACCCGACCGGACACCGGCGACAATTCATCGCTCGGCTCGGTGAGTGGTCGATGTGCGAGCGCCAGGGCGATCAGCGCGTCCGGCTCGACCGGGCCACCGTCGAACACCGACTCAGGTGCCGCTTGCAGATCGATCCAGCGTTCCAACGGTTCGATCAGGGATTCGCCGGTCGGGCGATTGATGACGACGCCCAACGCTCCGTCGTCGTGATGCTCCAACATGTAGATCACGGTGCGATCGAAGTTGGGGTCATCCAACGGAGGCGTGGCCAACAGCAGGCGCCCTTTCGTTGGTGAGACGCCCGGAATCATGGCAACAGTCTGCCTCCTCGGCGCCATGTCCCGAGCGCGGAGACGGTTCGACGGGGCGAAAACATGCTACATGCATGACAATACCAACACGTGTATAGTCATGCGTCTATGGTTTCGATTGGCATCGTCGGGGGTTCCGGTTTCACCGGCGCCGAACTCTTACGGATCGCCGCGCTGCACCCCGACTTCGAGGTCGCGCTGGCGACGGGCGACTCGCAGGTCGGAGTGCGGGCCGGGTCGCTGTACCCGTCGCTGGCGGGCGCATACCCGGAGCTCGTGTTCGAGTCGTTCGAGCTCGAGCGGGTGCGAGGGCTCGATTTGGTGTTCCTCGGATTGCCACATCAGGCCTCGATCGCGTTGGCGCCGCAGTTGGTCGGTCAGGTTGGTTGTGTCGTCGATCTGTCCGCCGCGTTTCGGTTGAAGGACGCCGCGCACTACCCGACCTACTACGGCTTCGAACATGATCAACTCGGAATGCTGGCGCGGGCCGTGTACGGCTTGCCCGAACTCCATCGGGACGAACTCGAGGGTGCCGCGCTGATCGCAACACCCGGCTGTTACGTGACCGCCGCAACGCTGGCACTGCGTCCGCTGGTGGAAGCGGGGCTGATCGACACCACCGGTGTGATCGTCGACGCCGCGAGTGGCGTCACCGGGGCGGGTCGACAGGCGGACCACGGCTACAGCTTCACCTCGATCGACGAGAACTTCGCCGCCTACGGTCTCCAGAACCACCGCCACACGCCGGAGATGGAGCAGGAGATCGGTGCACAGGTCCTGTTCACGCCGCATCTCGCACCCATGAATCGGGGAATTCTGGCAACCTGCTACGCCAAACCGGTGGCCGGCGCGACCATGTCGACCACCTCACTGATCGACCTGCTCCGGACGAGATGGGCCGCCGAACCGTTCATGGTCGTGACGGAGGGTTTGCCTGCGACGAAAGCGACACTCGGATCGAATGCCGTGCACGTCACCGCTCGATATGACGAGCGCACCAACACGGTGATCGCGATCGCGGCGCTCGACAACCTCGCCAAAGGGGCATCCGGTGGGGCCGTTCAGTCCGCAAACATCGCACTCGGGCTCGAAGAAACCGCTGGGTTGACGAACGTCGGAGTCGCCCCGTGACCAGCAACGTCGGTTCCCCAGCAGCCGAAGGCGCGGACGTGATCGATGGTGCAGGGCAGAAAGCGGCCACACTGGTCGAGGCGTTGCCGTACATCCGGCGGTTTGCCGGAAAGGTCGTCGTCGTCAAGTACGGCGGCAATGCGCTGGCAGGCACGTCAGAACACGATGCATTGGCGCTGTTCGCGGAGGACATCGTGCTGATGCGGCTGGTCGGCATGCAGCCTGTCGTCGTTCACGGTGGGGGACCACAGATCAGCGACCTGATGACCAGGCTCGGCAAGGTCACGGAGTTCCGCGACGGGCTCCGTGTGACCGATGCAGAGACGGTCGAGATAGCCCGCATGGTGCTGATCGGGCAGGTCAATCCGCGGATCGTGAGTGCGATCAACGTCCACGGGAACTATGCCGTTGGTGTCAGCGGCGAGGACGCCGGTCTGATCAAGGCGACGGTCCGTGATCCCTACCTCGGATTCGTGGGTGATGTTCGCGAGATCAATCCCGGAGTGCTCCACGGTTTGTTGGCCGAGGAGTTCATTCCGGTGATCGCCACGATCGGAACCGACGACACAGGCCAGGCATACAACATCAATGCTGACACGGTTGCGGCCGCGATCGCCGAGTCCTTGGGCGCCGAGAAGCTCGTGTACCTCACCGACATCGAAGGTCTCCGTCGCAATGTCGACGACGCAGCCAGCCTGATTCGACAGGTCACGGCCGACGAACTCGACAGACTGATCGCCGACGGCACGATCGCAGGCGGGATGATCCCGAAAGTCGAGAGCTGCATTCACGCAGTCCGTAACGGCGTCAGCCGCGCTCACATACTTGACGGGCGAATCGCCCATGTTCTCCTGCTCGAGATCTTCACTGACTCCGGCATCGGCACGATGGTTCTCGGAGGCTCATGATGACTGTCCATTCGTTCGACACGCAAGGACTCGAGTCCTGCCCGTTCATGCCCGTGTTCGGCGCTCCGACACTGAGCATCGAACGTGGCCGCGGCACCGAGGTATGGGACACCAACGGGAAGCGCTATCTCGACTTCCTCGCGGGGATCGCCGTCGTGTCGCTCGGTCACGCCAATCCGGTGGTCGCCGAAGCGATCAGCAAGCAGGCCTCGACGTTGCTGCACGTCAGCAACTTCTTCACGAATCCGGTAGCCACCGAAGCGGCGATCAAGATCAACCAGCTCCTGAAGGACGCAACCGGCTACGACGGTCAGGTGTTCTTCACCAACTCCGGCGCCGAGGCCAACGAGTGTGCCCTGAAGTTGGCCCGCAAGTGGGGCGGCCGGGGGCGCCACTCGGTCGTGAGCACGTTCGGCAGCTTTCACGGGCGCACGCTGGCGACGCTCGCGGCGACCGGTCAGCCGGCCAAACATGAGCCGTTCTTCCCGATGCCCGACGGCTTCCGGCACGTCGCCTGGGGTGATCTCGACGCAATCCGGTCGGCGGTCGACAGTTCGGTTGCGGCGGTGTTGATCGAACCGATCCAAGGGGAGGGCGGTGTGGTACCTGCGCCCCCCGGCTATCTCCAGGGAGTTCGCGAGTTGTGCACCGACACCGGCGCTCTGATGATGGTCGACGAGATCCAAACCGGTTTCGGGCGCACCGGTCGGTGGTTCGGGTTCGAGCACGACGGTGTTCGTCCAGACGTCGTGACCCTCGCCAAGGCCATCGGCAACGGGATGCCGGTCGGGGCATGCTGGGCTCGACGCGAGGTCGCCGCCGTGTTCCAACCGGGCGATCATGGCAGCACGTACAGTGGCACGGCGTTGGCTACATCGGCGGTGGTTGCGGTGATCGACGAGATGCGCCGAATCGACGCCCCGGCACTGGCGGCGAGCCAGGGCAGCAAGTTCAGCGCGCTCCTGAGCGCGATCCCACAGGTTGCATCGGTGCGCGGCGCCGGGTTGCTGCTCGGCGCCGAACTCGTCGAGGGGATCGATGCCCCCGCTGTGTACAAGGCCCTCTTGGCGAAGGGTTTGATCTGCAACGCGGTCAACGCCGACACGCTGCGCTTCGCCCCACCGCTGACGGTTTCGGATGCCGAGTTGGTCGAGGCAGCGCATCTCGTCAGTGCCACGCTGGCCGAAATGAAACCGGGTCAGGAATGAGTCGTTCACTCCTGAACGTCGTCGACTGCTCGGCCGACGAAGTCACTGCAATTCTCGATCTCGCCGAACAACCGATCGAGTCGCTCGGCCGACCACTCGCCGGACAGGGTGTGGTGCTGATCTTCGAGAAGCCGTCGAACCGGACGAGGCAATCGATGGAGATTGCGGTTGTCCAGCTCGGCGGTCACCCCGTCACCACCAGGGGTGAGGAGGTCGGATTCGACGAGCGGGAACCGGTCGAGGACGTGGCTCGGATCCTCGAGGGTTACCACGCGATGATCGCTGCAAGGGTGTTCGATCACGCCATCGTCGAGCGCCTCGCAGGAGCCGTCACATCGGTTCCCGTCGTGAACATGCTGAGTGACTACTCGCACCCGTTGCAGGCGTTCGCCGACGCCCTGACGATGAGGCAGTGTCTCGGCGAGTTGACGGCGAAGAAGGTTGCATATGTTGGTGACTACAACAACGTCGCCCGCTCGTTGGCTGAGATCTCGGCGCTCTGCGGCATGCATGTTCGGCTGGCGTGCCCGAACGGCTTCGGAGCAGGTGACGCCGAGCTCGAACGGATCGCCCTGCTCGGAGCGGCGTCGATCGAGGAGACGACGAGACCCAGCGATGCCGTGGTGGGTGCCCACGCCGTGCACACCGACACGTGGGTGTCGATGGGGCAGGAAGCCGACAAGGATGCTCGTCGCCGAGCATTCGAGGGGTACACCGTCGATGAGGCGATCATGGCGTTGGCCGATTCGAACGCGGTGTTCATGCATTGCATGCCGGCATACCGAGGACTGGAAGTGACAGCCGCCGTGATCGACGGGCCGCAAAGTGTCGTCTTTCGGCAGGGCCACAACCGCCTGCACTCGGCACGTGCGGTACTCGCATTCTTGTTGACCAGGAATGGTGCGTCGTG
>JAYVFI010000076.1:0-15934 GCA_043773365.1 Ilumatobacteraceae bacterium
GCGGCGGCTCGGCTACCCGATCCGGGCGATCGTTGCTGACAACGGGCCCGAGTACGTCGCCAGCCGGTTCGCTGACGCACTCGCCCGCCATCAGATCACCAGAATCAAGATCCCAGCGCGTTCACCGAACCACAACGCCGTCGTGGAACGCTTCCAAGGCACGATGCTCCAAGAATGCTGGCGACCAGCATTCCACCGCCGCCACTTCACCTCAATCCGCCAACTCCAACGCGAAGCTGACGCCTGGCTGATCACCTACAACACCCGCCGACGCAACCACGGCAACTACATGGCCGGCCGACGCCCCCTCGAGCTCCTCAACAAGGCATCATGACAACCAAGGCCGCAGGCCCCACCCGTCACCCCGACTCCCGGACACGAAGGACTAGGGTCGCGTCATGGGAACGACCGTCGAATTCGCGAGTAACGGGAGCGCCGCCTCGGGATACCTCGCGCTGCCGGCTTCCGGGAGCGGTCCCGGTGTGATCGTGGTGCAGGAATGGTGGGGCCTCGACTCCGGCATCAAGGAGATGGCCGACCGTCTCGCCGAGGCCGGCTTCGTCGCCCTGGCGCCCGATCTCTATCACGGTCAACTGGCCGGTCACACCGAGATGGACAAGGCGGGCGAGTTGATGAACTCGATGCCTCCCGATCGGGCCGGGCGCGATATGAGCGGCGCCGTCGACTTCGTCGCCGATCATGACGCAACGACCGGAGACGGGATCGGTGTGATGGGGTTCTGCATGGGCGGCATGCTGACCTTCGTGCTGGCCGCACTGCGTCCCGACAAGGTCAAGGCGGCGGTTCCGTTCTACGGGTTCCCACAGGGCGACAGCCAACCCGACTACTCCCGTATCACTGCTGCGATTCAGGGCCATATGGCCGAGCACGACGACTTCTTCCCGCCGGCTGCGGCGATCGCGCTCGAAGAGCGACTGCAGTCGCTCGGCAAGGACGTCACGCTGACTGTGCACCCTGGCAGCGGCCACGCCTTCATGGCGTCGCACAATGCGCTCGGCACCAGGGACGACGCGCTCTATGCCGAGATCTGGCCGCAGGCAACGGCGTTCCTGCATCAACATCTGGGCTGAACGGATGACCGAGACGCGGCCGGACGTCGTCATTCTCCTGACCGATCAGGAGCGGGCGATTCCGCCGTACGAGTCGGACGAATTGCGGGCCTGGCGGGCGGTGGCACTGCCGGGGCGCCGATGGTTCGACGAACACGGTGTCTCGTTCGAGCGCCACTACACGGGGTCGCTGGCGTGTGTGCCGAGCCGGCCGACGATAGTCACGGGGCAGTACCCCGATGTGCACGGGGTCACGCAGACCGATGGACTCGGCAAGGACGCCGACGATTCGGCGATGCGGTGGCTCCCGGTTGGCGAGGTTCCGACACTCGGTGACTGGTTCCGAGCCGCCGGGTACGACACTCACTACCAGGGGAAATGGCACCTCTCCCATGCCGACCTGCTCGACCCCACGACCGGGCGGACGCTGGCGACGAACGACGACGACGGCGTCGTCGACCCGGTCGCCGTGCAGCGTTATCTCGACGCCGACCCGCTCGACCCATACGGATTCTCCGGATGGATCGGGCCGGAACCACACGGCGGATCGCTCGCCAACAGCGGACTCCGGCGCGACGATCTGATCGCTGATCGTGTCGTGGCATGGCTCACCGACCGCTACGGACGCCGGCACTCCGGCGACCACGAGGCGCTCAAACCATTCCTGCTGGTGGCGAGCTTCGTCAACCCGCACGACATCGTCTTGTTCCCGGGGTGGGTTCGCACGCAGCCGCTCGGCGACGCCGCGCACGACACGCCGTCGGTTCCACCACCTCCGACCGCGGACGAAGACCTCTCCACGAAACCAGCCGCCCAGACCGCCTTCCGAGCCGCCTATCCGACCGGTTACGCCCCGATCGGAGACGGCGTGTACGACGAGCACGCCGAGGAGTACCGACGGATGTACTACCGGCTCCACGAGTTGGTCGATCAACCGCTCGATCGCGTCCGTCGCGTGGTGACCGATGGCGGATCGACAGAAGCGGTGCTGGTCAGGAGCGCCGACCATGGTGACCTCCTCGGCGCTCATGGAGGCCTCCACCAGAAGTGGTTCAACCTCTACGACGAGGCAACTCGGATTCCGTTCGTGGTTGCCAGGATCGGATCGCATCCGACCACGCCACAGGTGATCCGCTCCGCTCCGACGTCGCACGTCGACCTCGTTCCGACCATGCTCGGTGCGGCCGGCATCGACGTCGACGCGGTCGGCAAGCAACTGGCGCCACGGTTCAGCGAGTTCCACCCGCTGCCGGGGCGTGACCTGATGCCGGTCGTGACCGGCCAGGAGGCGCACGACGTCGATCGATGCGTCTACCTGATGACACGCGACAACATCCTGGAAGGCGACTCAGGGGCGTCCGTCGTCGCTCGGAATTTCGGGCTCGGTGCGAATCCGCCGGACAACATGCGGATCAAGGTGCCGGCCAACGTCGGCGCAAATTTCGAAGCGATCGTGGCCGGCCTCGACGGCACGGTCTGGAAGCTGGTGCGAACGTTCGATGATCCGGACACGTGGTCGGAACCCGGCGTTCGTCACCTTGCCGCCGACGGTGTCGACGGACCCGAGTTCCGTACCGTCGCCCTGCCCGACGAGTGGGAGTTGTACGACCTCACCGACGATCCGATCGAGGCGACCAACCGCGCCAGCGACGAGTCGATCGCAACGCTTCGAGCGGCACTTGTCGAACGGCTGGCCGCCGAACGTCAACGCTGCCTGCCGACCCGAAACTCTCCATGGCCCTATGCCACTCGGCGCCTCCGTGCATCGCCGGGGCAAACCCACTTGTAGTGTTCGGCGATGAGACGACCACAGATCAGGACCGATGTTGGCGGCCGTCGACCGCGCCTGTCCGTGGTGCCGTCGTGACCGACCCGATCTCCTTGTGTGTCGAGCGTTGGCACCGCCACCTTGCCGGTGATCTCGACGGCGGACTCGATGCGCTGCTGCACGAGGGTTGTGTGTTCCTCTCGCCGATCGTGTTCACACCCCAACGAGGGCGCGAGATCACCAAGCTGTACCTGAGCGCGGCAGGCAGCACATTGGTCGGCTCGCCGTCCGACGCGCCCGAAGTCGGTGTCGAGAGCGGTCGCCCGTTTCACTACACGAAACAGATTCTCCAAGGCAACCATGGGATGCTCGAATTCGAGACCGAGATAGAGGGCAAGTACGTCAACGGCGTCGACATCATCACCTGTGATGACGACGCGATGATCACCGAGTTCAAGGTGTTGATCCGTCCGTTGCAGGCCGTCAACCTCGTCCATGCCCAGATGAAGGCGACGCTCGAGCGCCTTGCCGCCGGTTAGCTCCTCGTGGCGCGTCTGATCGGTTCGATCGCTCTGACATAGTCGGCCAGCGTCGCCGCCACTTCGATGGCGGCGTCGACGTCGCTCGGGTCGGGCGGGTCCCAAACCTCCGACACACGCCGCCAGGTGTCATTGCCGATGAATCGGCCGACCTCCGGTCCGTCACCGAGCTCGGCCCGCCAGACGGATTCGGCCCCGAGCAGTCGGGTGATGACCTGGTCGTTCTGATCGACTTTCGGGTATTCGACGTGGAACCCGATTTCCAGGCGTGCGACGGTGGAGATCCGAACGAGTTGCGCCTCGTAGTGCTCCCGGTTGGCCTCGTCGTACCAGACCTTGAGCCCCCGGCTGTGGGCGTACGCGTGCATCGTCCCGTCGACGTCGGCCGCAAATCCTTCGAACGCGTCGAGCACCTGGTCGAAGAACGATCGCTCCACGAAACCGACGGTAGGCGCTGCGATCGGCTTCGGTAGCGTTCGGGCGATGGCCGCCCTCGACGCACGCATCGACGAGATCACGACCACGAACCGGTTCTCCGGTGTGATTCGAGTCGAGGACCCCACCGGCGTCCTGGTCGAACGAGCCTTCGGGTTGGCCGACCGACGGTTCGACGTTGCCAACTCCCCCGAGACGCAGTTCGCGATCGCCAGTGGCGTCAAAGGGCTGACCGCGCTGACCGTGATGCGGCTGATCGAGGACGGGATCCTTCGTCTCGACACGACGGCGCGATCCTTGCTTGGTACCGACCTCGCATCGATCGATGACGCGGTGACGATCGAGCACTTGCTCGCCCATCGATCGGGAATTGGTGACTACCTCGACGAGTCGGCGGGATTGGATCTGTCCGCGTATCTGATGCCGGTACCTGTCCAAGATCTGGCGACGAGCGAGCAATACCTGGATGCGCTCGACGGGCACGCTCAGGTCTTCCGACCCGGTCAACGATTCGCCTACAACAACGCCGGCTTCGTGGTGCTGGCAGTGCTGTCGGAACGGGCAACGGGGATCGATTTCCACGATCTGGTGGCGCAGTACGTCTGCCGTCCTGCTGGCATGGGCAGCACGGCGTTTCTGCGGTCCGACGAACTGCCCCGGTCGGCGGCGACCGGCTACCTCGACATCGACGGCGTGCGCACGAACGTCCTCCATCTCCCGGTCAGGGGACACGGTGACGGCGGGATCTACACGACTGTTGCCGACGTCCACGCGCTGTGGCAGGCCCTCTACGAGGGCCGGATCGTGTCGATCGACGCGGTCGCTGCCATGACCGCAAGACGCAGCGTGACCGACAGTGGGAACAACGCATACGGACTCGGCTTCTGGCTCGATCCAACCGGCCCACAGGTCAACTTGGAGGGCATGGATGCGGGGGCTTCGTTTCGTTCTGTTCACAACCCGACGACCGGTCTGACCTACACGGTGATCTCCAACACGACCGACGGTGCCTGGCCGGTCCTGGACGTCCTGAGCGAAATTCTGGATTGATCCGACGCCGGATCTGCACATCCGATCCGATCGCAACCGCGTGACCTGTCAATCCGAAAGGCCTGCTGAACGATCGCTATCCAGATCGACAACAGACGGGAAACACCGTGGTTCGACGCTCCTCTCGACCGTACGTTGCCGGGCAACAACCGCTCACCAGGAGGAAACCTTGCTGCTCACCCGAACCCCAATTTTGATCGCCGCTGCGCTCGCACTCACACTCGCCGCCTGCGGCGATGACGCCGCCGACAACGCGTCAGTCGATCCGCCCGCCGTTGTCACCTCACCAGAGACGACGCCCGACGTCACGGACCCATCTGAGACGACCCATGACGAAATGAGCGAATCCTCCGAAGCGACCCACGAGGAGATGGGCGACGTGCTTGCTGTCGCGATGGAGCGCACGGACCTCTCGACGTTCATCGCCGCACTCGGAGCGTCGGGCGGCATGGACGGCTTCCACGGGGACGGGCCGTTCACGATCTTCGCGCCGACCAACGACGCATTCACCGAGTACCTCGGCATGACGGGGATGGCCGAGGCCGACCTGCTCGCTGATCCGGCGGGTTTGACCGCTCTGTTGAACAATCACGTCGTAACGGGCGACGACACCGCAGACATGGTGATGGCGATGGCCGACCAATCGTTCACGAGTCTCGCCGGTAACCCGCTCGCCGTGACGGTCAACGGCGACATCGTGATGATCAACGATGCAACCGTCCTCGAATACGACCTGCACGCTTCGAACGGTGTGATCCACGTGATCGACCACGTGCTCGCGCCACCGGCCGGCTGAGGCGTCTGATCGCACCCGCGTCGGCGCAGTCCCGATCCGCATGTCGGGTTCGGGCTGCGTCGGCGTGATAACACTCCCCCATGAGTCCGGGCATCGGTCAGCGTTGGAGACACCCTGGATTGATCGGCGCCGCTGTCTACGCCGTGGCGGCGGCACTGGTTGGCGGCATCGTCACTGTCATCAGTCGATTGCAGGTCGCCAAGCAGCGCGGCCGAAGGAGCGTCGCTCGCTCGCTCCCCGACGGTGCGGTCATCATCATCTCCAACCACACCAGCTACGTCGACGGGATCCTGCTCGCCCTGGTGTGTCGAAAACTCGGCCGATCGGTGCGGCTCCTGGCGACATCCGGGATCTTCAGAGCACCGGGTTTGGGGAGTCTGGCGCGACGACTCGGGTTCATCCGCGTCGATCGGGGCGAATCAACCGCCGCTCATGCGCTCGACGCGGCCGCCGAGGCGCTCGCCGCGGGAGAGGCGGTGGGTATCTTCCCCGAGGGTCGCCTGACCCGCGACCCGGACCACTGGCCCGAACGAGCCAAGACGGGGACTGTTCGGCTGGCATTGCGCACGGGTGCACCGATCGTCCCGGTTGCGATGGTCGGCGCACACCGGGTGCTCGGCAGGCGCCACATCTTCAGCACGCTGGTGTCGAACGTCTTGCTGCGCCCTCAGGTCCTGACCGCCGTTGGTGATCCGATCGACGTCAGATTGATGGTGGACAGTTGGGACGAACCCGATGCCGAACAGGTCCGGCAGGCGACTGATCGCGTGATGGAGCGACTGATCGATCTCGTCGAGGAGCTCCGTGGAGAAATCGCACCCAACACCGCCGGCGTTGCCCGCGCGGCCGACTGACCACGCGCTACGGTCGGATGACCCCTTTGAGAGCGAGCCGCGTTGAAACAACTCTGGGCGCGTGGAACTCGAGCTGACGACTTGCTCGAGGCGTGGCGCGAGCTGAATCGCCCGTACGAGTTGAACGACTACTGCGGGCCGTCCCGCGGCCAGCCTGTGGACCTTCGACAAGGCTCGTAAACCGGTGATCGTGACCGCTGTCCACGGGGTGAGGCATACCCGATCGGCGGCGACGGGCAAGGCCAACGATGCCAACACCGCCGGGCTTGCGCTGGTGCTCGCCCGCGCGCTGAAGGTGGGGTGTGGCACGGTGGCGCGATCGGATGAGCAACTCGACGTCAACTCGGATCCACAGCATCCGTTCAAAACAGCATTGCTCGCTCAGCTCGAACCAGCCGAAGGATCCTTCCTCGTCGATCTGCACGGCATGACCGACGTGCACGGCGTCGATGTCGCGGTGGGCGTCGGCGCCGACCCGGATGCGCGAACGATTGCAACGGGTGAACGAGCGGCAAACCTCTTGACCAACCGCGGTCTCACGGTCGATCTCGGCGGAACGATCACCAAGCTGAACGGCGCAGGACCAGGAACGATGACGACCTGGGCACGCGCCGCCGGCCTCGTCGGCATTCAGATCGAAGTCCGGCAAGGTCTGCGCTCGTTCCGATCACCCAAGCCCGAACGAGTGCGCTTGCTGGCGGGTTTGATCGATGTCATCAACGACCTGATCGACCGTTCCGCGGTCACCTGACTCGCGTCGACGGGTACGATCCGACTGGTGCCGGACGAGTTCATCGAGATTCACCGCGACGAGACCGTGTGGCGGTTCGAGCGGGAGTTCCTCGAATCGAACTGGGTGTGTCTGTTCGGCAACGGCTGCAAGGGCATCCTTGCCGAACCGGCTGCGGATCTCAATCAGGGGTGCTGCTCGCTCGGTGCTCACTTCGGTGACGGTGAAGCCGGGCGAGCCGAGTCGATGAACGTGTCGGCATTCGCCGATCTGCTGAGACCGGACCAATGGCAGTATCACGATGTCGGTCACGAGTCGATCTTCGGCGACGAGCAACGGACCCATACGCGCGTCGTCGATGGTGCATGCGTGTTCCTCAACCGACCGGGATTCGCCGGCGGCGAAGGCTGTGCCCTCCACATCGCCGCCGTCGAAGCGGGCGAGTCACCGACCGAACGAAAGCCGTCGGTGTGCTGGCAACTTCCCCTTCGAATCGACTGGCAGGACGTCGACGCGCGGATCGAGCAGGCCACCGTGCGACGCTGGACCCGCCATGACTGGAGCGAGCACGGCACAACCATGGCCTGGTGCTGCACCGAACGCGAGGAGGGCGGAGAGGCCTACTCGGGATCTGAACGAGTGATCGATTCGATGCGCGAATCACTGACTGCGCTCGCCGGCGAGGAGGTCTACGTGGAACTCCGACGCAGGATCACCGGCGCTGACCCCGCGTGACATGACAGTCACAGCACGGTGCGTACCCGCCACAGTTCGGGGAACAACTCGACGTCGAGCATCTGCTTGAGGTAGTTCACCCCACCCGTCCCGCCGGTGCCCCGCTTGAATCCGATCACGCGCTCGACGGTGGTCACGTGGTTGAACCTCCAGCGTCGGAAGTAGTCCTCGATGTCGACCAACTTCTCTGCCAGTTCGTACTCCGACCACCAACGCTCCGGGTCGATGTACACCTGCCTCCACGCCTCGACGATCTCGTCGCTGACGATGTGCGGTGCGGACAGGTCGCGTTCGAACACCTTCGCCGGAATCGTGAAGCCGGCCCGAGCCAGGAGTTGCAACGCCTCGTCGTACAAACTCGGTCGGGTCAGTTCGACTTCCAGCGCAGCGTGAATCTTGGGCCGGTGGGCGTGTGGACCGAGCAACGCCCGGTTCCGGTTTCCGAGAATGAACTCGATCTCGCGGTACTGAAACGACTGGAACCCGGACGATTGCCCGAGTTGGTCCCGGAACTCGGTGTACTCGCTGGGGGTCATCGTGCGCAGCACATCCCAGGCACTGTTGAGTTGTTCGAAGATCCGGGCGATCCTGGCGAGCATTTTGAACGCCGGCTGCAAACGGCCTTCCCGCACCAGCGCACGGGCTCTGTGCAACTCGTGAATCGCCAGCCGCATCCAGAGCTCGGAGGTCTGATGTTGCACGATGAACAACATCTCGTCGTGCGCGCCGGTCAGCGGTTGCTGAGCCCCGAGCACGAGGTCGAGGTGGAGATAGTCGCCGTACGACATCCGTTCGGCGAACTCCATTTGGGCACGCTCGCCGGCGAGATCATGCCCGGAATGTTCTGAAGGATTCTCTGCCACGTTCCACCGATCACTCGACCGGAAGGCCGATCGAACGGGCGATCACCAGTCGTTGGATCTCGCTCGTGCCCTCGCCGATTTCGAGGATCTTTGCGTCTCGGTAGAACCTCGCCATCGGTGTGTCTTCGATGAACCCCAAACCGCCCAACACCTGTGCGCCCAGCCGGGCCGCATCGACCGCAGCTTCCGTGGAGTAGAGCTTGGCGATCGCCGCGGCACGGTGGATCGGACGCCCCTGATCCTTGAGCCAAGCTGCTTTGTAGGTCAGGTTGTGGGCGTTCTCGACCTTCACGGCGAGATCCGCCAACTGGAAAGCAAGCCCTTGGAAGCGTCCGATCGGACCACCGAAGGCATGACGTTGCTTGGCATACTCGACCGCCATCTCGAGACAGGCGCGGGCGCAGCCGAGCGCCAACGCCGAGATTGCAATCCGACCGTCGTCGAGGATCGCGAGGAAGTTGCGGAACCCCTGACCCGGCGTTCCGAGCAGATTGGCAGCGGGCACCCGGCACTCGGCCAACGTGATCCCGTGCGTGTCGGAGGCGTGCCAGCCGAGCTTGCGGTACGCCGGCTCGACGATGAACCCGGGGGTCCCAGCCGGAACGATGAACGCCGAGATCCCGTCGTCGGTGCGCGCCGTCACGGTGATCAGCGAGGTGAGCGCGGTGCCGCAATTCGTGATGAACGCCTTCGACCCGTTGATCACCCATTCGTCACCGTGGCGCACCGCGCTCGTGCGGGTCGCACCGGCATCGGAACCACCGTCCGGTTCGGTCAGGCCAAACCCGCCGAGTGCTCTCCCGGCCACGAGATCAGGGAGCCACTGATCCTTCTGCTGCTCGGAGCCGAATCGATAGATCGGATTGGCGCCGAGTCCGACTGCGGCAGACAACGTGATCCCGATCGATTGATCGACGCGACCCAGTTCCTCGATGGCAACACACAGGGAGGCGAAGTCACCGCCCGCTCCCCCGTACTGCTCAGGGAACACGATCCCGAACAACCCGAGATCGCCCATCTTGCGGACGACATCGACCGGAAAACGACTGTCGATGTCCCACTGGGCGGCGTGCGGTGCGATCTCGTTCTCGGCGAACTCACGCACCATCGTTCGAACCATCTCGTGGTCGTCGCTCAGCTCCCAACTCATCGCGTCGTCCAGGCTCGCATACCGTTCACCTTAACGGTCACTAAGGTGGGTGTCCACCCGCTCGGACCGGGTCACGGTGACGCCGCCTTGACCGTCACGACCGGCGCATCGAGCGGAACCGATCCACCCGCCAGCACGTGGATCGTTTGGACCACGCCGTCGAATGGCGCGAGGAGGGCGTGTTCCATCTTCATCGCCTCGACCACGACGAGTGACTGACCTTTCGTCACGGATTCGCCGACCTCGACTTGGACGGCGATCACGGTGCCAGGCATCGGACTTCGGATCACCCCGTCACCATGATGGACTACGCCTTCGGCACCCGCACCGCGTTGTTCGACTTCGTTCACCGCCCAACTCGAGCCTCCGACGGAAACGTGCGTCGTGCGACCGACACGAATCGACAGCGTCGGATCCTGATCCGCTTGCCCGAGGCTGACCGTTTGCGGATCGTGCTCCCCGACGGCGACTTCGAACATGCCAGTGCCCGAACGTGGGGTCGCCAGAACGTCCACACGGTCGTGACCGGGGATGTCGAACTCGAACCTGATCGAGGCGCGGTGTCCATGCCGCCAGCCCGCCAGCCGCGTCCACGGATCGTTCTGCTTGGTTGCCTCCGCGAGCCGAGCCAGCACCACCCCGATCAGCACCGAGTCCGGCACCGGGTCGGCCGTGAGGGCGTCAAGACGGCGTTCGACCAACCCCGTGTCGAGCGCCCCGCGCGCCACCTCGTCGAGCGCCAGCAGTCGTCGGAGGAACCCGATGTTGGTCGTGACCCCGAGCACGGCGCTGTCGGCGAGCGCTCGGTCCAGCCTCGTCATCGCATCTTCACGGCTGGGAGCCCAGGCGATCAGCTTGGCGAGCATCGGGTCGTAGTCGGAGCCGACGACCACGCCGTCGTCGATCCCGGAGTCGACGCGCACGCCCTCGCCGGATGGTTGCAAGAAACGGAGCACCGTCCCGCCGGTCGGGAGGAAGCCACGCGCTGGGTCTTCGGCGTACACCCGCGCTTCGATCGCATGCCCGTGTGCGTGGAGTTCGTGTTGACCGAACGGCAATCGCTCGCCGGCGGCGACACGCAGTTGCAACTCGACGAGATCGATGCCGTAGACCATCTCAGTCACCGGGTGTTCCACCTGGAGACGCGTGTTCATCTCCATGAAGAAGAAGGCGTCCGGCTGGTCCGCCGAGACGATGAACTCGACCGTGCCCGCCCCGGTGTACCCGCACGAACGGGCCGCCTCGACGGCTTGAGCACCCATCGCCTCGCGTTGTGCGTCATTCAGCAGGATCGAGGGCGCCTCCTCGATGATCTTCTGATGGCGGCGTTGCAGGCTGCACTCGCGCTCGCCCAGGTGGACGACGTTTCCGTACGAGTCGGCCAGCACCTGGATCTCGATGTGGCGCGGATTGGTCACGAACCGTTCGACCAGCAACGTGTCGTCACCGAAGGAATGACGCGCCTCGCGGCGAGCCGATTCGATTGCAGCCCCGAGTTGGTCGAGCGACTCGACGAGGCGCATGCCCTTGCCACCGCCGCCCGCCGACGGCTTGAGCAACACCGGGAATCCGACCGCCACGGCGGCCGCACCGAGTGCCTCGTCGTCGAGCCCGGCCGCATTGCTCCCTGGCACCACGGGTACACCGGAAGCGGCCACGGTCGCCTTGGCGGCGATCTTGTCGCCCATCGCTTCGATCGCAGCGACGGGAGGCCCGACGAACACGATCCCACTCGCCGCACATGCTCGCGCCAGTGCGGGGTTCTCCGACAGGAACCCGTAGCCGGGATGGATCGCCTGCGCTCCTGTCTCCCGTGCAGCCGCAATCACGTTGGCAATGTTCAGGTAGCTGTCGTTGGCCGGTGCGGGACCAATTCGAACGGCGACGTCAGCAGCTCGCCGGTGCAACCCGTCAGCGTCCGCGTCGGAGTAGACCGCGATCGATCGGATCCCCATTCGCCGCAACGTCCGAATGATCCGAACCGCGATCTCCCCTCGGTTCGCGACCAACACCGACTCGAACATCACGAGCGTGCCCCGACCGTTGTTCGAGCGCTTGCTGGGACCACGCCGATCACATTCGAAAGACGCCCCACCGGACGTCCTCCAACGGTGCTTCGGAAACGATCCCCAGCGCCAGGCCGAGTACGTCGCGGGTCTGGTCGGGTTCGATGATGCCATCGTCCCACAGCCGGGCGGTCGAGTAGTACGGGCTGCCCTGACGTTCGTACTGGTCACGGATCGGGGCCTTGAACGCCTCCTCGTCGTGGGCCGCATCAACGTCACCGCGAACCGCCGCCAGCACCGACGCCGCCTGTTCGCCACCCATCACCGAGATCCGGGCGTTCGGCCACATCCAGAGAAAGCGTGGTGAATAGGCACGACCGCACATCGAGTAGTTCCCGGCGCCGAACGATCCGCCGATCACGACCGTCAGCTTCGGCACTCGCGCCGTCGCCACGGCAGTCACCATCTTCGCCCCGTGTTTGGCGATCCCGCCCGCTTCGTAGTCGCGGCCGACCATGAACCCGCTGATGTTCTGCAGGAAGACGAGTGGGATCTTGCGTTGGTCGCACAACTCGATGAAGTGGGCACCCTTCATCGCCGACTCCGAGAACAGGATCCCGTTGTTGGCGAGGATGCCGACCGGATGACCCCAGATACGCCCGAATCCCGTGACCAGCGTCGAGCCGTAGTTGGCCTTGAACTCCGAGAACCGTGAGCCATCGACGAGCCTGGCGATCACCTCACGAACGTCGTAGGGCACCCTCGAATCGGTCGATACGACCCCGGTCAGCTGCGCCGGGTCGACGGTAGGCGGCTCCGGTTCCGTGACCTCCCAGGGAGGCGGCTCCGGCGGCGGCAGGGTGGCCACGATGTCGCGTACGATCGAGATCGCATGTCGGTCGTCCTCGGCGAGGTGGTCGACGACCCCGGAGACGTGCGTGTGGAGGTGTCCACCACCGAGATCCTCGGCAGACACGACCTCGCCGGTGGCGGCCTTCACGAGCGGCGGGCCACCGAGGAAGATCGTGCCCTGATCGCGCACGATCACCGATTCGTCCGACATCGCCGGCACATACGCTCCCCCGGCCGTGCACGAACCGAGCACGGCAGCAATCTGGGCGATCCCACGTGCCGACATCTGAGCCTGGTTGTAGAAGATCCGGCCGAAGTGATCGCGGTCGGGAAACACGTTGTCCTGTTCGGGCAGGAAGGCGCCACCCGAGTCGACGAGATAGATGCACGGCAGCCGATTCTGGATCGCGATCTCTTGCGCCCGGAGGTGCTTCTTGACCGTCATCGGATAGTAGGTGCCGCCCTTCACGGTGGCGTCGTTGCAGACGATCATGCACAGACGACCCGACACGCGCCCGATCCCGGTGATCATCCCGGCACCCGGTGCGTCACCGCCGTACAACTCATGGGCGGCGAGCGGAGAGAGTTCGAGCAGTGCTGAACCGAGATCGAGCAGGGCGTCGACGCGATCTCTGGGCAACAACTTGCCGCGCCCTTCGTGGCGATCACGGGCGGCATCGGATCCGCCGCGCGACGTCGTCGTCGTCACATCACGGAGTTCGTCCACGAGCCGACGCATCACGTCTGCGTTGGCAACGAACTGGGTGGACGAAGGATCACACGCTGAGGTCAACATCGGCCAGTCGTTCACGCCGGAACCTTAACGTAGACTAAGGTCGGTGTCCAGAGTCACGGCTGGCCCCCGTTGGGACCCAACCCGTACCCATGTGACGTCCAACCCCTGTGACCGATGTCGTATAGACGGCGATTGACGAATCGCGCGAGGCTGGAGCCGAGGGTTGCCGGGGGGCGACTCCACGAACACGGATGGGGAAAATCATGTTGCTTGCATCACGGGCGGTACGACTCGGGGATCTCACCAAGTCGCTGGCATGGGCAATCGAAATCACACAGGCGATTCAGGCGCAGGGAGGTCCCACCACACTGTGGCAGGGCCTGTCGGGAACCGAGGTCGGATCAGTCGTTTGGTCGACGGCAGTCGAAGATTTCGCGGGATACGTCGCCTTCGGTGACGGGTTGGCGAACAACGCCGACTTCGTTCGACTCGTTGCCGAAGCGGGAGACCACATCGAATCGGTGCAGCCGGACGGACTCGTCGAGGTGATCCATGGCGTCACAGGAGAAACGAAGATCGGCGGCTTCGCCAGTGTGGTGAATGCGAATGCCGGCAATGGACAATGGTCGAGCGCCGGCGCCTGGGCGGTCAGCATTTCGATGCTCGTGACCGAGATCACCGGTATCACCGGCATCGTCACGGCGGGTCGTGCCGGTCCGATGGGCAGCTTCGGTTGGATCACTGTCTACGACGACGCGGCAGCGATGGACGCCGCTTTCGCAAAGACCGCTGCTGACCCGCGCTACATGGAGTCGATCGATTCTGCGGCAACGATGTTCCTGCCAGGAGCGTCGACCATCTACGCCCGCCGGGTCGCCTGAGAACTCGCCGCCAGCGATGCCGCCTCGTCTGGGCGTTATCGCTGGCGGCGCCAGACCCGTTCGCCGTCGACCAGTTCGCGAGTGAGTCGCATACCTGCTGCCATCGCGACTCGTTCCGAGGCAATGTGGCCATTGCACACACAGGCATCGATCCGTCGAATGTCCGCCGCCAACAGCCAGTCGACCAGCGCCGCGACAGCCTCGGACGCAAACCGGCGGCGCTGCCAATGCTGACCGATCACCCACGCCACAGAAGCGTGCGACTCATCGGCGACGATCGTCGCCTGCACCGTCCCGATGGCGGTCGCCGGCGGCAGCCGGCACACCCAGTTCAGCCAGGCTTCGCCGTCAGGGTGATTGGAGTTGTCCGACAGCCAGGCGTAGTCGTCTTCGAGTTCGGCCAGCGTCTTGGGCGCCCCTCCCGTGAACTCGTGCAAGCCCGGATCATCGAGCACCGGGAACATGTCGGCAGCGTGATCGGCGCGCAGCGGCTCGAGCAACAAGCGCTCCGTCTTGATTGTGGTCGCAATCACTGCCACCAGCATGACGCACGAAACGGTGATTGTCAGCAATTTCCTTGCGGTTAGCCGTCAAAGTTAACCGCCGCTAAGGTTCACACATGTCCGCCATCACGATCCGCGACGTCTTGCCGCGCGACGGATTGCAGGGCGAACGACCGCTCGAACCGACACAACGCGCTCGCCTGGCCATTGCCCTTGCCGAGGCTGGTCTCACCAACATCGAGGCTGCTTCGTTCGTCTCGATCAGGGCGGTGCCTTCGATGGCGGGCGGCTCGGAAGTGATCGCCTCCCTGCCCGACCTCGACGGTGTCGCCTGGTGGGCCTTGGTGCCGAACCGACGCGGCGCCGAACTTGCCATCGGCGCCGGTGTCACGAACCTCACCGTCACGATCTCTGCATCGGAGGCATACAGCCGGAAGAACGTCGGCCGCACGATTGCCGAAGCAGTCGCCGAGCTGAGCGAGATCGGTCGGACGATCAGTGACCCAGCGGGCGGCGACATCGAAATCGACATCGTCGTCTCGTGTGCGTTCGGGTCACCCTTCGACGATGTCGGCGACCCCTCATCGACTCGGGCGATCGTCGAACACGCCCTCGACGTGATTCCGGCGGCTCGGATCACACTCGCCGACACGACCGGTACGGCAACTCCCCGCAGGATCTCCGAAGTGATCCTCGAGTTACCGGGTTCCGCCCACCGAGACCTCGGTCTGCACCTGCATGACACGCGTGGGACAGCGCTCGTCAACGCGCTTGCCGGCCTCGATCTCGGGATCACGCGATTCGACACCTGCACCGGCGGCCTTGGCGGTTCACCGTTCGCACCGGGCGCAGGGGGCAACCTGGCCACCGAGGACCTGGTGTTGATGCTGCACGATCTCGGGCACGAGACCGGGATCGAGCTCGAGGCGATTCTTGCCATCTCACGCAGCCTTCAGGATCTGATCG
>JAYVFI010000077.1:0-17676 GCA_043773365.1 Ilumatobacteraceae bacterium
CGCCGAGGCTGCACGATCCCGTCAGGGCGCGATGCCAACCGACTTCGTCGATGGCACCGAACGGGCGGCCAGGTTCCAGGACGCCGCCGCCCAGTTGCGCATCCTGTACAACACGATGATCGGCCTCGGCTCCGCGACAGGCGGCCCAGGTGCGGCATCGAAACGGCTGCAGTCGATCCGACTGACGACCTGATGGACATCACCGTCACGATCGACGACCGCCTCGCCGATCAGCTCCGCCGCGGCGGAGAACATGCACAGCGTCTCATGCGCGACGGGTTGGCCGACATCGGCGACGAGTTCGTGCAACGCGCAGCGAGCCTCGCCGGATCAGGTCCGTTCGCCCGATCATTCTCGACATCACCGGCCGGCGACACTGTCACAGCAGGCTCGACATCACCGATGGCGAAACTGATCGAACACGGCCGCCGTCCAGGCCGACGACCTCCCGGCGGTGACCGCCGCACGATCGCTGGGCGCGGTGCCCGAATGTCGAACGCTGCCGCCGACCGGATCGCCGCCCAAGGCACCAGGGGCCGCTTCGTCGTGAGACGGGCGGCCGCTGAGATTCGCCGTGACGGCACGATCGACCGGATCGCCCGCCGGGTCGTGACCGACGTCGCCAACCTCGAGGGGTGACCAGTGGCCTCAACCGACATCACCCCCGTCGTCAACCGGCTCGTCAACCGGATCCAGACCGTCGCCAACATCGGTGTCGTCTGGCCTCACGACATCTACGACCGTGTCGATCTTCGGTCTGCTGTCGTGTCGAACATTGTTGGTGTCGACACGCTTCGGGCGTGGTGGATCACCGGCCCCACCCTCGCCGCCAACAACGCCGTACAACTACCGGGCGGCATGGTGCAACGCCAATGGCAGTACACGATCTTCGGCGTCGAGGGCCTCACCGATGACGGTGGTTCGATCGTCACGCTCCGGACCAACGCCCTCGCTGTCTGCGACGCAATCGACGCCGACCCGATGCTCGGCGGCACCGTCCACCGATCCGAGCCGTGCTCGTGGCGCACCCCACCCGAGAACCGTGTCGCCTGGGCCGGTATCGGCGCATCGTTCATCGCGATCACGAAGCCAGTCGTCACTCTCTCCACCCCATAGGAGGCGGCCAACATGCCACCGAAGCCCAACCCTCAACCCGACATCGAACCTGTGGAGCCGGACCATCAACCTGACGTCGAGGATCATCCGACATTTGTTGCGTTGGCCGGTCACCGGTTCCCGGAGGGCAGCCCGGAACGGGCCGCCCACGTCAAGCCCAACGAGATGGTCGACGCCCGCTATGTCGGTGTTGACGCGGTGATGGCCGTCGTTGACGGGGTGCAGGTGATCCTCGCCCCCGGTGACCGGATCCGGGTCACCGCCGAGCAGCTCGACCACAATCCCGACTTCCAGCCCTGGGAGGACTGAGTCATGGCATACCCACGCCCAACGAACACGCTCGAGCACTATCTCGGGATCGGCAAGCAGACGGTGAAGGGCACCGGCCTGACGCCGACGGTCTTCGTCCCATATCAGGGTGGTGTCGATCTCGCCGGCGGCACCGATGGAGAGCCGGTCCGTGAGGCCGGGACCGGCCCGTTCGTGAACCGGTCGATGAAAACCAAGCACGACCCGTCAGGCGGGTTCGGGATGGCGTGGCGTCCGAAGACGATGGCACAACTGGCCGCCTGGTTTTTGGGTGCCGACGCCACCGCAGTCGGCGGTTCAGGCACCGACCACACCGCCACAGCCGACGGCACGACACGCACCTGGTTGTCGATGGAGCAGTTCACCGGCCCGTCCGGCGACATCGGCGAACGGTTCGTCGATTCGGTCATCAAGAGTTTGATGATCTCGTGCGAAGGCAACAAGGATCTGATGGCCAAGCTCGCATGGTTCGGTCTCACACCCGGCTGGCAGGCGACCGCTGCGTCACCGACCTATGAGACCGGGATTTCGGGCGCGTCGCCGGGCGGCCCGTACCGGGGGATGGAAGCCACCTACACGATCGACGGTTCGGTCGCCGCCAACGTCCAGTCGTTCGAAGTCGGCCTCGAATGGAAGTTCGATGAGGACGTCCGACTGTCGAAGGTGACCCGCGGTGACGCCTTGAAGCTGGAGCTGACCGGCACCGTCAAGGTCAAGCAGCTGATCGACTCGACAACGGTTCGTGACGACTACCGCAAGATCTTGTACAAGACGACCGCCGGCACGATCGCCGACAAGAACTTCTTCGACACCGGCGCGTTCATCGCCGCGTTCGACAACGGGCTCGCCACCACGAACCAACGTCAGGCGACGATCACGGTGCCGTCGATCACGTGGGCCAAGGACGCCAAGTACACGCCGAACAACCCTGACGGCTCCACGATGTACCTCGAGCGGGAAGGTGTGATCCAGAAGCTGCCCGGCCAGAACTTCGTGGCCATCGTGTCCCGCACCCAAGACGCTGCGGCGTACTGATCATGCGTCGCTCCACATTCGAGGCGCAGCAGGCTTCGTTGATCGCCTCCGCCGTCACCGCTGAAACGTTCACCGTCCAACTCGTCTCGATCGACGACACGATGACGTTGCGCAAGCTCACCCAAAACGAATTTCTGTCGGTCGTCACGTCGGCAGGTGACGACGACGACCGCGAAGCAAAAGTTTTTACGCGGAGTCTCCGTTACGCGCTGCTCGACGAGGACGGTCAGCCGTTGCTCCGCTCCTTCGAGGAGGCAGTCCAGTTCGTCAACATGTTGTCGATCGAGGATTTCGCTGCGATCGCGTCAGCGTTCCAGGAGATGAACTCGGCACGCTTGGATGCTGAGGCGGTGGAGGCGGGAAAAGCGCCCTGAGGGCGCGGCCCGATCTGCTCGCCCTCTACCACTTGTGTCACGAGTTCGGCCGTTTCCCGCATGAGCTGCCGCGTGATCTCCCTGACGAACAGTTGGTGTTGATGTTGGCCTATCTGGCGATTCGGGCTGAGATGCAACGCGACAACGACGGCGGGACCGGTGAGGCCGCTCGAACAACTGAGGCCGATCGTCAAGCCGCCGAGTCTGTGGCTTGGGCGCATCACGAACAGAGGGTGACATGATGGCCGACGACTCGTACGTCCAGGAGATTAGGTACACGGCCGACATCTCCGATATTCAGGGCAAGCTCAACTCGCTTGCCAACAAGCAGGATGACGCCGAGGGTCAGACGAAGACGTCGGCCGGGAAGATGTCGAAGCATTGGGACGGGGTGAAGGACTCGGTCGCCAAGATCTCGGTCGGTATCGGCCTGATCGGTGGCGCGGCGATTCTCGCGGTCCCCAAAATTTTGGAGGGCGGCGCAGCGCTCGAAGGTTTGGAAGCCAAAGCCCGAACTGTGTTCGAGGGCTCGCTCGGTTCGGTCGATAAATGGGCAACCGAGAACGCCAAGGCGATGGGGTTGACGACCTCGCAGGCCCGTGACGCGGCGGCGGCGATGGCCGACCTGTTGAAGCCGATGGGTTTCAATGCTGAGCAGGCGGCCACCATGTCGACCGACATGGTCGGCCTGTCGGGTGCGTTGTCGGCGTGGACCGGGGGCACCCAAACCGCTGCCGAGGTGTCCGACATCATGTCGAAGGCGATGCTCGGCGAACGTGACGGTTTGAAGGCGTTGGGTATCTCGATCTCTGAGGCCGATGTTCAGGCGCGGCTCGCAGCGAACGGGACAGCCGGGTTGACGGGTGCGGCGTTGGAGCAGGCGAAAGCGATCGCCACGCAGCAGCTGATCATGGAGAAGTCGACTGATGCGCAGAAGGCGTGGAGTGACGGGTCGATGGACGCCGCCAAGCAGCAGAACGCCAGCAAGGCGTCGATCGCCCAGCTGAAGGAGTCGTTGACGACGGCGTTGTATCCGGCGTTGGTGGGGATTCTTCCGGCTGTCACCAAGATCGCAGAATGGTTGGGCACCCATCTGCCTGTCGCGATCGAGAAGGTCAAGGTTTGGTTCGAGGAGAACTGGCCCAAGATTCAGGACGCGGCTGAGAAGGTCGTCAAGTGGTTCAACGATGACGCTCGTCCTGTGATCGAGGCGGTTGTCGCTGCGATCATGGTCGCGTTCGACAAGGTCAAGGTTTGGACCGAGGAGCATTGGCCCGAGATTCAAGCGACGATCGCAGCGGTGATCGATGCGATCAAGGTGATCGTCGAGACGACGCTGACCGTCATCAAAGTGCTGTGGGAAACGTTCGGTGAGAACATCATCAAGGTGATCGGCGCGGCGATGGACATCGTCAAGGGCATCATCCAGACGGTGACGGCGATCATTCGCGGTGACTGGGGTAAGGCGTGGGATGGGATCAAGGCGATCCTGTCCGGCGTCTGGGAGGCGATCAAAGGGATCGTCGGCTTGGCGCTCGACGCCCTCAAGTTGTCGCTCGATCTGGCTTGGGCGGGGATCAAGGCCGCTGTCGGTTTGGCGTGGGATGGAATCAAGGCGTTGGTGTCTTCCGCTGTTGATGGGATCGTCGGGTTTGTGACCGGGATCCCCGGTCGCCTGGTGGGTCTCACAGCCACCATGTTCGCCCCGATCAAGGATGCGATCGACGGCGCCAAGAACTGGGTGTCGGACCGGATCGACGACGTCGTCGGCTTCGCCACAGCGTTGCCGGGTCGGATGGTCGGCCTGTTTGTTGGCATGTTCGACGGCATCAAGGATGCGTTCCGGTCGTCGTTGAACTGGATCATCGGCAAGTGGAATGGTTTGTCGTTCTCGTTGCCGGAGGTCGACACACATATTCCTGGTGTCGGCAAGGTTGGCGGCTGGTCGATCAACACCCCGAACATTCCGACGTTTCACACGGGCGGCACAGTGCCAGGTTTGACCGGTTCCGATGTGTTGGCGCTCGTGTCGGGTGGTGAGACGATCCGCACCCCACGCCAGGAGGCGGCGCTGCAGCAGGGCCGGATCCAGAACTTCTACGGTGACATTCAGGTCGTGTCGAACGAGAAGCCTCGCGCTTGGTTCGATGAAGGTTTGTGGCGGGTGGCCGGCTGATGGCTGCCGGTGATCTGTTGGTGGTGCCGTGGCAGATCGAGCTCAACGGTTTGTTGATGGGTCCGTCAACGAATTTTGTGGTGAAGGAGTTTTCGCCGTGGACGGCGCCGACGATCCGGGCTGGCGGGCAGGAACAGGCGCGTGGGTCGTGGGGCTCGAACCCTGGTGTCGACGATTTGGGCGACAGGTTGGTGCCTGCCAAGCTGTTGATTGCCGGGTCGTCGTATGCGGATGTGCAGGCGTCTCGTCGCCTGTTGGCGGCGGCGTGGATGCCGCCCGCGTCGGGTGTTGTGGTGTTGGTGTGGATGGAAGACGACCTGGTCAAGTATCGGTTGTCCGGCAAGCCGCAGCTGTCAGATTCGATGCTCGAGCCGAACGTGCCGACCGACGCCCGGTTCTTGGCCGTTGATCCTCGGATCTATCTGAACGCCGAGTCGTCGGTTGCGGCATCGCTCGGGTCTGCTCCGTCGGGGCTGACGTTCAACGCGGCCGCCAACTTCAGCTTTGGTGGTCCGGCGTTGGGTGGGGCGATGAATCCGGTCAATGCCGGCACGATCGCCGCCCCGTGGACCGCCACGTTCACCGGGCCAATCGTTGATCCGGCGATCTACCACAACGGCCAATCGGCGTCGGTTCGTCTTGTCGGCTCGTTGGCTGCCGGCGAAACGTTGGTGGTTGATTCGGCGTCGAAGACAGTGATCTTGAACGGGACGGCGTCGCGCTACAACTGGGTGTCGTCGGCGACCCGATGGTTCATGTTGGATCCGGGCGCGAACTCGTTGACGTTCGCTGCCACATCAGGGGCTGGGTCGTGCACGTTGGCGTGGCGTTCGGCATTGATGTGAGGACGCGATGGCGAAGTACCGGTATCTGACCTACGACTTGTTCACCGGCGCCCCGTTGGCGGAGTTGCCGTTGACGGGGGTGACTCGCACCCGCAGCCTGAACGGTTCCGGTGTGTTGTCGGCGTCGTTGCCGGCCGGTCGTGAACGCCTGATCCGCCGTATCGATTTGTCGGCGTCGATCCCGGAACGCACCCAGTTGTTCGTCGAGCGCGACGGGGTGCTGGTGTGGGGTGGGATCATCTGGCAACGCAACCGCAAGTCCGGTCAGATCGCCGCTTCGGAGCATCTCGGCTTCTTTGAGCGGGTCCGGAACCGGGCCGACCTGGTCTACACCGGTGTCGATCAGTTGACGATCGCCAAAAATCTGGTGACCGCCGCGCAAGCCCAGTCGGGCTGCAACATCGGTGTCCAGTTGGGCGCCGAAGTGTCAGGCGTGACACGCGATCGCACGTATCCGGCGATCGAACGCAAACCGATCGGCGAGCTGCTCCGCAACCTGTCCGATGTCGAAGGCGGGTTCGACATCATCTCGACCGTCACGAAAGGTGCCGGAGCGTTGTCGCCGCCGGTCGTCACGATCACGTTCGCCTATCCGCGTGCCGGCAGGATCGCCGGCACGACCGGTCTCGTGTTTGAGTCCGGCAAGAACATGACCGACTACGACGTGTTGGAGGACGGCACCCGTTCGGCCCGCACGATCGACGCCATCGGCCAAGGTTTGGTCGGCACCGCATCAGACACAGCGTTGGTGTCGGCCGGGTGGCCGGCGACGGCGGACACCGTCTCGCATGCCAATGTCACCGTGCAAGCCACCCTCGACTCGTACGCCGCCGCCGCCGTAAAAGCGTCATCGCCGACTCCGACGTTCTGGGAGATCACCGTCAACGGCGACGACTTCGACGTCCCCTACGGGTCATGGATCATGGGCGACGATTGCCGTCTACACATCGACGACGACGAGTTCTTTCCCCGCCAACTCGACGGGTCGCCTGCCGTCGATCAGTACATGCGGATCTTGGACGAGTCCGTCACGGTCGGCGCTGACGGCGCCGAGACGATCACGTTGACGTTGGGGGATGTGATCATCTGATGGCCCGCCAGCTCCGAGTCAACAGGTTCGGCGCGACACCGACCACCGATAAACGGCTCCACGAACTGGAGGTGCGCCCGGTCTCGGCCGGCGGCGGTGGGGCGCACGCCTCGACCCACAACGCTGCCGGATCAGACCCGTTGGCGGGTGTCTCGCAGTCACAGATCACGAACTTGGTCGCCGATCTCGCCGGCAAGGCGGCCGCCTCTCATCCGCACGTCGCGGCCGATGTCACCGATTTCGCCGAATCGGTCGACGACAGGGTCGCCGCCCTGCTGGTCGCCGGGACGAACATCACGTTGACCTACGCCGACGGCCCGAACACACTGACGGTCGACGCCGCCGCAGGCGGGTCGGTGTCGATCAACGAGACCGTGATCGACATCGGTGCGACAGCTGTCGCATCGGCGACGGTCACCGTCACCGATGCGGGGGTGTCACCAACGTCTCAGATCATGGTGACGTGGGGCGCGGTTCGGCCGGCCGATCAGAACTCGCCCGAGTTCGACGACGTCTCATTCTTCGCGGTCCCCGGCACCGGGTCGTTCACGGTGACCGCCGCCACAGCCGACGGCCGAAACCGGATCAACGGCCTGTTCCGAATCAACTATTTGGTGGGATGACTATGGCTTTCCTTTTGGATGCACGCGGCAACGAGTTGGCTTCGCCGCTCGACATCATCACCGGCAACACGTTCACCGATGCCCGCGCCATCTCGGCGGTGTTGGGCGCGGTGAACGCCGAATCGATCCTGCAGCTCAACGGGCAGGCGACAGCGGTGTTCGATGTCCGCACCGCCGCCGGGGCTCTGTCGTTCATTTTTGAGGCGACGCTCGACGGCACCAACTATTTCATTGTGCCTGCCGTGTCGCAAGTCACGCAGGCTGTCTTGTCGACGGTGGCGATCACGACCACGCATGCTGTCACCTACCTGGTGCCGTGTGCCGGGTACCGTGCGGTCAGGGTTCGGTGCTCGGCGTACACGTCAGGCAACATCACGGTCTCGGCGCGTGGCACCATCTCTCAACCTGCCGCTGGGTACTTGCCGCCGTATCCGACGATGCTGTGGGTGACTGCGACCGCCGCCACCAACACGGCTGCCACGGCGTCGCTGCCGGCGGCTGGCCCCGGCCTGTTCCATTACATCACGCACATCGATATCACCCGCAACGCCACCGCCGCCCTGGCCGGTACGGCCACGATCATCCACACGACCACCAATCTTGGCCCCGCCTGGTCGGTCGGTAACGCTATGGCCGCAGGCGGCACACAACGAGACGTCGACATCGATTTCTCGTCGCCGCTCAAATCGGTCGCCGCCAACACGATCTCGACAGTCGTTGCCGCTGCCGGCGGGGCCGCTGTTCTCGGTCGGGTCAACGTCGGCTACTTCGTCGGATTCTGAGAGGACCTCATGGATGTGTTTGTGATCGCCCTGGTCGGGCCGCGTCAAGCGGCCGCAGACTGCGCCGCCGCGCTTGACGTCGCCGGCTGGCCTGCCCGTGTCGACGAGGACGGGCCCGGTAACTCTGGTGTCGACAACCTCGACCCCGGCTATCTGACCGAACTGGCAGACGCCGGATTCCCGTTCGATGTCAGAGTGGTCGAGGTCGCCGCCGACACCGACGGCGCGCTGGCCGAGGTCCAGACGATCGGGAAACGCTTCGGGTTCTGGTTGCGGTTGCACGGCTGGGTGATGGGCTCGTCCGCCGTTCAACCTCTCCGGGAGACAGGGCCTCCGCTGTCAGTGGAGCAGACGATCGCAGACATGTCTCCCGAGCAGCGCCGCCGGATCGGCAAAATCTTGCAAAATCAGGGAATCAACTGATGGCTGCTGTGACCCCGCCGTTCGTGATCCAGGCCGCGTCGCATCCGGCCACCAGTTTCCGTCAGATGGTCGCCGCTGCGTTCGGTGTCCCGACCGCCCTGTTCGCCGGCGGCGTGCAGGCCACAACGGCGGGCGGCGGTCACGGCGTGATCGCCGCCACAGATATGGCGGTGTCGCAGAACGGGACACCGAACATGTCGGTCAACGTGGCCGCCGGATACGCCGCTATTACCGGCACACAAGCCGTGCTGCAGGGCGCGTACACCGTCGCCAACGACGCCGTGACGAACCTGGTGATCGCCGCCGCCGACCCGACGAACCCGCGTCGTGACCTGATCTGCGCCCAAGTACGTGACGCCGCCTACTCCGGGGCCTCGAACGACTTCCGCCTCGTCGTGATCACCGGCACCCCTGCCGCCTCACCGGTCGACCCGTCACTGTCGTCAACCCAGAACGCTCTCGTGCTCGGCCGGGCGAGGGTGTCGGCTGCCGACACGTCGATCACGTCAGGTGAGATCGACGACCTTCGCACCCGTGCATACACGTTGGGCGGCTGCGCCGTCGTGACATCGACGACCCGACCGACCGGTGTGTCGCTGTATGCCGGACTCAACATTTTCGAGACCGACACATTCCGCCGTCTCGAGTACGACGGCACCGGCTGGGTGATCATGTCGGAGCCGCGGCAGGCGTGGACCCCGACAGCTTCATGGACGGTCGGGAACGGGACGTGGGTGGCCGGCTTCCGTCGTGACGACGGTTACTGCTCCTTCGACGCCGTGTTCACCTTCGGGACGACCTCGTCGATAGCCGGCACAGCGATCGGTGGTCTGCCGGTTGCTGCTGCCGCTTTGCCTGGGGCGGCTATCAACTGTGGGTTCGAGGACACCGGCACCGACTTCACGACCGGGGTGTCTGCCCCGGTCGCCGCCGCCGCAAACACCGTGACCTTGCGAGTGATCGACACCAACCTGCAGTACGCCCGCTTCGCGAACACGTCGGGAACGATCCCGCACACCTGGACCACCGGCGACAAAATCCACTGGTCCGGCCGGTTCCCGATGAACACCCGGTACCTGTGATGGCCCGCGCTGCCCACCTCGAGCGCCACGACCAGTTCGAGGGTGTCGGCGCCCACGAACTCAACCCGCGGTATCACCACGAGCCGGGTCGTGACGACGGGTGGGATCCCGATGTTCGCCCGGCCGGCCCACTGCTCGCTGCCCGATCACTCCTGCAGTCCTTCGTGGCGGTCACGGCATCGCCGGTCCGTCTCGACGGGGTCGACGTGTCGCATTGGCAGCATGACCGTGGGGTGATCGACTGGACGATCGTCGCCGGTGCCACGAACGGGTGGGCAGCGTGCAAGCTGACCCAGTCGACCCGCTACCGCGACCCGTCGGCGCCGATCAACCGCGCTGGCATGCGCGCCGCCGGGATCCGTCAGCGGGGCGTCTATCACTGGCTCTCTTCGACCACCGATCCCGCCCAGCAGGCGCGCTGGTTCCTGGCGCAGGGCCCGCTCGACGATGAGTTTGCGATGTGTGACGCCGAGGAGAGCGGTGTCACCGTCGGCAAAGTTGTTGCTTGGTGCGAACAGGTCGAGGCTGTGACCGGCCGCCCGTGTGTCGTGTACACCGGGGCGTTCGTCGACGGCGGTCACATCTGGCAGTCGCTCAACGTGCGCAACTCGATCTACGGCCCGCGTCCGATGATCCTCGCCGCTTACACCAGCGAGGCGCGGGCGCTCGCTCTGCCGGGTGTCGCCGCCAATCCGTGGCATGCCTGGCAGTTCACCTCGAGCGCATCGGTGCCAGGGATCGTCGGCCGTGTGGACGGCAACCGCATCGATGACCGTCCCAGCTTCGACCGCGCCTGCGGAATCGTCGACCACTCAGATTTTCAGGAGGACATCGTGGCTCAAGACCCTGTTCGGATGTGCGACACCCGCCCGGCCCCGTATCGGATCGGACCGGTCGGCCGGCTCACGGCTCGCCGTGACACGATCATCGATCTCGACCTCGGCGACGATGCCGTTCAGGCGGCGCTCAACGTCACTGTCGTCGACCCATCCGGGCCGGGCTGGCTGGTCGTCTGGTCAGGCAACGGGGCCCGCCCCGACCCTGCGATCACAGTGATCTGGAATCGTGCCGGTGATGAGGTCGCCAACCACACGACCGTGCCGGTCTCACAGGGCACGGTCACCGTCTATTCGCTCGTCGACACCGATCTCACGATCGAGGTCGTCGGCGTCACCAGAACCGTCGGCGTCTGAATCGATGGACTATCCGATCCTGTTTCAGCTCGCCGGCCTGGCCGGCGCAGCTGCCACCGGCGGGGTCTGGTTCGGTGCCCGCCGGGCACGTGCCGAGATCCGCAAAACCAACGCCGACGCCGACGTCAGCGCCGCATCAGCCACCGAGAGCCTGGTCGACACAGCGCTCAAGCTGATCGAGCCGTACCGCGACCAGCTCACCACACAGGCCGCCTCGATCCAACGTCTCCACAGCCGCGTCGACCTGCTCTGGCGGCACGTCGGAGACCTCGAGACGATCATCCGCGACGCCGGAATCACACCACCCCAACGACCCACGCAAGGAATCACAATATGAGCTACTCGCTTTCAACCACGGTCACCCTGCCGATGGCAGACGACGACATCTTCGCCCTGCTCGAAGCCAAGATCGAGCCGGGTCCGCAATGAATCTCAGCCCCATCGCCAAAGCGGTCGCCGCACTGGTGACCCCGATCGTGCTGGCGTTGACCGCAGCCATCACCGAGCGTTGCGGGATCAACGTCCCGCTCGACCCGACGATCACCGAGACGGCGATCACGGCGATCGTCGGATCGGTGATCGTGTACTTCGTCCGCAACCGTGAGTGATCAGCCCGGCGACCGGCGAGTCGTACACGACCCCCCTCAACAACCTACAGATAGGACATAAATCATGGCTCGGTATCATGTTTCTGGCTCAACGCCGGCGGCACTCGCCAACGGCAACGCGATCGCCTCGGTCGTCCCGGCCGCGGCGATCGGCTTCAGGTTGGTGCGCGCCGTGTTCGGCGTCCTCAACGCCGGCGGCACCCCAACCGACTTCAACGTCGGGGTCGGCATCAATCGCGCTACAGCTCGCGGCACGTCGTCGGGCACTGCGACGGTGCAAAAGGCTGATCCTGATTCGGGCGCGTCGGTTATCACTGGGGTCGACAACGCCTGGTCGGCTCAGCCGACGCTGGCCGCAGCCGACGCCGGTCAGATCGCGTTCAACACTCGCGGCGGGGCAGACACCCCGTTCGGGGCGTTGGATGTCGTGTCGACGGTCGGCACCACCAACCCGATCGTATTCGTGCAACGGTCCGGAGCAGCCCTGCCGGCATCACACTCGATCAGCTATTGGATCGAGTGGGAGGAGTGACCTGATGTCGTGAGTTTGCTGCTCACAAACATGGCTGTAGTCGACAAGTCGAGGTGATGGGTTATGGCGCTGGCACGGACCCAGGTCGGGACGTCGGTCACGGTCTCAGATCAGACCGAAGGCACCGGGCATGACGGCACGTTCGACGTTTCGACTCCGCTCGGCGGGTCGGTCACCGCCGGTGATCTGATCATTGTCGTCTGCGGCGGCACGTCCGGCAACATCACGACGGCAGGTGTGTGGTCGGCTCCCGCCAAGTCGTCGGGTACTGCCACGATCGGCGCGGTCACAGAGATCACGCCCGAAGCCCGGGTGGCGACCGTGTTCACGGCCACGATCCGTGCCTGGCAGTTCCAGGTCACAGGCTCGGGGACGTTGACGATTTCATACGGTGACGCTCTCGCGTCGTTTGGGCCGGGGATCATCGTCACCAAGTACGCACCCGGATTCAACACCGGGACCCCGGTTGTCGGAGTGATCTCCGACGCCGAAGCGGCCACCACCCTCACACCGGGCACGGCCACCCTGGCGGAGACTCCCACCGTCGACGACGAGGTTCACTGCTACATCGACTGGGACTCGAACGCCGCCGCCGGCAAGGGGGTTACTGCCGGATCAGGTTTCACGGAGCGGGCGTTCGCCGGATCGTCCACCGATTTCGTCGAGTTCCAGTTGGCGACCCGCACCGGGTCGACCTCGACTTCGGTGCCGTGGCCGACGGAGGACGGCACACCTGCAACGTTCTCGACTGCCGGCATCGCGTTCATTGTCAAAGCTGCTGCAGCAGCCACGCCACCACCGCTCGCAAGTCGGGTGTCGTCGGCGATCGATTCTGGTGTCGTCGACCTGCGTGGCCTGATACGTGGGGCGATCCTCGGGGCGATCGTCGTCGCCACGGCGATGGTGCCGATTCGTGTCACCCCTGTCAATCTCGCCACACCCCTCGAGGCGTTGTCGGGTGTGGTCCGCAGTGGCATCCGGGTTGATGTCGCTCCGACCGCCCCGATTGTGCCGGATCGCATCACCTCGGTCGTGGTCGCCGACGCCGATCCGCTCCTCGCAGTGGTCCGGCGTGGCATCAAGGTTGATCCGACGCCGATCGTGCCGGCACGAATCTCGTCCCGGGTGGCCGATGATGACGTGTTGTCGGGTGTGGTCCGGCGTGCCATCCAGGTTGATTTGGTGGCAGCTGGTCCGATCGTCACGGGTCGCCTGTCGTCCCGGCCGGCCGACGATGAGGCCGTGTTGCGGCCTGTGGTCCGTGTCGGGTTCGCTGTCGCACAGGTTCAGCCTGCACCTTACGCGCCGGACACGGTTACTCCCGTCGCTCTCGCCGCCGAAGGACCGCTGCCGTCCGGCGTGGTCCGGCGTGGTATCCCGATCCAGCTGGTGGTGGGCTCGCCGATCGTTCCCGTTCGTGTCGTCCCGGCCGTGCTCGCCGCCCCGGTCGATCAGGTCGGGCGTGTTCGCGCTGGTCTGGCCGCCACCACCAGCAGCAACACAACCCTGATCATCGTCGGGTCGCTCAAGCTCCGTGACATCACCGAGCCCCGCACAACGTCCGACACCACCGCCGGCCGCGTGACGACCGACACCACAGCCGCCAGGACATCCTCAACGTCCGACCCAGAACGGGCCACCCTGGCCGGCGCAACCCGACGAGCATTGATCGAGGCAACATGACGAGACTACAAGGTGCCGTCGCGTCGGATCGCGGCGACACACGCGTGCTGACACTTGACGGAATCTCATCGCTGTCCGACGTCACCGCCGTGGAAGCCCACGTCTGGGGCTCCGCGACCGCACCCATCATCCTGGCAGCGACAGTCCTGTCAGCCGTGGACCGAACCGTCACAGTCCAGCTCGGCGCCGCCGGCGGCTGGCTGTCGACCGCCGCACCAGGCACTTACTCGTTCGAGGTTCAGTGCACCTTCACCGGCGGCATCATTCTGACCTGGCCGAACGGTGATCCGGACACGATCACCGTTCGCGCCCAAGGCGGCTGACGCCCAACAACCCGCGCGCCCGGCCAACGCCCAGGGCCCCCACGTCACACCCAGCAGCCGACACCAACCCGCAGGTCACAGAGCCTCTCAGCAGGCCGGATACATCCACAGCCACCGACACATGATCAACCGATGACGTTCACACCGTAGAGGTCATCGGTTCGAGCCCGGTATCGCCCACCACAAAAACCCTGGTCAGAGCACACGAAGCCCCGCTCCGGCGGGGCTTCTTCCTTTCCAGGTGCACACCAGGTGCACAGCACCATTCGGCACAGAACACGATCAAACCGCACGCGTTAACACCAGCCCCGCACAACACGCTTGTAAATATTGGAGAAATCCAATAGATTAGTCCCATGCCGTCAGAGCTGCTTTCTCTCGCCGAGGCCTCGGGTGTGCTGGGTCTCTCGGTCGAGCGCGTTCGTCAGCTGGTCGTGTCTGGTCAGCTTCCCGGCCGGCGATTTGGCAATGTGTGGGTCGTGCCACTCGAAGCGATTGCTGCCCGTCGGCATTCACCCGGAGTGCGCGGTCGCCCGTTGGGCCCGATGCGAGCTTGGGAAGAGATCGTTGCCGGACGAGTCGAGTTGCCCAAGGCCGGTCGCTATCACCGCAGGGCCGATCTAGTGCGATGCGAGATGAGTCGTGCCGATGCTGGAGCATTGCCGGAGCGAGTCGGAGCACTCATCGGTGGGGTAGCCGCAGCCGCTGAGCATGGTGAACTGCTCGCCGCCGACGAGCACGCCGACGTGTATCTTGCTCGCTCGGCGTTCGCCAGTCTCGGCTCCCTCGTCGCGTTTATCCCTGACCCTGTGGGTTCGGTCGGTCTGCGGGTCGTAGATGACAAGGCGTGGGCGCTGATCCCCGCAGGCGGCATCGCTCCTCGTGGTGCAGTTGCGCTCGACCTACTCGAATCCGGCGACCCACGGCACTGGATTGCCGCCGAACATCTGCTTGCACAACATGGCTGACGAAGTAGTCATCCAACTTCCAACGCATGTTGGGCGCCAGGCCGAATCGTGGGCGGCGTTGATCGAGATAGCCCCGAAACTCGGCCAGCATTGGATATTGGTCGGCGGCCAAATGGTGTTCCTCCATGAGGTCGAGCGGCATGCGACGAATGTCCGACCCACCGACGACATCGATGTCGTCGTCGATCTGCGAGTCGAACCTACCGGACTCGATCGGATCCACCAGGCCCTCACGTCCGCAGATTTCGTCCAGGACTGGCCGAGCCCAGACGGACTCGCTCACCGCTATCGGCGCAACGGCGCTGCTATCGATGTGTTGGCACCCGATCACATCGGCAAGCGTGCCACTTTGCTGCTGGGTGCCGGGCGGACGATCGAAGCGCCGGGAACAACTCAGGCGTTCGCCCGAAGCTCCGTCGTTCAAGTCGAGCTGGCCTCTGGCGGCTCGGCCCTGATCCGGCGACCAACGTTGATCGGCGCTCTGGTCGGCAAGGTGGCGGCCGTCTCCGAGATCGTGTCGATGTCGGCGGCCGAACGCTCGAAGCACCTTCGAGACGTGGACGCGCTGTCACGACTGATCGGTAAAGACGACCGCGAGGGCGCTGCGCTCTCGAGGAGCGAGCGATCAACGCTCGCCGGCATTGTCGTAGCCACCGAGCTGAGTCCGCTCGCCGCAGCTTCGATTCGGCTGTTGATCACTTGAGTCGGCAGCGTCGGCTACCCCGTGTGTGATATCGGTCACATTTGTTTGTCCGTGGTGTAGGTCCACGTATCACCGTGTATCTCCACGTATCACGGTGTGCGTTTTGGTGTTGGCGTCGTGAGATTTGGGCGCTTGCGATTGGAATCACATCGGTGTAATTAGGACGGTCCATGGACTCGTCTGACAGTTCGATTGAAGCATCGGAAACTGCGTTGTTGACTGTCGATGAGGCTGCGCGTGTGCTCCGTATTGGCCGGTCGTTGGCGTATCAGCTTGCGACTGAGTATTTGGCGACCGGAGGCACGTCGGGGATGCCGGTGATCCGGCTGAGTGCGTCGTGCTTGCGGGTGCCTCGTTGGGCGTTGCTCGAACTGGCGTTGGCCGGGCGGGTGGTTCGGCTGTGCGACGCTGCGGTTCCGTCGGGAGTGTCTGGTGGAGTTTGAAAGCCAGCCGGTTCGGGGTTGCAACACGATGATGACGTTCGGTCCGGGCGCGTCGGTGATCCGTCGTCGACTGGGGCCGATTGCGTGGGTTGTGTTGGAGTGCCTCGCTGAGAGTGCCGTCGACTGCGCCGGTGAGTTGGTGTCGTTCGAGTCTGTTCGTGGTATCGCTGAGTTGCTTGGTCTGTCGAAGGGCACTGTTGCCCGGGCGCTCCGCAGGCTGGCTGACGAGGAGCTCGTGACGTACGTCGCCAGTCGCCAGGATGATGGCCGGTTCGGTCCGAGTCACTACCGATTGACGGTGCCTCCCACCCTCTTTGGCAGTTCGATCGATGTATCGACGCCCGCGCCACCGAAGCCGCACCGTCAGTCGCGCCAGCCGCGTCCTGTTCAGCTGTCCTTGATCGACGCGTTCGCGCTCGACGTGTGAGACCAGTTCCGATGAACGATGTGTGAACTACCCGATTTTCAGTCACGAATTTGCACCTTGGTGCCGGGCGTGGTTCGGCGGTCACGTTGGAGGTGCCGGCGATGTTGAGTGTGTGGAAGTTGGCGCACGGGCAGGAGGCCTACTATCTCGAAGCTGTCGCCAAGGGCGTCGAGGACTATTACGTCGGTGGTGAAGCGCCCGGTCGCTGGATTGCGAGCAGTGACTTGATGCTCGGCCTGTCCGGGAAGGTGCGACCGGAGGATTTGCGGGCTGTGCTCGCTGGCGAGGACCCGGTTTCTGGGACACGGTTGGGTCAGCCGCATCGGGTGCCTGGTTTCGATCTGACGTTCAGGGCACCGAAGTCGGTGTCGGTGTTGTTCGGGCTCGGTGATCCGGACACGGCCCGCCAGGTCCGTGACGCCCACGACCGGGCGGTTGAGGCGGCGCTCGGGTTCGCTGAACGGCACGCGGTGTGGTCGCGGCGCGGGCATGGCGGTGTGCGTCTGGTTCGTGGTGAGGGGTTGATCGCCGCCGCCTTTCGGCATCGCACATCCCGTAATGGTGATCCGCATCTGCATACCCATGTGTTGGTCCCGAACATGGTGCGCGGCAACGACGGCAGGTGGGCGACGTTGGATGGGCGCTGGTTGTACACGTCAGCGAAGACGATCGGCTATCTGTATGAAGCGGAGTTGCGTCACAACTTGACGGTCTTCCTCGGTGTCGAGTGGGGTCAGGTGACGAACGGGATTGCCGACATCGCCGGCATTCCGGATCACGTGTTGAAGGCGTTCTCGACTCGTCGTGTCGAGATTGAGGAACGGATGGCGATCCGCGGTCAACACTCTGCGAAGGCTGCGATGATCGCTGCGCTTGATACCCGCCGCACGAAACAGGTCGACGCTGGCATCGGTCAACTGCGGCGGCGTTGGATCGAGCGT
>JAYVFI010000078.1:0-40115 GCA_043773365.1 Ilumatobacteraceae bacterium
CGCAGCGAGTAGTCATCGGCCTCGACGGCAGCGACGGCCTCAACGGCATCAAACGCCAACTCGACACCCATCTCAATTTGATCGCGCGTCACCAGTAGCGCTGCAGCGCGCAACGTGGTCAGATTGTCTCGACCGTCACCTGATGGGCGTGGTTGGCGAGGGCAGTGATGTCTGCCTTGTCGCCGGTGAGCACGGTCCCGCCGGGTTCAGCGAGGGCGACGACAACCGCGTCGACTGCTGAGCCGTGTCGCGCGCTCCGGCGCAGTTCGGCCGCGCGACGCGCGGTGCTCTCGGTGACGACTGCGTCGATGACGCAGGTCTTGAGGAATCTGTTCGTGGTGGCGTCTCGGCCGCTGTGACCCTGCAGCGATTCGAAGAGCACGACGGTCGGAGCGACAGGTGGCCAGAGCCCGTCGTCGCGAAGTGCGCGGATGAGTGCGAGTGCTCGTGGTGAGCGCTCGGCGAGGCGGCTGACGCCTCCGCTGTCGATGATCAGCATGAGTCAGCCGGTTTGGTGGAGTTGACGATCGCGGATGCGACGCACGATCGCGTCCGCACGAGACTGTTGACGCGCTGTCGGCTCGCCAACTTCGGCAGCGAGCTCGGTGAGATAGGCATCGGTCGCTTCGAGGACGTTCCGTCGTTCGAGCTCGGCGCGCACCGCAACTTGAAGCAGTTCTGAGGCCGGCAGATCGCGACGTTTCAGCTCGTGGTAGAGGTCGTCGGGGAGGTACACCTGCAGTCGTGGCATACGTCCAACTATACGCCTACCTGGCTCGCACCTCAACAGCTGAACGGCCTCAAGGTCGCTCGTGGCGTCCAGACTGCCGGTAGAGAACCGGTAGAAGGCGCGGTCGGTTGATGGGACGTCCACCTCTCTGACCTGGTGTTTCGCCCGGATGGCGCTGGGGGGAATCCCCCCGCCGAGTTTTCGACATAATCCCTGGTCAGGGTATATGTGTTGTGGAGCTGGGGGGAATCGAACCCCCGTCCATCAGCCCGTGAACGACCTTGATACGACCATTCCCGACGCTCTCCCTGACGCAGGGAGACTGGCGGGTCAGCTAGCCGTCAGCGAACTGGCGACTCACGCTCGGTCTTTGCCGAGGGTCATCCGTCTTTCCGAATGTCAGCGGTCTTTCTCGCCGTCATCCCCCGCTTCTGTTGCCGGGCTGCGGTGGATCGGCCCCGTGCGACATTTCTGCTCACGATGTCTCTTCGCTCACCTGAAAATCAGGCGGCGAGAGCGAACTGCTCGTTGGCAATTCTTGTTGTTTGCCCCGTTTAGCGAGTCTGAGCAACTCGGGTCGCAAACCCGCCCAACGACTCTGACGTCGAAACCTGTCAGCCCCGTGATTGGTATTACCCTTGTCATTGTAGTGGCGGCGGAACGGGTTGCGTCTGCCGGGGTCGGCCGGTCCGCCGTGAAACGGACACGAAAAATGCCGAGTGGGCCCCTCCGAAGAGGGGCCCACCCGGGGTTGCCTGGACCGGTCCGGTGCCGGCCCGAGGAGATGGTTAGACCGTCTGGACTTCCTTCAGCATCGAGTCGGGAATCCTGTCCGGAGCTTGGAACTCCTTGTTCGACTTGGCGGTGTGCCAGAGGAAGGCGATCCCCATCACCATGCAGACCACGCCGAGGCCGGCGAGCAGGCCTGCGATGCCGAGTGCGAGCATCAGGGCGCTGTGCGTTGTCGCACCGACGCCGAGTTCGGCGACGAGTGCGTGGGCCGTACCGCTCCATGCCTGCTCACGGGCGGGGCCGTCGAGCAGATCGGTGCGATCGAATCCGGTCCAGTAGCGGCCGTTGACCGGGACGGTGTATTCACCGGGCTCGAGCACTTGACCCTTGTACGCCTCGACCACACCGTTGTAGGTGCCATCGGGATCCAACCCACCTGACTCGATCGCAGCCGCGATCTTCTCAGGTGTGAGGGTGACAGTCTGCTCACCATTCAGCGTGTGGTACGAGATGGTGGCCATCTGGTACATGTACTCGCTGGCATTGTTGACGACCGGGTCCTTGGGGTCGAGACCGCCCTTGCCCATCACGACCGGGAAGTTCCAGTCGTCCTTGAGCAACGTCATGATCCCCTGCGCACCTTCGACGGTGCCGCGGTCGGTGATCTGGCCATTCTCGTCGTACGTCAACTGGACATTCTGGGCGGCACTGAACGCCTCCAGCGCGCCGTATCCGTCTTGGGTCTTGCTGTAGGCGACGCCCGCACCGACGAAGTAACCGAAACCGACGATGATGAGGAAGACCCCGAGCAATCCCAGTGGCTTCTTGAACATGACAACCCCTTTCACTCGTTCGTGACTACTTTCACGAACTCTTGATTCCAGTGTCGTCTGGCCGGGCGAAGGTGCGTAGGGACCAAGGTCATAAGTTGTTGGGACACTTTGGACGACTTGTGTCCGGCTCGGTCTGCTCGACGCCAGGCGAATCCGTTGGGCGGCGTACGGTGGCGGACATGTCTGAAGCGTTCATTATCGATGCCGTCCGCTCTCCCGTTGGTCGCCGTGGTGGCGGATTGTCGCAGGTTCACCCCGCCGATCTCGGTGGTCACGCGATTCGTTCACTGATCGCACGGACGCGGATCAATCCCGATCTGGTTGACGATGTCGTGTTCGGCAACCTCGAATCGATCGGGCCGCAGGCCGGATGCATTGCCCGCACCTGCGGTCTCGTGGGCGGTTTGCCGCAGCACGTTCCAGGTGTCACCATCGATCGCCAATGTGGCTCGGCTCAGCAGGCGGTTCACTTCGCCGCTCAGGCCGTGATGTCGGGCACGATGGATGTGGTGATCGCCGGCGGCGTCCAGAACATGTCGATGGTGCCGATGATGTCGTCGTTCACAGCCGGTCAGGAGGCGGGCTTCAACCCGTACACGAGCTCGCCGGGCTGGCAGACGATCTACGGGGCCGGCGATGTCAGTCAGTTCATCGGGGCGGAGATGATGGTCGACAAGTGGGATCTGACTCGAGAGGAGATGGAAGCGTTTGCCGTCGAATCGCATCATCGAGCGTTGCGAGCACGTGCAGAAGGGCGCTTCGACAACGAGATCGCCCCGCTCAATGGCGTGACCTTCGACGAGGGCCCGCGAGAGCCCGACCTGGACAAGATCCGTTCGCTCAAGACACTCACTCCGGATGGCAAGATCACGGCCGCCGTTGCCAGTCAGATTTCCGACGGTGCGGCGGCCCTGCTGATCGTCAACGAGAAGGCGCTCGACGAGTACGGCCTCACCCCGCGGGCACGGATTCACCACATGTCGGTGCTTGCCGACGATCCGATCATGATGCTGTCGGCGCCGATCCCGGCGACGTTGCGCGCGCTCGCCAAGACCGGCTTGAGGCCTGCCGACATCGACCTCGTGGAGATCAACGAGGCGTTTGCCCCGGTTGTCCTGGCATGGATGCGCGAGACCGATTTCGATCATGCTCAGGTCAACGTCAACGGTGGCGCGATCGCGCTCGGCCACCCGCTCGGGGCGACTGGTGCCCGTCTGATGACCACCCTGCTCAACGAGTTGGAGCGCACCGGTGGCCGATACGGGCTGCAAACGATGTGTGAGGGAGGCGGTCAGGCGAACGTCACGATCATCGAACGATTGTGATGATCCGGCCCGCCGGCCCCGCCGATTTCGGGCGGATCGGGTTCACCGCGATGCGAGCGTTCGCAGACGATCCCGTGATGCGATGGTTCTTCCCGGACGACGACGAATACGTCCGGACCAGTCCTCGACTCGTGCAGTTCATGGCCCTTCGTTGGCACGCCACCGATTCGCTGTGGTGTACCGACGACGGGGTGGCGATGGCCGGTTGGGTTCCGCCCGGTCGCCCGGATGTCAGTCAAATCGAACGACCGGAGTTGGATCATCCGCAGTGGCGTCTCGATCGATTCGCTGCGATCGGGGCGGCACTCGGTGCGAACACGCCGGAGGAACCGCACTGGTACCTGAACATGCTCGCCACACACCCGGATTGGCAGCGCCAGGGGCTGGGGACGGCGCTGATGGGCGCTGTGTTCGAGATCGCCGCAGAGATGGGCGTGGCGTGCTACCTCGAGACCGAAACCTACGACAACGTCGCGTACTACCGCCATCACGGCTTTCACGTCCGCACCGAATGGGACCTCCCATTGGAGGGTCCTCACATGTGGGGCATGCTTCGACCCGCTACCGCCTGAGCGTCGTCACCGGCAGACGTTGACGCAGGCGCCGACACCTTCGATGGTCGTGACAACCGTCTGGCCGCGCTGCAAGAAGATCTCCGGGGTTCGGGCGTGGCCGACTCCGCCGGGTGTTCCGGTGGCGATGATGTCACCCGGGGCGAGTGTGATGATCGCCGAGATGTATTCGATCAGCGACCGCGGATCGAACACGAGCTGCGATGTGTTCGAGTGCTGCATCAACTCATCGTCGACGCTGCACGAGATCGGGAAATGGGCTGGCTCGGCGCCGTCCGCAACGAGCAACGTCGGGCCGACGGGAGTGGTCGCTTCAAAGGCCTTGCCTTGGAGCCACTGGAGCGTTCGGTACTGGTAGTCGCGGACGCTGATGTCGTTGATCACGGTGTAGCCGGCGATCGCTGCCGCGGCGCCGGCCGGGTCGGCGTTGCGGACCTCGTGTCCGATCACGACCCCGAGTTCGGCCTCCCAGTCGACACGGTCCGACACGGTCGGCATCTGGATCGGATCGTGGGCGCCGATCAAGGTGCGGGCGAACTTGGCGAACAGGGTCGGATACTCCGGTGGCGTTCGTCCGGTTTCGGCGATGTGATCGTGATAGTTGAGCCCGACGCAGATCACCTTCTCGGGTCGCAGCACCAGCGGCGCGTAGTCGAGCGAGTCGAGCGCGTGGCGAGCTCCGTCAGCGGCTTGCGCACGTACCCGCCAGTCTGTGTCGATGAGCAGCGCCCCAACATCGGCATGCCCGGTCTCCACGGCAACATCGTCGTCGACGCGGACGCACTGGTGCTCGTCGCCAGTCCGAATTGTCGCCAGTCGCATGCAACCAGTCTTGCCGGGCACCCTCAGCACCTCCGAATCGCCGGCTGGCGACCCGCCACCCGTGACCCCGGACACCAGACACCCGACAGCAACAAATGCGATTCAGGACCACCGGTGGTGCCGAATCTCATTTGTTGCCGCTCGGCACCGGATTCCGAATCGGGGGCCGGGGATCTGCGGTCACGAATCGCATTTGTTGCGCCTCGGGACCACCACCGGTGCCGAATCGCATTTGTTGCTGCTCGGGACCGGGAGGGCGCGCTGACTGCGGTAGCCCGGTAGTTTGAGCGGTCCGACTTCCCTTCGACTCACATCGAACCGGAGGTCGACATGACCACGCTCACTCGTCCGCTGCTGACCAGCGCACGCCAACGACACGGCCTACTGACCGCTCGGGAACTCAAGCGGGAGCGGGTCGTCGGACGCCGGCGTTCCGAATTGCTCGAGTCGGGGCTGCTTGTCCCGGTCCATCGTGGCGTCTACCGCATCGCCAGTCACCCCGAGACATTCGAACAACGTTGTGCCGCAGCATGCCTTGCGGCCCCTCACGCCGCCATTTCCGGCCCGACCGCAGGCCGGGTGTGGGGATTGCGCAAGGTTTTCACCGACGATGTGCATCTCCTGTCGAGAGCAACCGTGCACCTGTTCGGTGTTGCCGCCCACCAGACAGATTTGCTGACCAAGTTCGACATCACCGAGCGCTGTGGCCTGCCGGTGCTGCGGCCGCTACGGCTGTTCTGTGACCTGGCGTGGCATCTCGACGATGCTGGCCTGGAATCGGTGTACGAGCAGATGCTCGATCGACGGATGTTCACCGTTCCGGACGTCAGATCTGCCGCAAGACGTTTTGCCGCCCGGGGTCGGCCGGGCTCGGTCCGTCTCCATCGAGTGATCGAAGCACGCCCGGCATGGCTGAAACCCGCTGACTCCGACCTCGAAGTCCGCCTCTGGCGCGCCTTGAAGCAATCGGGCTTCGAATTCGAACGGCAGGTGCCGGTGCTGCTCGATGGCGGAACAACGGTCCACCTCGACCTCGCTGATCCGGGGTTGCGATTCGGAATCGAGGTTGATCATGTCACCTGGCATGGTGGCCGGTTGGATGTCCAACGCGACAAGCAACGCGATCGCGAATTGGCGCGCATCGGCTGGACGATCAGCCGAGTGACCGACGACGATGTCCTCGGCCGGTTGCACCAGACCGTCGAACAACTGATCGATATCGCTGCCCAATGTGCGGCAAGGATCTGAGAGAAGATTTCGGGTACGCCCGAGAGGTCCTGGTGCGGTCCCCAATCGCATTTGTTGCTGTTCGGAACCAAGGGTGGTCCCCAATCGCATTTGTTGCTGTTCGGGACCACTGACGGTCCCCAATCGCATTTGTTGCTGCTCGGGACCACTGACGGTCCCCAATCGCATTTGTTGCTGTTCGGGACCGGGACGCCCCGGAAACCGGGCGGCCCCTGCGGTGGCGGGCTGTGGCCGGCGGTGGCTGCGGCGGTCAGGTCAGGCCGAGCAGGCGGGCGGCGTTGTGTTTCATGATCTTGGGGCGGACCGAGTCCTTGATGTCGAGTGTCTCGAAGTCGGCGATCCATCGGTCGGGGGTGATCAACGGGAAATCGGACCCGAACAGGACCTTGTCCTGCAGGATCGTGTTGGCGTATCGAACGAGGTTGGCCGGGAAGTACTTGGGCGACCAACCCGACAGGTCGATGTACACGTCCGGTTTGTGCGTTGCGACGGACAATGCCTCGTCCTGCCACGGGAACGACGGGTGGGCGAGGATGATCTTGAGCCCGGGGAAATCGGCCGACACGTCGTCGACGTACATCGGGTTGGAGTACTTCAGTTTGATCCCACCGCCACCCGGCACACCGGCCCCGATCCCGGTCTGACCGGTGTGGAACAGAGCGATCCGGTTGTGCTCGGCGATCGCCTCGTAGATCGGATACACCGCGGGATCGTTCGGGAAGAACGCCTGTGTGTTGGGGTGGAACTTGAACCCCTTCACGTCGTATTCGTCGACGAGCCGATGGACCTCGTTGACCGCCTGCCGCCCGAGGTGCGGATCGACGCTCCCGAACGCGATCAGCGCGTCCGGGTTGTCGATCGCAGCCTGGGCGATCTCGTCGTTCGGTACGGGCGGGACGCCCATCGTGGTCGTGCAGTCGACCGTGAACACGACCGCCATCATCTTGCGTGAGCGGTAGAACTCGGCCATCTCCGTGACCGTCGGCCGGTGGATGTGCGCCCCGGCGAAGTACCGATCGGCGGCCTCCATCAGCTCAGGCGACAACGCTCCGCATCCGGTGATCCCTGAGATCTCGGCATGGGTGTGCACGTCAATCGCGACCAATGACTCGAGCTCGATCATGTCGTCAGGATTGCAGACCCGGGACCGGAGCGGCTAGCCCGGTCGCCGGATTCGTCACATGCCCTTTCGGAGACGTCCCAACTCCCGGTCGACTTCTCGTTTCGAATCGCGCTCGGCCATCGCTTGACGTTTGTCGCCCTTGTTGCGGCCCTTGCCGACACCGAGCTCGACCTTGACCCGGCCGTCCTTGAAGTACAAGTTGAGCGGCACGATCGAAACGCGGTCCTGATCGATCTTGGCCTTCAGCCTGCGGATCTCGTCGCGGTGCAGTAGCAATTTGCGCGGCCGATCTGGTTCGTGCGCTCCGACGCCGACCGCGAACAGGTAGGGGGCGACGTGGACGCCCTCCAGCCAGGCCTCGCCATCACGGATCCTGGCGTAGGCATCGGCGAGTTGGACCTGCGCTTCGCGCATGCTCTTGACTTCGCTGCCCTGCAGGACGACCCCGGCCTCGAGCGTTTCGTCGATCGAGTAGTTGCGCCGCGCCGCTCTGTTGCTGGCGATGTGCTTGCTGTTCGGATCCGTGTTGCCCGGTTTCTTGGTTTTGCCCATGGCCGTGATGAGGCTACCGATATGGTTTCGGTCGTGCTCCGACTCGATCGCCTGGCTTTCGATGCGATCTGCGACCTGGCCGTTCGGGAGTACCCGCTGGAAGCCTGCGGATTGATTGCAGGGGCCCCCGGCAGTGATCACGCCGCCGGGTTCTATCCGTGTCGCAACGCGGCGGAGTCGGCCAAGTTGTACACGATCCATCCCACTGACCATTTCAAGGCAGAGATGGACGCCGACGATCACGATTGGGAGATCAACGGCGTGGTGCACAGTCACACGCACTCGGAGCCCTACCCGAGCCCGACCGACGTCGCCGAGGCACCCGACCCGACCTGGCACTACGTGATCATCAGCTTGAAGCGTGACGCCCCGGAGTTGCGCAGCTATCGCATCGTGGGCGGCGACATCACCGAGGAACCGATCGAACTCGTCTGATCGAACCGCCAGGCGGGGCGCGGTTCCCGGTCCAGGGGTGGACCATGGGGAGCGGCCGGGTGTACAATCCTGACTACACCTATCGGATTTGTCGGAATGATCCGGATTCGGGGATGGTTGGAGATGACATGGCGACGAGTCTGAGAATTCATGAAGCGGACGTGATGACCGGGATCAGCGCGGTCCACGCCAACGTGCTCGACCTGATCGGGAACACGCCGATCGTCGACGTCTCGAACCTGTCACCGAATCCCAACGTGCGGATTCTCGCCAAGCTCGAGATGCAGAACCCGTTCGGCTCGGTCAAGGACCGCATCGCCAAGGCGATGATCGAGGCAGCGGAGAAAGACGGCAGCCTCCAGCCGGGACAGACGATCCTCGAACCGTCATCCGGAAACACGGGAATTGCATTGGCGGCGATCGCTCGCCTCAAGGGTTATCCGATCAAGATCCTGATGCCCGAAAGCGTGTCGATCGAACGCCGCCAGATGCTCGAGATCATGGGCGCTGAGGTGATCCTCACGCCGGGCGGCGAGGGTTCCAACGGCGCCGTCAAGCGGGCTCAGGAGATGTCCGATCTGCATCCCGAATGGTGCTTCATCTACCAGTACGGCAACGACGCCAACCCCCGCGCCCACTACGAGGGCACTGGACCGGAGATCTGGCGCGACGTTCCGGAGATCACCCACTTCGTCGCCGGCCTCGGTACCAGCGGAACGTTGATGGGGACCGGCCGGTTCCTCAAGGAACAGAACCCCGATATCCAGATCGTGGCGATCGAGCCGCCGCTCGGCGAACGCGTCGAGGGTCTCCGCAACATGGACGAGGGCTACATCCCGCCCGTGTTCGAGAACTGGAACGGGTTCGAGCTGCTCGATCGCAAGCGTGTCGTGCGGCCGCGGGAGTCGATCGAGTGGACCCGCCGGCTGGTCAGGGAGTGTGGCATTTTCGCTGGGCTCTCGTCCGGTGCGGCGCTCGCCGGGGCTGCCAAGGTTGCGGCCGGCATCGAGCCGTCCGAAGGACCCGCAACGATCGTGTTCATCGTGTGCGACGGCGGTTGGAAGTACCTCTCGACGGGCGCCTATACGGCCGACCTCGACGAAGCCGAAGCCAACGCCGAAGCGATCATCTACTTCTGACCCGAACGCCGACGCGGATTTCGAAACGCGTCACGTCTCCTCGAGACGACGCGTGGGGTGGTCCAGGCGAGCACGTTGTTCGAGTCGAATCGTGGCGTCGACGACCCAGCACCGGTCGGCCTTCACGATGATCGGATTGAGGTCGAGTTCGGCGATCAGGGGGTGGTCCGCGACGAGCTGCCCGACTCGCATCACCAAGTCGACGACGCCTTCGGTAGCCGACTCATCGAGGGCTGCGGCGGCCCGCGTCTCTGCCACCATCGCCTCGGCGACCCCGAGGGAGAGCGGCGCGAGGCGACTCGACACGTCGCCGATCAGATCCGCTTGTGCGCCGCCGAGACCGAATGTCACCACCGGGCCGATTCGATCGTCAACCGTGACGTGAACGCGCACGTCCACACCGGGTGGGACCATTCGCTGCACGATCACTTCGTCGGCCCCATCCCCGAGGTGAGCACGCATGATCGACACGGCTTCGACGACCTCGGCGGCGTGACGAAGATCGAGGGCGACACCGGCCTCGACGGTTCGCCCGACCTGACGACTTCGCGCCTTGACAGCGACGGGAAAACCGACTCGTTGAGCGGCGGCGACCGCCTCGTCGGACGCCACCTGAACGGTTGCGGGCATCGCAATCGCATACGTGGCGAGCAGCCCGCGAATCTCCGATGCCGACATCGTGCCGGACCCGACGTGGTGGGCGACGACCGCACCTGCAGCGGCTGAGTCGATCCGATCGGGGACCTGGTCCTCCACCCGATCGACGATCGCCAACCGCCAGGCCGACCAGGCCGCCAAGCGTCCGAGCACGGCAGCAGCCTGTTCGGGGAACCCGAAGGCTGGAATCGCCGAGCCTGGCCGAAGGGGTCCGTCGAGTGCACCCAACATCACGGCGACGATCGGCTTCGTCGACTCGCGGCATGCCCGTTCGATCGCCATGGCCGGCTCCCCGACGGCACCTTCCACGGGCGGAGCGTGAATCACGAGCACCGCGTCGATGTCCGGATCGGCGAGCGCCGCCGAGACGGCTCGTTCGAAGTCGCTCGAGCGTGCGTCCCAGCGCAACCCGTCACGCCGATCGACGACGTCCAACCCGGCCGCCCTCAACGTTGCCGCTGCAAGCACACCAGGACTCTGAGCATTCGAGAGCACAGCTACTCGGTTGCCGGCCATCGAGGGTTGCGTCGAGAGCACGCGAACGGTATCGAGCAACTCGGTCACAGTTGGGACCTCGATCACCCCAGTCTCGCGGTATAGCGCCTCGTTGGCGACTCCGACCGAAGCCGCACCGGTGCGGACGACGACGATCGGCCGCTTCGCCGAAACCCGGCGAGCGATCCTGGCGAACTTGCGCGGGTTCCCCAACGATTCGGTGTAGATGCCGATCACCTGCGTGGCTTCATCGTCCTCCCAGAACTGGAGCAGGTCGTTGGCCGACACGTCCGACTTGTCGCCGAGTGACACGAACCAGGACAGTCCGAGCTGCAGGCGGTCGGCGAGCCGCAACAACGAACTGCCGAGTGAGCCCGACTGCATCGAGATCGCCACATTCCCCGGTGGAAGCGTGACGTCGACAAGTGCCGCCTGCAATCCGCTCTCCAGTCTCGGCGAGGCGATGCCCATGCTGGTCGGCCCGATGATCCGCATCCCGCTCTGGCGGGCCCGCGCCACGATCGGCGCCATGTCGAGATCGGCGCCGTCGGCCGACGTGATCACCACGGCGCCACGCACCCGCTTGGCGATGCACTCGTCGATGATCGATGGGAGTTCAGCGATCGGCACGGCGATCACTGCCAAGGACACATCTTCGGGAATGTCGCTGATCGAGGCGAAGGCGGGCACGCCTCCGACCGTGGCGTGCCTTTGGTTCACGGGGAACAGCCGCCGCTGCTGCTGGTGACGTGAGACGTTCGTCCACAGCTCGTGACCGACGGAACCGACGGTGTCGGAGGCGCCGATCACAGCGATCGAGGCCGGCAGCAGGATCCGGGCGATCGCCCGCGAATCGGCTCGCTGTTCGCGGCGCTCCATCGAGTCGATGAACTCGGCGGTGTCGTCGAGCGGGAAGTCGATGTCGATCACTCCCGAATCGAACTTGCGATGGACCGGCCAGCCTGTCCGCGTGAACACGCTCAGCATCGACCGGTTGTGGCTGAGCGTCTGGGCATTGAATCGATGCAGACCGTTTGCCTTGGCGATCGCCGCAAGGTGCTCCAGGAGCAAGGTCGCGATTCCCTTGCCCTGGTGCTGGTCGTCGACCATGAAGGCGACTTCGGCGTCGTCCCGGTTCTTCCAGCGTTCGTAACTCGCCCAGGCGATGAACTCGCCGTGCAGTTCGACGACAAGGGCGACGCGTGACACGAAGTCGACGGTCGTGAACCGTTCCAGCTCGGCCACCGACAGGTCGGGTTTCGGCGAGAAGAACCGCATGTAGCGACTGTCTGCCGACTGTCGATGGTGGAACGCCGCCAACGCCTCCGCATCGGCCGGGGTGATCGGTCGGATCACCGCCGTATCGCCGTCGCCCAGGACGACCGATGAGGCCCACTGTTCGAGATCGGCCACCTCCATCCGTTCAGCTTGCCAGACTGATGCGTGCCTCCGAGTTTCGGCCCGCCACTCGCGGCGCCGTCACCGGCTCCCTGATCACGTCATGGGATGGCTACGAATGGCGAGCGCGACGTGATCATCTGGGGCCGGCTGTCCTCCAGGGAGTTCAACCGCGCATGCCACTGTTCGAGATCATCGGCCGGCATCGGTCGTGCCATGTGGTAGCCCTGAGCGGCGCCGCACCCGAGACTGCGAAGGCGTTCCCACGTCCCCTGGTCCTCGATGCCTTCGGCCACGACCGAGAGTTCGAGGTTGCGGGCGAGGTCGAGAATCGAGCGGACGATCGCATCCGCGCTGGAGTCGGTCGTCATCCGGAACACGAAGCTCTTGTCGATCTTGATCTCGGTGACTGGTAGTTGTTGGAGGTGCGACAGGGACGAGTAGCCGGTCCCGAAATCGTCGATGGACAGCTTGATACCGAGCGCGGCGAGTCCTTCCAGCGAGTCGACGGTTCGCGCCGTGTCCGACATGATGGTCGTCTCCGTGATTTCCAGTTTCAGCGCGGTGGGGTCGAATCCTGAGTCTGCGACGAGTTCGCCGACGACCGTGACGAAGTCGTGATCGAGCAGGTTGCGCATTGCCACGTTGACTGCGAGTGTCCATTGGTGGCCGGCTCGGCGCCAGCGCATTGCCTGCCCGAGCGACATGCGCAGCACACACCTGGTCAGCTCATTGATGACGCCGGTCCGTTCTGCCAAGGGAATGAACTCGTCCGGCATGATCTGACCGAAGACCGGGTGGTTCCACCGTACGAGTGCCTCTACGCCAACCATCGCGCCATCAGCGAGGCGAATCTGGGGCTGGAACACCATCGTGAGTTGATCGGCGCTGATCGCCGCCCGAAGATCGTTGCCGAGCGAGAGCCGCCGCGTCGAGTTCTCGTCTCGGTTGGCCTCGTAGAAGTCGACTCCAGCGCCGTTGCCGGCCTTGGCGCTGTACATCGCAACGTCGGCGCGCTGAAGCAGCGTGGCCCCATCGTCTGCGTCGTCGGGAGCGACGGCGAAGCCGACACTGATACTGACGTTGATGCTCATCCCCTCGATGCAGATCGGTTGGGCAACCGCATCGCGCAAGCGACGGGCGATTGCCCGCAACTCTGGTCGGGCACTGATGGCGGGGAACAGCAGGCCGAACTCGTCGCCGCCGAGTCTCGCCACGATGGCAGCACCTCCGACCGAATAGGAGATCCGCTTCGCCACCTCTTGGAGGACGATGTCACCGGATTGGTGACCCAGCGTGTCATTGATCTCCTTGAAACCGTCGAGGTCCATCACTGCGACGGCGAGGTAACCGTGCGTTTCAGCCAAACTGCTCAGTTCCTGATCGAGTCGAAGGCTGAAGAAGACCCGGTTCGGTAGACCGGTGAGCGAGTCGTGAAGCGCTTCGTGCCGGCGCTCGCTGGCCTCGTGGTGAAGGCGGTCGATCAGACGGCCGTTTTCCAGTGCGACGCTGGCGTGGTTGGAGAGTGTCGCAAACATCGTGCGGTCTGTCTCCTGGAATTGCACGATCTCACCGAGCCTGTTGACGACCGCCACCAATCCGACAACGGCGCCCGACTCGGTGATCGGCGCAACGATCGCATCGCGGGCGCCGAGTGCGCGTGCGATATCGCGGTCGTACTGGTGCGTCGATCCTGACCTCACGATCGACGCTCCGTCGACAGCCGACAGCCACCGATGCATCGCATCGCCGTGTTCCGGCTCGAGAGCGCTCCTGGTTTGGCCGTTGTCGTTGACCTCGAGTCGCAGCCGGAATTCGTTCTCGTCGGTCAGCCAAATCTCGGCTCGTTCAGCCCGCAGGAGGTCCTTCGCCTGAGTAAGGATCGCTTCGAGCACGGAATCCGGACGCTTTGCTCCGCTCACGAGACGAGTGAACTCGTACAGCGTCGACAGGCTCTCGAATCGTTGGCTGAGAGCGGTGTGGGAGCGATAGGCGATGAGCAGAAAGGCTCCGATACCGGTGAGCAGAAAAGTTGCCCAGGGTTGGTCGACGATCAGGACCGTCGCCATCAGGGCAAAGCTTGTGTTGACCGGAATTGTCAGGGCGCCGATGCCAAGGATCGACTTCAGGGTGATTGGTGCGCCGTGCCAGTGCACGACTTGGAACACGACGAGGTATCCAGCGAAGCTGGCTGCGGCGACCGCGACGAATGTGGCGAGCCAGGAGATCGGCCGCGTGATATCCAGCTGCCTGCCAAGTGTTTGATGCACCGCGAGGAGCACGGTGACCTCGCCCAGAAATGAAGCGAGGTTGAGCGCCATCTTGCGAATCGCCTGGCGTTCCTTGAAGCCCAGAAACAGCGCCTCTCCGATCAGTCGGCCGATCAGCAGGTCGCGGGGCGACGCGAGGAACAAGGCGAGGACCAGTGCAATCTCGCTGAATGTGATCGAATACAACTCTCGTCGGAATTCGACGTTGAAGACCATGAACTCGGCGGCAATCGCGATGAGGCCGATCATCCACCACGACAAGAAGGCCGGCTGCCCGGGCGCGGGCGACAGGTCAAGCTGCGAGAGCACGATCCCGGAGCTGACGGCGAGGGCGACGATCAGAGCCATCGTCCGCCGACTCGCGGTGGACGATGGCAGCCCCCTACCTCGTCGAGTCACGTTCTCCGTCGTCTGGTTCACTGGTGGCACCTAACTTGGCCTTGTTCGTCACGAGCGCTGTTGAATCTGTGGTCGCCGCGGGCTGCTCAGCTCCAACTACTGTCTGACCAGCGTGCGCCTGACCAGCGTGCGCCTGACCAGGTGCCGGAACTCCAGCGCGCTCCACTCCATCGGGCCCCTGACCATCGGGCACCATCCCAGATCATCGACGACCATCTGGCCCCTGACCATCTGGCACCCGACCAATCGTTGTTGGTCCATGTGACGTTGCTCCAGCGGGCACCGCTCCACCCATCACCGCTCCAGCGGGCGCCATTCCACAGCCCGCCGGTCCACGTTGTCGCAGACGAAGTCGCGGCCGACATCGTCGCCGCATTCCACGATCGGCCGAAGATGTCCCTCTCGCCGGTCAGCATGGTCGTGCCATTGGTGACGTGATATGAGCCCCGCGAGGCCTCCAACGTTCCGAGCCCAGTTCCGCTGGGCTGAGCGGCGTTGACGGTAGTGAGTTTGCTCAATGCGGCGGAACCGGCCACGTTCGCTGAACCCGAACCGGCATACCAGTTGTTCACCAGGCCGACCCACTCGCCCATTCCGGACGACGTGTCGAGCAGCGTGACGGGCTGTGCGGTCGTCTTCAAGTAGGCCTTGATCGTGTCGGGTGTCGCTGTCGGATACTTCGAAATCAGCAACGCGACGAGTCCCGACGCGACTGCCGTGGACTGGCTCGTCCCGCTCGCTCGCTGGAACCTCGTTCCGACTTTGCCGGTCGTCACGTTCTGATCGACGAACGAGCCGGGGACCCGAAGGCTGAGTACCGACACCCCCGGGGCGATGAAATCGACCGGTCGAGTACTGTTGCCGTGTTGGGCGAAGTAGGGCACCCGGTCGTCGTCGGTGGCGATGGTGCCCACCGGGTCGCTTGCGCCGACTGCGATGATCGTCGGCGACAACGCGGGACTCGCCACCGACGCCGTCAGTAGGCCGTCGTTTCCGGCCGCAGCCACGACCACGATGCCCGACCGCCACGCCACCTCTGCGGCATGAACCAAGGGATCGAGGCTCGCGCTCTGCAGCGAGTCAGTGCCGAAGCTGAGGTTGAGGACCCGAATGTTCATCCCGGGATCGTTGCGGTGCTGCACGACCCAGTCGATCCCGGCGATCACCTGTGAAACGTCGGTGGCACCGTCGAAGGCGCCGACCTTCACGTTGATGATGCGTGCCTCCGGGGCGATGCCGACGAATTTGGTCGTGTCCGTGTACGCGCTCTTGCCGAGACAGGTCTTGCACGCCTTCGACGAGGTCTTCGGCGCCACATCCGAGCCGGCGATGATGCCAGCCATATGGGTGCCATGGCCGAACGCGTCGAGCGACACCAACGTCGGCTCGATCGAGTCGAACGAAAGATCGGGGCCGTCGATCACTTTGCCGGCCCGATCGAGCCCGGCGACGCGGCTGACACCCGTGTCGATCAGGGCGACATCAACACCTTGGCCGACGTAACCGGCATTCCACAGCGATTGCGCGCCGGTGATCTGCGACACGGCAGACAGCGAACTGGTCTCAGCAGGGTCATAGCCGAGTGAGCCGTCGATTGCCATTGGGGTGACCTCGGCGTCGGGCGACACGGTAGCGACAGCACGAGAGGCAGCGAGTTGATCAATCCGATCGCTGACGATCGAGCCGGCGAAACCGTCGATGATGGGCAGTACACGTCCGACGCGGCCGCCAAGGGCCTCGATCGCGAGTTCAGCATCGCCGAGCCGTCCAGGCTCGGCAACGACGATCACCTGCACGGTTTGTCCGGGTGCTCCGGCAGCAGCCGACGTGGCGACCGTCGAGGCAAGCACGACTCCGCACACGCCGACCGTCAGAGTGGTTCGAAGTGATCTCATGATCACCACCGGATCCCAGACTTCGCCGACGGTTCGTGGATTGGCCTCGGGACCGTCCTTGCCGCCGCCGGCGCGGCAGTTGCCGCGGCGAGTGCGATCAACGCGACAAACACGATCGCACGCCGTTTTACGTGTACCCGAAGTTTCATGGAGTGCCTTTGGTGATTGGTGACTACTGGACGTGGTCACTCGACTACGTAAAGTAGATCACAATTTTTTACCCGATAGTGGCAAGATTCGCGCAACATTGCGTCAAAATCGAGTTCAAACGGCGAGGTCTCGAGCTCGACGCCGCCATCTCGCGATCACATCCGTCGGATCTTCCGCGTCCGCCGACAAATGTCGCAGAGCGGCTCGAGTCCCGGAGCGTTGAACGGTCGAGCGCCTAGCCTGGCGGCGTGGATCGGCCGATAGGGATGTTCGACTCCGGTTTCGGAGGTCTGACGGTTGCGCGTGCCATCATCGACCTCCTCCCGGCGGAGGATCTCGTCTACATCGGTGACACCGGACGCTACCCGTACGGATCGAAACCACTGGCCGTGGTCCGTCAGTTCGCCCGGGAGTTGGCGTTCTCGCTGGTCGATGACTTCGATGTCAAAGCGATCGTTGTGGCGTGCAACACGGCAACCGCGGCAGGCCTCGACGAGTTGCGCAGCGAGCTCTCCGTGCCGATCATCGATGTGATCGAGCCGGGCGCCGACGCACTCGTGCGAGCGACCGCCTCGGGTCGTGTCGGCGTGATCGGCACGGTCGGCACGATGTCGTCCGGCGCCTATGTCGAGGCAGTTGCCCGCACGGGCGCGCCCGTGAATCTGGCGTGTGCCGCCTGCCCCGGGTTCGTCGAGTTCGTCGAGCGAGGCCAAACGCTCGGCGACGAGGTCACCGTGTTGGCGGAACGACTGCTGGCGCCGATCCGCGAGGCCGACGTCGATGCGCTCCTCCTCGGGTGCACCCACTATCCCTTTCTGGCCCGAACGATCAGCGATGTGATGGGGCCTTCGGTCACGCTCGTGAGCTCGGCCGACGAGACCGCATTCGCGGCGCGTTCGATGCTCGCCGAACTCGGCCTGCTGCGCGATTCGAAGGAACTAGGAGTGCATCGGTTCCTGTCGAGCGGCGACGTCGAGTCGTTCAGACAGCTCGGCGGCACGCTGCTCGGCCCGGAACTCGCCCATACCGAGCGCTGGCCGCTCGAACACCCAACCAAACAGGAGATCCCATGACACGACCAGACGGTCGAACCGCTGACGAACTGCGGCCGATCACGTTCGAGCGTGACTTCACCGAGATGGCCGACGGCTCGTGTCTCGTGTCATTCGGTCGTACCCGCGTGTTGTGCACCGCATCGATCGATGAAGATGTGCCGCGGTGGATGCGGGGCAAGGGCAAGGGTTGGGTCACGGCCGAGTATTCGATGCTTCCCGGATCGTCGCCCGAGCGAGTCGATCGCGAGGCCGCAAAGGGGAAGCAGAGCGGTCGTACCGTTGAAATCCAGCGGCTGATCGGACGGTCCCTGCGGGCCGCCTGCGACATGACGATGCTCGGAGAGCGCCAGGTCGTGGTCGATTGCGACGTGCTCCAGGCCGACGGCGGAACGCGCACGGCGAGCATCTGCGGTGGCTTCATTGCACTCCACGACGCGCTCACCCGAGTGGTGCAGCGTGGTGGCTTGTCGGCCAATCCGTTGACCTCGTTCGTGTCGGCGATCAGCGTCGGGATCGTGAACGGGACACCGGTCCTCGACCTGCCGTATGTGGAGGACAGCAAGGCCGAGGTCGACATGAACGTGGTAATGCTGGCACCGATCGGCGGTGGTGAAGCGCGGTTCGTCGAAGTCCAGGGCACTGCCGAGGGGATGGCGTTCACGCGAGGGGAGTTGGATTCGCTGCTCGGACTCGCCGAACTCGGGCTTGCTGAAATCGTCGCGTTGCAACGCGAGATGATCTCGACGCCACCGTCGCGACGATGAGCAATCTGCCGCGCCTCGTGTGCGCTTCGGCGAACCCCGACAAGGTCGCCGAGATCCGTTTCATCCTCGATGGAGTGATCGATCTGATCCCGCGACCCGACGACGTTCCGGATGTCGTAGAGGACGCCGACACGCTGACCGGCAATGCCCGTCTCAAGGCGATCGCGATCTGCGAGGCAACCGGATTTCCGGCGGTTGCCGACGACACCGGTCTCGAGGTGCTGGCGCTCGGCGGGGCGCCCGGTGTGCATGCCGCCCGTTGGGCGGGGGAGGGCTGCACGTACGCCGACAATCGGAACAAACTGCTGCGAGAACTTGGTGACGAAACGGATCGGCGTGCCGTGTTCCGGACGTGTGTGCTGGTGCGCTACCCCGACGGCTCGGAACTGACCGTCGAGGGTGTCTGCGAGGGAACGATCCCTGTCGCATCGAGCGGTGAGCGCGGGTTCGGCTACGACGCTGTGTTCATTCCGAACGATGGCGACGGCCGCTCATTCGCCGACATGACGGAGGCGGAGAAGCACGCCATCTCTCATCGCGGACGAGCCTTCCGCAACCTGCTCGCCGCCCTGCAGGCGTCGGGGCGTCCCGTCTGACGATCACCAGCCGCGTAGGTCGATCGGCCATCGATCGATCACCGAGTCGTTGCTGACGAGCCAGGCGCACTCGTGCATCGCCATGGTGGGGTCGATATGGCCAGGGATGACACGCACCCGGTCGCCGACGAGGGTCGGTCCGTCGGGTTGGAACGTGACGTGCTCGTCGGAACAGAACCACACGGTGCCGCCTTCGACCGAAGGATTGCCGTGGTCCATGCCGAGCGCTTTCAAGCCGACATCGGCGACCGCCCAATCGACACTTACCGAGATGACGGTTCCGACCACGAACAGCGCCTGCTCGAACGGGAGCCCCTGCTTGGCGTAGTGCGAGTCCATCAGGGCGTAGCTGCCGGCTTGAACCTCGTTGACGCCCGTGTTGGCATGGAGGTCGTACGTGCCGGTGCCTCCAGCCGAGATGATCTCACCACCGACGTCGTGATGGGCCTGCAGCAGCAATACCATCGATTGTTCGACCGACGCCAGCCGTTCGGCGCGATCGGCGACCATCATCAGATGGCCTTCGTACCCCATCACACCACGCACGCTCAACCCGGCGGCGCGGGCGTCATCAGCGAGTCGCCCGGCTGCAGCGGGCGAGATGCCGCAGCGAGGGAGTCCGACATCCACGTCGATCACACATGCGGTGATGCCAGCCGTCGCAGCGGCGCGAATCGTCTCGAGCGAATCGACGGCAACTGTGACGGGGACATCCAGTTCGGCCATCATCCGTAGTCGCTCGTGATCGATCGTCTCGTTCGCCAGCAACAGGTCGATGCCGACGCCGGCACGCCCCATCCCGACGACCTCGCGCGGGGTGGCACACGTGAAGGTGTGGTGACCGGCGGCCGACTGTGCGGCCGCGATCGCCGTCGATTTGTGGGCCTTGACGTGCGGTCGAAGGCGAACCCCTGGATGGTGCAAAGCCATCGTCGTAAGGTTGCGTTGGAACCGGTCGGCCTCGATGATCAGGGCCGGCGTCGAGAGTTCCGAAACGTGCACACCGACAGCGTGCCACGCTCATGGTCGGCGACGAGAATGTCCGCCGCCGTCGCCTGCTTTCAGGCGATCAGTTCCTCGACGAGCACTTCGTTCCACTGGGTCAACCAGCCGCGCAACTCGGGGAACGCCATCGGGGCGGCAATCCCGAAGCCCTGAGCGACGTCACAATCGAGTTCGGCGAGCGCGTCCCACACTCCCGTTGTTTCGACACCTTCGGCGACGACGTCGAGGCCGAGGTCGTGGGACAGGCGAATCAGCGAGGCGACGATCAGCCGATCCCGAGGTTGCTCGAGGAGCCCGGTCACGAAGTCGCGGTCGATCTTGACACGGTCGACCTGCAGCCTCCTCAACGCCTCGTACGACGAATGCCCCGCGCCGAAGTCATCGATCGCAATCCGAATTCCTGCCGCCCGGAGCTGGCTGATCGTGTACGAGGATCGCTCGGCGTTGGTGACGAAGCCCCGTTCAGTGACCTCCAACTCGAGACGATTGGGCGGGAAACCGGTTTCGTCCAGGATCGCGAACACCTGCGACGCGAAGTACTGGTCCATCAGGCTGCGTGGCGACACGTTGACCGCCAGTTTGACGGTAGAGGTTCCGGCGGTGAGCAAACCCCTTGTTGCCACTCGGAGCACCATTTCGGTGAGCGGACCGATCAGATCGGTTTGCTCGGCAAGTCCGATGAATTCGTCCGGGGGGATCGATCCGTGTTCGGGATGGGTCCATCGGATCAGCGCCTCGACCGTGTCGACCGACCCATCGCTGATGTTGAGTTGCGGCTGGAAGTGGATGTGGAGTTCGTGATTGGTGAGCGCGTCGCTGAGATCGCTGAGCAGACTCAGCCGACCGCGTTGAGGTGCCTTGACGCAGTTGTCATAGCGCTCGATGGCCGTGCCGCAACGCTTCGCTTTGTACATCGCGACATCGGCGGCGCGAATCAGATCCGTTTTCGACTGCCCGTGTTCCGGCGCGGATGCGACCCCGATGCTGACACCAACGGTGACCGGGAATCCGTCGACCGTCAGCGGAATCGTCAGTGCCTCGTGCAGCGCGGCGGCAGCCGCGTCTACGTCGTCGGAAGATGCAATCCCGATCGTCAGTACCGCGAACTCGTCGCCCCCGAGCCTGGCGGCAACCGATCTGGCGGGCAGGCTCGCCTCGAGCCTGTCAGCGAACGCCACCAGCAAGGCGTCACCGATCCGATGCCCGAGCCGGTCGTTGATCTCCTTGAACCCGTTGAGGTCCATCAGGAACAGCGTCGGGTGCGATGCCGCTCGGGGTTGGTCGAGCGCGTCATGGAGGCGCTCCAGGAACGATTGGCGATTCATCAGGCCGGTCAACGAATCGTGGCGTGTTTCGTGGGCGCGTTCGAACGCCTGGCGTGTCGAGCCGAACACCAAAATTGTCGTGATCCCGAGCAGCGGAACGATCACGAGGCTGAAGTTGATCCCGATCACCCAAATCGGAGCCAACGACAGCAGCGCGCCTTCGGCAGACACCCGAATTCCGAAACCGCGCTTCAGCAACGTCATGAACGATAGGTTTCGCCTGACCGACATCGCCAGGGCCGTGGTCATCGAGTTGAGCAACAGGATGGCCACGCCACCGATCACGATCGCCAGTGCCCACGTCCACGGAACCGTTTCCTTCATCGTGATCGCGCCGTGGACACCAAGGCTGAACAGCACCAGACCGGCAACCGACAACGAGATCGCGGTGGCAGAGATGCGAGTGAGGAGCGAGGTCACAGAGGCGCCGTCGGCGAGCGCGTGCATCGTCGATCCGACCAGTGCGACTCCCACCGCGACAGAGGGAGAGCCGAGCAGGATCAGCGCATAGGCGAACATCCACAGCGGCGTCACCGAACCGATCGGGCCGAACTCGATGCGTGCCCGAGGGCTCCGTTCGGAGATGATCAGCAACGCTGCGATGATGCTGAACAACGGCCAGTTGACGACCGCCGGATCGGCGTGAACTTCCGCCCAGACGACCGTCCACAGCAACCACACAGCGACCACGATGGTGGTCGCGACGGTCAGGTCGTTCCGCCAGTTTCGAGGGAGTCGCGTCTTGGTCAGGTCCATGGAGGTGTTCGTGCGGTGTTGAGCAGTCGAACACCCATCGACACCAAACACCTTCTTGACGATTCAAGGAATCGTCAAGCTCGGTGGGCTCCAAGCTCGTTAACCTGATCGTGGCGCTCGTCGCCGACGTAGCCCAATGGCAGAGGCACGGCGTTTAGGGCGCCGTCAGTGAGAGTTCGAGTCTCTCCGTCGGCACTCCTGGGTGTCAGCACCTCCTGACGCCGTTCGTCACGAAACGGGCATCCAAGCCAGGGCGAGTTGCGTGACGGTGACGTCGGCTCGTTCGAGGCCGATTGGCAACGTTCCCGTGTTCTTGGCGGCTGCCATCCATCGGGTATCGATCTCGGTGACCTCCGCCTCGAGCTCGGTTTCGAGTTCGGCCAGGCTCGCCTCGAGACGCGACACCTTGTTCTCGGCGGCGTCGACTCGTTCCTTGGCTGCTGCCGTGCGCCCGCGTCGGCTGGCCGCACCGCCGAGCTTGCCGAGCAGACCCCCGCGGGATCGGCCGCCGAGCAGCCCACCGAGAATCGAACCGGCGGTCGACAACAATTCTGAGTTGCGCTTACCGTGCGCTTCCTCCTCCAGGACGTCGATCCGATCCGAAGCCTCGGCGATCTGTCGTCGAGCGGTCTCGACCTTCGTCTCGTACTTGTCCCGTAGCTTGGCGATTTCGGCATCGGCGAGTTCGTCGGCCGCTCGGGCAGCACGCAACTCGAACTGTTCGACGGTCTCGCCCGGTCGGCCGTACAACTTGAGTTCGGTGTTGACCGGAACATCGATGGTGAGGCTGCGCGACAAATGGTCGCGAAGGTCGCGTTCGATGTTGGCGAAGTAGGTCTTGTTGGTGAGCGGCGCACTGCCAAGTGCGTACGTGGTGCTCGTGGGCGGTTCGGCTCGAAGATCACGATCGTCGTAGTCGACGGGGATCGAGCGGGACACGTCGATCGCTTCTGTCAACGGGTTCAGAACGCATTCGAACTCCTGATTGACGGCCACGCCCGCCTTCGTGTCGTCATAGCGGAGCATCACCCGAGCAACAACCGCCGCTTCGAGTCGTTTGCCCGCCGCGTCGCCACCGGCTTCGGCCAGCCATGGTGCGGCGACATCGACCCAACGCACCGGGATCCCGTCAGCGACCTCGGGCATCACCGACGTCTCGTCATCGGCGAGCGCAGAGCCGGTCGCCGCGATCGGCGGGGCTGGAGCAATAGTCCCACTCTCGCTGCCCGCTGTCGCGCTGCCGGCTGTCGTCGCTGATGCTGTCGTCGCTTGCGTCAATTGACTGATCTGATCTCGAGTCATCGGACCACGCAGGTAGCTCATCGCCCATCGAGTGGTGAAGACTTCTGTCGTATCCTTGCCGGCCCGTCGGAGCACGAATTCGCGTTTGCCCAAGCCGGAGATCGTGGCATCGACGGCGGCGATGTCAACGCCGCCACTGGCGGTCGCGAGACCATCGAGCAGGCGTTGTTTGTCGCGATCGGTCTGGAGCCGACCGATCATCCACGTGCCGGCGTTCGAGAGCGCCTTGTAGTCGACGTCGACTGGGTTCTGTGTCGAGAGCACCACACCGACTCCGAAGGCGCGAGCCTGCTTCATCAGGGTCATGATCGGCTTCTTGGTCGGCGGGTTGGCCGTTGGGGGAAGGTAGCCGGCCACCTCGTCCATGTAGAGCAACGCCCTCAGGTCAGTCGTACCCGACTGGCGGCGCATCCAGGTGACCAGTTTCGACAGGATCAACGACGTGACGAACTGGCGCTCCTCGTCACTCAGGTGAGCGGTCGTGATGATCGCGCAGCGGCCCTTGCCGTCCGGGGTGTAGAGCATCGACTGGATGTCGAGCGCGATCCCAGCACCCCACGCCGCAAACGACGGCGAGGCGAGCAGACCGTTGAGCTTCATCGCCAGCTGCATGCGGTCGGCCGGCGGGAAGAACTGATCGAGTTCGAACACGCCGAGTTTGCGGATCGGTGGGTTGCCGACGAGGCCGACGAGCGTGGCGAGGTCGAGTGCTCGACCTTGGCCCCACGAGTGGTTGATCAGGTTCGACAACAAGATGTGCTCGCGGCTCGACAGTGGGTCGGCTTCCACGCCGACCAGGCCCAACAATCCGGATACGTAACCTTCGATTTCGTCGCCGACCACCTCGGCGTCGCCCATGTCGGCTGGAACCTGCAGTGATCCAACGATGTTGACCGGAGTTCCCGATTGCGAGCCGGGCGTGTAGATCGTGAAGTCGGTCTTCGAACGTAGGTTGGCGATGTTCTGGGTGGTGAGACCCCAGCCGAGCAGGCCCTTCGTCCACAACTCGGCCTGCTGCTGGGCGAATCCATCTGGTGTCTGGCCCGCAGCTGTTGCCTGTGCCTCATCGATCCACGGTCGGAAGTCGGTGGCCGAGAGGCCCGGAAAGGTGAGACACAGATTGGTGAGATCACCTTTCGGGTCGATCAACAGCGCTGGCAGACCGGCTGCCAACACCTCCTCGATCAGGACGACCCCGAGGCCGGTTTTGCCGGAGCCGGTCATGCCGACGATCACGCCGTGCGTGGTGAAGTTGTCGGTTCCGATTCGAATATCGGTGCCAGTGCGCTCGTGCGACTTCGGATCGACCGCGCCACCTAGAAACAGATCTGCCATAGCTGGGCAGGGTAGTTGACGAAAGCTTGCGGACTGGAGGGGACCGGAACCTGTGCACGGCCGTGCAGCCGCCCGTTCAGGCGACGAGCGGCTCAAGTCGGGAGAGGATCAGCCGGTCGAGGTCGAGTTCGACCGCCTTGTCGCGTGATCGATGGTCATCGACCGATGCCCATCCGCTGGTCTCGAACGATCTCCCCTGCGTCGCCTCTCGTGCAGCAGCCAGGTAGTCCTTGGCCTTCTTGCTGCTGAGCCGTACGTTCACGCCGTCGGCGTAGTGACCGGCGACTATCGCCAATTCGACGCTGTTCACGCCGACGATGATCGGCATCGGCTCGATCGTTCGGAGAATCTCGATCTGCCTGACGACCGCTCGGTGGCGCTCGGCCAGTTCGGGGTGGATCGGTATGCCGCGTTCATGGTGCTCGATGGCATACGACGAGTCAGGCGACGCTCCTGCGCCGATCCCGAGGTGAAGCCGCCCTCCGCTGATTCGTTGCGCGGTGCTGGCGGCCGCGGCGAGAACCGCCGGATGGCGATTGGCCACGTTGGCGACCAGGGTGCCGACGCCGATTGTCGCAGTGCAGGCCGCCAGTGCGCCGAGCAGCGTGAAGCATTCGAGCATCGCCCGGTCGCCGCCGAGCACATGGCCGTCGAAGTGATCGAGTACCCAGGTCGTGTCGTAGCCCTCGTCCTCGGCCTGCAATACGGCATCGCGCAGCGGTGGCCAGTCGTTGTGAGCCGAGCTGAGTTGAAGATCGATGAGCATGTGTGCGGGCGGAGGGGCTTGAACCCACACTCCTTGCGGAACAGGGACCTGAACCCTGCGCGTCTGTCAGTTTCGCCACGCCCGCGGCGAGATGGCCAGGCTACTGGTGGTTCCGGTTGGGATCGTCGAGCAGCCTCGGATTCGATTCGACTCGCCGGGCGCGGTGGACATGTCATCGGGACATGTCATCGGGACATGTCATTGCCACGGCGCCCGGCGCCGCTGGTCCCCGCGATCGCCGTCGCCTCGTCGCCGCCGAACGCATCGCAACGGATTGGATAGCTCGTCAGTTAGCTTCCCGACTGTGCTGATGCGTCGCCTGACGGCCGGAATGGTCGGATTCGTCGGCTTGAGTCTGGAGATCGCTTACACGCGGATCGTCTCGTTCAAGCTGTTCTATTACTACACCTACTTCGTGATCGGTCTGGCCCTGCTCGGGTTCGGGGCGGCGGCCACGGTGACGGCGCTGTCGGTCCGGCTGCGGCGGCGAGACGTGCTCGACACGATTCGTCAATCGGCACCGATCATCGGATTGGTGGGTGTGATCTCGTATCTCGTCGTTGCCAAGTTGCCGACCGACGTGAATCAGATCTGGGTCGGCTCGCTCGGCAGAGCGACGGTCGAGTTGCTGCTCGTCTTCGTGCTCGCCCTGTCGTTGACAGCGGTGTTCTTTGCGTTGGGCGTGATCATCTCGCTGCTGATCGTGTTCGATGCCGCCGACGTTCGGAAGCTGTACTTCTGGGATCTCGCCGGCGCAGCTGTCGGTTGCCTGATCGCGGTTCCGTTGCAGTTGACCGTCGGACCACCGGCGATGGTGCTGCTGTCACTGGTGCTGTTTGCTGCACTTGGGTTGGTGATCGCCATCTCGACGGGGAAGGGTCGCCAACTGGCGGCCGGAGGTGTGGCCCTGGTGGCGGTGGCGGCCTTTGTGGTCGGCACCCAAGACGTTCGCACCGACCAGACCAAGACGTTGCGAACCACCGATCGAGTCTCCGGTGGCGACTGGGGTGCGGTGTTCCGAGTCGATGCCGTCGACGGCGGCTACCTCCAGGTGCTCAACCATGATGGCCTATGGGGTTCCTCGATCTGGAAGTACGACGGCACCCCGGCCACCACCGATCGGTTCAAGGCAGACGACCGCCAGATCCCGTGGGCAGCCCACGGTAAGGCCCCCGATCGGTTGTTGATCATCGGCGCCGCCGGGGGCAACGAGATCCAGGCCGCCCTGACCTACGGGGTCGGGCACATCGATGCCGTCGAACTCAACCCCGTCACCGTCAACTTGTTGAAGAACACGTTTGCCGAGTATTCCGGCAACATCGCTCACCTGCCGAATGTGAATTACGTGCAGGGCGACGGTCGAACCTACCTCGCTCGCTCCGACACGAAGTACGACATGATCTGGTTCGTCGCCCCCGACTCTTACGCCGCCTCGAATGCCGCGACCGCTGGAGCGTTCGTGCTGTCGGAGAGCTACCTCTACACCAAAGAAATGATCGAGACCGCGTTCAGTCATCTCGATTCCGACGGTCTGATGGTCGCCCAATTCGGAGACTTCGATTTCGAGTCTCGCCCAACCCGCACCGCCAGGTACCTGGTGACGGCGCGAGACGCGCTTGGCGCCGAAGTCGGCGCCTTCGAGGATCACACGTCGCTGATCGTCGAGGCTTCCACGACCGAGTTTGCACGGGTCACGACGATCATGTTGTCGAAATCGCCGGTCGACGCGGCGGGATCGGCGCGAGTCGTCCAAGCGCTCGAGAACGTTCCGAATGCTCGCGCCGTGTACCTGCCGGGCGGGTTCGGCACACAGGAGGGCGTCACCGCCAGCCTGATCACCTCGGATCAGGCGTCCGTCGACGAGATCGTCGACGACTACCCGTTCGACATCGCCTCGATCTCCGATGACCGGCCGTTCTTCTGGCACTTCTCGTCGTACTCGAGCGTGATCACCAACTTCGGCCGTGGCATCGAAGACAGCGAGATCGCGATCGGCGAGCGGCTGCTCCTGATGTTGTTGATCGTCGCCGTCGTCGTCGCCGCGATCCTGCTGTGGCTGCCCTTCGCAGTGAGCCGCCGGAACGCCACTGAACGGCCCGCAGCAGTGGCTGATCGGTGGCGTTTGGTGGTCTACTTCGCGGCGCTCGGCCTCGGCTTCATGCTGATCGAGGTCTCGATGATCCAACGGTTCGCGCTCCTGCTCGGTTATCCGACGCTGTCGCTCTCGGTCTCGTTGTTCACACTCTTGATCGCGACCGCCATCGGCGCACGCGGTTCCACCTGGATCATGGGTGATCAGCGTCGCCGGCTGGCGATGTCGGTCGCCGGCTTGTGGGCGATCACGATCGTGTACCTGCTCGTCTCCGACTCGGTGACCGACACAGTGCTGGCCTGGGCCGAGCCGGCGCGCATGTTGGTGGCCTTTGTGATGCTGTTCCCGGTCGGTCTGTTGCTGGGCATGTTCCTCCCGACGGGCATCGATCGGGCGCGGTCGATGGCCGGCGCCGCTGAGGCCGATGAGGGACGCCTGATCGCGTGGTGTTGGGCCGTCAACGGTTTCTTCTCCGTGATCGGATCGACGGCGACGACAATGCTCTCGATGACGTTCGGCTTCGACCGGACCGTCGTGATCGGTCTGGTGTTGTACGCCGTTGCCGCAGCCGTGATGACCACCGGTCAGCCAACCCCCCACCCCGCAAACGCGTGAGGTTGTTGCGGGAATAGTCCGCAACAACCTCACGCGTTCGGGCTGCTGGGGTAGGTTTTCGGGGTATGGCGTTCGCTGGGTTTCCACGCGAGGCGCTCGACTTCTACGAGCGGCTCGAAGCTGACAACTCGAGGGCCTTCTGGGAGGCCAACAAAGCGACGTACAAGACGGTCGTGCGGGCATCGGTCGAGGCGTTGTGCGAAGAGCTGCCTGCTTACGGCCCATTCCATTTCTTTCGCCCGTACAACGATGTCCGGTTCGCGAAGGGCAAGCCGCCGTACAAGACGCAACAGGGTGGTTACGGCGAGACGGAGGGTGGCGCCGGCTACTACGTGCAGTTGTCGGCGGCAGGCGTGATGGTCGGAGCCGGCTACTACGCGATGGCGAAGGACCAGCTGGAACGATTCCGGGCGGCGGTCGATGCGGATCACACCGGGTCGGAGATCGCCGGCATCGTCGCCGGCCTCTCGAATCGGTACCAGTTCACCGCGATCGAGGAGTTGAAGACGGCGCCGCGGGGTTTCCCGAAGGATCACCCGCGGATCGAACTGCTCCGTCGGAAGGGTTTGATCCTGATCAAGGAGTTCGGCGCGCCCGCCTGGATCCACACCAAACAGGCGGCAACCAGGATTCGCGCGGTGTGGGACGACGCCGCCGAGATGAACGCGTGGCTCGACACCCACGTCGGGCCGAGCAATCTCGAACCAGAGGGGTTCTTCCGCTAGCTGCGACGGCTTGCGCGTTCAGTCGTCGACGTAGGCGACGAAGTCGCATTGAGCGTATTTGCCGGATGACAACTGCGTGTGTCTGGCCGGTCGCGATGTGGGGTCAGGGAAGTGTTGCAACCATGGTCGGTTCAGCTCCGCTCGCAGGTCGAGGTCGGGGACGTAGAACGTCATCTTGGCGATGTGGTGCCATCCGGCCCCGGCCGCGGTGAGCGCTTCACCGACGTGATGGAACAGATTGTTCAGTTGGTCCTCGATTGTTTCCGGCACGGTGCTGGCGCCGGGGTCACGCGGCACGATGATGCTCGACATAACGAGCGGGCCGATCCGCGTGGCCGCCGGAATCGGATTGGCATGTGTCAGCGATGAGATGTCGAACGATCGGCGCGCCATGTCAGGCGTCCTGCCTGGCGGCCAGCCAGGCCTCGAAGTCCGGGCGGCGATCGGGCGTAATCGGGAACGTGCCGTCGGTGCTCTCGCCGGCGGCCACGCGCTCCATTCCCCACGCTTCCTCGAGTTCCTTCTGCGCCGCCTCGGCGGCGATCTCGTCCACCAGTTCGGCCGGGATCACGACCACGCCGTCGTCGTCCCCGACGAGAATGTCGCCTGGCATCACCGTCACACCTGCGCAGGCGATCGGGATCTGATGGTCGAGCGGCATGTGAGCGCGTCGATACGTCGCTGCGTGCGACGAGCGGTGATACACGGGAATCTCCATGGCACGGAGCGCGCCCGTGTCACGTAGCGCGCCGTCCGTCACGATCCCGACGGCGCCCAACTGGATCGCCCGCATTGCGTAGATGTCGCCGATCGTCCCGGCGTCGGGTTCGTTGCGTGCCTCGATCACGAGCACCTCGTCGGGCTGCAGCGCTTCGACTGCCTTGCGTTGGGCGTTGAGTCGTCCGGCGTACTGATCGGCGAGATCCTCGCGCATCGGGAGATACCGCAGTGTGTGGGCAATCCCGAGCATTCGTCGGCCCGGTCGCACGGGGTGCAAACCCGACAGGAACGTGTTGCGAATCCCGCGCTGTTGCAACGCCGCCACCAGCGTCGCCGTTGCCGCCGCGTTGAGTCGATCTCGTGTCTCCGGTTGCATGGTTCTCCTGGTCAACGGTTACGGATGAGCCGGTTGTCGCTGGGGCGTCTGGATGGGGGGTGCGACTTGGGGGGTGTGGCTGGGGGGTGTGGCTGGGGTGTGTGGCCGGGGTGTGTGGATGGGGGTGGCGGCGGGTCGTGTGCCGATCAACGGGACGACATTGGTGGAGCATCCGACGAGCGGTCTATCGTCGGGGCAATTCAGGGTCGAGTCGTGATCGATACGGATTTACCGTAGCAACGTTGAGAAAGGTACGAGATGGGCAGCATCCTCGGGAATCGAGTCGTCCGCGTCGAGGACTCGCGGATGTTGACCGAGGGTGGCAAGTACGTCGAAGACTTGGACTTCCCGAATGCGGCGTGGGTGACCTATGTCAGGTCGCCGATCGCCCACGCCACGATCGAGTCGATCGACATCGTCGAAGCGCTCGAGCTGCCCGGTGTCCTACGGATCTTCACATCGGATGATCTTGCGCCGAACGGATTGAACCCGAACAACAATCCGAACTTTGCGGCCGAGATGCGCCGCCCGTTCCTGGCGATCGGCAAGGTCCGCTACGTCGGTGAAGCGGTGGTGGCGATCGTCGCCGAGACGCGTGCCGCCGGGGCAGACGCGGCCGACCTGGTGGTGGTCGAGTACGAACCGCTGCCGGTTGTGATCGACGTCGAGGAGTCGGTCAACGACGAGGTGCTGCTGTTCCCCGAGCTCGGCTCGAATGCCGTGCTCAAGATCAGTACGCCGACCTCTGCCGACTTCTCGGGCTGCGAGGTCGTCGTCCAGGAACGGATCGTCAACCAGCGCCTCAGTGGTGCGCCGATCGAAGCTCGGTCCGGTGCCGCATACTGGACGCCAGAGGGTCGGCTCGTCCATTACTCCGCCTGTCAGGGTGGCCATCCGACGCGTGATCTGCTCGCCACCGTGTACGGGTTACCGCAGGCCGACGTTCGTGTCGTCGTTCCCGATGTCGGCGGCGGTTTCGGGGTCAAGTCGCGCACCTACCCGGAGGAGGTGGCGCTCGGTTTCTTCGCCCGAGCAGTCGGCCGTCCGGTGCGCTGGACGGAGACTCGCAGCGAGAACTTCCTGGCGATGCCGCAAGGGCGGGGGCAGGTTCAGTTCGCCAAGATCGGTGGCACTCGCGATGGGCGCATCCTGGCCTACCAGCTCGATGTGATTCAAGACGCCGGCGCCTATCCGCTCACCGGCGCCGTGTTGCACGGTATGACGATGCGGATGACGACGGGTTGCTACGAGATCCCGAGCGCCGGATTCACCGGTGTCTCGACCGTCACCAACGCCGCCTCGATCACGGCATACCGCGGTGCCGGCCGACCCGAAGCGGCGGTTGCGATCGAGCGGATGGTCGATCGGTTCGCGGCCGAGATCGAGATCGATCCGGCAGAGGTGCGGCGGCTCAACCTCGTGCCGAAGTTCATGGAGGCGTACACGACTTCGATCGGTACGCCCTATGACGTCGGCGACTACCCGGAGTCGCTGGAACGCGCTCTTCGAGCCGCCGGATACGACGAACTGCGCGCGGAACAAGCGAAGCGCCGAGCCGCCGGTGATCCCGTCGCGCTCGGGATCGGATTGGCGACATACGTCGAAATCACGTCGGGTGTCGGCGGGTCGGAGTTCGGTGCGGTGGAGTTGCTCGATGACGGTCGCCTGCGCGTCCGGAGTGGCTGTACCCCGTACGGCCAGGGTCATGTCACGACGTGGGCGATGATCGTCTCCGACCGCACCGGCGTCCCGATGGAGCAGATCGATGTCGTCCACGGCGACACCGACGAGATTCGCTCGGGTGGCCTCACGGTCGGGTCGCGGTCGGTCCAACTCGGTGGTTCGGCGATCGCTGCGGCGTCGACCGAGTTGATCGACCGAGCCCGTCGGCGCGCTTCCGAATTGCTGGAGGCGGCGGCCGACGATGTGGTCCTCGACGCCGACGCAGGCAGGTTCCATGTCACCGGAACGCCTGCCCGTTCGGTCAGCTGGGCCGAACTGGCATCGGCCGACGGGGAGCGGTTGGCGGGAGACCACGACTTCACGGCGCCGATGCCGACGTTCCCGTTCGGTACGCACGTTGCCGTCGTGGAAGTCGACACGGAGACCGGCGATGTCCGGTTGAAGCGGCTCGTTGCCGTCGACGATGCCGGGACGCTGATCAACCCGCTGATCGCCGAAGGTCAGATCCACGGTGGCATCGCCCAGGGTGTTGCCCAGGCGTTGATGGAGGAGATCGTCTACGACGAGGACGGCAACCCCAAGACCACCAACTTCGCCGAGTATCCGGTGATCTCGGCCGCCGAACTGCCGAACTTCGAACTGGTCCACATGGCGACCCCGACGTGGGTCAACGAACTGGGCGCCAAAGGCGTCGGCGAGAGCGGCACGGTCGGGGCGATTCCGTCCGTTTACAACGCCGTGATCGATGCGCTCGCTCACCTCGGCGTCCGTCACATGACGATGCCCTGCACCCCGCAGAAGGTCTGGTCAGCGATCCAAGCGGCTCACTCGAGGCCCGCTGGAGGAGGTGCCGGTTGAGCCCGCTGGTCACGGCTCGCCGTCTCCGGCTTGGAGCAGTCCCAGAGCTCCCCGGCCGGGGAAGTTGAAGGCATGCGTCACGATCGGGTAGAGACCGTCCTCGGCCGTTGTCAACTCGACGATCGCTCCCTGTGCAGGCGACAGGTCGACCGCCTGAGCCCCCCAGTTGCCTTCGTTGCCGTTGACGAGGTGGACGCCTTCCTTGATCACATCGTCGAAGATCGTGCCGACGATGTGGAAGGACGAGTCGATCGACGGGCCGACGTCCAACACGAAAATTCGAACGTCCGCGCCGGTCGGCACTTCGATCGGATGGTCCAGATACTGGAAGGCGACGCCGTTGAACATCACGAGATCGGGCGCCGGGCTCGCCTGGTCTGCCTTGGCGAGTGATGAAACCTCGCCCTGAGGCCCGAGGTACCACTCGTTCTGCACCAGGAAGAACTCGTTGTCGATCGGCGGGAGGCCACCCTTCGGTTCGACGATCACCATCCCAAACATGCCGTTGGCGATGTGATGCAGCACGGGGGCGGTCCCGCAGTGGTACATCCAGACACCGGCGTAGTCGGTCGTGAACTCGTAGATCAGCTCCTCGCCTGGGGCGATCGATCGCATCTCGTCGTTCCATGCCACCTGTGATGCGTGGAAGTCGACCGAGTGGGACAGTTCCGCCTCGGCAGGGTTGACGAGATGGACGCGTACGGTGTCGCCGACCTGCGTCCTGATCACGGGACCGGGCAGCAGCCCGTTGAACGTCCACACCTTCTGCTGAAAACCTTCGGCGACGGTCATCAACTTCTCCTCGATCACCATCTCGACCTCGATCAGGTCGCCACCATTCGGTGCACCACCGGCCACCAGTGTGATGCCGTCACCTTCACCGCGGGCGGGTGCTCGCGCATCTCGCAATTCGTAGGGAGGCGCATTCGGATCCGGCTCTTGCACCGTTTGCAGCGTGCCGCCGTGACCGGCATCGGCCGGCTCGGCGGCAACCGCGGCGGAGGTCGGGGTGTTGACGACGCCCTTCATACCCGCATCGGCGTGGCCCGAAATCGAGCACAGATAGGTGATGCCCTCCTCGGGCACCGTGAACTCGAACTCCACCGATTCGCCTGGTTGAGCGACGACTGGGTCGCCGCCCTCGAACGTGATGTCGTGCGCCACCGTTCCCGAGTTCACCAAAACGCCGGTGTATGTGCCCGGTTCGGCCGTCAGGGAAGCAGGAGCGAACGAGAACTCGGCAGCCGTGAATGTGACCTTGTCGCCCGGCGTCAGTGTGCCGGATGGGGTCAGGGCGGCGGCGGCGATCTCCCCGCGTGCCGCGGGACCGTCATCGCCGCATGCGGTGACGACGCCCACCGCCAACATCACCAGAGCTGCGATTCGCACGAACGAACGAGTTGAGAAATGACTCATGGTCTCGATGGTCCCCTGCCGCAAGGTCGAATTGTTAGGGGATTAGGTCCCAACTCGGTTGGTCCACTCGGCGTGCAGCCGTTGTTGAGCCGGTCGATCGATCATGTCGGTCGTTCCGCACGCAGGGACGCGTTCGGCCGGCTTGAACGGCTGGCCGGTACCTTCGACCCCATGTCTCGACGACCTCGTCACATGCTGTTCGACTTCGGTGGACCATTGCTGTTGACACCGTTCGAACTGCACCACGTCGGCGCCCCGCGACTCGGCGTCCCGGCAGAGGAGTTGCCAGGCGGCCCGTTCGATCCGGCCGATCTTCGATGGAAGGCCCGCGAAGTGGGTGAGATCACCGAGCGTCAGTACTGGAGCGAGCAGGCATCCCGATTCGATCTCACGGTGATTCAGTACATGCGCTGCTTCTACGAGCCGAGCGGCGACCAACTGGTTCGCCCGATGACGGCCGCGCTGGTTGACGAAGTGCGCCGCGCCGGCCGCCAGGTGGCTCTCCTCACGAACGACCTCACTGCATTTCACGGCGTCGAGTGGCAGGGGCCGATCTCGGTGCTCCGGAAGATCTCACCGATCGTCGACTTGTCGCACAGCGGAAACCTGAAACCGCACCCCAGGGCGTACGAACATGCCGCCGAGGCGATGGGCCTCGGCCCTGACGAGATCGTGTTCACCGACGACCACTACGACAACGTCGAAGCGGGCGCTCTCGCGGGGTTCGCCTCGGTGTGGTTCGATGTCACCGATGTTGCCGGCTCGGTCGATCGGATTCGGACGCAACTGGCTCTGGAGGATTCGTGAGTACACCCACAACAGCCGAACTGCTCGAGGTGGCGATTGCGGCAGCACGCGCCGGCGGGGCGATCCTGATCGACGGGTTGGCCCGACCGAAGGATGTCGTGATGAAGAGCGATCGTGCGTCGATCGTCACGTGGGCGGATGTGACCGCTCAAGCCGAGATCTTCAAAACGATCGGGGCTGCCTTCCCCGATCATGTGATCCTCGGCGAGGAAGGTGATGGCGGCGGCGGCAACGCTGACTACACGTGGATGGTCGACCCGCTCGACGGCACCTCCAACTATGCATCGGGAGTGCCATTCGCATGCACGTCGGTGGCGGTACGTGACCGTGACGGCGTTGTCTCGGGGGCGATCTTCGAGCCGTTTCGGGGTGAGCTGTTCACCGCATCGCGAGGCAATGGGGCCTGGCTGTCGGGCGACCGACTGTCGGTGAGCGACAACGAGGCGCTGAGCCGCTCACTCGTGGCCACGGGGCTGCAATCCGATGCCGAGGCCGAAATCGAAGCCCACGGCCGTCGGATCGTTGCGCTCCACAAACACACCCGAGGGTCACGCGGTTTCGGCTCACCCGCGCTGTGTCTCGCCTACGTCGCCGCCGGCCGAATCGATGCGTTCTACGAGCGTGACGCAACCTATGCATGGGACGTCGCGGCCGGATCGTTGTTGATCACCGAAGCCGGGGGTCGCTGTGAGGACCTCGACGGCGGTCCGCTCAACCTCGGCCATGGGCTCTCGAACGTGATCGGCACCAACGGCCGCGTCCACGACGCCCTCCGAGAACTGATTACCCGAACCGACGCCGACCCCACCTGACGACTAGGACCCCGGCCGGGCGGGGTTGTATTCTCCGCTGGTCTGATCCGACGGTACGCAAGTCTTGGGGGCATGCAGCATGGCCGAAATCATTTCTGTCGACCATTTTCTCGACGGCTGGTATCCCGGATGGAAACCGGAGCACCTCGACAATCCGTGGTTGCGGATGAAGTCGAAGCCGTTCTCCAAGGAGGACGAGGACCGATTCTGGTTCGTCGATTTCCATTGGCCGCGCGGCTTCTCGCCGCTCGGCATGATGTTCGTGCAGGATGCCGCGTGGGGCACGCAGCTCGCCGCCCACCAGCTCCCGCTCCCGCCCGCCGGCGGTCTCACCCAGCGGATGGGAGGTCCGTTCCTGTACGAGGGCGAAGTGCCGGTCAGTTCGCCCTGGGAGGTCGGTTTCCGGGCGGCACGGATCGAGAAGAACATGCCCCCGTTCCTGCAGAACTTCGATGCGATCTGGGAAGAACGCAAGTGGGAGCTCGACCTCGGGCTCGGTTACTTCGAGTCGTACGACTTCGCCGGCCGATCACTCGCCGATCTCGGCCAGTACATGCACGATGCCTGGACGTTCCAACGACGCGCCTGGGAGATCCACTTCGAGATCATGTATCCGCTGTTGGCGATCTACCTCCAGCTGTACGGCGTGTGTGCCGGCAACGGTGTCGACCCCGGCAACATCGCCAAGATGCTGCAGGGCCGCGATTCCAAGATCATGGAGACCGATCGGGCGATGTGGGATCTCGCCGACGAAGCCAAGCGACTCGGGATTGCCGAATTCTTCGATCATGAGCCGGACCAGATCCGGCCGAGTCTCGCGGCCGCGGGTGGTAACTCGTCGATCTGGTTGAGCAAGTTCGACGACTTCCTGGAGGTTTACGGGCACCGCACAGAAGGCATTGCCGACATGAACATCCCGTCGTGGCTCGAGGACCAGACCTCGCCGCTCGGGCAGCTCCGCAACTTCGTGCAGGCCGATCATCGCCACGACTTCGATGCATCGTTGGAGTCGTCACGAGCCGAACGCGACGAGGCGATCGAGGAGGCTCGTTCGATCCTCAACGGCGAGGCGCTGGGTGCCTTCAACGAGTTGCTGGCGATCAACACCGTCGCCAACTTCGCGTGGTGGAACGAGGATCACAATTACTACATCGACTTGCGCGCCACGATCCCGATGCGGATGGGAGCACTGGCGATCGGCGAGAAGGTCGGCGTCGACAAGTACGACGACGCGTTGTTCCTGTTCTTCCCCGAGTTGATGGACGTCTGCAACGGCACAGCGCAGTGGAAGAACCTGCAGGGTGTCGCCACCGAGCGGCACGACTACTACGACGGCTATCAGGTCCAGCGGGCGACCGTGCCGAAGGTCGTCGGCACCCTCCCCGACAAGATCGAGGATCCGGTCCTGATCGAGATCTTCGGGATGCACCAGCACTACTTCGACGCCCTCAAGTCGGATGCGCATACCACCGAACTGAAGGGCTTCCCGGCATCGGCCGGCACCTACACCGGAACCGCCAAGGTGATGCTGTCGGCGATGGAGCTGTTCGACCTCGAAGACGGCGACATCCTCGTGACCGAGGCGACGTCTCCGAACTGGACCCCGGCGTTTGCGATCATCGGGGCGTGCGTCTGCGACGGTGGTGGCTCGTTGACCCACGCCGCCACCGTGTCACGTGAGTACGGCATCCCGTGCGTGGTCGGAACATCGGTTGCCACGCAACGCATCCGAACAGGCGACACGATCGAAGTCGACGGAACCCGAGGCATCGTCAAGATCCTCGAGCGCGCCGAGGCCTGAAATCAACGTCCGGCCGACTTCCCGGTTGTTGGCGAGGTCGTCCCTGCCTGCAGCCCCCGGCCCTCGCGTCGACCGGCCTGATCACCACTGCTGGCAAGGGCCGATTCGATGGTGACTCGAGGCCGGGCATGGTGGCGCGGCGGGGTGATCTACCAGATCTACCCACGCAGCTACCAGGACAGCAACGGCGACGGCATCGGTGACCTGGCGGGCATCACCCGCCGCCTCGATCACGTCGCCGCGCTGGGTGCGGACGGCATCTGGCTCTCGCCGTTCTTCAAGAGCCCGATGAAGGACTTCGGCTACGACATCAGCGACTACTGCGACGTCGATCCGATGTTCGGCACCTTGGCCGATTTCAAGGCCCTGGTCGACCGTGCCCATGCGCTCGGCCTGAAGGTGATGATCGACCAGGTCTATTCCCATACCTCGGACCAGCACCCCTGGTTCGTCGAGAGTCGCAGCAGCCGCGACAACCCGCGCGCGGACTGGTTCGTCTGGGCCGACGCCAAGGCCGACGGCACGCCGCCGAACAACTGGCTCTCGATCTTCGGTGGCAGCGCCTGGCAGTGGGATACAAGGCGCCGGCAGTACTACCTGCACAACTTCCTGACCAGTCAGCCCGACCTGAACTTCCACGATCCGGCTGTGCAGGACGCCGTGCTGGACGGCGTGAAGTTCTGGCTGGACTTCGGCGTCGACGGGTACCGGCTCGACGTGGTCAACTTCTATTTCCACGACAAGCAGCTGCGCGACAACCCCGCCCGCGGCGAGCCAGACGGCAGCGACCCGGCCGTGCCCGCGACCAATCCCTACGGCTGGCAGTGGCACCGGTTCGACAAGAGCCAGCCCGAGAACCTCGCATTCCTGCGACGCCTGCGGGTGCTGCTCGATCAGTACCCCGACACGACGATGGTCGGCGAGATCGGCGACGACGACGGCCTGGCCCGCGTGGCGGAGTACACCAGCGATGGCGACAAGCTGCACATGGCGTACTGCTTCGACCTGCTCGGCGCTCCGCACGACGCGCCGTACCTGCACGGCGTGTTCACGCGCTTTGCGCAGGTGGTCGGCAGCGGATGGCCGTGTTGGGCGCTCACCAACCACGACATTCCGCGCGTGGCCACGCGGTGGGGCGGGGACCAGCCGCAACCGGGCCTGCTGCGCCTGGCGGCTGCGTTGCAGCTGAGCCTGCGCGGGTCGTCGTGCATTTATCAGGGCGACGAACTCGGCCTGCCCGAAGCGACGATCGCCTTCGAGGATCTGCAGGACCCGTATGGCATCGCGATGTGGCCGGAATTCAAGGGCCGTGATGGTTGCCGCACACCGATGCCCTGGAACTCGGCCTCGCCGGATCTGGGCTTCGAGAGTGCCCCGGCGCGCCCCTGGCTGCCGGTCGCCGAAAGTCATCGGGCACTGGCCGTCGACCGGCAGGAAGCCGATCCCGGTTCGCTGTTGCACCACTATCGCCACTTGCTGCACTGGCGGCGCGGCCATCCTGCGCTGATCGACGGCGAGATGGACCTGCTGCCGAAGCATCCGCAGGTGCTCGCGTATGTGCGCCGCAGCGGCGACGAACGCCTGCTGTGTGCCTTCAATCTCAGCGCCGGCGAGGCAAACTTCAGCCCGCCTGCGGGCCTGGTGGTGGCGGGTGTCCTGGCCGACAGCGGTGCCGAGGGCGCCGTGGTGGAGGGCGACGAGATTCGTTTTCAGCCCTGGGGCGTGTTCTTCGCTCACATCGCCTGAAGCGCCGCACCCACGCTTCACCCCCCCGAGCCCCCAGGAGGCCGCACTGGCTACTGCGACCGAGTCCGCGATGTCACGCATCGACTTCACGCGGATCTGCAACCGGCATGCCTCGAGGCTGGGCGCGTGCGCAAGTATGTCGAGATGCTGACGAACAAGCGGATCGTGGTGACAGGTGGGGCGCGGGGGATCGGTGCTGAGGCTGCAGCCGAATTGCGGGCTCGCCGCGCCGAGGTCGTGACACTCGACGTATCGGCCGGCGCCGACCTGCGCTGTGACGTGTCGGACGAAGCGCAGGTCGAGGGCGTGTTCGCCGAGATCGGTGCGGCAGGACCGATCACCGGGTTGCTCAACAACGCCGCTCTCCTCGTCGCCCGACGTTTGATGGACGAGATCACCGGCGATGAGTGGGATCGGATGTTCGCGGTCAACGTCAAGGGGTCGTTCCTGTGCAGCCGAGCCGCTGTTCGGCACATGGGCGAAGGCGCCAGCATCGTCAACGTCGCGTCCGAAACGGCGTTCACCGGGTCCCACGGGTTCATCGACTATGTCGCATCGAAGGGGGCGGTCGTTTCGTTGACGCGGGCGTTGGCGAACGAGCTCGGTGCCCGCGGGATCCGGGTCAACTGCGTCGCCCCCGGCTTCACGCCGACTCCGGGCTCGGCCGCCCTCGGCGCCTACGACCCAAGTCGCACACCGCTCGGGCGAGTCATGCAGCCAGCCGACCTGCTCGGAACGTTCTGCTACCTGATGTCCGACGACTCTGCGTTCGTCTCGGGTCAGAC
>JAYVFI010000079.1:0-12884 GCA_043773365.1 Ilumatobacteraceae bacterium
CCGGTCAGGTTGTCAACGGTGAGCGCGAGAGCATCGTCGTCAAGGCAATGATTGCGTTGGCCGCCGAGACCGGCCTCACCGTCATCGCCGAAGGCATCGAGACACAACTGCAGTGCGACCGGCTGGTGCGCATGGGTTGCCGCCTCGGCCAGGGTTACCTCTTCGCACTCCCCCAGCCCGCCGACGCCGTCGCCACGGTGCTCTCGGCTCCGCTGGTCAGCACCTTCTAGTCAGCCAGCGTCGCGCAGTTCGCGGCGAAGCTCGTTGACCTCGTCGCGCAGCCGCGCGGCGTACTCGAACTTCAGCTCGGCGGCCGCCTCGTGCATCTCCTCCTCCAAGGTTTGGATGAGGCGTGCCAGCTCTTTCTGCGGCATGGTCTTCAGCTCGCGCTGCACCTTGTCTCGCTCGCGATTGCGACGGTTGCCCTTGCCCGGCACCGGCGCCGTGTCGTCGGGCCGGAGCAGCGAAAGGATGTCGCCGACGGCCTTGCGAATGGTCTGCGGGTTGATGTCGTGCTCGAGGTTGTACGCCACCTGACGAGCGCGGCGCTCGCGGGTGGTGTCGATAGCCCTGGTCATGCTGGGCGTGATCTTGTCGGCGTACATCACCACCTGGCCGTCGACGTTGCGCGCAGCGCGGCCGATCATCTGAATCAGCGATGTCTCGCTACGCAGAAAGCCTTCCTTGTCCGCGTCGAGGATGCTGACCAGCGACACTTCCGGAAGGTCGAGACCCTCACGGAGCAAGTTGATGCCGACCAGCACGTCGAACTCACCGAGCCGTAAGGCGCGCAAGATCTCGATGCGCTGAATGGTGTCGATGTTGCTGTGGAGGTAGCGCACCCGGAGGCCCTGTTCGAGCAGGTACTCGGTGAGGTCTTCGGCCATCTTCTTCGTCAACGTCGTGACGAGGATTCGATCGCCCTTGACTACGCGGTCGTTGACCATCTCGATCAGGTCGTCGATCTGTCCCTTGGTTGGCCGGACGATGACCTCGGGGTCGACGAGGCCGGTGGGGCGCACGATCTGCTCGACCACCTGCTGGCTGTGCTGCAACTCGTACGACGCAGGGGTTGCCGACATGAAGATGCATTGGTTGATTCGTTCGAACACCTCCTCGAATTGCAGCGGACGGTTGTCGCGGGCGCTGGGCAGACGAAAGCCATGCTCGACGAGGATGTCTTTGCGTGATCGGTCGCCCATGAACTGGCCGTGCAGTTGCGGCACGGCCACGTGACTTTCGTCGATGACGAAGAGGAAGTCCTTTGGGAAGTAGTCGAGCAGGGTGAACGGCGGCTCGCCGTGGGTGCGGCCGTCGATGTGCATCGAGTAGTTCTCGATGCCGTTGCAGTAACCGACCTCGGCGATCATCTCGAGGTCGTATTGCGTGCGCATCCGAAGCCGTTGCGCTTCGAGCAGCTTGCCCTCCTCCTCGAACTGCTTGAGCCGGATCTGGAGTTCCTCCTCGATCTTCTGGATCGCGATCGCCAGCCGCTCGTTACCTGCCACATAGTGCGTCGCCGGGAAGATGCTGGTGCGCTTCATCTCCTCCAGGGTCTCGCCCGTGAGCGGGTCGATCCGTGTCAGCCGATCGACCGTGTCACCGAACATCTCGATCCTCAGCACCGACTCCTCGTACGAGGGATGCACTTCGATCGTGTCGCCGCGCACTCGGAACCGCCCGCGCCCCAGCACCGCGTCGTTGCGATCGAACTGCATGTCGACGAGTCTGCGCAGGATGTTGCGCATGTCGTAGTCGACGCCGACGCTGAGGTCGAGCAACTGCCCCTTGTACTCCTCGGGGTTGCCCATGCCGTAGATGCAGCTCACCGAAGCGACGACGATCGTGTCACGTCTGGTCAGCAGCGCGGCGGTCGCGGAGTGGCGCAGGCGATCGATCTCGTCGTTGACCGACGAATCCTTCTCGATGAAGGTGTCGCTCGACGGGATGTACGCCTCGGGCTGGTAGTAGTCGTAGTAGCTGACGAAGTACTCGACACGATTGTCGGGGAAGAACTCCTTCATCTCCTGAGCGAGCTGAGCAGCCAGAGATTTGTTCGGCGCCAGGATCAGGGTCGGCCGTTGGACCTGCTCGATCGTCCACGCCATCGTGGCCGACTTACCCGACCCGGTGATCCCGAGCAGGGTCTGGAACCGTTCGCCTTCGATGATGCTCGCAGAGAGGGCGGCGATCGCCTCGGGCTGATCGCCGGCCGGCGAGAAGTCGGAGACGACGCGGAACACCGGTTGATCGGTCACCCGAAGAGGCGTCACAGTCTCGCTCACAGGCCCCCAGCTTACACCCGAACGAACGTTCGATCGACGTGACCCGTCATGCAGTGGCAAGACCGATGATCAGGAGCGCCTGACCGAGGTGGTAGGGAACGATGACGCCCAGTCGGCCGTACTTGATCGGCGCGACGAAGCGCTGGTATCCGAGCAGCCAGTCGCTGATCGAGAACAGGACGGCCCCGCCGGCCGCGAGCACCTCCCCCGTTGCCCATGCGGTGACGACCATCACCGAGATCACGACGGCGTAGAACACGACTGCTCCGGCCAGCACCGGACCACCGTGCCGCTTGGCACCAGGCAACGTCTCACCGATGAACCGAAAGCCGAGCAGGACCGCCAGGAACGCGACACCAGGGATCGCCCACGCCCAATCGAACCCGACCAACAAGGCCGACACTCCGTAGGAGAGATGTCCAACGGCGAACGAACCGAGCCCGGCCATGAACGCAACCTCGCCGTCACCGAGCAGGGCGACGTCACCGAGCAACCCGAGGGTGGCTCCGATCACGAGCCACGTACGAACGTCGGCGGCCGGATCACCGACGCTTGCTGCGACGCCGACCAACAACGCCATCGTCAACGGTTTTGCGGCGAGTTCGACCGTACGTCGGTTCCTCGCAACCGCCCACCAGTCGATCAAGGCAGTGACACCCGAGAGCACCATCAGGACGGAAACCTTCATCGCCGGAGCGTAGGGCAGGTGCACCCGATCACCGAGTTTCGTCGCCAACCGACTTGAATGACACGGTGCCACGCGTCTTTCGACTCCGCAGCAAGCGGCTGACGATTCGAATGCTGGCGTCGGCCGATGTCACCGATTTCACCCGTTATCGGAACCTGCCAGAAGTCGCTCGGTACCAGGGCTGGCCGCTGCCTTACACCCGAGATCTCGCCCACCTCCTGGTCGACGACATGGATCGGCTGGCACGGCCGACGCCGGGCGAATGGGTGCAGCTAGCGGTCGAAGATGTGGGTCGGCTGGTCGGCGACGTGGCGGTCTGGCTCGACGCCAACGAGCCCTTGGCGATGATCGGGTACACACTCGCTCCCGAACACCAACACAAGGGGTATGCGACCGAGTCGCTGCATGCGGTGATCGACTGGCTGTTCGCCAAACAGCAGGTCCATCGAATCGCGGCCTCGCTCGACCCCCGCAACCACGCCTCGATCCGAGTTCTGGAGCGCTCCGGCTTCACCCACGTCGGCACCGTGCGTTCCGCCGCCCGAGACCGTGGCGAGTGGACCGACGACTCACGCTGGTCACTGCTGGCAGGCGAATGGGAGGCATGGAAGCGACGCCCGATTGGTCCCGTGAAGTCCGTCAAGTTGGTCGAGATCACGTCGGCAACTGCACGTGATGTTGGTCGACTCGACGTCACCCACAGCCAGCAGCAGTTCGTCAGCTCGGTCTTGCACTCCTACGCCGACGCTCTGTTCCCCGACGTGCACAACGGAGCCCCCGTCGTTCCTTGGCTGCGGGCGATCGAAGCGGACGGTGATCTGGCCGGGTTCGTGATGATTGCCGAACGAACCGAGCACCATCTCGTCCCGTACCTCTGGCGCTTCTTGATCGACCGTCGATTCCAGGGCCGCGGTGTTGGCACGCTCGCCATCCGGTTGCTCGCCGAGCGACTGCGCGAGCAGGGAGAAACCCACCTCGAACTGAGTTTTCACGATGCTCCCGGGGGACCGGAGCCGTTCTACGTCAAACTCGGGTTCGAACGCACCGGCCGTGTCGACGACGGCGAAATCGTTGCTCGTGCGGCGCTGGCGACGATCCTCGACCGGCCCGCTACGGGGCCTGCGCGGCGAGTGCGTTGATCGCCGACCACAGTGCATCGACTTGCGCCCGTAACGAGACGAGACCGCCGGTGTTGTCGACGACGTGGGTCGCTCGCGCAAGTCGGTCTTCGCGGCTCATCTGGCTGGCGATCCGATTGCGAGCGTCGCGCTCCGTCATTCCTCTGAAACCGACCAGCCGTTCGACGGCGACATCGACCGGGACGTCGACCACGATCACGGCCTGGAGATCGTCCCTGGGGTTCTCCCCGAGCAGCGGGAAGTCGAGCACGACGACGTTGTCGGAATCGACCTGCTCCTCGATCTTGTGCCTGATCTCGTTCTGGATCGCGGGATGCGTGATCGCATTCAGGTCAGCCAGGGCCTGTTTTGCCTCATCGGAATCGCCGAACACCATCGACGCCACGGCGCCTCGATCCAACGATCCGTCGTCGCTTAGTACCTGAGGCCCGAATCGGGCAGCCATCGCCGTCAGCATCGGGCTACCGGAGCGCTGAAGCTCACGAGCAATCTGATCCGCATCGATGATGACTGCGCCAAGTTCGGCGAGTAGCGCCGAAACGGTCGATTTCCCGGCGCCGATCCCGCCGGTCAGACCGACGAGGAACACCGCCGGTCAGACCTCGGCGTCGTTGACGTCGGTGGCGACTTGCGTCGCCTCCGGGGCCGTCTCTTCGACGACCGCGTCCGCGTTCTCGACGGCATCCTCGGCGACAGCTTCGACAGCATTTTCGGCGGGAGTGGCGTCATCAGCCGCAGCAGCGTTCTCGGCCGGGACCTCGATCGCTGCCTGGGCGGCCGCTTCTGCCTTCTCGAGCTCGGCCCATGCAGCCTCGATCTCGTCGGGATTCCCGGCGGTCCAGTTGCCCTCGGAGTCGATCTCGAAGTGCTCGCGGTACTCGGCGGCCAGTTCGCCACCCTCGGCGGCCTGCTTGATCGAGAGGCTGATCCGGCGACGAGCCAGATCGAGGTCGATGATCTTGACCCACAACTCCTCGCCCGGTGTCACAACCTGCTCCGGCGAATCGACATGGTGCGCCGACATCTCGGAGATGTGGACGAGACCTTCGATGCCATCGCCGACCTGCACGAACGAACCGAACTGAACGAGCTTGGTGACCCGACCGTAGACCAGCTGTCCGACCTCGTGGGTCTCCGCGAACTGCTGCCACGGGTCGGCTTGAGTCGCCTTCAACGACAGGCTGATCCGCTCTCGACTGAAGTCGACGTCGAGCACTTGGACCTTGACCGGATCGCCGACGGCGACGACCGAACCGGGGTGGTCGACATGCTTCCACGACAGTTCGCTGACGTGGATCAGGCCGTCCATGCCACCCAGATCGACGAACGCCCCGAACGAAACGACCGACGACACGTGACCCTCGCGGACCTCGCCGATCTTGAGGTTGGTGAGGAAGCTGTCGCGGGTTTCTTTCTGCGTCTCCTCGAGGAAGGCGCGGCGGCTGAGCACGACGTTGTTGCGGTTCTTGTCGAGTTCGATGATCTTGGCCTGGACAATTGTGCCGACGTATGGCTGCAGATCGCGGACCCGCCGCAGTTCGACGAGAGATGCGGGCAGGAAGCCGCGCAGGCCGATGTCGACGATCAGACCGCCCTTGACGACTTCGATCACCGGACCCGAGACGATCTCGTCGGCTTCCTTCTTGGCCTCGATCGTTCCCCAAGCTCGCTCGTACTGAGCGCGCTTCTTGGACAGGACCAGACGGCCCTCCTTGTCCTCCTTGGTGAGAACCAGGGCCTCGATCTGTTCGCCCAGCGACACGACCTCGGACGGGTCGACATCGTTCCGGATGCTCAGCTCACGAGCTGGGATGACACCCTCACTCTTGTAGCCGATGTCGAGCAGGACTTCGTCCTTGTCGATCTTGACGACCGTGCCGACGACGACCTGACCGTCTTCGACTTCAACGATCGTGTCAGCAATCGCATCAGCGAAGCTCATGCCGAGGTCATTGATCGTGACCTCTCGGGGGGTGTAGTTACCGTCCTCATCGAAGGTTCCCATGACGGGATTCGTGTAGGACAGGAGAGTCGAGGTGTCGGACAAAGGACGAGCTACTTTCAATCAAACATTGGAGGATGTTCCCGGAAGCACTGGGTTCAGTGCAGGCGACGATCCTACCAGCGTTGCAACCGTTCCACCGGAGCCGCGTTCAGTGTCATCATCGTTGCGTCCGACATGCTCGCCCTCCCGGCGCACCTCCCAAGGTCGAGTTCCGACCCGCCAACGCCTCTCCGCGCGGTCGCGTCCAGTCATGGTCCTTTGGCGGCCGCCCAGGTTGCGCCCCAGGCAACATTGACCTCCAGTGGCACATTCAGTTCGGCGGCGCCCCGCATCAGATCGATCACCAGTGGCCCGACCACCGAGCGCTCCGACTCGGGAACCTCGACGATCACCTCGTCGTGGACCTGAAGGACCAGCACACTTTCGTAGCCGCCGTCGAGCAGCGCCTGGTCGATGCGGACCAAGGCGACTTTGAAGATGTCGGCCGCCAAGCCCTGGATACCGGCGTTCATCGCCTGACGTTCTCCGGCCTGCCGGATTCTCCAGTTCGAGTTCAACAGTTCGGGGATCGGGCGGCGTCGCCCGAACAGCGTCTCGGTGTAGCCGTTCTTGCGGGCCTCGATCACCGTTGCATCCATGTACGCCTTGACGTTGGGGAAAGCCTCGAAGTAGGCCTCGAGAATCTTGGCCGCTTCGTCGGTGGCGATATTGAGGCGCTGGCCGAGTCCGTACGCCTCCATCCCGTAGGCGAGCCCGTACGAAACCATCTTGGCCTTGGAACGCTGGTCCACCGTGACCGAGCCGGGATCAACCTCGAACACCCTCGCCGCGGTCGCGTTGTGGATGTCTTGCCCGCTGGTGAACGCCGCGATCAAACCGGGGTCAGCTGCAAGGTGGGCGATGCAGCGCAACTCGATCTGGTTGTAATCAGCGACCAGTAACGTGCGCCCGGGTGACGGCACGAAAGCGGTGCGAAACACGCGACCTTCTTCGCTTCGGACAGGGATGTTGTGGAGATTGGGTTGGTCAGAGCTCAGCCGGCCGGTGCGGGCCACCGTCTGATTGAACGTGGCGTGGATCCGACCATCCCGCCCGACCTCTTGCAACAAACCCTCGCCGTAGGTGCCACGCAACTTCTCGACTTCGCGATGGCGCAGCAGCGGCTCGATGAACTCGGGCCACAGGTCCTTGATCTTTTCGAGGGTCTGGGCATCGGTCGAATAGCCGGTCTTGGTCTTCTTGAGCCCCTGCGGACTGAGGCCCTTCTCCTCGTACAGCAATGTCCGCAGCTGGTTGGGAGAGTTGAGGTTCAAGTCGTCATGACCGGCAACGCGGCGAAGTTCGGCACCAAGCGTCTCGACCTCCGCCGTCAGGCGCTGATTGATCGAGCGCAGCGTGGCGGTGTCGACGCCCACGCCGACGTGCTCCATGCGGGCCAACACGCGCACGAGTGGGTTTTCGATCCTGTGGTAGAGGTCCGCCATCCCTTGCACGCGCATGCTGGCGTCGATCGGTTCGGCGATGTGATGGACGGCGAGAGCGTCGTTGCCAGCTCGCTGTGCGTCGCTGCTGGACGTGCCGTCGAGGTCGAGCTGACCCGATGACGTCGCACCGCCGGACGGCGCCGCGAACCTGGTGAACTTGGTGATCAGGTCGGCCAACTCGTAACGAGCCTCCGCAGGGTCGATCAAGTAGGCGGCGATCGCCGTATCAAGTCGCAAACCGGTGAGGTCGACTCCGACCGCGAGCAACGAGCGCATGATCGGCTTGATGTTGTGCCCGCGCACGTTCGAATGTGCCGCCAAGGCGTCGACGACCGCGGCGTCGACCAACAAGGTCGCCGGCATCCAGGTAACCGACGCCGAGGCGGCATCCGTGACGAACGCCAACCCGGTCAGCCTGCTGCGTCCCGGCTCCCCCTCCCACGCTCCCGCCAGATCCAGCGACTCGAGACCGGCGATCAACGCCGCCGCATCGCTGGGACTCGTGGCGAGATCGACCTCTGCGACCAATACCTCGCGGGCAACCGAGGACTGAATCCCCGCACCCGGACCGAGTACCTCTGACAACCGATCGGCGAGCGTCCGGAACTCCAGGAACTCGAACAGTCGCTTGATTTCTGCCGGATTCGGCGAGATCTCCAGTGAGTCGAAATCGACCGAATCGAGTGGCGCGTCGTCGTGCAGCACCATCAGGTCGAGGTTCTTGCGGGCTCGCCCCTCGTTCTCGACCAGCGACTCACGCAACTTCGGCGTCTGGGCATCGACATTGGCAAAGATCCCGTCGAGTCCTCCATACGTGTTGATCAACTTGGCAGCCGTCTTCTCCCCGACACCGGGCACGCCAGGCAGATTGTCGCTGGTGTCGCCGCGCAGCGCTGCATACTGCGGGTACATCCGCGGGTGAACGCCCGTCTTCTCCTCGATTCCGGCCTCGTCGTAGAGGGCGTAGTCACTGACCCCGCGTTTGTTGTACAGGACCTTGACCTGCGGATCACTGACGAGTTGATAGCTGTCGCGGTCGCCCGTCACGATGACGACCTCGTCGCCTCGCTCGACAAGCACCTTGCAGGCGGACGCGATCAGATCATCGGCTTCCCATCCAGCGAGATCGATCTGTTGGATCCCGACCGAATCGAGCACTTCCCGTACGAGCCCCATCTGCTGACGCAAGATGTCGGGAGCCTTCACGCGTTGCGCCTTGTACTCCGGCTCGGCGAGGTGACGAAACGTCGGCTCGCCTCGATCGAATGCAACCAGCATGCCATCCGGGCGCTGGTCTTTGATCACGTTGATCAGCATCGACGTGAATCCGAACACGGCGTTGGTCACCTGTCCACTCGCCGTCGCCATGTCAGGGGGCAGGGCAAAGAATGCGCGATATGTCAGCGAATTCCCATCAACCAACAGGTACCTGCCCATCGGAGCGGGTCAGCCCGGCCGCAGCGAGCCGTCGAGAATCCGCTCGGCAACGTCACGCATTCGGGTCCGTTCGCTCATCGCCGTGCGCTGAATGAATGTGAACGCTTCTGATTCCTTCATTCCGCAGTCGTCGATCAACAACCCTTTGGCACGCTCGATCGCCTTGCGCGCCTCGAGTTGTTCGCCGAGCGCGTCGATCTCACCCGTCAAGTGGCGCAATTCACGAAAACGACCGATCGCCACCTCGATGGCGGGAATCAGGTCGCTCTTCTGGAACGGCTTCACAAGATACGCCAGCGCGCCGGCATCGCGGGCCTGCTCGACGACCTCGCGCTGGCTGAACGCAGTCAGGATCAGCACACCGCACAGCTTCTCGGCGGTGACAATTCCAGCCGCCTCCAGGCCGTCCATTCCTGGCATCTTCACGTCGAAGATCGCAAGATCCGGCCGCAACGACCGCACCAACTCGACGGCCACGTCCCCGCGCCCGGTCTCGCCCACGACGTCATAACCCTCCTCCTGGAGGGTTTCGCGTAGGTCCATCCGGATGATGGCTTCATCTTCGGCGATCACGACTCGCAGCGACAACGTTGTTCCTTTCGAGCCCCGGGCGGATTGGTCTATTCAAGCAGACGAGTGAGACAGCTGCGTCGGCCGGCTTCAGGATGAACGTCTGGCAGTCAGTTTGTCGAGCAATCCGTCTTGCCGCTGCTCCAGCTCGCGGATCGTGTCAATCACATGCTGGCGGTGGCGAGCACTTGCGTTTGCGTGCTTGCGCGAATCGTTTGCCTCGAACGCCGCACCAGGAGTCTCGGAGACGAGCGCTCGTATGGCTTGATCATCGGCGTCACTCGCGAACACGTCGTGTTGTTCGTCGATCACAGCCAACTCGGCTCGCAGCGATTTCAGACGAGCGACGTTCTGGGAGAGCCGACGTTCCACGAGCCACGACATCAGATCATCAATCTAGTCTGCCAATCTGATCTGCGAACCTGATCTGGGCAGGCATTGTCGTGTGCCCCGGGTCGGATTCGAACCGACACTGGATGGTGTTTGAGACCACTGCCTCTGCCGTTGGGCTACCGGGGCGAAGATCGCAAAGGCTATCGCCGGGTCCTGGGCGACTCCCGATTCGACACACCGTTTTGATCAGGACAGATCAGCGCGACTTCACCACCAACGTCTTGGCGACCTGGTCCCACACGGCCTGGCGCAACGGCTTCGTGAAGATGAAGACCAAACTGACGATCAGGAGGACGATGTTGACCAGACCGGGCAACAATGGAATCGGGACGAGTGCCAACGCTCCGGGGATCGCCCACCGGGTAATCGCGTGGCTCCACTCGACCGGCCCACCGGTGTCGGCCCGAACGACCTTCATGCCGAGCGCCAGTTTCATGGGGGTGCCGCCGAACATCTTCGTACACACGGCGTCCCACACGAAACCGGCCGCCGCTCCCAACAGGCCCAACAACCACACCTTGCCGAAGCTCGCATCAGCACCGAGTCCCCCGAAGCCGGCCGTATCACCGTCGCTCAACACGATCGCCGCAAAGATCAACCCGAACGTCAGACCGACAATCAGACCATCCAAGAATCGGGCGAGTATCCGCATCCACGGTTCGGCCAGCGGCTGGCCGGCCGGAGAGGCGATACCACCCGACTGGGATGGAAATGCTTGCGGCTGTGGTGGTGGCGGCGGCGGCGGTGGTGGTGGTGGTGGTGCGTCAAAACTCATGCCCCGATCGTACGCGTCTCGGCTTCACGAGAGGAGTTACCCGCCGGTAGTGATCCGAGACTGTCCGATTCCGTCTAGCCTCGCCACTGATGCTCGCTTTCACCTTCCCCGGTCAGGGGTCGCAACGACCCGGCATGGGGCGGCCGTGGGTCGACCACGAGAGCTGGGAACTCGTCGACGAGGCCAGTGAAGTCGCGGGTCGCGATGTCGGAGCCTTGCTGCTCGACGCCGACGCCGAGGAACTGAAAGACACACGCAACGCACAATTGACGACCTTCGTGTCGAGCCTGATGGTGCTCGACGCCGTGGAACGCCTCGGGATCGACGCCAGTTTCTGTGCGGGGCACAGCCTGGGCGAGTACACCGCCCTGGCGGCGACCGGGGCGCTCGGATTTCAAGAAGGCGTGATCCTCGTCTGCGAGCGAGCGGCGGCGATGCACGATGCCGGGCAGGCTCAAGTCGGCACGATGGCGGCGGTCCTCGGGCTCGATGACGATCAGGTCGAAGTTGCCTGCAATCTGGCCGACGCAGACGTTTGGGTCGCCAACTTCAACGCTCCCGGACAAGTCGTCATCGCCGGATCTCCCGGAGGTGTCGAAGCGGCGAGCAAACACGCCAAAGATCTCGGTGCCAAGCGGGTCATGCCGCTCCAAGTCTCCGGTGCATTCCACACGAGCTACATGTCGGCCGCCCGCGATCGTCTGCGTGAAGCGATTGCCACCGCCGGCATACGCGATGCCGAGATCCCGGTCGTCTCCAACGTCGACGCCAAATCACACGATCAGGGCAGCGAGTGGACCGCGCTCCTGTCGGCGCAACTCGCCAGCCCGGTGCGATGGAAGCAGTGTCTCCAAACGCTCGCACAACTCGGCGTGAACGACTTCGCCGAGCTCGGACCCGGCGGTGTCCTGACCGGAATGGCGAAGCGCAGCGTCGAGGGTTCACGAACGATTTCGGTGGCAACCCCGGAAGACCTCGACCGGCTGCTCGAGTGGGTCGGCGGCGACGTTGCACCACCCGCTCACGATCTCGAAGGTGAACATCTCTTCGGATTCGAGCGGCTCGTCGTCTCCCCAGCTGCCGGGATCTTCACGCCGATCGCGTTCGACCACAACGGGTTGATCGAGGTCGGTACGGTGCTCGGTCACGTCGGTGAGCACGAGGTTCGATCACCGTTCAGGGGCATCCTGCAGAACTTCATCGCCGTCGACACCGAACGGGTCACGTCTCGTCAACCAATCGCATGGCTACGCACCAATTGAGATCGTCTTGAGATCGTCGTCGCTGATGCCGTTATCCGTGAGGAGAGCTCTCGATGCCATCAATCCGTAAAGGCGCCCGCGGGGCCGTGATCTCGGGTTGGGGAACGGCACTCCCCGACCGAGTCGTGACGAATGATGAGCTGGCGGCCTCGCTCGACACCACCGATGAATGGATCAGGACGCGGACCGGAATTCGCGAGCGTCGTTTCGGCGGGACGACGATCGGACTCTCGGTCCAAGCCGGACGACAGGCGATCGAGATGGCCGGACTCGACCCGTCCCGTATCGATGGCGTTGTACTCGCCACCACCACGCCCGACACGGCGTGGGGCAACGCCGCAGCGGTCCAGAACGAGTTGGGCCTGTCGTGCGGTGCACTCGACGTGAACGCCGCCTGCACCGGTTTCATGTACGGCATCATCACTGCACACGGCTGGATCGCAATGGGCGCCGACCGAGTCTTGGTGATCGGTACGGACACGCTGTCGCGGATCACCGACCCGAACGATCGCGGGACGGTTCCGCTGTTCGCTGACGGCTCAGGAGCGGTGGTCATCGAGTCCGTCGACGGACCGGGGCAACTGATGGGATGGGACCTCGATGCCGACGGATCAGCCCTCAACATCTTGTACGCCGACGTTGGCGGATTCATCAAGATGGAAGGCAAGGAAGTCTTCCGTCGCGCCGTTCGGATCATGGTCGATTCAGCGGAGAAGTCGTTGGCGTTCGCCGGTGTCACGGCCGACGAAATCAAGGTCGTCGTGCCCCACCAGGCCAACATCCGCATCATCCAGGCGGCGTGCGACCGGTTGGGTGTGCCGATCGAACGGGCTGCAATCGTGCTCG
>JAYVFI010000080.1:0-33766 GCA_043773365.1 Ilumatobacteraceae bacterium
AACCAACGACACTTCCCGCGACCCCCATCTCCGGAGTTCAAGTCCCCCCTTCGACACTCGAACAGCACTCAGGACCGGTCAACGCGGGATGATGGTCCCGATGTTCATGATGCCGTTCGGGTCGAACGCGCGCTTGAGCGTTTCGAGCATCGGGTACGACGAGCCGTACTCGTCCTTCACCCATCGTGCTCGTGCCTTGCCGATGCCGTGGTGGTGGACGATCGAGCCACCGTGCCGCAGCGTCTCCTCGCAGATGATCGAGATGATCGGCAGGTAGTACTTCTCGGACTCGTCCTCGGGGGCGCAGTCGATGAGATCGTAGAAGTAGTTGAAGTACATGTTGGTGCCGTTGATGTAGCTGTGCGACGAGTGGCCGCCGAGCAGGGTGATGCCGTTCATCTCGCTCCTGATGCGGGGCAGCACGGCCTCGTAGATGTCGTTGATCGTGCTCCAGTCGGCAGAGATCTCCGTGGTGCGGTTGACGTTGCGGGTGGTTCGGATCCGTTCGTCCTCGCGGGCCACCTTGTCGGGTCCCCACACCAGGTCGTCGAACCAGTCGGAGATCAGCTGGCTGTCGACCGGCTGGCAGTCGGGATGGCGGGCCACGATCTCGCGGATGCCCTCGGCCGTCGCCCTGCTGATGCCGGCGTTGCCTTCGGTCATGAACAACACGATGCAGTCGTCGGGCGCGGCGAAGTGCGAGAAGTGCAGTTGGCCGTCCTCGGGGTCGTACAGGCGGGCCACACTCGGCTTGAAACCGGCGACCATCACCTCGCGCAGCACCTCGAAACCCTCCTTCATGTGCTTCAGGGTCCAGCCGAGGAAGACGTTGTTCTCGGGCATGTACGGGAACAGCTTGACCGTCACTTCGGTGATGAAGCACAACGCACCCTCGTTGCCGATCACGATGTGGCGGATGTCGGGGCCGGCCGCCCTGCGCGGGACGTTCTTGATCCGCGAGACCTGCCCACCGGGGAACACCACCTCGCAACCGACGACCATGTCCTCGATCCCTCCGTACAACGTCGAGAACTGTCCGATGCTGCGGGTGGCGACGAGGCCGCCCATGCTGGCGATCGGCTTCGACTGCGGCGAGTGGCCGGTGGTCAGCCCGAGTTCTCGAACGGCGTCCTCCAGCAGTTGCAGTGGCACGCCGCACTGCGCGGTGGCCTGCATGTTGTAGGCGTCGATCGTCACGATCCGGTTCATCTGCCCGCCGTCGACCACGATCGAGTTCTCGACGGGGGTCTCCAAGCCGCCCTCGGTGGCGGTGCCGCCGGTACGGGCCACGACGTTGACACCGTGCTCGTCGGCGAACGCCAACACCTTCGATACCTCGTCGGTGCTGCGCACCATCGCCACGGCAGCCGGGACCGGCATCGTGTACACCCCGAAGATGTTCTGCAACTTGCGGAAGTTGTCGATGCTGCGCTGCTGGAGGAGGTGCTCATCGGTGAGGACCTGCTCGCTGCCGAGGATCTGTTGCAGATGCTCGACGATTGCTTCGCGGGAGAGGGGCATGATGGCGTTCCTTTGCTGGGTTCCTGCTCAGTGGAAGATCGGGTAGGCGCGCTCGAACAGCGCATCGGTGTGGTCGCGGATGTCGTGGTAGACGGTGGTGGCGATGCGTTCGTAGACGACACGGTTGACGGGATCGGGCCGGAACGACTCGCGTCCTGTGACCATGTGGGCGGCGGCCGTCTCGATGTCGGGGTACACGCCGGTGGCGGCGGCAGCACAGATCGCAGCCCCCAGGCCGGCACCACCACCACCACCACCACCACCACCACCGTCGACGCTGCGCGAAGCGGGGATCCCGAACACGTCGGCGAAGATCTGCATGAACAGAGCGCTGTTCGAGCCGCCGCCTGATACGACGATCTCGGTGAGGGTGATCCCCAACTCGTCGCACATCGCGTCCGTGTGGTGCTTCATGGTCAGTGCGATCGCTTCCAGGATCGACCGGTACACGTGACCGCGCGAATGGCGGGCGTCGAAACCGAGCATGATGCCCTTGCGGAACGGCTTGTCGGTGGTGGCCAGCCAGTCGAGCACGGTCATCAACCCGTCGCTGCCGGCCGGCACCTGTGCCGCTTCGCGCTCGATGTACGCCTCCCTGCTGAGGCCCGTCGCCGTGGCCCGCTCGGCGACCTCGTCACCGAGCAGGTCGAGGAACCACGTCAGCGTCCACATCCCGCGGCGCACGCCGTTGCTCTCGTAGAGGTAACGATTCGGGATGCAGGCGAAGTTGGTCCAGAAAGCTGTGGGTGCCTTGTGGTTCTCGTGCCCGTGGACCATCGCCGCGATGTACGTGCCGAGTGACACGAGTGCGGTCGTCTCGCCGAGCGACCCGGAGCCCAGCATCTCGACCGCCTTGTCGTTGGCGGTGGACACGACGGGAATCCCGGCGGGGATGCCCGTTGCTTCGGCCGCCGCCGACGTCACTCGCCCGATCACGTCACCAGGCATCTGCAGTTCGAGCAACATGTCGCGCCTGACACCGAACTCCGCGTACAGCGCCTGGTCGCCGATCCACTGCCAGGTGTCGGTGTCGATCGGCCATTGCAGGGCGATGTTGTTGGCGGCGGTGTCACGGAACTCACCCGTGAGGCGATGACCCAGATATCCCGACGAAGTCGTCGCGTACGTCACTGGTGGTACGCCAGGTGCTGGCTCGTCGGGGACGTATGGCTGGTAGGCGCGGTCGTCCATCCAACTGATCACCGGTTCCGCCAGCGATCCGTCCGAACGGAGGAAGGCTTTGCAGCACCGGATCGGGCAGAGTCCGACACCGACGATCTCGTTCGGGTCTCCGTCGAAGGCGGCCAGCGCCTGGCGGCTGGCGACGGCGATCGAGTCCCACAGATCGTCGTCAGGGTGGATCGCGATCCCGTGACGGGGACGGCTCATCGGCTGCAGGGCCTGCTGCCCGCCGGCCACGGCGATCCCGCTCGCGTCGTACACGACGACCTTGGCGCTCTGCGTGCCGCAGTCGATGCCGATCAGGTAGGGGCCGTTCATCGTGGTGCTGCCGTCCCGCGCCCTAGCGGACGAGGTAGCCGCCGTCCACGGCGAGGATGTGGCCGTTGACGTAGTCAGAGGCGCGGCTGGCGAGGAACACGACGGTGCCCATCAGGTCGCCCGGGTCGCCCCAGCGATCGGCAGGGATGTGATCGAGCACGCGTCGGCTCGTCTCGGGGTTGCTCCGGGTGTTGGCCGTGATCGCCGTGGCGTAGTAGCCGGGGGCGATCCCGTTGACCTGGATGTTGTACTGGGCGAGCTCGTCGCAATACGCCTTCGTGAGTCCGGCGATGCCGTGCTTCGTCGCCGCGTATGCCGGTGAGAGCCGGCCGCCGAGGAACGTGAAGACCGAGCAGATGTTGATGATCTTCCCGCTCCGCTGGGGCACCATCCGCTGGGCTGCCTCGTAGCTCATCTCGAACGCTGCCGACAGGTTGACCTGGACCGTCGCATCCCACTGGGGCCGACCGAAATCGAGCACCTCCGCCAGCGGGCAGATCCCTGCGCTGTTGATCAAGATGTCGACGGAACCGAACCGCTCGACACACGTGTCGACGATCTGCTTCGGGGTGCCGGGTTGGGTGATGTCGGCCTGGATGAACTCGTAGCGGACGCCTTCCGCCTCGACCATCTCACGCGTGCTGGGCTGGCCGGACTGATCGTCGATGATGCTGTCGTCGATGATGCTGTCGTCGATGGTGCTGTCGTCGATAAGGCTGGGCACGAGCACGTTGGCGCCGCCCTTGGCGAGGGCCAGCGTGAAGGCCTGTCCGAGACCGGTGTTGCCGCCGGTCACGATCGCGTTCTTGCCGCTCAGACCGAAGTAGTCGATGGCGAAATCCCTGATCGTCATTCGTGCTCTTTCTCGTGCCCCTCTGGACTGCCGGCACGGTATCTCGTGCGAGATCCCACACCGTCGCTGTTCGGCCGAGCCACATGCGTGCCCTCCGAGGCGGCATGTTACAACGGGCACCGGGGAAGACGGGACACTCGTACCGGAAAACGCTACGACCCGGGTGGCGACCGGCCGTCGGCTTGGGGTTCCCAGCCCTCCCGATCGGTCAGTGGCCGAGCAGGTTCGGTTCGACTTCGAGGGGTTCGACGACGGCCGCCGCCGTTCGCTGGGCGATCACCACGCCGACGGTGACCGCCGCTGCTCCGATCAACTCGATCAGCCCGAGATGTTCACCGAGGAAGATCACGGACCAGGCGATCGCAAGCGCGACTTCGAGGGTCATGATCATCGCCACCACGGCAGGCGGCAGTGCACGGGAGGCGCGGAAGAAGCACACCAACGCGGCGACGGTGGGGATCAGCGCGAACAAGCCGACCTCCAGCAGCAAATGGCTGCCATGCGGCCGGGTCAGCCCGCCGACGAGTGCAAAAGGCGTCACGAAGAGCACCACGCCGGCGTTGGTCCACGCCGCTGTGACGACACCGTCGAGGTGGGCAGGCACGACACGGCTGCTCAGCATCATGTATCCGGCGAACGCGACTGCCTGGCCGAGGGCGAGCAGCACGCCGGCCGTGCTGATCGTGCCGACGCCAGTGAACACTTCCGGCACGGTGAGCACGACGCCGACCGTGATCACTGCGAGGGCGACCCACGTGCTCGGCGGCGTGCGCTTGCCGAGCGCGGCGGACGACGCCACGACGATTGCCGGGTAGAGGTAGACCAGCACGATGTAGACGGATGCGTCGAGTCGCTCGAGTGCTTCGAACCCGAGCAGGACGACGACGCCGAGCAACACCCCCAAGCCGATCAGGTGGCGATGTGGCACGGCGAACGGGTCAGGTCCCCGGCGTCTGCGCCAGATCAGCAGCGCAACCCACAGCACCGTTGCAGCGACGCTGAACCGCCAGAACAGCAGCGAGGCGACACCGAGCGCACCGAGCAGGTCCTTGCCGACGACCGAGGACAAGGAGAACGCCAACGCGCTGGCGAGCGCCCACCCGACGCCGTTGGCGGATACGTGTCCGCCCGGGGTCGTGCGACTGAGCTTGTCCACCTGCGGAGTATGGCCGGGGGCGGTGGCCGAGTGGCGCATCGGGCCACCGGCGGTGATTCTGGGGAGCGGCGTCCCCGCATCCGACTCGCACGACATTCGAGCGATGCGATGTGATGGGGAGGTGACACTCGTGAAAGTGAGCATCCCATGACCCGTCCGTCTCGATTTGCCGGTCCGTCTCGGTTCGAGGGCGTGATCGGCCGCACGGTCGCTGAGTCGAGTGCCTGGTTCGATGAGCCGCCGCATCCCGGGTCGGGGGCGCCGAACGTCGTGGTGGTCTTGCTCGACGACACCGGCTTCGCCCAGTTCGGTTGCTTCGGGTCAGAGATCGACACGCCGAACGTCGACGCGTTGGCGGCCGGGGGGTTGCAGTTCACCAATTTCCATGTGACGCCTCTGTGTTCGCCGACGAGGGCATCGCTGCTGACGGGGCGGTCGCAGCACGCCGTCGGAATGCGGGCGATCTCGAACTTCCGCACCGGCTTCCCCAACATGCTCGGGCACATCACGAACCATGCGGCCACCGTCGCCGAGGTGCTGCGCGACGAAGGATATGCAACGTTCTGCGTCGGCAAATGGCACCTCGCCCCGATGGAGCAATGTTCGGCCGCCGGCCCATTCGGCCAATGGCCACTGGGGCGCGGGTTCGACCGGTTCTACGGATTCATGGAAGGCGAGACCGACCAATTCCATCCCGAGTTGGTGTGTGACAACCACCCGATCGATCCGCCGGGCCGGCCCGAGGATGGCTACCACCTGTCAGAGGACCTGATCGATCAGGCGTTGAAGATGGTCGCTGATTCGAAAGGCGTGCGACCTGATCGTCCGTTCTTCATGTACGTCCCGTTCGGGGCGACCCACGCCCCGCATCAGGCACCCGCTCGGTATCTGTCGAAGTACAAGGGCAGGTTCGATGACGGCTGGGACGTGGTCCGCCGGCGTTGGTTCCAACGCCAACTCGAGTTGGGCGTGATTCCCGAGGCGACCCGGTTGGCCCCGCGCAATCCGGGCGTCGATGCATGGGAGGCGATCCCCGAGAACCAACGGCGTCTTGCCTGTCGACTGCAGGAGGCGTTCGCTGCGTTCCTCGACCACACGGATGACCAGATCGGCCGCTTGGTCGATGGACTGCGACGGCTCGGTCAACTCGACGACACGATCCTGATCGTGCTGGCGGACAACGGCGCATCGCAGGAAGGCGGCCCGTTCGGTGTGATGCACGAGATGAAGTTCTTCAACGGAATCTTCGAGACTCCCGATCAGGCAATCGCCCACCTCGACAACATCGGCGGTCCTCACAGCCACACCAACTATCCGTGGGGGTGGGCGCAGTGCGGCAACACGCCGTTCAAGTGGTACAAGCAGAACACGCATGAGGGCGGCGTCCATGTGCCTCTGGTCGTCCACTGGCCAGATGGAATCGCAGCCGATCAGCGTGAGACGATGCGCGACCAATTCGTCAACGTGTCCGACATCGTGCCCACGATCTACGAGCTGCTCGGGGTCACTCCACCGGGCGTGTATCGCGGTGTCGAACAACTCCCGGTCACCGGCCATTCCTTTGCCGGCTTGCTCGCCGATGCCAACGCGCCGGCGACGAACACGCTGCAGTACTTCGAGATGAGTGGCAGTCGTGCGCTCGTATCGGGGGAGTGGAAGGCAGTCTGCAAGCACGTTCCCGGCGCCGACTACGACATGGAACCCTGGGAGCTGTACCACCTCACGACCGACTGGTCGGAGTGTGTCGACCTCGCCGACGAGCACCCCGACAAGCTGGCTGAGCTGGTCGAGTCGTGGTGGCACGAGGCCGACCGACATGGTGTACTGCCGCTCGACGACCGTGGTTTCGAGTTGTTCGGTGCCCGCTTCCGTCCCAACTCGCCGCATCCCGAAGACCGCCGTTACGTCTATCGACCCCCGATGTCACCGTTGCCCGGCCAAGCGTCGGCGGCGATCGGGGGCCGGAGCTTCGACCTGACTGCACGGGTCACTCGTCAGTCGGGGGAGGATGGCGTGATCTTCGCCACCGGCACCGAGAACTCCGGGATCTCGGTGTTCGTCCAGCACGACCGGCTGGTGGTCGACTACAACGCGTTCGACGAGCATTCGATCGTCGAATCCGACATCGAGGTTCCGCCCGGCGATTCGACGCTGGTCGCCCGCTTCCGCCGGAGCGACGGTCGGGCCGGCTCGATCGAACTCGAGGTCGATGGCGTCGCAGCCGGACACGTCGACGTCGGGTTGTACATGAGGATGATCTCCTCGGTCGGGGTCAGCATCGCCTATGACCACGGTTCTGCAGTGTCGACCCGGTACAGAGCGCCGTTTCCATTCGCCGGCACGCTGCACGAGGTCGAGATCCAACTCGTCGCCAAACAGGACCAGGCGGCCGAAGCCGAAACGAGCGAAGCAGAAGCGAGAGCGGCAGTCTCGAGGCAGTAGGCCGACAACCGTCGGACGCCAACTCGGACGGTCACACGCGAAGTCCCTACGGTCGCACGAGATGGACCCGGTCGCCGACGCTGATGGTGCCTGGCTGGATCACGTCGGCGTTCAGCGCCAGTTTGCCGTCGAACCGGCGGATGATGTCTTTGAGGACCTCGCGGTCGACTTCGAGCGTGTCGGGATCAACCGTGGTCATCGGGCAACGCCCTCGGAGCGAGTCGAGTGAGATGATCACGTCGCCGATGTGGAGTTGCGCACCGGGCCACGTGGTTTCCGCCATGCCGTCGACTCCGGCGATCACGATGTTCGGCCGAAGCCGGCGCACGTCGCGTCCGAACTCGGCAACCGCCCCGTCGGTGGCGATCAGCAGCGGCAGGATGTCGAATCGCTCGAGCCCATCGAAGCGGGTCAATACGGCGTCGGCGCCGGCCGCGTCTCTGACCCGTGCGAGCACCTCCGGTGCATCCCATGCGAGGCCGTCGACGAGCGGCTCACCACCCGGACCGAGCACGGCGTGCAGGCCCAGCAGGCGATGATGGCGCCGCGACGTGCGAACGCCCTCGGGGCCGCGGATGTGCACGACACGGTCACCGACGATCCCGTTGGCGGTCACGTCGGCGACCTCGAGCGGCTCGCCCGCCAGCGTCTTGACGGGATAGCGCCAGAGCGCGGCAACGGTGAGGGTCATCAGATCGTCTCCAGGAGTTGTTCGGCGAGGTGGCGGGCCGCATCGATCGGGTGCTCGTTCCCGAAGACGGCGGTCTGGACGATCGCGCCGTCGAGCAGCACGCCGAACGCAGCGGGTATCCATGTCGGTGCATCGGGATGTCGGCGCGCCGCGAGGGTGGCGAGGAGTTCGACGAGCGAGTGCTTGTGATCAGCGACGATCCTGCGGTGGGTGGCATCGATCTCTGTCGTCTCGGCAATCGCATTCAAGAACGCGCAGCCGCGATACCCGGGTGAGCGGACCCACTCCCGGAGGGCATCGATCGTCGCCAACAAGGGGTCAGTTCCGAGCGCCACATGTCGTTGGACGGCGGCCGTGAACCAGTCCATCCAGCGTGTGTGCCGGTCGTTCAACCAGGCCGTCACGAGCTCACGCTTCGACGGGTACATCGAATACAGCCGCCGCAGCGACACGCCGGATGCATCGCGGATGTCGCTAATCGAAACGCCGGCGATTCCTCGTTCGTAGAACAGCGCATCAGCGGTGTCGAGCACGCTCCGGGCGGCATCGTCGATCGTCATCGTCGCGGCTGGACTCATTGCAGCGGGATTCCGCTCGTGTCGGCTTCGGCTCGCGGCCCGAGAATCCTCCGGTCGGCGACATCGATGGCGATGTCGTTGATGCTGGCTTCCCGCCGGGTCATGTATCCGGCCTCGTCGAACTCCCAATTCTCGTTGCCGTACGACCTGAACCACTGGCCCGCAGCGTCGTGCCACTCGTATTGGAAGCGTACGGCGATGCGGTTGGCGGTGAACGCCCACAGTTCCTTGCGGAGCGCGTAGTCCAGCTCGCGATGCCACTTGCCTCGCAGGAACTCGACGATCTGACTGCGTCCCTCGATGAACTGGTCACGGTTTCGCCAGATCGAGCCCTCCGAGTATGCCGCAGCGACTCGCTCCGGATCTCGGGAGTTCCATGCCGCTTCGGCGGCCAGGACCTTGATGCGAGCCGACGATTCGTCGAACGGTGGCAACGGAGGGCGGGGGGACGCTGACATGGTGTGCTCCTTCCAATCCGAAGGCTCTTTACGAGGCCTGTGAGAATGATCGTTCTCAGTATACGAGAATACCTGTTCTCGCGCAATCTCGATCGGCACGCCGACGCCTATGACCACCTCCGACGACGCCCGCCGAGACGATCGTTCGGTCCGACGCATCGTCGTCGCCGACCAGCTCAGAGGCGTTGACGCTCAGGCCCGGTCAAGCTACGCTCGCCCTAGCCTGTGCGGTCCGGGCAGACGTTATCGGGATATCGGTTGCCGGTTCTCGACCATGCCCGCACGGATCACAGGGGAAGCGATGTATCAGGTTCACTCCAGGAAGCGCTTTCTGCCAGCAGCGATGTTGGTCGTGGCTCTGATCGCCGCCGGCAGCCCAGGGCTTGCCCAAGCGGCCGATGCCACGCCGCCGAGCGTCAACATGACGGCGCCATTGAACGGCAGTTTCGGCGGTGGGACATCGATCAGCCTGAGCGCGACCGCCTCCGACAATGTCGGTGTCACCGGTGTTCAGTTCTTGCTCGATGGCACGACGAACATCGGCGCGTTGGATACGACTGCTCCGTACGGCAGGACGTGGAACGCATCTTCGGTGGCTGATGGCCCGCATACGCTTTCAGCGCGAGCACACGACGCGGCAGCGAACAGCGCCACACGTTCGATCTCCGTGACTGTCGACAACCGCCCCCCGATGGGGACGATCGACATCAACGCTCGTGCCGTGTCGACCAACAGCCGCAACGTGACGCTCACGCTGTCGGCGTCGGACGCTCTCAGTCCTATTGCGCAGATGCGGTTCTCGAACACGGGGTTGTCATTCTCCGGCACGCGTGCCTACGCGGCGACCACAACGTGGACGCTCACGTCCGGCGCAGGTACCAAGACTGTGTACGTCCAATTCAAAGATGCTGCGGGCAACTGGTCGACTTCGCCGGCATCCGACACCATCGTTGTCGACACCACAGCGCCGACGATCTCGGGTGCCGCCGCGTCCGGGATCTCGCAATCCTCGGCGACGATCACGTGGACGACCGACGAGCCATCCTCGTCTCAGGTGGAGTACGGCCTCACCACGAGCTACGGCGCGACGTCGACACTCGACACCTCCCTCGTGGTTGCGCACTCCGTCACACTTCCAGCACTCGTCAGCGCGACCACGTACAACTACCGCGTTCGCTCGCGCGATGGGGCCGGGAACGAGCGAGTCGGTGGCAACGCCACGTTCGTCACGACGAACGGTCCGTCCGATACGACACCGCCCGAAGTCGCCATCACCTCGCCGACGCAAGGTGCACAGGTCACGGACATCACTTCGGTGACCGCACGAGCGACCGACAACGTCGCAGTAGCCGGTGTGCGCTTCTTCGTCGATGGTGTTGCGACCGGTGTTGAAGACACGTCGGTTCCGTACGTGCTCAACTGGGACACACGAACGGCGACGAACGGTGTCCACACGCTCGACGCTCTCGCCCGTGATGTCGCTGGGAGCACGGCGAGATCATTGCCTTCAACCGTGAATGTCTCGAACACCAACTTCTTCCAGAACGAGATACTTCTCACGGGTCTTGATCTTCCGACCACCATCGAATTCCTTCCGGATGGACGCCTGCTCGTGGCGGAGCTACAGGGCAAGATCTATGTGTCATCACCTCCGTACACGTCGCTGAGCCCGACGTTGTTCGGAAACATCACCAACACAGGAACGCCTGTGCAACAGGGCGTGATGGACATCGCCATCGATCCCGATTTCTCGAACAATCGTTTCTACTACGTCTTCTACACGGCCGGAACGCCGAACCGCGACCGCCTGTCGCGCTTCACGGCAAACCTGTCGCTCACGGGTACTGTCGCCGGCAGCGAGCTGATCCTGTATGAAGATCCGCAGACCGCCGACGCCGAGCACCATGGGGGTGCGATCGTGTTCGGCAACGATGGCAAGCTGTACTTCACAACAGGTGAGCATTTCATCCCGTCCCTCGCCCCGCTGCTGACGAACCCCCGCGGCAAGATCCACCGAATCAACACGAACGGCACGGTGCCGACGGACAATCCGTTCTACGATGGAGCAGGCCCCAACATCGACTCGATCTGGGCGCGTGGCCTCCGCAACCCGTTCCGTGCGTACTACGACAGTGCCACGAGTCGGTTGTTCGTCGGAGATGTCGGCGGCAACGTCGGGAGTTCCATCGAGGAACTGAATGTCGGTGCCGCCGGCGCCGACTACGGCTGGCCGAACGCCGAAGGCCCGTGCACTTCGCCATGCGTGAGCCCGATCCACTCCTACAACCACAACAACCGTGATGCATCGATCACGGGCGGCTTCGTCTACCACGGCACTCAGTTCCCGAGTGAGTATCAGGGCAGCTACTTCTTCGCCGACTACAGCCAGAACTGGATCCGTCGGCTCACACTCGATGCCAACGGAAACGTGACCGGTGTCTTCAATTTCGAACCGGCGGATGGTTCTGTCGATGGTCCGTATGGGGACGTCGTCTACCTCGCCGAAGGACCAGATGGTGCGCTGTACTACGTCGATCTCGGCTTCGACGACCAGAGCGGCCAGTTCGGCGTCAGCAAGATTCGTCGGATCCGTTACCTCCAGCAGAATCAGGCTCCGGTCGCAGTCGCGGCAGCGGATCATACGTCTGGTCCGAACCTCTCGGTCAGCTTCTCGAGTGTCGGCTCGATGGACCCCGAGGGTCTGCCGATCACGTACCTCTGGACGTTCGGCGACGGTGCGACGTCAACGCAGGCGAACCCGGTTCACACATACCCGCGACCCGGCGTCTACACCGTGCGTCTCGAGGTCTCTGACGGAGTCACGTCGACGCAGGCACCGCCGATCGCGCTCAGCCTCGGCAACGCCCCGAGTGCGACGATCCTGACACCGCTCACTGGCACGGTGTTCCGCGCTGGCGACGTGATCCCATTTGCCGGGAGCGCTACCGACATCGAAGATGGCTCCTTGCCCCCGAGCGCGTTCACGTGGGGTATCGACTTCCAACGGCACTCGAGAATGGTTTCGACTTCGCAGGCCCGTTTTCGGCGTCGTTCTGGATGAAACGAAACGGCTTCTCCAAGGCCTGGGAGGCGATGCTCGCGAAGGGCGACTCGGCGTGGGGAGTCGCCCGGAACGCCACCGGACGGTCCGCAGCATTCACGACGTTCAATTCTGCTGGCACGCCACAGGATCTTGTCGGCAGCACGATTGTCGACGACAACGGGTGGCATCACATCGTCGCGGTCTTCACCGGCAGCGTGAAGCAGCTCTACGTCGACGGGGTCTTGATCGGATCGACGAGTTACGCCCAAACCGTTGCCAACAACAACCTCAATCTCCGTATGGGTATGAATCAGGAGTTCGTGTCGGCGTTCTACGGAGGCGCGTTGGACGAGATACGCGTCTATGGCCGCGCCCTGACAACTGCTGAGGTGACGGCGCTCTTCACGCAATGACGCGTTGATTCATCATCCGTCGAGCCCAGCCGCTCGCCAGAATCGCCTGGCGGGTGACGTCGATGTCAGAATCGGTTCGATGCCCTCCGATGAGATCGCGCTCAGCATCGCCGATGGGGTCGGCGAGATCGTGCTCAACCGTCCTGACCAGCTCAACCCGATCTCGGCGCGTGCCGGGGGCACCCGAGACCAGATCGTGTCCGCACTCGAGCAGTGCGAGTCGGACCCGTCGGTCGGCTGTGTGTTGATCCGTGGTGCGGGCAACGCGTTCTCGGCAGGAGGTGACCTGACCGGCAACGCCCGCCGCGAGACACTCGCCGAGCAGCGGGCCTTCGTCGCTGCCGCTGATGCGTTTCACCGGCGAGTGCGAAAGGCGACCGTTCCGGTGATCGCTGCCGTCCACGGTTACTGCTTGGGAGCGGCCCTCAACCTCGCGCTCGCCTGCGATTTCGTGATCGCCGGTGAGGGTGCCAGTTTCGGTCTTCCCGAAGGTCGCATCGGTTTGGTAGGTGCCGCCCCGCTGGTGCCGGTCGTGGGGTCTCGCTGGGCGACGTTCTTGATGATCACCGGCGAGTTGATCGACGCTCGAACGGCGCGCCAGATCGGGCTGGTGCTGGTCGTCGAACGCGACGACGAGCTCCTCGACCGAACCCGTGACCTGGCGGGGCGGATCGCTCGGATGCCGCGCCAGGCGGTGCGCTTGAACCGTCTCACGATCGATGCGGTTGCGTCGGCTGGCGGGGATCCGGCGCGGCGATCGGCTGCGCTCGACGGGGACGCCGTCACGCTCGCCGCCAGCGCCGGAGCGGCCGCACCCGATGGCCGCTCGTTCACCGAAATCATCGCCGCCGAAGGGATCGCTGGTCTGAAGGCCGCCCGCCAACAGCAGTACCGGGAACCGTGGCTGCGCCGGGATACCGATCGATGACTGCTTCGCTTGCTCGACTGCTGACGCCGCGCTCGGTCGCCGTGGTCGGCGCCAGTGAGCGGCGCGGGATGTCGAACGTGGCGCTCGGTCATCTGCTCGACGCACCAGTCGAGCTGCACCTCGTCAATCCGAACGCGGCCGAAGCCTATGGCCGTCGTACGGTTGGCTCGCTTGCCGAGATCGGTCGATCGGTCGATGCGGTGCTGGCGCTGGTGGGGGCAGAACGCACGATCGAACTCGTCGAGGAGGCGAACCGGCTCGGGTGCGGTGGCGTGGTCGCAATCGCTGCCGGCTTCGGCGAATCGGGTGTCGACGGCATCGCTATGGAGGATCGTCTGCGTCTCGCGTCAGGATCCGAGTTCGCCGTGATCGGCCCGAACTGCACCGGCTTCGCCAACATCGCTGCCGGGATCAGCCTGTTCACGGGAACGGTGACAGGTGTTCGCCCCGGCAACATCTCGCTGGTCTCGTCGAGCGGGTATCTGATGCGAGCAGCGATGGTGGCGACACGTGAACGCAACCTCGGGATCCGGCTCGCGGTCTCGTCGGGCAACGAAACCGTCACGACGTTTGCCGACTACCTTCGTTTCCTGATCGACGACCCGGAGACGTCGTTGATCTGCGCCGTGATCGAGAAGATTCGTGACGCCGACGCGTTCTTCGCTGTGACGGCGAGTGCCAAGGCAGCCGGCAAGCCGATCGTGATGCTCAAGGTCGGTCGGTCCGATCGAGCCATCGACATCGTGCACTCGCACACCGGCGCGCTGACGAGCGAGGGATGGCTGTACGACCTGGCGATGCGCGAGGCAGGAGTGATCGCGGCGACCGACCTCGACGACTTGATCGATCGGGCGGCGGTGCTTGCGCAGTTGCCACCGCGGCGGTGGGTCCCGGTTCGCAACGTCGCCGTCGTGACGTCGTCGGGGGGCGCGGCGGCGCTCGCCAGCGACGTCCTCGATACCGGTGACGTGGAGATCCCTGCGCTCGATGGACTGCGTGCTGCGATCGATCGATTCGTGCCCGGTGCCAACGTCGTCAATCCGCTCGATCTGACCGGAATGGCGATGGCAGACCCGGGCAACATCGTCGGGGTCCTCGACACGTTCCTGGCGAGCGGCGATGTCGATGCGGTGATCTTGTGCTGGTGGGTCGGCAGCGACGATCAGCAGCGCGCCGAACTGATGCTCGAACCGGTCCGCCGGACGATCGGCGGCAAACCGATCGTGCTCGCCTCGATCGAATCGTCTGCGGTCGGGAGTTGGACGACCGGTCACACCGAGGCCGTTTTCTGCCGCGGGATCCGTTCGGCCGTGCGTGGTTTGTCGGCGATGAACGAGTGCGTCATGTCGGCCGGCGTGAGAGACCGGGCGGCCGCACCGAGTCGACGAATTCAGCGGCCCGATGCGGTCGTCGACAGCGAGATCGGCCCGATCGTCGCCTTCGAGGTGGCGATGGATCTGTTGACCGAAGCGGGGATCGCGGTCGCCCCCTGGTGCATCGTCGCCGACGATGGCTCGTTCGATCGGCAGGCGCTCGGAACCGACGTCCAACGCGTCGTCGTCAAGCTTGCGGATGTCGCCCACCGCACGGAGCTTGGCGCGGTTCGGGTCGGTGTGGAACCCGATCAGGTCGCGGTGATCGCCGCCGAACTCGCCGCGATCGCACGCGCGAATGGTCTGTCCGAACGTGTCGTCGTGCAATCGATCGTCGCAGGTGAGGGCGAGGCGTTCGTCGGTGGCCGCGGGGCCACCGAGTTGGGTGGTGTCGTCGTCGTCGGCCTCGGTGGCGTGCTCGTCGAACTCACCAAGCGGGTGGTCGGCCGGTTGACCCCGGTCGGTGACGACGGCATCGACGCGATCCTCGACGAGTTGGCCGAGACGGGTGTCTTCGGTGGCCTGCGAGGCGGTCGAGCGTGGGATCGCGCTGCGCTGCGGGCAACGCTGCGATCGGTTGCCGATCTGGTGGAACGCAGCGCCGGCTGGCTCGACTCGATCGATATCAATCCGCTGATCTGTACGACAACTGGATTCGTCGCCGTCGACGCGTTGCTCTTGGTCCGTTGAACGCCGGCGATCGGTTCAGCGCGTCACGCCCAACGCATGCCAGCCGTCATGACAGCTCCTTGCGGTATTCGACCTCTGCGGCGTCGACCTCGCAGTACCAGTCGAAGGCGGCCTCGATCCCTGAAGCGACCCAACCGTGGCGCTCGTAGAAACGCCGCGCCCTCGGATTGTCGTCGAGAACCCACAGCACCGAAGTGTCGAAGCCCTCCGCCTTCAGCCTCGATTCCACGAACGTCATCAACTCGTCAGCCAATCCAGTGCCCCACACATCGGGATCCAGGTAGAACGCCCAGACCTCGCCCCGGCCGGTGAAGCCGCGAGCGCGTTCGCGTTCCGGTCCGTACGACGAGAAACCCACGATCTGTTCGCCGTCGTCGGTCCGACGCGTCGCCACTGCGATCCGATGCCCGGGAGCGAACCGCCAAAGATTCCAGAACGTGCGTCGTGACGAATCGAAGTCGTCGGCGAACAGGACGGAATTGGGAAAGACATGGGCATAGCCGGCTCGCCACGAGGCGACTTGGACGTCGGTGATCCCGTCCGCGTCTGCTCGGGTGGCGACACGAATCTCGAACGTCATGTGACCAGTTTGCCAGCTGGTATCGGTCGAACCCGGCGCGGAAAATGGAGCGGTGGGTCGCCGGATCGAGGCTCAGACGGCGAGCAGGTCGCGGGCGCCGGTGTCGCTCGACGGGTGTCGCAGCTTCGACATCGCCCGCGCCTCGATCTGGCGGATCCGCTCACGAGTCAGGTTGAAGTGCTCGCCGACCTCTTCGAGCGTGCGCGGTTCGCCGCGATCCAACCCGAACCGCAACTTCAAGATCTCACGCTCACGCTCGTCGAGCGGAGCGAGCAGGCGACCGATCTCCTCGGGCAGCAAGGCGGTCGCAGCGACCTCGAACGGCGACTCGGCGGAACGATCCTCGACGACGTCGCCGAGTTCGGCATCGCCGTCCTCACGCAACGGCTCGGACAGGGAGAGCGGCTCGGCGGCGAAGCGCAGCGCTTCGGTCACCTTGTCTTCGGGCATCTCGACTTCTTTCGCCAATTCGGCGAGCGTTGCCGGGCGGCCGAACTTCAACTCCAGCCGGGAACGCGCCTTCTGCAGGCGAGCGAGTGTGTCGCCGGCGTGGACGGGGAGCCGGATCGTGCGGCCGGTGTTGGCGATGCCGCGAGTGATCGCCTGACGGATCCACCACGTCGCATACGTCGAGAACTTGAAGCCCTTGCGCCAATCGAATTTCTCGACGGCGTGCATCAGACCGAGGTTGCCCTCTTGGATCAGGTCGAGCAGCGGCAGCCCCGATGCCTGGTACTTCTTGGCGATCGAGACGACCAGACGCAGGTTGGACTGCACGAACTGGCGCTCGGCTTCTTCACCCTGACGGGCAAGTCTGCGGAGTTCGCGCTTCTTCGCCGGCGTGACTTCCTTGCCCCCGGCATCGAGCGCCGTGATTGCTTCCTTGCCGGATTCGATCGCCTTGGCGAGCCGGACCTCATCATCCTTCGTGAGCAACACGTACTGACCGATGTCGGTCAGGTACAAACGAACGAGATCCTCGTCGTCACGGTCCACGCGATCTTTGGCCACGTTTGGCTTCCTTTTGGGTCCGATTTCTTGGTCACGCCCGAAGACGATCGTTGGCTCCCTCGGACCTGCCGGCATGGTGTTGAAGATCCGAAAACACCAGGTATCAGCTGTGCGGGCTCCACCAGGCACCCGAGGGGATGTGATAACGATACCGAACCGGTCAAGACGCCCAACCGGCTGGAAGCGATTCTGCGCCCGATAGCTGCGTTGCGCATGAAGCCTGCCTTCGCATCTCGAAAACAGATAGCGTGGGATACGAGTCCGTGATGGGGCCACGTGTGCCGCCCGAAGCCGCCGATTCGCTCTATCGTGAAGCCTGAGCGGCTCCGGTCGTTCAACACGTTCTGTCGTTACGTTCTGTCGTTCAAGGTTTTCAGGAGGACATCATGGCCAATCCCGTACTCAACGAGCAGGCGCTGCGAACCGCGGCCAACACGTGGGCGCCGCCGAATCCGGCGACCGACTGTTTCCCGCCGATCACCGATGGACCGGTCAGCGCCTGGAAGTCGCAGACGGCGATGTCCGTCAACGGCACGATCTCGGCGACGGCAACGTTGTTCGTGATCCTGCTCGCCAGCGCTACCGCCGGTTGGATCCAGACCGATTCGCCGGCCTTCGGCGAGAGTCGCGGGATTCCGATGTTGGCCTGGGCGGGACTTCTCGTCGGATTCGGATTGGCGATCCTGCTTCGATTCAAGCCGATGCTGGCGAAGTTCATCGCCCCGGTCTACGCCGTCGCCGAAGGGTTCTTCGTCGGCGCCATCTCGAAGATGTACGAGGGATACCAGAACGGGATCGTGGTCCAGGCGGCCGGGGCAACGCTCGCTGTCGTCGCGGTGATGCTGGTGCTCTACCGGACTGGGATCATCAGGGTCACCGATCGATTCCGCAAGGTGGTCACGGCGGCGACGATGGGCGTGATGGTGTTCTACGGCGTTTCGCTGTTGATCCGGTTGTTCGCCGGCGCAGGCTCCGTGAGCTTCCTGTCGAGCCCGAGCCTGCTCGGGATCGGCTTCAGCGTGCTCGTCGCCGGCCTGGCGGCGTTCAACCTGGCGCTCGATTTCGACTTCATCGAGCGCGGCGCCAAGGCACAGCTCGACAAGAACTTCGAGTGGTACGCGGCGTTCGGTCTGCTCGTCACGATCATCTGGCTCTACCTCGAGATTCTCCGGCTGCTCTCCAAACTCAATCGCCGGTGACCAGCGAACACATGGTTGAAGCCGGCACCGTTGCGGTCGCTGGAGCGGTGCTCGGCGCAGTGGCCGGATCGCTGGTCGGGCTCGGCGTGCCCGCGGCCCTGGTAGCGGGGGCCAACGGCCTGATCTCGGGGCGTCGTGGGATCTACCACTGGAAGTCGCGCGACGGGCTGATCGCCTTCGTGCTCGATTCGACATGGGCTCTGGGTACGACCACGGCCGGGCTGGCAGCACACGCGGCGGGCGCAGTGCGCGGCAAACCCGGATTCTCGGCGGCGCTGAGCGAACGTCAGAATCGGCATGTCTACGAACGTGGTTTCCAACCTCGCAAGGGATTCGCCGTGACGCTCGGGAACGTGATCTCCGGCACTGGCGATCTCGGCAAACCGCGACGCGCCAAGCTCGTGACCGACCACGAAAACGTCCACGCGTGGCAGGCCCGCGGGTTCGGACCCCTGTATCCGGTCCTGTATGCGGGATGGATGGCCGGTGGGGCTGCGATGGGTGCCGTGGTCTGGGCCACCACGAGACGGGACGAGCCGTTCCGAAAAGTCGTCGAGTCGTGTGCCTACTATCTCAATCCGTTCGAGTACTGGGCCTACAGCCGCGACGCCAATTGGCCCCCTCCCGGCCTGATCCGCAACCTCGGCTGGAAGAAGCCGGCAGTTCGCAGCTTCGCCAGCTTCCGTTAGCAGGGCTCGAGTTCAGATCTGGTCGAGACGGCGCAGCACGGCGTGGGCGTCGGCGGCGACGAGTTCGGCCGTTCTGACGGTGGCCGGATCGAGGTCTGGGTCCACCCGGGACTGCAGCGCCTCGAGCTCGGCAACGAGGTTGTCGAGCGCTTCTCGGTACCAGGTCACGCGTTGCGTTTTCTCGACGATCGGCGGTCGGGCGCGATGTTGCGAGGTGGCTGCCTCGACGTCCGGCCCGGGAATCGTCGGGTATCGCTGCGCCCACAAGTCGGCGTGCCAGGCGTGCTGATGGCAGGATTCGGCGAACAGTCGTTGCAGGACGCCGCTGTCGGTCGTCGAGACCCAACTCCCGACCAACTCGAACAGGGCGAGACTGCCTGCTCGCATGCCGGCGCACGCATCGCCGAGCTCGATGATCCCGACATGCGACACGCCAGGATCATCGAGGGCGCGATCCGTCACGATCTCGCCCCTGCTCGCCAGGCTGCTTCGGCGGCACCGAGGTCGGTAGCCGGCGCTCCGTCGGCGACGTACTCCAACAACATCGCTCGGAACGGCCCGGTTGCTTCGAGCTTGCCGAGAATTGCATTCGTGCCCCACACGACGCGGTCGAGGATCACGAAACTGGGTGGGAGATTCAGTTGGGCGACCACCTCGGCATGCGGCCCGCGCACATCGAGGATGCGATTGATCGTCTCGATCATCCACTCCCGCGTGTACGTGAAATGGTCGGTGAGATACGGCGTGTAGGGGCTGCTGACGTAGTCGTAGACGAGCTGCGGGTTGAGCCGGTGGCCGGCCCGCAAGAACCCGCTCGTCTCCATCGCACCTACGAGTTGATCGGGGTCGCGATTGACGATGATCGCGTCGAGGCTCGGCCGCAATCGATCCCATTCCCCCGGTGACCAGCGCTTGACGAGCCCGAAATCGAGGAAGGTGACGCTGCCATCGCGATGGAACCGGTAGTTGCCGGGGTGCGGGTCGCCGTTGAAGATCCCGAAGCGGTGGATCGCCTGCTGCCCGAATCGCCACACGACTTCCCCTGCGCGCTGTTTCGTCTCATCGCTGGCGGTGGCTCGGAATTGATCGAAGCTGAGCCCGTCGACCCACTCGGTGGTGAGCACCTTCTGCGTCGAGAACTCGGGGACGGGACGCGGTATCCGTACCCACGGATGACCGGCGAAGAGATCGGCGAACTCCGCTCCGTTGCGCGCCTCGAGGCGGTAGTCGAGTTCCTCGCGCATGCGGTCGCGGAGTTCGTCGACGAGACCTTTGACATCGAGACCCTTCAACATCATCGAAGCGAACATGGTGTACATGACCTGCGCCGCGTCGAGGTCGGATTCGATCGCCTCGTGGACGCCTGGGTACTGAACCTTCACGGCAACGTCGCGTCCGTCCGGTGTGACGGCTCTGTGGACCTGCCCGATGCTGGCTGCGGCAACGGGTAGGTCGCTCCAGTCGAGAAACACCTTTTCAGGGGGTCGACCCAACTCCGATTCGACGACACCAGCGGCCAACGAGGGCGCCATCGGCGCGGCGTCTGCCTGCAACGTGGCGAGCGCCGCCTGGGCCTCGTCGGGAAGTGTCTCGAAGATGAAGCTGACCAACTGGCCCGCCTTCATCAAGACGCCCTTCATCTCCCCGAGTTCCTTGGCGACGTCTTCGGCCGTGCGGATCGTGAATTGCTGATCGAGATGAGCGCGTCGTTCAGCGGGTGATCCGACACCGCGTACCTTCGACACCGCGAATCGGGCCGAGTTGCGAGCCGACAACCTCCACACTCTTGCCGACCGACTGAACCGACTCGTGAGCGGCGAAGCGGCGACGGCTTGCTGGGCTTTCGCCGCCGCCGCGGCAATCCCGACCGTCACCGCCGCCGCCGTGGCGAGCGAGGCGGCCTTCGATCGGTTCATGACATCCGACGAGCGACCGGGTTGGCCGCCAACAGGTCATCGGGCAACACCTCGCCGGTGACCTCGTCGGTCCAGTACGTACCGTCGTCGAGGCGCCGCAACGCGGTCTCGACGTCGGCAAGGTCGGCGCCGATCGCATCGAGGTCGGCCATGTCTGAGTTGGCCGGCGAGGGATCGAAATCGTCTGCGTTGGCACGGTTCAAGCCAGGCTCACCATTCACGCTCTCGACGCTAGCGGTTGGCGCAGTGGTCGTCGCAGTGGTCCTGTCGCCGCACTGTCCTGTCGGCCTGGTAGTCGTGTCGCTGTGGTCGTAGGGTGTGACGCGTGGCAGCACGGATGCACAAGCGACGTCGGTGGGATCAGTTGCCGATCGCGATTGCGATGTTGCTTCCCTCGCTGATCATCCTCGGCACGTTCGTGTTGTACCCGCTCGGCAGGGCGGTCTGGTTGGGTCATCAGCGATGTGATGGGCAGGGGAAGCGCTGCACGTCGAACGGCTGGGACCAGTACTGGGACGTGTTCCGGTCGACCGAATTCCAGAACTCGTTGTGGGTCACCTTCAAGTTCGCACTGATCACGGTCCCGCTCGGTCTGATCCTGGGGGTCGGGCTGGCGGTACTCGCCAACAAGACCTTGCGCGGTATCGGCTTCTTCCGAACGGTCTTCTCGTCGACCGTTGCCACGTCCGTCGCCGTGGCCAGCCTGATGTGGTTCTTCCTGTTGCAACCCGAGGTCGGGGCCTTGTCGAATGTCGGCTGGCTGAGCGACCTGTTCCCGACCCTCAAGAGCCCGGGCTTGCTCCGCAACCCGAACACGGCGTTGTGGTCGGTGGCGCTCTCGAGCGTGTGGGCCAGCCTCGGATTCACGTTCATCCTGGTGACGGCCGGTCTGCAGGGGATTCCGGAGGATGTCCACGAGGCGGCGGCCATCGACGGGGCGACCGGGAGTCGCCGATTCTGGGCAATCACGCTTCCGTTGCTCGGCCCGACCCTGCTGTTCGTGGTGATCGTGCTGACGACACGTGCCTTTCAGATGTACGGCGAGGTCGATCTCCTGACGGAAGGCGGCCCGCGCCCCGACGCAACGACGACGCTGACGTACCTGACGTACGGCGAACAGTCGATCATCAACAACAACGAGGGTCTCAAAGCGGCGACGGCCGTGCTGTTGTTCGTCGTGCTGCTGGCGCTGTCGATGCTGCAAATGCGCGGCATCGGGAGGCGGGTCCACTATGGCAGCTGACAAACCTCCCACCGGTGCCCGACTCGTGGGCCGGTACACCTTGCTCGGGATCGTGACCTTCGTGGTGGTGTTCCCTGTGTACACGACCGTCGTGGCGGCCTTGAAGCCGGGCAACAAGGTCCTCCAGCAGCCGCTGCTCCCGAACGCCTTCACGCTCGGCATCCTGCGCGACGCATGGACCGACGGCCGGCTCGGTCGGTACCTCGTGAACTCATTGATCGTCGCCGTGATCATCACGATCACTCAACTCGTCACGTCCGTGTCGTCCGCGTATGCCTTCGCGATGCTGGATTTCCCCGGACGAGGTGCGCTGTTCGTGTTGTTCCTGGCGACGCTGCTGGTCCCGCTCGAAGCGACCCTGGTGGTCAACCGCAGGACCGTTGACAACCTCGGCTGGTTGAATTCGTACCAGGGCCTGGCGATCCCGTTCGTGGCCACCGCATTCGGGACGTTCCTGATGCGCCAGACTTTCTTGAGCATGCCGAGAGAACTCCTGGAGTCGGCCAGGATCGACGGCGCCGGGCACTTCACGTTCCTTCGTCTGATCGCCATCCCACTGGTCAAGCCGACACTCGGGGCGTTGGCGCTGTTCAGTTTCCTGTCGAGCTGGAATCAGTACCTGTGGCCGAACCTGATCACGACCGAACCCGACATGAACACCGTGCAGAGCGGATTGCGCTTGTTGCGGTTCGGTTCCCTCGACAAACCGAACCTGTTGATGGCTGGGACAGTCATCGGGGCGGTGCCGATCTTCATCGCTCTGATGGTGTTCCAGAGGTCCTTGGTTCGCGGCCTCACGGCGGGAGCGGTCAAGGGGTGAGCCGTCTTCGACGCTCACTCCTGTTCGGCGTCGGGATGCTGGTTGCCGCCTGTGGATCCGGCGATTCGATCCTGACCGCAGGCAACAATGACCAGCCGACTCCGATCGTCGACACCACGGCGCCTCCACCACCCACAGGAACGTCGGGACCGCCTCCCTCCACGATCGAGGGTCAGGAGCCGCCGACTACTCCACCCGCCACGAATGCGACGACCACGACGACCCCACTCGAGACGTTGCCGACCTGCCCGGTCGACGCGTTGGGTGGCTCCGGCGATCCGATCGAGATCACATTCTGGCACGGGCTCAATGCCGACAACGACGAATCGATCCAACTCGTCGTCGGTCAGTACAACGCCAGCCAATCACGGGTTCGAGTGAATCCACAGAACCAGGGCGGTTACGGCGAAACGATCGACAAGTACATACAGTCCGGCCAGAGCAACCGTCCTGATGTCGTGATGTTCCCCGATTTCGCCACCCAGCGGATGGTCGATACCGACTCGATGATTCCGGTCGGAGCGTGCCTGCAGGCGGCTGGATATGACACCTCGGTCCTACAGCAGTCAGCCTTGCAGGCTTACAGCACGCAAGGCGTTCAGTGGGGCATGCCGTTCAACGTCTCGAACCCGGTGCTCTATTACAACAAGGCCATGTTCGTCGCTGCCGGGCTCGATCCGGAGTCGTCGCCACAGTCGTTGGGGCAACTTCGTGAGTACTCCCAGCAGATCGTCGACTCCGGTGCCGCTGCCTACGGCATCGCGCTCGATTCAGGATCCGATTCCGGTGGCGGGTGGTTCATCGAGCAGTGGTTGGCGAACGATGGCGAACTCTACGCCGACAACGGCAACGGGCGGTTGGCGCCGGCGACTCGAGTGCTCTACGACGGGCCCGCCGGGGTCGAACTCCTGACTTATCTGCAGACGCTGATCGCTGACGGACTTGCCTACAACGTCGGTGACAACCCGGGAGGGCTCGACAATTTCCTGAAGCTGGCCGACCAGAACGAACCGGCGGCGATGACGATCGGCACGTCTGCCGGGCTCGGCACCTTGTTGAACGCCGTCAATGGTGGATTGGTCAGGGGGGTCACATCCGATCAGATCGGCGTCGGCCCGCTGCCCGGCCCCGGCGACACGCCGACGGCGCTGGTTGGTGGCGCGGCGATGTACGTCGTGTCCGAACATGGCGACCAGAAGACAGCCGCGGCGTGGGATTTCATCAGCTACCTGATCAGCCCCGAAGTGCAGTCTCAATGGGCCGTCCTGACCGGGTACGTCCCGATGCGGGCCGACGCGCTCGATCTCGAACCGGTGGCGAGCGTGTACGTGGAGGATCCGCGGTTTCGGGTCGCATACGACCAGCTCGTGAACTCCACCGACGACCCGGCCTTGCAGGGTCCGATCTTCGGACCCCAAGTCGAGGTTCGAGCCGTCACCGCACGCGCCGTGGCAGACATCTTCGACGGAGCCGACGTGCAGGAATCGTTGACCGCCGCGGCGACCCAGGCGGCAGCATTGATCGCTGAATACAACGCCCGCAACTGACACCACTGAGCCTCGGCGCGCCCGAATCGAATCCTGACGCTTGCGCTGGTTCGTGGCGTGCGCAACAATTCTCTCAGCCGACGATGGAGGGGGTTCCGATGAGGCGATTTGGTGGGGGCAGGCAGGCCGTCGTGACCACGCTGGCGCTCGTGGCGTCAGCAGTTCTCGGGATGTCGAATGGAGTCGCCCAGGCTGGGCCGGCGAGTCCGGGGAGGTGGGTGGTGACGATCGGCGACTCGGCGATCTCCGGCGAGGCAGGCCGATGGGCCGGCAACACCAACAACGCCTCGAGCAACATCGACGCCGGTGGCCGTGACGCCTACTGGGACAATCCCAGCCGGACCGCCGAGGCAACCCCGGGATGCCATCGCTCGGAGGCCGCAGAAGCGCACATCGGGGGTGGAATCAGTTCGTTGAACCTGGCCTGTTCGGGCGCCCGTACCTACACCCAGACCGGCGGCGACTTCAAGCCGGGGCTCGACTGGTACAGCGGCGCAGCCGGAAAGAGCCAAGTCGTCCAGTTGCAGGAGTTTGCGACCAACAACAGGGTCGAAGCGGTGACCGTCTTGGTCGGTGCCAACAACTTCGGCTTCGCCGACATCGTCCAGCAATGCGTGACCAACTTCTTGACGTCACCATCGTGGTGGAAGAACTACTGCCATGACGATTCGTCGATTTCGAGCCGATTCACGGCGGCGGCGGTCGACGCCCGCACGAATGAGGTCGCCGGGGCACTCGCCAATGTTGCCACGGCAATGACCAACGCCGGGTACGCCGCGGCCGACTACAGGATCATCGTGCAGACCTACTGGTCGCCGGTCCCGATGGGTGCCGGAGTTCGATACAGCGAGTCGGGCTACACCCGTCAGAGCAAAGGCGGCTGCGGGATGTGGAACCGTGACGCCGACTGGGCCAACAACACCGCCGTGGTCAAGATGAACCAGGCCCTGACCAACGGCGCCCTGCGTGCCGGACTCACGAACTATGTCGTCATGGACATGTCGAGGTCGTTGAACGGCCACAGGATTTGCGAGACCGGGGTGGGTCTGTTGGAGGAGAAGGGCCTTGCGAACTGGCAGAGCCCGAACGCCGCCAACTTGACCGAGTGGGTCAACCAGATCCGCACCGTCTCGACCCTGATCGGCCCATACCAACTCCAAGAAAGCCTGCACGCCAACTACTGGGGCCAGTTGGCAATGCGGAACTGCTTGCGGCAGGCCTTCAACGGCGGCGCCATACGCGGCGGGGTGTGCACGAGCGCCGGCGGGCTCAACGCCAACGGCGAACCCAACATGGTCCTGACCTAGGGAGCTCCGAGCCGACGTGACCGGTCATCCGGCTGGTCGTTCCAGTTTGCGCAGGGACCGCTCGCGCCGACGTCGTTTGCGCTGCCGGGCAACGGCGACGAACGTGATGAACGCGGTCGCCACCAGGATCCAGGCGATCAACGCGATCAACGCGACCGTCGACACGGGACCTGCCCAGTTGCTGGACTTCGCCGGTCGCTGGACCGTCTCCGTGCGCAGGTCGATCGACGTGCCATCGAGCGGTGCAACCCAGGTGAACACATCGGAATCCGCTTCCGTGCCGGTTGAACTGACCAACTCGCCCGGCAGTGCGACGCTCAACGTCACCGACATCGCCTCCGACGGTGTCAGTCCGCTCGCTGCGATCTGATCACCGAACGGAAGCCCGCCCACGGCCTGGATCAAGTCGGCATCAGCGAACGACTCGAAACCGTTGGCGAGCACGAGATCGCCATCGATCGCATTGGTGGTCAGCTCGTCGACCGTGGTCCGCGCCGCCGCCATGTTGGTGAACGGCGGTCCGATGCTGGCCATTACGTTGGCGAGTTCGAGCACGGAATGGAACGTGTGGGTCAAGGTGATCGTGAGCCCGCCCGACTCCGTGGCGGTCGGCCCCTCGACGGCCCAGCCGTTGGCGACGGCATCCTCCAGGCGGAGGTCATCGACGAGTTGCGGAACGTGTTGGACCAATTCGGCATCGGCAATCGCGTTGACGACCACGTTGCCGGTGCCGTCCGGGTCCATCGTGACGTCGACGGCGACGTCGAGGCGACACGCCGTCAGGACGCACAGCGATGCGACGAGGAAGATCATCCGACGGGCCACGACCCGTTATCTTCGCAGCCGTGCACGGGAAATCCGGTGCATAGTCGGTCTCGTCGCGCGAACATGTCGTCTGTGGAGACACCCGTTGTGGTTCCCAAGCAACGTCAGCGGTTCTACGACGGAGGCGATCCTGGCGGACCCGGTGGCGTCGGCGCGGAACCGGCCGATCCGGACCGCGACATCAAAGTCGAGTTGGATCGGATCCTCAAACTGGTGGACGGCAGGCCGAAGGAACTGTTCCTGCTGCGGCGCCGGATCGCCTACGACGATCGGCACTGCGGCGAGATCATCGTCCCGCCCGACTACGAGCGATTCGAGTCGGACCTGACCTCGGTGCCTGCGCTCTTCACGTGGCTCGTTCCGAAGACCGGCTCGCACCTCCCCGCTGCGCTGATTCACGACGGTTTGGTGGGTGACCTCCAGGCGCCGACCTACATCTCGACGAAGCACAAGGTCATCGACCGCGTCGAGGCCGACCGGATCTTCCGAGACGGGATGGCCGACACCGGCACCGGTCTGGTGCGGCGCTGGCTGGTGTGGACCGCTGTCACATTGGCGACGATGTGGGCCCGCGAGGGCACGGCCGGCAGTCCGTTGGGGCGCAACTACTACCGCTGGATCATGGCCGCCAGCGTCGGTTCGGTGGCGTGGCTCGGCTACGTCTGCACGGCCGATCTGTTCGATCGCACCGACCGATGGTGGCTGACGTACGAGGTGTGGTGGATGGGTGATCGTCCGTTCTGGCAGGAGCTGATCACCGGTCTCGCCGGAGCGATCGTGATCCCTGTCGCGATCGGCCTGCTGTGGGGCAAGTTCCGGCGGGCCGGGTGGATCGCCGGGATCGCCGTCGGGGTCCTGTTCCACATCACGATCGGCTTGCTCGCCGTGTCTGCGCTCTACGCCGCGCTCGAATCGGTCGTTGCCAAGGTGCCCGGTCTCGTGCTGAGATGGATCGGGGCGGCGGTGGTGCTCGCGGCGGCCGCCGTGTTCGTCGTCGCCTCGACCTGAGACCGGTCGTCGCGGTCAGGTCGGTTTGCGGGCGATCGCGATCACCGAAAGCCCGACAGGAAGGTTCGTCCTGCGCAGCAACGCCCGTTCGGCGCGTGCCAACGCGGGCAGCACGCCACCGAGACCGGATTGGTTGCGACCGACGTCGCTCTTCGACTTGCCTCGTTCAATCACGCCGAGAATGGCCGCCGGAGGGATCAGGAACGAGTACGCCCCGGTTGTGCGAACGGGCTCGAGACCGGCCCCCGTGACGAGCGCTTTCAAGTCGGACCGACTGAACCTGCGGCCGGTCTGGGTGGTCTCGTCGTGGCCCCGCCGAAGCCGGCGGCCGCCCGGTTCCATCAACACGACGAGCCCGCCCGGTTTGGTGACCCGTGCGAGTTCTTCGACCACGATCTGGGGATCGCGATTCATCCGATGACACAGTGCGGTCACGCACAGGACCGCATCGAAACAGCGGTCGGGGTGTGGCAGGTGGTTGAGATCGGCCACCGCCGGCAGATAGCCGGGTGTTGCCGTTCGCGCATGATCGAGCACCGAGCGCTCGAAGTCATCGAGCACCGTCGGGGCCAGTTCGGCCAGCCAGCGCCCGGTTGCCCCGCTGCCACCGGCGGCGTCGAGGTACAACGTCGACGCGCTTGCGGGGGGAAGGTGGGCTGCGGCAAGTTGCGGCAACAACGCTCGCGTGGCCTGAAACCACCAATGCGTTTCGCCAGCGGACAGGAGACGTTCGTACTCGGCGAGTTCCACCACGTCACGGTATCGCTGCGGGCAGGCTGGTTGATCGGCTGCACGGTGATCGGCTGCACGGTGATCGGAGTGTCGTGATCGCGGTGCCCCCAACCCGCCGTATTGGGCTCTAGAATCTCGCCGAGTGGCAGCGGAACCGGTGACAGCAGGCTCGTTCGCCGGGTCCACATGTGTGGTGACCGGCGGCTGCGGGTTCATCGGGAGCAACCTCGTGCACGCCCTGTGTGGCGCCGGCGCGTCGGTCCGCGTCGTCGATGCGCTCGTCGAGGGCCACGGTGGTGACCCTCGCAATCTGACCGGCCTCGACGTGCCGATCGTGTTCGCCGATATCGGTGAACCGGCGGTGGCCGACGTCGTCCGCGGCGCCGACATCGTGTTCAACGTGGCCGGCCAGGTCAGCCACACGGAATCGATGCGCGACCCACTGCGTGATCTCTCGCTCAACGCCCTCAGCCATGCTGCACTGCTCGAGACAATACGGGCGGTGAATCCCGCCGTCCGGATCGTGCACACCTCGACGCGCCAGGTCTACGGGCGGGGAAGTGGCGCACCCGTCGACGAAACCCACCACGCCCAGCCGGTCGACGTCAACGGCGTTGCCAAGTTGGCGGGAGAGCAACTTCATCTCGTCTATCACCGAGCGTACGGCATGGCCACGACGAGCCTCCGGCTGACCAACGTGTACGGGCCACGACAGCGGCTCACCAGCAACGAACTCGGGTTCCTCCCGGTGTTCGTCCGCAAGGCACTGCGCGGTGAGCCGATCGAGATCTTCGGTGACGGTCGACAACGGCGCGATCTCCTGCACGTCGACGACGTGGTGTCGGCGCTCCTCACGGCATCGGCTGACCGAGCGGTCGGCCACGTCTTGAACGTCGGCCACCATCAGGATCACTCCCTGCTCGAAGTCGCTGCAGTGATCGTGCGGGCGGCCGGCGGCGATGCTCCGCCGCTACTCGTGCCCTGGCCCGCCGATCACCAATCGATCGACATCGGGTCGTTCCACACCGACGGTCGCAAGATCGTCGAGATGCTCGGCTGGCACGCCAACACCGACCTCGAACAGGGTGCAGCACAGACGATCGACTTCTATCGGGAGAACCCGTGGTACCTGTCAACGACCTGAGTCGCCGGGGAAGCCGCTTCGCCGCCGCGTTCGGCTCAGTGGCTGAACGCGTCGCACGGAGCGGTTCCTACTTGCTCGGCGCCGAACTGGACGCGTTCGAACGTGAGTTCAGCGAGTATCTCGGCTGCTCGAATGTGGTCGGGGTCGCGTCCGGCGCATCTGCGCTGCAAGTCGGCCTGGCGGCGCTCGGGGTGGGAGCCGGCGACGAGGTGATCATCCCGGGCTTCACCGCCGTCCCGACGGCGGCGGCGGTCGTCGCCGTCGGGGCGACGCCGGTTCTCGTCGATGTCGACCCGCACACGGCGTGTCTCGAATCGGCGTCGGCCCAGGCAGCGGTCACCTCGCGCACGAAGGCAGCGATTGTCGTGCATCTCTACGGTTACCCGGCCGAGCTCCCGGAGCTTGGGGTGCCGGTGATCGAAGACGCTGCTCAGGCCCACGGAGCACTGATCGATCCGGGCCGGTCGGCGATGACGGCGTACAGCTTCTATCCGACCAAGAACCTGGGTGGCATCGGCGACGGTGGCGCCGTCGTGACCGAAGATGCGTCGTTGGCCGACGAGGTCCGCCTGCTGCGTGTCCACGGCATGACTGCGCAGTACGTGCATGAGCGGATCTCGCAGAACTTCCGGATGTCGGAGCTGGAGGCAGCATGGCTCAGGCTGGCGCTCCGAGAGCTCGATTCGGACCTCTCCCGACGGCGTGCAATCGCCGGTCGATACCGCCAGGCAGCGCCCCACCTGAGCTGGCAGCAGTCGCACCCACGCCACGCCTACCACCTCTGCGTGCTCCGTTCCCTCGACCGGGATGCGACCCGGACCGAACTCGTTCGTTCCGGCGTCGCAACGGCAGTCCACTACCCGTTGGCGATCTCTCGCCAACCGGCCTATCGGCATCTCGTCGGCGTGGTCCCCGAGGCCGAGCGTTGGGCAGCGGAGTGCATTTCTCTGCCATGCTTTCCCGAGATGACCGAGCACGAGATCGATCAGGTTTGCGTGGCGCTGTCGAGGCTGCCCGAGTGACGCCATCTCCTGTGGATCCACCTCCTCTGAATTCAGTTCCGCGCGGGTCGTCTGCCGTCTGCAGCATCTCGGCCGTGTTCCCTTGCTACAACGATCGAGCGACGATCGGCGGGTTGGTCGACGACGTCCACGCGGCGCTCGTCCCGATCGTCGACGCGGTGGAGGTGATCGTCGTCGACGACGGTTCGACCGATGGCGCAGGCGCCCTCCTCAGTGCGATGACGGTCTCGCGTCCATGGCTCCGGATCGTCAGTCATGAACGCAATGGCGGTTACGGGCAGGCCCTGATCAGCGGCTTCGCAGCGGCCCGTCACGACTGGATCTTCTACACCGACGGTGATGCCCAATACGACGCCAAAGAGGCGGCCTTGCTCGTGCCGCTGGCGACCGAGAACGTCGACATCGTCCAGGGCTACAAGATGGGCCGCGGTGACCCGTGGTACCGCAAAATGATCGGGCGCTGCTATCACCACGTGGTGAAGCGGCTCTTCAAGCTGCGCGTCCGCGACACCGATTGCGATTTCCGGATGTTGCGGCGTCAATTGATCGTCGATCGTCCGTTGACGTCGACGAGCGGCGTGATCTGCGTCGAGATGATGCACACCTTCCAACGCGCCGGCGCCCGATTCGTCGAGAGCCCCGTGCATCACTACGCACGACCGGTCGGTCGGTCGGAGTTCTTCCGTCTACCCGCAATCTCCCGCAGCGCTCGCCAGCTGCTCGAGCTGTGGTGGAGGATGGTGATTCGTGGAGGCGGCTGACCGGCGCGACTGGGGCGACTGGCGCGAGATCATTCGGCGCGACGAGTCGGCGGGTTGGGCGTTCCGGGCGATGCTGGCGCTCTCGGCCTTCGTGTTCTTGGTGGTCGGACGTCATCAGTGGTTCATTCGTGATGACTGGGCGCTGATCCTGACTCGCCGCAAGATGGCCGCCGACAGCTGGAGCAACGCGCTGTTCGTTGCTCAGGACGGGCACTGGATGACCGTGCCGATCCTGGTCTACCGCTCGATTCATGAGATCTTCGGGATCGATTCGTACTGGCCGTTCCTGATCGTCTGTCTCGCTGCCCATGTCGCCACGGTCGTGTTGCTCCGCAAGCTCTGTCTTCGAGTCGGGGTGTCGGCGTGGACGGCGACGATCCTGTGTGGGCTGTTGCTGGTGTTCGGCAGCGGGTGGGAGGACATCGTGTTTGCCGTCCAGATCACCTACAACTTCTCGCTCCTGGCGTTCGTCGCCCAACTGTTGCTGGTTGATCACGACGGGAAACCTGATCGTCGCGACTGGATCGGCGCTGGGATCGGGCTGATCGGGGTCATGTCGTCCGGGTTCGGGCCGTTCTTCATCGGGGGGATCGGTTTGCTGCTGGTGATTCGTCGCCGCTGGCAGGCCTTGGCGATCGGCGTCGGTCCGATGGCGGTGGCCTATTTGTGGTGGTGGGCGAAGTGGGCGACCGACAGCGCCTCCGACACGGCCGGTCGTCCGCTGAGCAAGCTGCCCGACTTCGTGTACACAGGGATCACCGCAGTGTTGGACGGGCTCACGCCGTTGCCGTCGTTGATCGGCATCGCCGCGTTGGGAACGACTTCGATCCTGGTGTGGCGGTCCCGCGACGAGCGCGCCCACGACGTGTTGGTGGCGCTTTCGGCGACGGTGCTGGCGATGTTCGTCGGGGTCGGTTTCCAGCGGGTCGGTCTCGGTGTGCAAACCGCAGCCTCCTCGCGCTACGTGTACGTCGGAGCGATCCTGTTGGCGCCCGTGTTCGGACTGGCGGTCGACCAGATGATTCGGCTCGGACGCCCCGTGCTGCTCGCTGGCCAACTGGCGTTGTGTGCTGCTGCGGTGTTGCAGGTCGGCACGCTCCACACCAAGGCCGACTACTGGTCGGGCGTTTCGAGCGACGAACGAAGTCGCCTGGAGTTGATCGCGGGGGCACCACTCCCCGCCGACTTCGACCTGTCGCGTCCGTGTTTGACGGTCAGCCCCGACGTGCGTTGCGGTGACATCGCCGGTCTGGTCGCCGAAGGAGCGATCACGCCTCGCCAGCCCGCCAACGAGATCGAAGCCGGCTTCGTCGAACTGGTGAAGGCAGGAACGATCCCGCCCTGACGGTGCTCACTGACCGTCATCGATGACCGTCAGTGCGCGGAGCCGACTCGTCTCATCGACGTGCCAATGAAATCCGGAGGCGGCTTTCGTAGTCCTCGCGATTGACGTAGGCGCCGCACAGATGACGATGACCGGTGTACGACGTCCGGCCGTGGAGCACCCGCCAATTGTCGAACAGCATCGCATCGCCGGGCGGGTTGGCGCGTCGCCACTGGAAACGATGGTCGTTTGCGACCGCTTCGAACGCTCGCAACGCGGTGTAGAACGCCTCCATCTCCTCGGCCGGCAGCAGGAACGGAGCGCGGTCGGCGTTGTTGAACGAGACCTGCACCAACTGTCCGGTGTGATCGTGCCGGAAGATCGGACGGGCGGCCATGAGATGAACGCCGTCGCCGATGTACTGGCCGGGCACCGCCACGGTCGAGAGCACCTCGTACTGTTCGGGTTGCCGACGACGGAGTTCGGCGGCGATCCGGAACCCGTCGACCATCGTCGACAATCCACCTTCGCCGTCGAACGCGAGGCAGTGCAACAGTTGCAGGCCTGGGGCGTCGTTCGAATACGTGCCGTCGGTGTGAGGCAGCAGCTCGAGGTTGGTGTAGGCGGTATCGGCTTTCGACATGTCGGCCTGGAAGTCCCAGAACCCGCCGAAGATCGTCTCGCGGATGTATCCGACACGTCGGATCAGCTGCTCGGTCACCTCGATCGTGGTGGGGGTTCCGGTCACGATGCAGAACCCGTAGGTGGCGACCGCGACCATCCACTCGGCGACACCCTCCTCGGTGTGCATCACCGCGTCGTACGTGACGGTCGGCCACTGCCCGTGGATCAGGTCAGCGTCCCAGAGCACCCGGTCGACATCAATCGTCGCTCGGGCCGGTGCGGGACTGCGGTGACTGGCCAGGAATCGCGTCGGGAGCAGTGACGGTCGAGTCGCGTCGTTCCAGATGATCTCGACATCGTCGCCGGTC
>JAYVFI010000081.1:0-28641 GCA_043773365.1 Ilumatobacteraceae bacterium
CTACCGTGGCGCCGAGTACAAGATCGACTTCGTGCCGAAGGTCAGTGTCGAAGTCGTCGTCGACGATGCGGTGGTCGACGTGGTGGTCGAGACGATCGCCAAATCGGCGTCAACCGGCAAGATCGGCGACGGCAAGATCTGGATCACCGATGTGGAACGGCTCGTCCGCATCCGCACCGGCGAGGAAGGAGCCGACGCGGTCTAGGGCGATTCCGAACGAGGCGATTCGCCGACCATCAGGATTGGCGTTGCGCGTTCCGTGTGCACTCGTCGCGTGCCCTCGATCCCATCGAGGGTGCCAGAGCCGAACGATCCGATGCGCCCGGTCGTTCGGGGTAGGGGCAATCCCGGGTCACCTCACGGTGGCCCGGGATTGTTTGTTCATCGGCCGGTGCGGGGGCGTGCTGCGCCGGTTCCGGCGCTGCGCGGGTTGTTGCCCCGGTAGTTGCCGCCAGACCCTGAGCTCTTGCGTGGGCCACCGGCGCGGGGGAAGCTGGCGCGAGTCTGCTCGCCGTCACGTCCACGACCTTCAGGGCGAGCGGTACCGTCGAGACGCGGTGCTCCGCCGCGCTGTTGACGCCCGTGCTGGTTGCGCGGGCGGTTGTCGCCACTTCGGTCTTCGACTCGCTTGGCCGGCGCTCCGGCCTTGAGCTGACGGTCCCCGGCGAGCGTTGCCGCCGGCAGGTTCCTGACATCTGGCTCGGTGATCGTTTCTTCGAGTCCGACGTCACGCTGCATCTTGCGGGCGTCCTTGAACTGGTCGGAACTGAGCAGGGAGACCACGAGACCCGACTCGCCGGCGCGGGCGGTACGACCCGAACGGTGGACGTACGCCTTGTGGTCTTCCGGCGGGTCGAAGTGGATCACGGAGTTGACACCGTCGACATGGATCCCGCGAGCAGCGACATCGGTGGCGACGAGGGCGTGGACGCGCCCCTTGGTGAAGTCCTCGAGCGCTCGCATCCGTTGTCCTTGGCTGCGACCGCCGTGGATCGGAGCGGTCTGCACGCCGGAAGCGGCCAACTGCTTTGCGAGCCGGTCGGCTCCGTGGCGAGTGCGGGTGAAGATGATCGACGGCCACGAGGCCATCACGATGTCGGCGGTCACGGCGGTCCGGCCGGTCTTGTCGACCTTCCAGAAACGGTGTTCGGCAGCCTTGATGTCGGGCGTCTCCTCGCCGACCTCGTGACGCACCGGGTCGGTCTGGTACTCCTTCGTGAGCTTGGCGATATCGCCGTCAAGGGTGGCCGAGAACAACACCGTCTGGCGCTTCTTGGCGGTGCGGTCGAGCAGTCGGCGAACCGACGGCATGAAGCCCATGTCGGCCATCCGGTCAGCTTCGTCGAGCACGACGAACCCGACATCGGACAGGTTGACATCGCGTCGTTCGATCAGGTCTTCGAGCCGGCCGGGGCAGGCAACCAGGATGTCGATACCACGCTTGAGCGCATTGAGTTGCGGCCCGTACCCGACGCCGCCGTACACGGCGTCGATCCGGAGCCGGCCACCGAAACTGCGCAGTTCGTTCGTGATCTGCTCGGCGAGTTCGCGGGTCGGAGCGAGGATCAGCGCCTTGGGGCGCCCTGGGGCGGCCCGCCCGGCTTCGCTGATCATGGCCACCATCGGGACACCGAACGCCAGCGTCTTGCCGGAGCCGGTCGGGGCACGGCCGCAGACATCGCGGCCGGCGAGCACGTCGGCGACGGTGACCGCCTGGATCTCGAACGGCTCGACGATGCCGCGCTGGTCGAGCGCACGGCAGATGAAATCGGGGACGCCGAGGGAGGCGAACGTGAGGGGGGTAACAGTTGACATGGCAACACTTTCCGGCCCGCGCTGACGCGGACTGTTCTGGGTTCGGGGGCAGTTTTGATTCGGTCAAGGAAGTCGATCGACTTCCCTGGTGGGAGGTTCACGATGACAAGAAGAACCAACGCCCGTCTGCGAACCCACCGTGCCCAACCTGTTGGTTGGCACGGAGTGAAAGCAATGCTAGCCGAACATTCGCGCGATTGCTCCAGCACGCACTGTGACAACCGTCATCCAGATCACGCGACCCACACGAGCCGTTCATCTTCCCGAAACAAACGATGCTTAGCTTCAGCGACCATATGGATACTGGAAACACCGCCTGGGTGCTGGTCTCGGCCGCCCTGATCCTGTTCATGACCCCCGGCTTGGCCTTCTTCTACGGGGGCATGGTGCGATCCCGGCACGTGCTCGGGATGTTGATGCAGAACGTGTTCGCGATCGGCCTGATCAGCGTGATCTGGGCGGTGGTGGGTTTCTCGCTGGCCTTCAGCGGCGGCAACAGCCTGATCGGTGATCTGCATTTCTCGTTCCTCTACAACATCACCGAACTCGACGGCGACATCCCCGGACTGGCGTTCATGGCGTTCCAGATGATGTTCGCCGTGATCACGCCTGCGCTGATCACCGGGGCGACGGCCGATCGTCTGAAGTTCTCCGGCTACGCCGTGTTCATCGCGATCTGGTCGTTGATCGTCTACGTCCCGGTCGCCAGGTGGGTGTTCAACGCCAACGGCTGGATCTTCGAGATGGGAGCGCTCGACTTCGCCGGTGGCGCCGCGATCCACATCAACGCCGGCGTCGCCGCGCTCGCCGTGGTAATCGTGATCGGTCAGCGACGTGGGCACGGCGATGAGCCGATGCCGCCCCACAATCTGCCGTTCACGGTGCTCGGAACCGGCATCTTGTGGTTCGGTTGGTTCGGTTTCAACGCCGGTTCGGCGTTGGCAGCCAACGGCGTCGCGGCGCAGGCATTGGTCAACACCCACCTCGCCGCCGCCGCCGGGATGCTCGGCTGGTTGGTGATCGAGAAGTTCAAGGCAGGCCACGCGACGACGCTCGGGGCATGCTCTGGCGCTGTCGCCGGGTTGGTGGCGATCACACCGTGTGCCGGGTACGTCGGTCAGGCGTCGCCGCTCCTGATCGGGTTCGCGGCGGGCGTTGTGTGCTATCTGGCTTTGTCCCTGAAAGGCAAGCTGCGTCTCGACGACAGCCTCGACGTGATCGCCGTCCACCTCGTCGGCGGCCTGCTCGGCACGATCCTGCTCGGGTTCTTCGCCGATCAGGGGATCAATCCGGCCGGTGCCGATGGCGTGTTCTACGGCGGCGGTGGAGAACTGCTGAAGGATCAGATCGTCGCCGCCTTTTCCGTGCTGATCTTCTCCGGGGTCGTGTCGTACGTCATCGCAACCGCGCTCGACAAGACGATCGGCCTACGGGTCGGCCCGGATGAAGAAATGATCGGCCTCGATCAGAGCCAGCACGCCGAGTCGGCGTATCAGGCATGATGATGAGGATGAACGACACACAAGGAGCGCCGTCATGAAATTGATCAGTGCAGTCATCAAGCCCTTCAAGCTCGACGAGGTCAAAGACGCCCTGAAGGCTGCAGGTGTGGCAGGCATGACCGTGGCGGAAGTTCGCGGGTTCGGACGTCAGGGAGGTCACACCGAGACGTACCGGGGCGCCGAGTACAAGATCGACTTCGTGCCGAAAGTCCAACTCGAAATCGTCGTCGACGACGACCGGGCCGACCTGGTGGTCGACACGATCGCAAAATCCGCGTCGACCGGCAAGATCGGCGACGGGAAGATCTGGGTCACCGACGTCGACCGCATCATCCGTATCAGAACCGGTGAGGAAGGCAACGACGCCGTCTGATCAGCGGTGACGGGACAGCGCGAGCGTCGGCTCATAAGGTGACCGGCATGCGACTACTTCGTCTCGTTGTCGCGGCCCCGATGCTGCTGACCGTAGGGGTCATCCCTGCCGCGTCCTCCGTCGCCGCCGCATCGTTTGCCTCGGTGTCGTGCGCTGCGTCCGGCCCGACCACGGCGGCGCCGGAAACTTCGCTCCCGAGCTACCGGGCGATCACGCCGCTGCGGGTCGTCGATACGCGTGATGGAACCGGCGGCATAGCCGATCAGGTGGGTGCCGGATGCACGCTGAAGCTCGACTTCACCGGCTCGACGGTTCCACCAGACGCCGGAGCCGTGGCGCTGTCGGTGACCGCGATCTCTGCTGAGCACGGGTTCTACACCGTCTACCCCTGCGCCGCCGGCCGCCCCGGAACCTCCAACTTGAACGCTCGTCCGAACGTGCCGACACCGAATCTGGTGGTGGCCACGCCGGACGCTGCCGGTGCGGTCTGCATCTACAGCCTCGCCCGCTCGGACCTGATCGTTGACCTCGCTGGCTGGTGGTCACCCGGGCCGAACCGGTTTCACACGATCACACCGGTCAGAGCCGACGATTCTCGGCTCACCAACCCTGCACCGTTGTCGGCACGAACCGTTCGCGCGATCCCGCTCGCCGGCGAGTGGATCCCAGCCGATGCGACCGCCGCACTGATCAATCTCACGGTCACCGAACCAGGCAGCTTCGGCTTCCTGACCGCCTATCCCTGCGGAACCGAGCCTCCCCTCGCTTCCAACCTCAACTTCGTGCCTGGCGAGTCACGCGCCGTCAGCGCGATCGTCGGGATCGGGGAGACGGGCGCGATCTGCGTCTATTCGAACACCAGCTACCACGTCGTGATCGATGTCTCCGGGTATTACGCGCCGGCCTCACAGTTCGGCCCGGCCGTCTCACTGGCTTCATTACCCGGGGAACGCATTGCCAGCTCACGCGACCGCATCGGCGGATGGTCCGGGCTGTTCGCGGCCGGGACCGTCCGTCAACTCGACCCCGTGGTGACGCGTCCCGACGCCGCAACGGCCAGCTCCGTGGTGCTCAATGTGACAACCGTCAACGCCACCGCGCCGGGCTTCGTCACGGTGTACCCGTGCGCCGCCGAGCGGCCGTTCGTCTCGGCAGTCAACTACGTTCCCGATTCCGAAGCCACCAACCTCGTCGTCGTCGACCTCTCCGCGTCTCGAACGGTCTGTTTCTACACGTCCTCCCCCGTCGACGTGATTGTCGACCTCTTCGGCGTGATGCACGCGCCTTCGTCGTCGCTGACCGACGGGCTCACGTTCGATTCGTACACGTGGCCGCCGTTCAACCCCGACTCGAGCGACTACGTGGTCGAGTGCGGCACCGACGGTCAGGCTCGGCTCGACCTGGCGCTCCTGCCCTCGGTCACCGCCAAGCTCAACGGGATCACGATCGCGCCGGGCGCAACAACCGTGGAAGCCAACCCGGACGATCTGCTCCGTCTGCGGCTGACACGCGGCAGCGAGACGGATTCCTACTGGTTCCGCTGCGCACCGCCAGACTTCCCGCGTCTGCTCGTCGATCGCAGCGGCAGCCCCGACCCCGGTTGGTACCTGACGACGGTGCAGAAGTCGGGCCAGACCGCGGGCTACCTCGTCGTGTTGAACAACTACGGAGCGCCGGTCTGGTACAAGCGGGTGCCGGGTGGAGGGCTCGATCTCAAGCGCCGCTCCGATGGTCGCCTGATCTATACGCCGTTCCTCGGCAACGCGTTCGGGGTGACACCGGCACGCGGCTACCGGATCACGACGCTGTCGGGGTCGCTCGTCGCCGAACACCTCACCGATGATCCCAGCAACTTCCCGACCGACCATCACGACTACGTCGCACTCCCTGCCGGCAAGCGGGCGATGTTGTCGTACCCGTTGGTTCGGGATCAGACCGATCCGCCGGATCTGGACCCCAGTGTGTTGGGTCCCACGTACTTCGATGACGACTCGATCGTCGACGGCGTGATTCACGAGATCGATGCCGCCGGCAACCTGGTCTGGTCGTGGCGGACGAGCGACAAGTTCGGGCTCGAGGAGGTCCGATTCCCGGTGCGGTTCGGTCTGTACCCCGCTGAGCCGAACGGCGGGGAAGTCGATGTGTGGCACCTCAATTCGCTCGACGTCGTCGACGACGGGAGTGGCGACTACGTGCTGTCGGCGCGCCATCTCGACGCCGTCTTCCGGGTAGATCATGCGACCCGCAACGTGGACTGGATCCTCGGTACCTTGCCGAGTAATCCACTCGCCCCCGGTTACATCCCCAACAAGTCGGGAGCGACACGCCTCACGATTCTCAACGATCCGCTCGGCGGCCCGTTGCGTTCGCACGACGCACGCCTGCGTGGCAACGTGTTGACGCTGTTCGACAACCGGCACGCCAACGGCCTCGGCCAGGCGGCGCGGGCGGTCGCCTACCGGATCGACGAGCAGGCCAAGACGGCAACCATGCTGTGGCAGATCAGCAACCCGGCGGGGCAACCCAGCTTCGGTTTCGGATCGACCGGGGTCGCAGCCGACGGTGACGTGCTCGTCGACTGGGGCGGTCTGCAGCCGATGTTCCAGGAGTTCACTTCGGCCGGCCAGCCGCTGATGACGATCACGCAGGACGGTGGCGGTGGCGCCTATCGGATCGTCAAGGAGGCGTTGGCCTCTTTCGATGTCAGTTCCCTACGAGCCAACGCCGGCGGCAACGTCGAAACCCCGTAGCAGCGGAATCGGGTGCGGTACCAGGAACTAGCGTGGGCTCGTGCCCACCGAGAGGACGACCAGAGCGCTCGATGTGGTGACGTGGCCCGCCTTCGCAGACCTGGTTGAGCGCTGCGACGGTTTCCCGAGTGGTTGCTGGTGCATGGCGTTTCATCCGGAGGGCCTCGACAAGGGCGCCGATCACGCCGCCGTCAACCGTGAACGCAAGCACGCCCGCGGGGTGGCGGGAAGCGCACACGCCGCACTCGTGTTCGAGGAGGACATCTGTGTGGGGTGGTGCCAGTTCGGACCGACGGATGAGTTGCCGCGGATCAAGAGCCAAGCTGCCTACGAGCGGGCGCTTACGACGCTGCCGGACTGGCGGATTGCCTGCTGCTACGTCGCCAAGGGGCACCGACGCCAGGGTGTGGCGAGGGCTGCGCTGGAGGGCGCCCTCGATCTGATCGCCGGGCTCGGAGGCGGAGTAGTCGAGGGATACCCAGAGCCGGCCAGTTCGGTGCCGGCCGGGTTCTTGTTCAACGGTTCACTGTCGACGTACGAGCGGCTCGGATTCACCCGGGATCGGATGATCGGCAAGCATCGCTGGGTGGTAACTCGATTCGTGGAGCCGATCTCCTGAGTCGAGGCGCATGCAAGATCGGCCGCGTCGTGCGTGCGATTTTCGCCGCCGCGTGGGAGTACCAAACCGGCCCGGCCCGTCGGGTCTCGCTGCCGGTACGTCCCAACGGAACTGCCCGGTGATGGGGCCCTGTACGGTGGCGGCAGTGACGTTCCTGAGGCTGACTGCTGTTGCGCTCATTCTGGCCTGGTTCCAGGCTGTACAGGTGCCCGATGCGGCGGCGCTCGGCGGTGTCGACCTGTCAGTCCTGATCCAGCACGTCAGTGGGCGCCTCGAAGTCGGCGTGCAGGACCAGTACACGATCCACGTCTTCAACAGGAGCGTCGCGGATGCGGAGGGGACGACTCGGGTCCGGATCGGTCCGATCCCCACGGACCTCCGCGTCTCGTCCGTCGGGACGGCCGTCGGCGAGGGCTGGGCCTGCACGGAGCCCGACTTCGCCACCGTCGCGCAATTCTATTTCTGCGACATCGTCGGAGCCCGCTTCCCGGCGATCGCTGTGAAGCTCGTACCAACGGTGGCCACGACCACGGCGCGGATGTTCGACGTCGCGGTCGACCATTTCGAAACCGCAGCCGATCCGACCCCGGACGACAACTACACCACGGCGATCATCCCTCCTGTCCAGGAACGGGTGGACCTGGCGATCGCCGTCACTGTCGACGGGCCGTTCACCGTCGGCGCGCCTGCGTCGTTCACCGTCGTCATCTCCAACCGAGGCCCGGGACCGACGTCCGGCTCGACCCTCGTCACGCCAGTCGCGGAGATCCCGGCGGCACTCACCGATGCCACAGCGAGTGGTGCGGGCTGGGCCTGCACCACGGGGCCGGGCATCCAGTGCAGCTCGACCGACTCCGTCGCGCCCGGCGCCTCGTTCCCACAGATCGTCTACCGCGTGACGCCATCAGGGGCGTCGGCGCCGTTCGTCGCGTTCTGGCTTCAGACCCAGCCCGCCAACAATTCGGATCTCGACTTCTCCGACAACGGGGTGATGACGTGCGCCGCCGTAGCACCGGAGCAGGATCCTGCGAGCGCCAGGTCGGACCTCGCGCTCGACGTCGCGAACGGGGCGGGTTCGTTCACCGTCGACATCGCGAATCTTGGCCCGCTGCCAACCGCCGGAACCACGTGTGTGCACTTCACGCTCCCGAAGGCGACGACGTTCACCTCCCCCGCATCAGGCGACGGATGGACGTGCGGTGCAAGTCCGGTCACCGGCTTCTTGTGCACGACCACTGCAGTGGTCGCGCCTGGGGCGGCCTACCGGACGATCACGGTGCCGTTCGGCGCTCCTGATGCCGGGGTGGCAACGGGTCCGTTCCGCGCGACAGCCAGCAACGCTTGGGACACGGACCGAACCAACAACTCCGACACAGGCGTGGCGGACCCGACACCGGTGTCAACCACCACGACTACGCTCGCGATTCCCACGTCGCCCGATCCCCGTGGACAACTCCCGCCCACCGGGTCCACCTCACTCTGGCCGGCCGGGCTCGGCACTACGTTTCTCGCTCTCGGTGCGGCCTCCATGACGGCCTCCCGCCGACGCCCGCGATCGAAGTGGATGTCCTCCGATCGTTCGTGAGCAGTGCGTGAACGCAGTCCCCCTTTCGTGGAGGACGGCTTGGACGTGGAGCATCAGCTTGACGTCGACGTCGTCGATGAGGAGACCGACGCCGAACGAGCCGACGAGCGCACGCGCCGTCCGTGGGGGGCCGACACGAGACCGAGCAAGGGTTCGAGGACGGCGGGCGGGCAGAGCTGTTGGGCCTTGCTGGTCGCCCGGACCTGCGACGCCATGTTCGGTAGCCCGCTCAGCGCGACCAGAACCATGTGTAACCACAGGCCGGGGCCGAGGTCCTCACGACCGACCGACACACCGGACGAGGACGCGGTCGCTCGGGATGAGCGAGGCGGCATGTGTACTCGTGCTCGTGCGGTGCCGTGATCGACGATTTAGGCTGCCGGTCGGCTGAGTATGCGCGGCCGCTGGTGCAGCACGACCGATTGGAGTGGAGATGGCCAAGCTGATCTATGCGGCGATCGCCTCGCTCGACGGATACGTCGAGGACGAGCAAGGCAAGTTCGACTGGTCGGCGCCCGATGACGAGGTGCATGCCTTCGTCAACGATCTCGAACGGCCGATCGGCACCTACCTCTACGGGCGTCGGATGTACGAGACGATGGTGTTCTGGGAGACAGTGAGCATCGAGGCCGATGAGCCGGCCGTGTTCTGGGACTATGCAGAGATCTGGCGGGCAGCCGAGAAGATCGTGTACTCGAGGACGGTCACGACGGTATCCAGCGCGAGGACCCGGATCGAGCGCGAGTTCGATCGAGACGCCGTCCAGCGGCTCAAGGATTCCTCGGGGGCCGACATCTCGATCGGGGGTGCCGAGCTCGCTGGCCATGCAATTGGCGCAGGGCTGGTCGACGAGTGCCATCTGTTCCTGTGCCCGATCGTGGTCGGAGGCGGCAAGCGCGCCCTGCCCGACAACGTCCGCCTGCAACTCGAACTTCTCGATGAGCGCCGGTTCCGAAACGGGGTCGTCCACCTCCGCTACCGCGTCACCGTCTGACCGAGCTGGTGAAACGACGCCGCCACTGCCGCTGTCCGGGTCTCGTGGGCTGGCCATGTCGCCCGGGCCTGGTGGTTCAGCGTGAGGTGGCGATGAGGTCGATGACCCGGTCGGCGGCGGCGATCACTTGTTGATCGTGGGTGACGACGAGTAGTGCGGTCCCGGCTCGGGCCGCGGCCACGAGCAAGGACACGACGGCGCCGGCGTGGGCGGCGTCCTGGAAGCTGGTGGGTTCGTCCACGAGCATCGCTCGTGGGCTAGCGGCGAGCGCTCGAGCGAGGGCGACGCGCTGTTGCTGGCCCATTGATATCTCGTCGATCGTCCGGTCTTCGAGCGACTCGAGCCCGAGGTCGTGGAGCAACGCTGACAGCGCTGACCGGGTGAGGCCGGGAGCGGCGTCGGTGATGTTCTCGGCGACCGAGAGTTCGACTGCCAAGGCGAGCACCTGGGGCACGATCGCTACCGTGGTCCAGGGTTCGTCGGGTGAGGGTCGACGGCCGTCGACCTCGACCACGCCCGCATCGGCGCTGGTCCAGCCGGCGAACAGAGCCAACAGGGTCGACTTGCCGCTGCCGGAGCGGCCCCGAACCGCCACGAACTGGCCGGCATCCACCTCGACATCGACCGGGGCCAAGCCGGCGGTTGGTGTCCAACGCTTGGTCACGCCCTGTGCCCGCAACACCGTCACGATGCCCTCCGCCCATGGTCGAGCCACACGACGGTCGTCGCTGCCTCGATCACCGCCGGGTCGTGAGCGGCAGCCACCACCGTTGCCCCCGCGTCGGCGGCGGCGCGAAGCGCGCCCACCACGTCGTCAGCGCTGATGCGGTCGAGAGCGCCGGTCGGCTCGTCGGCCAACACGATCGGACAACCGCCGGCCAGCACACACGCCAGGGCCACGCGCTGCTGTTCGCCCCCGCTCATTGTGTCGGCCAAACGGTCGATGAAATCGCCGATCGCGAGGCTGTCGATCACCTGGTCAACCCGATCGGAAGAGGCGCCCCGATGCCGCGCAGCGAGCCTGATGTTGGCTCGCCCTGACAGGCCGAACAGGAGGTTGTCGGCGGGCTGGGGCAGCAGGCTGGCCACTGTCGTTCGTCGCAGGACGCGCCGCTGCCGCCGACCAAGCTCATGCACTTCTTCACCGAGCAGCCGGACACTGCCGGTCGTGGGTCGGTCAAGGCAACCGAGGATCGACAGCAGGGTCGACTTGCCTGATCCGCTTGGTCCGGCGATCACCGTCAATGTCCCCGCCCCCACCGTGAGGTCCAGATCGGCAAGGGCGAGCACGTCGTCGCCACGCACCGTGAACCGCCGGCTGACCGCCTCACAGGAGGCGACCACCGCGTCACAGGGTGCCATGCATCACCTCCATCGGGTCGGATCGGACGGTGAGACGAGTGATGACGGCTGCCACAACCGTCGCCCACAGCAGCACCGCCAGCGCGATCGCGGCGAGCACCCACCACGGCGTCACCACGCGGGCAACCGGCTGCAGCGTCGGCATCGGATCGAGGTGGGGCACGGCCACGGTCGTCGCCACGACCGCCGCCGCAACCCCGATCACGGCGCCGAGAGCAAGCGGCACCGAGGTCTCCACCAGCGAGGCCACCCACACCTGTCTCGTCGAGAAGCCGGTGCGTCGCAGCAGGGCGTGGCTGGCCTTCCGATCAGCGGCGCGGGCCGCCACCACCAGTAGCTGGAGGGCGACGGCGATGAGGGTGAACAAGGCACCCAGCACCGCCATCGGCGCGTAAGCCCACCGCAGGGCGCTGTAGGCCGACCCATCGAAAGCGGAGTCAACCGAGCGCACGACACCAGTGCGCACCCCGGCCTGATGGAGGGCCTCCACCGCTCCCGCCGGGGGGTTCCTCACGAGCAGCACACGCGTCGGGAACTGGAGCAGGTCCCGCGTCACCGAGTCGTCCACCACTATCAGCGCAGCGCCCGAGGTCTTGCCGGGGAAGAACGTCGGTGTCGCCACCACCTCGACCCACAGCGGGTCGGTGGCACCGCGCGCATCGAGCGTCGTTACGTCACCGACCTCGAGATCGGTCCCGACGGCGATCGCCGCCGCCGGGCCATCCGCCGCTGGAGTCAGCAGGCTGACCAGCTCGGGCAGCGACATCGACGAGGCGTCGTCCCGCAGCCGAGCAACCGAGGCAAACGTGGTGCGGTCGATCCCCACCAGGTCGACGGAGGTGCCGTCGAGCTTCGCCGTGCCGGTGAGCTCGATGCTGCTGGGCGATCCGACCCAGCCCGACGCCACGACCGGGTCGTCGTAGACCACGGCCGCCAGATCGGCGCCGGCGTAGACCTGGGCTTTGTCGCGCAGCTCGACCTGAGACGCGTTGGCCAACTCCCACGAGCCGACAAAACTGCCGGCGGCCAGCGCCACGGCGGCGACGATCGCCGCCAGCGGCCCACCCTCCAGAACCACTCGCCGCCACCCCAAACGGACCGCTCGGCCGCGACCAGCGCCGGTCAAGCGCAGCCTCGGCGCCAACCACACCAACACCACCGCCGCCACGACGGAGATCGCGAGCAGCGCGAACAACGGGAAACCCATCGGCAGCAGCCCACCGCCTCGCGACTCCACCCCGAAGGTCCTGATGCCGCCGACACGATCGAGCCTCCACAGCGACACAACGGCCAGCCCCACGAGGCCAACAGCACCAGCGAGCAGGAAGGCCCAACGGCTCGCCCGCCGGATTCCGTCGACGCTGTGGTCGGCCGCCAACGCCACCGTCATCGACACCACCACCGTCGCCACCAGCGTCGCCGCCACCACCACCACACCCGAGACAACCACGGCGTGGGATTCGATGATGGTCGAAGGGCCCAGCAACCGGACCGCTCCGTAAGCGACGACAGCGCCGACCACCGCCCCCGCAACCATCGCCGGCGCCACCCCAACCGCCGCCCGGGCCGCCACGCGACCAAGCGGCACACCACGCACCACCAACAACCGCAGCTCCCTCCGCCTGGCCCTGGCCAGAAGCACCGAGACCGCGACCAACACCCCGGTCAACGACGACACTGCGGTCAGTTCGACCGGGTCGATGGTCCGCTCCACCGTCGCGCTCACAGCCGATGCCCGACCAACCACCCCACCGAGCCCTGACGCGGGTGGGGGAAGTCGGGGAAACAGCTCCGGCCCAGGCCGCTGTCTCCATCTGACACTCGCCTCATCGAAAGCGGCGCTCGCGGCGCGAGCCTCCGACAGTGTCAGCGGCCCCGAGACGATCCGGTACTCATCGAAAACGAGCGCTCCTTCGAAGCTGGCGACGGTCTCGGGCGACGCCAGCGCCGACGGCGACGGCGGATCCCCGTGCCCGTTCGGCACGAACTGGAAGCTCCAGCCACACCAGAAATCGGGAACCGGCTGAACGGGCAGATCGTCGAACACCGCCGCCACCCGCAACGCCACACCGTCCGCAGTCGCAAGCACGTCGCCAGCCCCGACCCCCAACAACTTGGCATTCGTGGCTGAGAGCGCCACCTCGCCCAGCCCCAGAGGGGCGAACGGTGGCGAGACCTGCTCACCTTGCCCAGGCAACGAGAACAGCGTCCCTCTCGTGACCAACCCGTCATCCCCGGCGATCTGGACCGAGGCATACAGCTGGCGTCTGGCCGGGTCGACCGTCACCAACGAGCGACCCAGGTCCTCCACGAACCGCCGCTGCTCCACCGACCCGCTCGTGAACGAAAACGAAAGAGCCGTGTCCGACGGGCACAGATCATCGAGCTGCTGGCGTATCGCGCCCGACCCAGCCGACGACGCGAACAACGGGGCGCCCGCCACGCAGAAGGCCAGCAGCATCGCGGCCAGCCCGACCGGCAACAGCGCCAGCCTCCCCGCCCCGCCGCGTGCCGCCCGCGCCGTCACCACGACCGCTTACGCCACAATGTCATCGTGATCGTCGGGGGTCCCGGGTGAACGAGACCGTCGACGAACCGCACGACGTCACCATAACGTCAGCGCCGTAACCGGGCGGGACGCCAAGACCGAGCGCCGCATGATGCCCGTATCGCGCATCCGATGACCGCAGCGAACGGTTGACGTAGCAGTGCCCAGGGGTTGCCGTCATCGCGATCAGGGAGTGCGGCGCCGAAGTGTCGACTTGCCGCATCCGCTCGGACCCAGGTGGCCGACGATCGAGCCGCTCGGGATCTCGGCGTCGAGGCCACACACGGCATCTCGCCGACCGCGTGTCACCGACACACCGCGCAAGATGACGGGCGGCACAGCTGCCGACGTGGCTCCCAGCCCGCTCATGAGCGCACCCTACGCCGCCTCGATCGTGCCTTGGCCGTCGTCGTGCGAGGCGGTCGTCGTGCGAGGCCGCCGGCGGCCGCTCGGCTGAGGAGGCGCTCAGCGGCGTGGCTCGTACAACGGGCGCTGGAACGGCCATGCCTCGGCCAACCACGACGACACCGTCTCCCACAGCACGACGTCGAGCTCAGCGCGGCTCGCCCGGACCCAGGACTGGGCGGCGACGTCGTGCTCGCCGTCGTTGGCTGGGTACAGATAGACGCACCCGATCACCTCGTCGCCGTCGAGGACCGAATAGGTGAACCCGGTTCGGGCCGCGAAGTCCCCGGCGTGCCGCACGAGGTCGGCCAGGTTCTGCTCAGCCGACATCTCGGTCGGCCACTTCCCGTCGGGGAAACCAGGCGTGGCTCGGATGTGGGCGATGCTCGACATCCACGCCTCGTGGTCGCGGTCGTTGTGCTCGGGTCCGAGGGGCTCCAGCCGGAACCGATCGGTCGCCAGTTCGAGCGGCACCTCGAAGTCGCCAGGGACGAAGGGGGTCGCCACGAGACGCGACTATAGGGGCGCCCGGCCGGCGCCGTCTCTCTCACGGACGATGGCCTTGCACCATGGGGCGGGCGGGCGTAGCGTCGCGGCCGGGGCGAAGGAGGCCAGTGATGAAACGGTTCACCTGCTCGACACGATTGAGGGGCACGATCCTGGCTGCCACGTTGGCGGCAGTGACGATCATCGCACCGGCGCCGCATGCGGCATCGGCTCACGACGATGCGCCCGATCAGCGCACGCCCATCGTCCTGTTTCCGGCGTGGCATTTCACCCGGCTCGAGGTGACGGTGCACAACCAGCACGTTGATCCCAACTGCCCCAGCACCGGGACCTTCGAAGACCTCGTCTTCGTCGATCCCGGGCCGGCGTTCTCGCAGGTGTGCCGGGACGAACTGCTCACGTTGCGTTACGACGCGCATTCTCGCAAACCGATGCCGCGACGGTTCTCCGAGCAGCGCGGCGTGAAGGTGAGGATCGCCGACTATGGCCTGACGTCGAGTGCCCCCGCGTACGAGCCGATGTACCAGGCGCTCGAAGCAGCCGGCTACACACGTGACCGAGACATCCGCGTCGCCGGCTATGACGCCCGACTCACGCCCGACATGGCCGGTTTCCTGCAGCGCTCCAAACGTCTGATCGAGGAGACATATCGCCAGAACGGGCGACGTCCCGTGCATCTCGTCGGGCATTCCAACGGTCCCATCTACGTGCAGTACCTCCTGACGCATACGAGCCAGGAGTGGAAGGACAAGTACATCCACGGCTTCACGCCGTTGGCCGGCAACTTCCCGGGGCAAGGGCTCGGCTACGCGCTGATGTTCGTCGGCGTGAACATCCCGGACCTTCTGTTTCCTGCCACCCCGGAGAACGGTGTCAGCAGTGCGCGGATGTTCTTGTCGCACCCCTCGACATTCGTCACCGCATCGGACCCGAAGATCTTCGGCAACGACGAGATCGTGATCCGTGACCAGTCGACTGGCACGGACTACACCCCGCAGGACTACCCGGCGTTGTTCGATGACGCCGGTCTGTCATGGGTCGAGCCGATCGCCGACTACTACATCGGCGGCGTGCCGTTCAGCGACCCTGCTCATTTCCCGAACGTCGACGTGTACGCCGAGAAGGGGTCTGGACTCGACACGCTCGTCGGTCTCGGGCTCTCCGATCTGACGGTCGGACAACTGGTGGCGGGGACGACCGAGTTCTTCACGCGCGACGGTGACATCAATCAGGAGGACATCACCAACGACGCAGTGGCCGTCTGGGCCGGCATGCACTGCCATCAATTCAGCCTCACCGACAACCCGGGTGTGAATCACTTCGAGCTTCCGGCCGACCCCGGCGTGTTGGCCCGCCTGGTGGCCAACGCCAACGCCCCTCGATCGCATTGCAGTCATCACGACGGCGACGAGCACGACGACTGACGAAGCATTCGCGCTACATCACCGACCTGCTGGAGCCTTCCCGAGTGAGCGACTCACAAGAGGACGCAGACGATCATCTCGCCAGAGATGTTTCAGAGGTCGAACTCGCACGTCTTCACGACGACCTGCAGGTCGAGTACTACAAGCTGTCGGATCTCGTCGGCGCTTTTGATCAGCAGCTCCTGACCATCAAGGGATGGGGAGTGACCGTGAGTCTGGCCATGCTCGGGGTGGCGTTCCAGCAGCGCCACTACGGTCTGTTCTTCGTCGTCGCGATCAGCGGCATCGCGTTCTGGATTGTCGAAGCGATCACCAAGGTGCATCAGATGCGTTTCTATCCGCGCATGCGAGCGATCGAAGTGATCTGCTACGACCAATTCGGCGTCTCGTCGGAGTCGGAGAAACTGTCATCACCCCTCATCGACTGGAGCTGGCAGTTGGGGTCACAAGAGTGTCGTTCTCGACGATCGCAAGGTGTCGATCCGAACAAGCCACAACGGTACGTTTCCACATCTCCCCCAACGAGGCTCGGTCGAGTGTGGCAACTCACTCGCACCGTCCGGTACCCACATGTCGCTCTTCCTCACGCCATGTCCGTTGTGGCGGGCCTCACGCTGTTCATACTGGGAGCAACCGACCACCTCGATCGGATGCCGCTGTAGCGACGCACGACCGCTCGCGCTGATCGGCGGCCGGTCGCCACCTCGAACGGGGGGATCTCTCGCATGCGGGACTGCAGCCGAACGTGCTCGCCACGACGCCCGATACCGCGCTGCCAGACATGTCGGAGCGTTTTGGAGAACTTGCATCCGAAACGCCGACTCGTCTCGTAATCACCTCAGATCACTTCCGGCCCATCACTACCGGCCCATCACTACCGGGACCCATCACTTCCGGACCGTCACTTCAACGCGTCGATCGAGAGACACCATGGCGAACTACGTCACCACCGTCGAGTCACCACTCAGCCCAAAAGCCGCGTTCGAGTACATGTCGGACCTCCGCAATTTCGAACGATGGGATCCGGGCGTGCGGTCCGCCACCCAGGTGGTGGGTGTCGGCGGCGGGCCCGAGTCGTCGTTCGACGTCAGCGTCGCCTCCGTCGGTCCGGACCTGACACTTCGATACGAGACGATTCGTTACGAGCCTGATCATTTCGTCGTTGTCGAGGCGAGGAGCCGGATGTTCACGTCGACCGATCAGATCAGGATCCGATCCGAGGCGTCAGGGAGTGTCGTCACGTACGAGGCCGAACTGCGGCTGAACGGACCGTTCTCGCTGTTCGATCCGTTTCTGCGGCTGGTCTTCAAACGAATCGGCGACCGTGCCGCGGCCGGCCTGAAGGTGGCCATCGGTGCCGGCGGGCGCGACCTGTGAACGCCGCCGACATCGTCGACTCGGTGATCGAAGCCCCGGTTCTCACGAGTTTCACGAAGATCGGATACGCGGTCCGTTCACGGCTCGATCACTGGACACCCGTCGAGCAGTACGACCTGACCGGCCGCAACATCGTCATCACCGGGGCGACATCGGGATTGGGTCGCAACGCAGCCGAAACCTTGGCGCGGCTCGGGGCACACGTCGTGGTCGTCGGGCGCGATCGTCGCAAGACGGCGCTCGTCGCCGGCGAGATCGTGACCGCCACCGGATCGCAATTCGTCAGCGCGGCGTGCGCCGACCTCGGGAACTTGAACGACGTCAGGGCGCTCGCCGGCACGCTGCTCGATGGAGCTCCGGTCGACGTGTTGATCCACAACGCCGGGGCGCTCAGTGCCGAGCGAACCGTGACCGAGGCCGGCTTCGAATCGACCGTCGCCAGCCAGGTCCTCGGACCGTTCCTGCTAACGAGCCTGCTGCTGCCGTCCTTGCGCTCGACGCCCGTCGGGCGGGTCCTCACGATGTCGTCAGGAGGGATGTACACCGCCGGCCTGACGGTTGGCGAACTCCAGATGAACGAATCGAGCTATCGAGGCAGCGAGCAGTACGCCCGCGCCAAACGCGCCCAGGTGACGCTCAACGAGATGTGGGCCGCAAGGATCGCAGCATCGGAGGTCGTGTTCCAGGCGCTCCATCCGGGATGGGCCGACACGCCAGGAGTGGAAGCCGCGCTCCCCACGTTCCGCAAGATCATGCGTCCGCTGTTGCGCACCGCTGCCGAAGGCTCCGACACGCTCGTCTGGTTGGCCGCCGACGATGGAGAACCGCTGACAACGACGGGCGGATTCTGGCTCGATCGGCGTCGCCGACCAATTCACAAGCTCCCTGCCACACGTCGTTCCGACACTGCCCGTCGACGCGCCGAATTGTGGAACTGGTGCGTCGAACGGACCGGTTCTCGAATCGACTGAGCGATGGTTGCGATCCAGCGTGAGCGAATTGCCGTCGTCGGCTCCGGCATCTCCGGACTGATCTGCGCCCATTTGCTCGGACCATTCCACGACGTCGTGCTCTACGAAGCCGATCGTCGCCTCGGTGGTCACGCCAACACGGTCGAGGTCGATGACCCGACGGGAGCGCTCCACGTCGACACCGGATTCATCGTCCACAACGACCGGAACTACCCGAACTTCGTCCGTCTGTTGCACGATCTCGAGGTCCCCACGCGTGACACCGAGATGAGTTTCGGTGTCACCGACCGAGACCCCGGGTCGCCGACATCGGGCTTCACCTACCGAGCGACGAACGTGAACACGTTGTTCGCCGATCGGGGCAACATCGCTCGTCCGGCGATGTGGCGGATGCTGCGCGACGTGCGGCGGTTCTACCGCGACGCCCATCGTTTCCTGGAAGCCCCTGACAGCAACGTCTCGCTCGATCAATTCCTGGCTGCCGGCTCGTACTCGCGCGACTTCGTCGAGCTGCACCTCGTGCCGATGGGTGCCGCGGTCTGGTCGGCGGATCCAACCGCATTCGGCGAGTTCCCGGCGGCCAGCCTGTTGACCTTCCTCGACAACCACGGGTTGCTCGGGATCCGAAACAGACCGCAGTGGCGAACGATTCCGGGCGGCAGTCGGACCTATGTCGACGCTATCGCCAGGCGTTTCGATGGAGTGATTCACCTCGATACACCGGTGATCGCCGTTTCCCGCCAGGGCGACGGTGTCGAACTGGTCACCGATCAGACGCGGGAGACGTTCGACCGGGTGATCCTCGCCGTGCACAGCGACCAGGCGCTACGGATGTTGGTCAACCCACGAACGATCGAGACCGAGTTGTTGAGTGCTGTCCGATACCAACGGAATCGAGCGACCCTCCACACCGACACCTCACTGCTTTCGCCACGACGCAAGGCGTGGGCGGCATGGAACTACGACCGCCGCGGTGGCGATCAGCGCGTCGCCAACGTCACCTACGACATGACGGCACTCCAACATCTGAGCGGGCGCCACCGATACCTCGTGAGCCTCAACAGCGACGATTCCATCGATCCCGACACCGTCATCGAATCGTTCGACTACGCCCACCCTGTCTTCGACCAGGCCGCGATCGCCGCCCAGGCCCGATTCGAGGAGATCGACGGCGAGGGGATTCATTTCTGTGGTGCCTGGTGGGGTCATGGCTTCCACGAGGACGGGATCTCGTCGGGGATTCGGGTCTGTGAACGCATCGGGGTCGACTGGAACGGAGCGGGAGCGTGATCCCGGGCGGCCCCGCGATCTGTGCCGGCGAGGTGTTCCACCGGCGATCGACACCGACAACGCACCAGTTTCGTCAGTCGGTGAGCTTCGTGTGGCTCGACCCGGACCGCCCGGACCAGCTCGTCGACCTGCATCGATGGTGGTCGGCGGAGCGCCCCGCTCCAGCACGATTCCGGCGATCCGACTACGGGGACGGGAGCGACCGTTCGCTGTCGGCGCAGGTCCGCCACGACCTGATATCAGTGATCGGTCACCAACCATCCGGAGCGATCCGAATGCTCACGCAAGTTCGCCGCTGGGGATGGTTGTTCAACCCGATCACCCTGTTCCTGGCCTGGGACGACGACCGCCAGCCACCCGTCGGAGCGGTCTTGGAAGTCACCAACACGCCGTGGAAGCAGCGTCACCGCTACCCGGTTGCGTTGATGGCCGCGCAACGTGACGGCGTTCCCGTGTTGCTGTCAAGGGTTCCCAAGGTGCTCCATGTCTCTCCGTTCCTCGACGAGCAATTCGACTACGAGATCACGCTCAGGAACTCCGGCTCCGACGATCCGACGATCCACTTCGCGATCGACGTGATCAGCCGCCTCGACAACACGCCGACACTCTCCACGACGCTCGCCCTGACCCGCAGGCCGGCTACCCGCGCTTCGCTCGGTCGCGCCGTGCGGAGTGAATTCCTTCCGACCCATCGAGTGTCGGCGGGGATCCACGGCAACGCCCTTCGCTTGCTGCTCAAGCGTGTTCCATTCGTTCCCCACCCATCCAAGCGGAGACCAGCCTCGTGATCACCGATCCCACGTCCATCCGGCCCGAACGACTGCTCGATCGCGCCGCCCGCTCCCGAATCTCGACCACCGAGTCGAGGCGGCCGCTGATCGCATCCGCCGCTCGTCATATCGTCCGAGCATTGCTGGAACGAATGGAGTCCGACCAGCTGACGATCGACGAACGGATCGTGGATCGCGCCGATCGGACGAGCTCGTTCGGACCAGGGGTCGAGGGGGTGCGGGCGCCTGCCATGACCGCTCGGTTGACGGTCCACGATCATCGCGCCTACACCGCCGTCGTTCGCGAGGGGGCGATCGGATTCGGTCGCGGGTACATCGAGGGGTGGTGGACGAGCGACGACCCGGTCGCCGTCGTACAGGTGATCGTTCGCAACATGGCACCGATCGACAACGCCCGTAATCGGATGCACGCGCTGACAGGTTGGGCGACCGACCGCATTCGTTCCTGGCTCCCACGCCATACCCGAGATCGGAACCGGGAGGACATCTCTGCCCACTACGACATCGGCAACGAGTTCTTCGCCCTGTTCCTCGACGACACGATGACGTACTCATCCGGAGTGTTTCCGCACCCCGGCGCTTCACTTCGCGAGGCGAGCCTGCACAAGTACGACGTGTTGCTCGCCAAGCTCGGTGTCGACAGCTCGCATCGGCTGCTCGAGATCGGGAGCGGGTGGGGCGGTCTCGCACTTCGAGCAGTCGAAACGATCGGGTGCAACGTGACGACCACGACGATCTCGTCCGAGCAGCTCCGAGAAGCACGCCTGCGAGTCGATGCGGCTGGTCAGCGCGATCGCATCACACTGCTCGAAACCGACTGGCGCGACCTGACCGGCGAGTACGACCGACTGATCTCGATCGAGATGATCGAAGCCGTCGACTGGCGCGACTACGACGCCTTCTTCTCGACCATCGAAGCTCGCCTCGAACCGACAGGTCTCGCCGGGCTGCAGGCGATCTGCCTACCGGACCAACGGTACGAGCGGGCCAAGAACACCGAGGACTTCATCCGGCGCTTCGTGTTTCCCAATGGCTTCCTCCCCTCCGTCGGCGCGATCACGAAGTCGGTGACCAGGTCGACACAGATGCAGATCGCCGATGTCGAGGACATCTCGGCGCACTACGCCGAAACCCTCCGGCGGTGGCGGAACCAGTTCGACGATCGGCTGGACGAGGTCAGGCTGCTCGGCCTCGACGACCGGTTCTGCCGGCTCTGGCGCTTCTACCTGGCGTATTGCGAGGCAGGCTTTCGAGAGCGGCACTGCACCGCCGTCCAGATCGTCCTGGCGGGAGCGGCATGGCGCGGCGGGCTCGGCGGCGACGCAGTCTCGAACGGGCTGCATCCGATTCCGGCTCTCGCTCCGTAGTACAGGTATCGACGACGTCACGTCGACGACCCACCCCCACGGAGGAACATTCATGTACACACGAAATCGTTTGATTGCTGCGGCGGCAGTGGCCGCGTTGGCCTTGTCGGCATGCGGCGACGACGCCAACGACGACGCCAGCGCCACCGCAGTCGCGTCATCTGCGACCCAGGCCGAGGCCGACCCGGTCACGACGGAACCGGTCACGACCGACCCGGTCACGACCGACCCAGTCACGACCGACCCAGTCACCGAGCCGGGCACGATCGTCGACGTCGCAGTTGCCGCCGGCTCGTTCACGACGCTGGTCGCCGCAGTGCAGGCAGCAGGTCTCGTCGAGACGCTGTCGGGACCGGGACCTTTCACGGTCTTCGCTCCGACCGACGAAGCGTTTGCTGCGGCGCTCGAGTCGCTCGGCCTCACCGCTGACGAGCTGCTCGCCGATACCGAGATGTTGACGTCGATCCTCACGTACCACGTGATCGCAGGAGAAGTTCCGGCGTCTCAGGTCGTCACCATGGACGGGCAGTCGGTCGCCACCGTCAACGGCGCCGAGGTGAAGATCACGGTCGATGGTGACACGGTGATGGTCAACGACGCCACCGTCACTGCAGTCGATGTCGATGCCAGCAACGGTGTCATCCACGTGATCGACAAAGTGCTCCTACCCCCATCCTGATCCTGTGTCGGGTGGGGGAGGATCCCCCTGCTCCCCCACCCGACGCAGCCAGGACCGAACGATGATGATGATCACGACCATGATGACCACGAGCATGATGACCACTACCGGGATCACCGGCACCGAGATTCGGACGACCTCGCCTCGGACACCGCGAAGGACCGAGATCTCGCCGAACTCACCGGGGCCGTCGTCGTGGTCACCGTCGTCGTGGTCATCGTCGTCGTGGTCATCGGCGTTGTGGTCGCCGACATCGCGGTCTTCGGCGTCGTGGTCATCGGCATCGTGGTCTTCGGCATCGTGGTCGCCGGCATCGTGGTCGCCGGCATCGCGGTCTTCGGCTGCACGATGGCCTGCACGGCGATACGATCGCAGCGTGTCGGTGGAACAGACGTCGAGCGCCGATTCCCTCGATCAGGCGTTCATCGCCGGGCTCGACTCGTCGTTGAAAGCCGCCTACGACGCCCACGGTTCGATCGTGCACGCAGTGTGCCGCAAGGCACTCACGTCCGACCAGGCCGATGAGGTGACCCAGGACGTGTTCGTCACCGCATGGCGCAAGCGTGATCAATTCGATCCGCAACGTGGATCCCTGGCGGCGTGGCTGATCGGGATCACGAAAAACAAGATCATCGACCATCTTCGTGCGGAGCGTCGGCACGCTGACCGCAGAGAGCCCGAACTCGATGAACTCCCCGTCGAATCCGACGTCGAACAGGTGGCCGATCGGATGCTGGTCGCCAGCGCCCTGCTCAGCCTGCCGGACCGCCCCCGCCAAGTGATCCAGTTGGCATATCTGCAGGATCTCACCCACCAAGAAATCGTCGAACGAACAGGATTGCCGCTCGGCACGATCAAGAGCGACATTCGACGAGGACTGATCCGAATTCGTGAACTCCTGGAGTCCAGCCATGGCTGACCGCGACAACACCGACGACATTGACGACATTGACGAGATTGACGACACCGACGGTCTCGAACACATCGAAGCGATGCTGCGATCGTTGACCGCCGACGACCTCGAACCGCACGCCCCGCCACCGGCGGTGTGGGACGCGATCGAGCACACGGTCAGCACCGATGCACTCCAGTCACGGCCACTTCGTCTGGCACCGACAGCACCAGGAGCATCAGCACGCTCGGCATCGTCATCTCCAGCAATGCGACGGCCGATCCACAGCTGGCAGTATCTTGCCGCCGCAGCTGCGCTCGTGGTCGTCGTCGCCGGCGCGGCGCTGGTGATGTCGGTTCGTGACAACCAGGACGATCGCATCTTGGCCACCGCCGCGCTCACCTACGACGCCGAGCAGTTCGACCCACGCGGTGCGGCATCCGCCGCGAACGTCGCCCTGGTCGACCACAACGGGAAACAGACGATCCGGATCGACGACGCGGCACTACCGAAGCAGTTGTCGGAGCAGGACGACTTGGAGATCTGGCTGATCGAGCCCGATCCGTCGGGAAACGTGGCCGCAATCGTGTCGCTCGGATTCGTCAACCCGAACGACCCGGGCTCCTTCGAGGTCCCCGCCGAGATCGATACGTCGCAGTACTCGGTGGTCGATATCAGCATCGAACCCCGCGATGGCGACGCGACGCACTCCGGTCATTCGATCCTTCGCGGCTCGCTCCACAGCGTGTGACCACGACCGAGTGCAACGCTGAGCCTGCCGGTCGCGTACCGTTCGAACCATGAGCGAGACCGACGTCGCGGGACAGGCGCCCCCCAAAGCCGAACGCTGGACTGCTCAATGGAAAGAGCTGTACAGCGAGGTGATCACGACGGGGTTGTGCACCGGTTGTGCCGGGTGTGTGGTGACGTGCCCGCATGACGTGATCGGATACGAGCACGAAGAAGGGAAGTACATCCCGTTCCATCTCGAGCAGGAACTCGGCCTCGACAACTGCATCCACGGCGAGAAGGGTTGTACGACCTGCACGCGGGCGTGCCCCCGATTCCGGGCGTGGGAACCGTCAGCCGACATGCACCTGTTCGGTCGAGTCCGCCAACCCGACGAGATGTACGGGGTGTGGAGAGCGCTCCACCTGACCCGCGCCAGCGAGGAGATGGTCCACAAGATGGGCCAGGACGGCGGACTCGTTTCAGCGATGTTGATCTGGTTACGCGAGCACGACTACATCGACGCCGCCCTCGTTTCAGGGGTCGAGGACGACGATGCCTGGAAGGCCAAACCGGCGGTCGTGACGACTCGGGAAGAGATCCTCGCAACGGCCGGATCGCGCTACACGTACTGCGCCAATCCACTTGCCTTGCGGCAGGCCAAGGAGGCGGGGCACGAGCGACTGGCGTTGGTCGGGATGGGCTGCCAAACGTCTTCACCACCGGTGATGTGGGACCGCAAGGCCGGCAAGGTCTCGCGACCGTTCCTGTTCAACATCGGACTGCTGTGCTCCAAGACATTCGACGACGCGATCTTCACCGAGTTGTTCGAGGCCAAGTACGGGCTCAAGAAGCAAGACATGCTGAAGATGAACATCAAGGGCGTGTTCCAGATCTGGATGAAGGATGGCTCGTACCACGAGATCGATCTCAAGGAGTGCCACGGCTGGACCCGTCAGGGTTGCAAGAGCTGTCCAGATTTCGCCGCCGAGCACGCTGACGTGTCGACCGGTGGAATCGGCGAGGACAACGACTGGACCTTGACGGTCGTGCGCACCGAACTCGGCGAAGAGGTCATCAATCGCATGATCGCCGACGGCTCGATCATCGCCCGCCCGGCGCAGGAAGACGAAAAGGCGATGAAGCTGCTCCGCCTGCTCTCGATCGTCAGCCGTCGCCGATGGCCCACCGAGGCAGACCCTGCCCCCGCTGTCGGCGTGCCCCCGCCGAAGAAGAAGGTTGCCGTCGAGCCGACGCCTGCCCCCTCATAGGCAGGTGCTCGTTGCAGCGTGCTAGTTGCAGGACGCGAGCGCAGCCTCGAACTCGACGAGCACGCCCTTGGCGACCTCGTTCCCGTCGGCTGCCTTGGCGACCACATCGTCGAAGTCCTTGAAGGCATTGGCTTGCTCGTCGGTCAGCGCAAACTGGTTGATTGCGTCACGCATGCACTGCTTGACCGAGTCGCTGAGATCGTTGCCGTTGCTGTCTTTCGCCGTTTCGACCACTTCGAGCGCCAATTCCCTGGCAGGCGGCGGGGATGCAGTGCATCCGGCCAACACACCCGAGGCGAGGATCGCGGCGAGGATGAATGAACGGGTTGATCGACCAGGCTTCACAGCTATCCGAGGCTAACGGCAGAATCGAGAAGCCCGCCCGCCAAGTTCGCAGCCTGTCGCACGTCTCCGGGAGTGGAATGACTCAACCGTCCCAGCGGCTGATCTCGACCGCCCGCGCGAACACGGCGTCGAGCATCGGTTCCGTCAGACGCCCGGTGAAGGTGTTCTGTTGGCTGGGATGATACGAGCACAGCAACACCGGCCCGTTGCCGCCGGTCCCAACGCCGGGGTACTCAACATCATGAAACTCGACGCCATGGCCGAACTTGGGGCGTTGTCTCACGCCGAAGTGTCGGCACGCCGCGTCGTAACCAAACCCGCCGAGGCACACGACGACCCGAGTCTTCGACAGGATCCCCAGCTCTCGTTTCAAGAACGCGGCACACGCGTCGCGCTCGGAGGGCAGCGGCTGGTTGCCCGGTGGGGCGCACTTGACGGCGGCAGTCACCCAGACACCCGAAAGCTCGAGGCCGTCATCGGCCGACACCGAGCATGGCTGGTTGGCGAGTCCAGCGCGATGGAGTGCGCGGAACAGCCAATCCCCGCTGCGATCACCCGTGAACACCCGACCGGTCCGGTTGGCGCCGTGTGCAGCAGGGGCGAGACCCAGAACGACGATCGTCGCATTCGAGTCGCCGAACCCGACAATCGGACGACCCCAGTAGGTCTCGTCGCGGTAGGAAGCGCGCTTGTCGACAGCGACCTGCTCGCGCCACGCCACGAGTCGCGGACAAGCCCGGCAACCAACGATCTCCTGACCAAGTTCGATCAGGTCAGATCTGCGGGTCACGCCGATCGACAGTAGGTTGTTTGCACCATGGCATCGAAGTCCACCGGCAAGACAACTCCCCGACCCCGGGCCACGACGGTCCTGCTCGTCCGCCACGGTCGCACCCCGACGACGGGTCAATTGCTGCCAGGACGGGCTCCAGGGCTGCACCTCGCCGAGGCTGGGGCCCAGCAGGCCGTGCGGGCCGGCGAGCGGATCGCGGAGCTCAAGCGGCTCGATGCGATCTACAGTTCACCACTGGAACGCGCTCGAGAAACGGCCGCGCCGATCGGCAAAGCGACCGGACTCAAGGTCAAGATCGACAAGGGACTGCTCGAATGCGACTTCGGCGATTGGACCGGCGCAGAGCTCAAACACCTGATGAAGCTTCCAGAATGGCGCACGGTTCAGCGAGCCCCGTCAACGTTCCGGTTCCCCAACGGTGAGAGCTTCACCGAGATGCAACTGCGGATCGTCAACACGCTCGACCGTCTGCGCGGAATGCATGCGGGGGGCACGATCGTGTGCGTCAGCCACGCCGACCCGATCAAAGCGGCGATGGCCCACGCCCTCGGCACGCACCTCGATCTGTTCCAGCGGATCGTGATCTCGACGTGTTCGATCAGCGCCATTTCGTGGACCACCGACGGTCCGATTGCGCTGACGGTCAACTCGACGGGCGGCTCGTTGACGGAGTTGGCACCGTCGTGAACATGCGTGCGGGTTTCGACATGTTTTTCGGGATCGCAGGTTTCTGAATGAGTGTCTTCTACGAGTTCGAGGAAACCGATGCGTTCACCGCCGGCGCGGTCGGCCGGCCAGGGGCGCGCGTCTTCTATCTGCAGGCGCGTCAGGGCCGCCAGCGGGTTGCTGTGAAGTGCGAGAAGCAACAGGTCGGGGCAATCGTGCAGTACCTCCGACGGGTACTGAACGATCTGCCTTCGCCGGACGACAAACCTGTCGACGGCGCGCTCGAGCTGGTCGAACCGGTCGAATCGGTGTTCGTGCTCGGTCCGATCGGCCTCGGATACGACCGGAGCAAGGACCGATTGATCATCCAACTCGAAGAGATCGTTCGCGCCGACGAGAACGGTGAGATCATCGAGGGTTCCGACGGCCACGTTCGACTCTTCGTCACGCGTGGCCAAGCGGCGGCGTTCTGCGCACACTCGGAACTGATCATCGCCTCGGGTCGCCCCGACTGTCAGTGGTGTGGCCTCCCGATAGACCCCGACGGCCATCCATGCCCACGAATGAACTAGTCACGGCGGAGGTCCCCGATCCGGTCGCGTTCTTGATGAATGCCGATCCGGAGATCGAAGGGCGCATGCCGTGGAGCTCGAATGCGACGTTCCTGGCGACGCTGCGATGCGGCGACGTGGTCCGCCAGGCGATCTACAAACCGGTTCGGGGCGAACGCCCACTCTGGGATTTCGAGCCGGGGCTGCACAGGCGCGAGCGAGCCGCCTACTTGCTCAGCGAGCACCTCGGCATCGGCGCCGTTCCCCCGACCGTGATTCGCGAAGGCCCGTACGGTGAGGGTTCGTTCCAGTGGTTCGTCGAAGCCGACCATTCCGAGCACTACTTCACGATCTTCGAGAAGTTCGCCCACCTGCACCATCAACTCCGCGAGATCGCCGTGCTCGATGTGCTGGCGAACAACACCGACCGGAAGTCGGGACACTGCCTGCTGGCCCACGATCGAGTGTGGGCCATCGACCAGGGACTCTGCTTCAGCGCACCGTTCAAATTGCGAACCGTCATCTGGGAGTTCGGCGACGAGCCGATCGCCGACAGCCTGCTCGCCAAGGTGGCGCCACTTGCCGAGCGAGTCCCGATCGACATCGCTGCCCTGTTGGGCGAGGACGAGATCGCCGCAATCCAACACCGTGCCGCCAAGCTCCTCGCCGATCGAGTGTTCCCGTCGGATCACACCGGTCATCGCTACCCCTGGCCGCTGGTGTGAACCGATCCATGAACCGAGACAACAACCAACTGCTCGACTCCCGCAACCCGAGCGTTTGCTGCGGCGCGTTTTGGTGGCGCGATCATGTCGCCAACCCACCAGATCGCGCCAGCAGAACCGCGGCTCGGTTTTTGGAGGCGCGATCATGTCGTCACTCCACCAGATCGCGCCAGCAGACGTGGGGGTGCGGCGTGAACGGTGATCGGGGGGTCGATCGGGGGGTCGATCGGGATCTCGACGAGTTGATCGAGCGGGTCGATCTCGATGGGCTCGTTCGGATGGTCGATGATCGATGTTCCAAAGGTGATTG
>JAYVFI010000082.1:0-17254 GCA_043773365.1 Ilumatobacteraceae bacterium
CGCTCACTTCACCGCGGCTTTAAGCGCCTTGACCAGATCGGTTTTCTCCCACGAGAAGCCGCCGTCCTTGTCGGGGCTGCGGCCGAAATGGCCGTAGGCGGAGGTTCGCGCATAGATCGGGCGGTTGAGGTTGAGATGGGCGCGGATGCCGCGGGGGCTCAGATCCATGACCTTGGCCAGAGCCTTCTCCAGCTTCTCTTCCTTCACCTTGCCGGTCTCGTGGGTATTGACATAGACCGAGAGCGGCTGCGACACGCCGATGGCATAGGAGAGCTGGATGGTGCAGCGTTTGGCCAGGCCCGCCGCCACCACGTTCTTGGCGAGGTAGCGCGCCGCATAGGCCGCCGAGCGGTCGACCTTGGTCGAGTCCTTTCCCGAGAAAGCGCCGCCGCCATGGGGGGCGGCACCGCCATAGGTGTCGACGATGATCTTGCGGCCGGTGAGGCCCGTGTCGCCGTGTGGGCCACCGATCACGAAGTTGCCGGTCGGGTTGATGAAGATGTCGTAGTCGTCGTCGGCGAACTGGGCCGGGATCGTGGGTCGGATGACCTGCTCGATGAGGTCGGGGCGGATCACGCTGTCGCGATCGATCCCGTCTTGATGCTGCGTCGAGATCAGCACGCTCCGGAGCGCGACCGCCTTGCCGTCCTCGTACTCGAACGTGACCTGCGTCTTGCCGTCCGGGCGCAGGTACGGAACCTGGCCCGACTTGCGGACCTCGGTGAGGCGCTCGGCGAGACGATGCGCAGTCCAGATCGGGAGCGGCATCAAGTCGGCGGTCTCATTGCATGCGTAGCCGAACATCATGCCTTGGTCGCCGGCACCCTGGGCATTGATCCGGTCTTCACCGGCCTGGCCGCCGCGCAACTCCTCCGACGCATCGACGCCCTGGGCGATGTCGGAGCTCTGCTCGTCGATCGAAACGATCACGCCGCACGTGTTGCCGTCGAATCCGAACAGCGCGTTGTCGTAGCCGATCTCCTTGATCGTCTCTCGGGCGATCTTGGGGATATCGACATATGCGTTCGTGGTGATCTCACCGGCAACGACGCACAGACCCGTGGTCAGCAGCGTCTCGCACGCCACACGTCCGTGCGGGTCCTCGGCGAGAATTGCGTCCAACACCGAGTCGCTGACCTGGTCGGCCATCTTGTCGGGGTGACCTTCGGTCACACTCTCGGAACTAAACGTCCAACGAGCCACGGTTTCTCCTTGCGATATGGATCACGATGTAGGGGTTGTGATGATTTTGTGATGCGATCGTGCCCGAGTCAGTGACGGGCACGTCGGAGTTCGACGATTCGATCGATGACTGCGGCGGCGATCGTACGTTTGTCGGCGAGCCCAACCGCCAGCGGGGGTTCGCCGACGGAGAACAACGTTACGGCGTTCGTGTCGTGCTGGAAACCCGTGTGCGCCGCTCCGACGTCATTGGCGACCACGAGATCGAGGTGCTTGTCGGTCAGTTTGCGTTGCGCGTTGGCGGCCAGGTCGTCGGTCTCGGCAGCGAAACCGACCAGCACTTGACCGCTCTGCTTGGTCGCACCAAGTCCGGCCAGGATGTCAGGCGTCGGTTCCAGCGTGATTTGGGGGATCCCGTCACGCTTCTTGAGCTTGTGGTCGACAACCGACACGGGCCGAAAATCGGCGACCGCGGCCGACATGATGACCACGTCGGCCGATGGAGCGAGCTCGTTCATGACGGCCTGCATCTGCGCCGCTGTTTCAACTCGAACCACTGCGACGCCATGAGGGGTTGGGCGATCGGCCGTGGAGACGAGCGTGACGGCGGCACCCCGTGCAACGGCCTCTTCGGCGAGTGCGTAGCCTTGCTTGCCCGAACTACGGTTGGCGATCACTCGAACCGAATCGATCGGTTCACGCGTGCCGCCTGCGCTGATCACCACGTTCACGCCATCGAGATCGCCGGAGGACAGCACACGCTCGACCGCGGCGACAATCGATTCCGGGGACGCCAGTCGGCCTGCCCCCACGTCACCCCCGGCGAGGCGACCCGACTCGGGTTCGACGATGTGCACGTGGCGCGACCGCAACGTGGCGATGTTGTCGACGACGGCAGGGTGCTCCCACATCTCCGTGTGCATCGCCGGGCAGATCATCACCGGCGCCCTCGTCGCCAGCAACACGTTCGTCAGGAGATCGGTCGAGAGTCCGGTCGCCAACGCCGAAATGATTCGCGCCGTGGCCGGCGCGACAAGGATCAGGTCCGCGTTCTGACCGAGTTCGGTGTGGGGGATCGGTGTGTCCGGGTCGTCCCACAGGCGGGTCCTGACGGGTTCGCTCGCCAGCGCCGACAACGTGGTGGCTCCGAGGAAGTGCTCCGCTCCCTCCGTCATCACGGGGATCACGTACGCCCCGGCGTCGACGAGGCGACGACTGATCTCGACCGCTTTGTACGCAGCGATTCCACCGGTCACGCCGAGCACGATGCGCTTGCCGGCGAGCACCGCCTGACCCCTCAGGCTTCTGAGGCGTCAGCGTCGCCCTGCGGCAGGTCGAGGGGGTCGGCGACCGGCTCGACGGGCAGCGGCGTCTGGATGATCTTGTTGACCGAGATCTCCTCGAAGGCAATGCTGAGGGGCTTGCGCGCCGTCGACGACACCTGTGGCGGGATCATGTGCCCGAGGCCGTCACCGAGTTGGTTGAAGTACGAGTTGATGTTGCGCGCCCTACGGGCGGCCAGCGTGACCAGGCTGAACTTGGAATCGACGCGGCCCAGCAGGCTCTCGATCGTCGGCGTCATCATCGTGTCGTGGCTCTTGGCCATGGACCAGCTCCTTGGGAAGTGCGCAGATTGCAGCGGTACAGCTTACCGGCATCGCTGGCGATCGATGATCTTCAGTATTTCGTCGACCGTGCGGTCGAGGTTGTCGTTGACGACGACGTAATCGGCCTGATCGCGTCCGATCGGCTCCTCGATCTCGGCCTTTCGGAGACGAGCCAGCACCTTGTCACCGGGGTCGCCTCGTCCCCGTAGGCGGCGCTCCTGCTCTTCGCGAGAGGGCGGCAGGACGAAGATCAGGATTGCCTGCGGGTACTGCTGCTTGACCTGCTGTGCGCCGTCGAGTTCGATCTCGAGCACGATGTCTCGGGGGTCGACATCGGGGGCGTCGGGATCGGCCAGCGCATCTGGGCGAGGGGTTCCGTAATAGTTGCCGAGGAACTCGGTCCACTCCAGGAAGCCACCGGCGGTGATCCGGTCCTCGAACTCGTCAGACGTGCGAAACACGTAGGCATCATCCGGCTCACCCGAACGTCGTTCGCGAGTGGTCCACGAACGGCTCAGCCAGAGCTTGGGATCGCGCTCCACCAGGGCATCGACGATCGTGCCCTTGCCAACGCCTCCGGGTCCGGAGACGACGATGATCAACGGTTCATGAGCCAAGCTGGTCGAGCAGGGATGCACGCTGTTGAGCGCCGAGACCCTGGACGCGACGATTGTCGGCGATCCCGACTTCGTCCATCACGCGGCGTGCCTTGACCTTGCCCACGCCGGGCAGCGACTCGAGCATCGAGACCACCTTCAACTTGCCGACATTGGGGTCTTTCGAGTCGAGCGCCTGATTCAGGGTGATCGAACCCATTTTCAGCCGAGCCTTGATGTCAGCCCGAGCAGCGCGCGCCTCTGCGGCCTTTGCAAGAGCCGAGGCACGCTGCTCAGGAGTCAACTGCGGAGGTGTTGCCATATCGTCACGCTACCCCGCCCAGATCGGCCAAACGGGGAATACCACGTCGTGTGGCCCATTTCACGAGGTCGTGGAGAACGTTCGAACACGCCTTCGGATCGGCGAAACTGGCCGTTCCGACCTGCACCGCGTTGGCTCCGGCGAGCATCAACTCGGCCGCATCCCAACCGCTGGCGACACCACCGACCCCGACGATCGGCAGATGTGGGAGCGCCCGTCGCACGTCGTAAACAGCGCGAACGGCGACCGGGTGGATCGCACGGCCGGACACGCCTCCCCCGCCGTTGCCGAGCGCCGGCTGCATGGTCTGTTCGGAGATCACCATCCCGAGCACGGTGTTGATCAACGTCACCGCCTCGGCGCCGGCCTCGGCGACCGCTGACGCAACGTCGACGATCCCGTCCGTGTTCGGGCTGAGCTTGGCCCAACGCGGCCTTCCGCAGCCCGCCACCGCCGACATGACTTCCGCCGAGAGACGGGCGTCGTGCGCAAAGATGCTGCCGCGTCCTTCCAGGTTCGGGCACGACAGGTTGACTTCGACGGCAACGACCTCAGGCGGCGCCGCGGCGAGCATGTCGGCGGCGGCTCGGTAGTCGTCGACGGAGCGACCCCAGATGCTGCAGACGATCGTGGCGCCGGTTGCCAGCAGGTCCTGGAGCTCATGGTCGAGCCAATGCCGCACGCCTGGCCCCTGAAGTCCGACCGCGTTGATCATCCCTTGCGGCGTCGAATGCACACGAGGTGGCGGATTGCCCGCCCATGCGTAGGCGGCGATCGATTTGGTCACCACCGCCCCGATCGATGAAAGATCGAAATAGGGAGCGAACTCCGAGCCGTACCCGGCCGTTCCCGAAGCAGTCATGATCGGGTTCTTCAGACTGACCGAACCCACCGCGACCCGCGTGTCAACCGTCATGCAGCAAACCTGACCGTCATCGTGCGTGATACTCCTGCAGGCTCCTGACGGGGAGCTCGGCGGGGCTTTCGCCGAGGCCCTGGGCAGCGGCAAGGGCTGCGCTCACCGTCGTGACACAACTGACTCGATGCATGCTGGCGGCCTTGCGGATGTGTTCGCCGTCGCTGCGGCCGACCGAGCCGCGTGGCGTGTTGACGACGAACACGATTGTTCCGTCGGCGATCAGATCGACCGCTGTCTGGCCGCCGTCAGCGTCTTGGACCTTGCCGAGGATCCGATCGACCGCAACCCCGAACCGAGCGAGATACTGCGCGGTGCCCTTGGTGGCCATCAGCCCGAGTCCATGACCCTGCATCCGCTTGGCGACCACGAGCCCTGCAGGCTTGTCGTTGTCGTTCAACGAAAGGAAAACCGTCCCGGCGGTTGGCAGACCGTTGCCGGCCGACAGCTCCGCCTTGAAGAACGCTCGGCCGAACGTCGTGTCGATCCCCATTACCTCACCCGTCGAACGCATTTCCGGTCCGAGCGCCGGGTCGACCTCCGGGAAGCGATTGAACGGCAGCACCGCTTCCTTGACGGAGACGTGGCCATCGACCGGCTCGCACAACAATCCTTCCTCGCGCAGCTCCGCGAGCGTCGCCCCGAGCATCACACGGGTTGCCACCTTGGCCAGCGGCACGCCGCGAGCTTTGGCGACGAACGGAACGGTTCGGCTCGCCCGCGGATTCGCCTCGATCACGTACACCGTCGTGTTCGCCACCGCGAATTGGACGTTGATCAAGCCGCGCACATCCAGCCGGTGAGCGATCGATTCGGTATAGGCCATGATCACTTCCACGACCCAGTCGGGCAGGGTTTGCGGTGGGATCGCACAGGCCGAGTCACCGGAGTGGACGCCTGCCTCCTCGACGTGTTCCATCACGCCGCCGATCAGCACCTCGCCGGTGTGATCCCGGATCGCATCGACATCGACCTCGATCGCGCTCGCCAGGAAGCGGTCGATCAAGACCGGACGCTCAGCCGAGAGGCCGCCCTCCTTGCCGAGGCTGCCGAAACCGCTCAGCTCGGCCATCGCCCGCTCGAGGTGGTCGCGATCGTGGACGATCTGCATCGCACGCCCGCCGAGCACGTAACTCGGCCGAACCAGCACCGGAAACCCGATCCGTTCCGTGATCGCCAGCGCCTGTTCGAAGGTGGCCGCGGTTCCGCCCGGAGGTTGCGGGATGTCGAGCTCGTTGCACAGCACGTTCCACTTCTCGCGGTCTTCGGCGTCGTCGATCGATTGCGCCGACGTACCGGCAACGAGCTCGATCGGGATCTCCCCCGACAGCTTGAGCGGTGTCTGGCCGCCGAGCGAGACGATCACCTTGTACGGCTGCTCGGCGGCGATCACGTTGAGCACGTCCTCTTTGGTCAGCGGCTCGAAGTACAGACGGTCGCTGGTGTCGTAGTCGGTCGACACGGTTTCCGGATTGCAGTTGATCATGATCGTCTCGTAACCGGCGTCGCGCAGGGCGAAGCTGGCATGCACACAGCAGTAATCGAACTCGATCCCCTGGCCGATCCGGTTGGGACCCGATCCGAGGATGATCACCTTCTGGCGGTCGGACGGCCGCACCTCGGTCTCGTCCTCGTACGTCGAGTAGTGGTATGGCGTCTGAGCGGCGAACTCGGCAGAACACGTGTCGACCGTCTTGTAGGTCGGGATCACGCCGAGCGTCTCGCGGGCAGCCCGCACGTCCATCTCGTCGACGCTCCAGAGATGAGCCAGCTGGGCGTCGGCGAAGCCGAGCCGCTTGGCCCGTCGCCAGTCGCGACGGGTCATGTCTGCCGATCCGATGTCGGCCAACACGGCCTGCTCCTCGGTGATGATCTGCATCTGATCGAGGAACCATGGATCGATCTTGCACGCGTCGTGGATCGTCTCGATGGAAACGCCCCGACGAAGCAGTTCCCCGACTTGGAACAGTCGCTCAGGGGTCGGTATCGCGATCATCGCCAGTAGCTCGCCGTCGCCGAGGGCGTCGAACTGTTCAGCCGCCGGGTCGCAGTTGAGCCCGAGCCGGCCCTGCTCCAACGAGCGAAGGCCCTTCTGCAACGACTCGGGGAACGTGCGCCCGATCGACATCGCCTCGCCGACCGACTGCATCTGTGTGCCGAGCACTCCGGTTGTGCCCGGCAGTTTCTCGAACGCCCAGCGCGGGATCTTGGTGACGACGTAGTCGATCGTCGGCTCGAAACTGGCCGGAGTCGCCTTGGTGATGTCGTTCGGGATTTCGTCGAGGGTGTACCCGACGGCGAGCTTGGCGGCCATCTTGGCAATCGGGAACCCCGTTGCCTTCGACGCCAAGGCCGACGATCGCGACACGCGGGGATTCATCTCGATCACGACCTGCCGACCGGTCTGCGGATCCACGGCGAACTGCACGTTCGAACCGCCCGTCTCGACGCCGACGCGTCGGATGCACGCCAGCGCAGCATCCCGCATCTGCTGGTACTCGACGTCGGTCAGCGTCTGTTGTGGGGCGACGGTGATCGAGTCACCCGTGTGCACACCCATCGGATCGACGTTCTCGATCGAGCAGATGATCACGCAATTGTCGGCGCGGTCGCGCATCACCTCGAGTTCGAACTCCTTCCAGCCGGCAATCGATTCCTCGACCAGGATCTCGCTGATCGGGCTGGCGGCGAGGCCGTTGGCGGCAAGCCGTTCGAACTCGTTCACGGAACTGGCGATGCCGGTCCCGCGACCACCCAGGATGTACGCCGGCCGGATGATCACGGGGAGGCCGATCTCGGCCATCACCTTGCGGGCGTCTTCCAGATTGTGGGCCGTGCCGGATCGTGGCACCTCGAGCCCGATCTCGATCATCGCCTCCTTGAACTTCTGGCGATCCTCCGCGGTGGCGATCGCTTCGGCATTGGCGCCGATCATCTCCGGTTTCCCCGGCACGCCGATCAAGCCACGCTCGAACAACTCCATCGCCGCGTTCAACGCCGTCTGGCCACCCATCGTGGGAAGTACTGCGTCGGGCTGCTCGCGTTCGATGATCGAGGCGAGCACCTCCCACGTCAGCGGCTCGATGTAGGTCGCATCGGCGAAGTCGGGGTCGGTCATGATCGTCGCCGGGTTGGAGTTGGCCAGGATCACGCGATAGCCCTCTTCGCGCAGTACGCGACAGGCTTGCGTGCCCGAATAATCGAACTCACAGGCCTGGCCGATCACGATCGGCCCGGAGCCGATGATCAGAATCGAATGGAGGTCGTCTCGACGCGGCATCAGACGGTCACGCTTCCGTGCTGCATGAGTTCGTCGAACTGAGCGAACAGATATGTGCTGTCGTGCGGGCCAGGGCCAGCCTCTGGGTGATGTTGGACGCTGAAGCAGCGTTCGCCGACGACCTCGAGACCCTCACAAACACCGTCATTGAGGTTGACATGGGTCATTCGAATCGCACGGTCGAGCCCGACGAACGAGTCGGCGTCGACGGCGAAGTTGTGATTCTGACTGGTGATCTCGATCGAGTCGGTGAGCAGGTTCTTGACCGGGTGGTTCCCACCATGGTGGCCGAACGGCAGCTTGACGGTTCCGGCGCCGAGCGCCAGGCCGAGCAGTTGATGTCCCAGGCAGATCCCGAACACCGGTACGTTGCCGATCAGTTGACCGATCGCCTCGGCGGCATAGCTCACGACGACCGGGTCGCCAGGTCCGTTCGACAGGAACACGCCATCCGGGTTGCGGGCGAGCACGTCGGCGGCACTGGTCGAGGCCGGGACGACCTCGACGCGGCCGAGCCGGGAAAGGTGGCGCACGATCGTCGTCTTGATCCCGAAGTCGTACGCCACGATCAACCGATCGCGATCACGGTCCGCGGCGTCGACGACGTAGGGCTCATGGGTCGTGACCTGGGCGACGAGATCGATGCCGTCGGTCCCCGGCTCGTTGCTGGCGGCCAGTCGCAGCGCCGCCTCCGGGGCATCACCGAACGCTCCCGGCATGGCACCGGTGTCTCGCAAGATCCGCGTCAGCCGTCTGGTGTCGATCCCTGCGATGGCAGGGATGTTGTGGCGCTCGAGGAGCGTCTCGAGACGCCCCTCCGATCGTTGGTTGCTGGGTCGACGTGCAAGGTCGCGCACGATCACACCCCGGCAGAAGGCACCACGCGATTCGTAGTCGTCCCGGTTGACGCCGTAGTTGCCGATGTGCGGATAGGTGAACGTGATCATCTGCCCGGCATAACTCGGGTCGGTGATGATCTCCTGATAACCCGACAACGCCGTGTTGAAGACGACTTCGCCGGTTGCGATGCCGTCGGGAGCGGCTGCCCCGATCAACTCGCCCTCGAACAGACTGCCATCGGCGAGCACGAGTTGGCCCTCTCGGATACCGGGTCGGCTGGTCACAGCACCCATCCTTGCATGGTCATGCAGTAGTTGACATATAGATTCATCGAGTCGCCGCCCCGTCGACAACGGTGGCGACGCCACGCAAGATCGTGTGGCGCACCCGGCCCTTGAGCGGAACACCGACGTACGGCGTGTTGCGGCTCTTGCTGGCGAGTTCCGCCGGCTTCACTTCCCACATCCGACCCGGGTCGAACACGGTCAGGTTGGCGGGTTCCCCAACCGCGATCGGACGGCCGTGTTGATCGGCGACACCGGCGATCGCCGCCGGCTTCCACGACAGCGCCGCCACGATGTCGATCAGCGCCATGTCGAGATGGGCGATGCTGACTCCCAGCGCGGTCTCGAGACCGAGCATCCCGGGTGGCGCTTGATCCAACGGTTGTTCCTTGGTCTCCGGCGCATGCGGAGCGTGGTCGGTGGCAATCGCGTCGATCGTCCCGTCGGCGAGACCTGCCCGAACCGCTTCGACGTCGGCCATCGTGCGCAGCGGCGGATTGACCTTGTACACCGAGTCGTAACCGACCAGTCGTTCGTCGGTGAGGCTGATGTGGTGCGGGGTCGCTTCGGCGGTCACGCCCAGGCCGTCTGCTTTGGCGGCCCGCACCAACGCAACGCTGCGAACGGTCGAGAGGTGCAGGATGTGGACTCGCCCACCGGTCAAACGAACCAGCTCGATGTCGCGATGAACCATCAACTCCTCGGCAATCGACGGCCACCCGGGCAGCCCGAAACGAGAACAGCAATCGCCCTCGTGCATCACGGCGCCTTCCGTCAGGCTGGCCACCTCGCAATGCTGCGCCAGCACGACCCCGAGGTCGAGCGAGTACTCGAGCGCGCGACGCATCAACAGCGGGTCCTGGACACCCGTTCCGTCGTCGGTGAACAGGTGCACACCGGCGGCAGCGAGCTCTGCGAGCGGGGACAGCTGCGTACCAGCCCGGCCGATCGTGATCGAACCGCTCGGGCGCACGTCGCACAACCCGGCCAGTTCACCCTGGCGGCGAACGAACTCGACCACACTCACACAGTCCTGCGTCGGGTCGGTGTTGGGCATCGCAACCACACAGGTGTAACCACCCTTGGCGGCCGCCCGCGAGCCGGTTTCGATCGTCTCGGCTTCTTCCCTGCCCGGCTCGCGCAGGTGTGTGTGGAGATCAACGAAGCCAGGACTGACGATGCAGCCATCGGCGGCGAGGACCTGCTCGCCGGCGGCTGCTTGCAGGCCCGTGCCGACCTCCGTGACGCGGCCGTCGCTGATCCGGACATCGGCGCTTCGTTCCCCGGTCTGATCCAACACCGTGCCACCACTGATCAACAGGTTCATGATTCGTGCTCCAGGTTTGCGCCGCTGCCGAGCAGGTCGAAGAGGACAGCCATGCGAACGGCGATGCCGTTGGTGACTTGCTGTGTGATCACCGATCCGGGCAGCTCCGATGGGTCGACCGCCATTTCGACACCACGATTCATCGGGCCCGGGTGCATGATCAGCGCATGATCGGGCAGTCGCGCCGCACGCGCTGCGGTCAGGCCGAACCGAGCGGTGTACTCCCTCAATGACGGCACGAGCGCCTCGTTCATGCGTTCGCGCTGCATCCGCAGCAGGTAGATCACGTCGAGCTCATCGATGATCGCATCGAGGTCGGTGGTCGTCGGCACGTCGACCGACGGCGGCAGCAAGGTCATCGGTGCCACGAGCGTGACATCGGCGCCGAGCATCGTGAAGGCCCGGATGTCGCTCCGGGCAACCCGGCTGTGCTTGACATCGCCGACGATCGCGATCCTGAGACCGTCGAAGCTGTCGCCGCGGTTGAGCGCGGTTCGAATCGTGTAACAGTCGAGCAGTGCCTGCGTCGGGTGGGAATGCCAGCCGTCACCGGCATTGATCACGCTGGCATTCGTCCACTGGCTGACCTGCCAGGGAACCCCGCTCGATTTGTGGCGGATGACGAACGCATCGACACCCATCGCCGCAATCGTCTCGATCGTGTCACGCAGGCTCTCGCCCTTGTTGACGCTCGACGTGCCGACCGAGAAGGTCATCGTGTCGGCCGAGAGTCGCTTGGCGGCGGTCTCGAAACTGAGTCGGGTGCGAGTCGAGTCCTCGAAGAAGACATTGCAGACGGTCTTCCCCCGCAAGGCGGGGACCTTCGGATTGGGGCGCCGGTTGACCTCGGCCATGTGGTCGGACAAGTCGAGCAACCGCCGCAGCGAATCAGGCCCGGCTTCCTCGATCGATCGGAAGTGCTTCACGAGATCTCCACGCCGTCGGACGTCGCCGATACTCGCTCGTTGGCGCTGGTCGGCAGGTTCTTGCCGACGAAATCTGGCCGGATCGGGAGCTCGCGGTGGCCTCGGTCGACCAGCACCGCGAGTTGCACCGAACGCGGGCGCCCGTAGTCGGTGATCGCGTCGAGGGCGGCTTTCACGGTGCGACCGGTGAACAGCACGTCGTCGACGAGCACGACGGTGGCCCCGTCGATCTCGAACGGAACGTCGCTGACGCTGCTCGGTGTGACCGGCCTGATCCCGATGTCGTCCCGGTAGAGCGAAGCATCGATCGACCCGACAGGAACGGAGTGACCGATGCGAGCGATCTCGTCGCCGAGCGCTTGGGCGAGCCAGACACCGCCGCGCTGCAGGCCCACCAGCGCTACCCCGGCAAGGCCGCGATTGCGTTCGATGATCTCGTGCGCCATCCGGGTCACCGCCCGGCGCACGTCGTCAGGCCCGAGGACCTGCTTGGTGTTGTTCATGATGCTCCTGCCGTACGGGTCTCACAGAACCCGTTTCACGGTCGAGTCAGCAACCTAGCGGATCGACCTGCGAGTCCGCCGAATCTCCCTGAAAAAGCTCCTGATTCGGCCGTCAGGTCCGGAAGGGTGGGTCGAGGATGTCGCCGACATGATGGTTGAGGGTTCGAATCACGCGATCCTCGCGGTGCCATCCGAGCAGGCTGACCGTGGCGGTCGCCAACGCAAAGCGGCGGCCTTCGATTGCCGGCAGCCCGCACCATCGGGCGATCAAGATCGCCAGCAGGTGACCGTGGGCGAAGACAACCGCGTTCCCGTCGGGTACTTCTCGGTCGAAACGGCTCAGGAAATGATCCGCGCGGCGGCCAACCGATTCGACCGATTCGCCGCCGACGATCTCGTGCGTCCAGACCGACCAATCGGCTACCCGCTGGCGACTCTGCGGTGTCGTCTCGCCCTCGAAGTTGCCGTAGTCCCACTCGAGCAGATCGGCGTCGACGATCACGCCACACGGGAGGCCGACCAGTTCGGCCGTTTCGCGAGCGCGAGACAGCGGGCTCGTGTACGCCCTGGCGATGTTCCAGCCGTTCAACGTTCGCGCCGCGTCGCGCGCCTCGGCTCGACCGACCTCGGTCAGCGGGATGTCGCTGCGGCCGGTGTGGCGGCCCGTGCGCGACCACTCTGTCTGCCCGTGACGAATCACCAAGAGCTGTGCAGCCACGCTGTCGATCATCCCACGTCTCACCAGCGTGAGCGGGTTCCGTCACTGTGCAGATGCCGAGAAGCTGATCGGATTCCGGCTGATACGGTCGCGGCGATGTACGAGCTCGTGATTCGTGGGGGAGATCTTGTCGACGGATCCGGTTCGCCCCTGCGTGTCTGCGACATCGCCGTCGACGCCGGATCGATCACCGCCGTGGGCGACGGTCTCGCGCCCGGACGTCGCGAGATCGACGCCACAGGGCTGCTGGTGACGCCCGGGTTCGTCGACGTCCACACCCACTACGACGCCCAGGCCTCCTGGGATCCGTACCTCACGCCGTCGTCGTGGCATGGCGTGACCACGGCCGTGATGGGGAACTGCGGGGTCGGGTTCGCTCCTGCCGCACCGGATCGTCACGAATGGTTGATCGAACTGATGGAGGGTGTCGAAGACATCCCGGGTGCGGCACTGACCGAGGGCATCGAGTGGGGCTGGGAGACGTTCCCCGAGTACCTCGACGTTCTCGACCGACGCGACTACGTGATCGACATCGGCACGCAGGTGCCCCACGGGGCTGTCAGGGCGTACGTGATGGGGGAACGCGGCGCTGTCAACGAACCAGCACGACCCGACGACATCGCCGCCATGGCTGCGCTCGTCGCCGAAGGACTCAGGGCAGGAGCGCTCGGGTTCTCGACCAGCCGGACCCCGCTCCACAAATCCAAGTCGGGCCAACTCGTTCCGGGCACGATGGTCGACGCCGGTGAACTGATGGGTATCGCGGAGGCGATGGCGAGCGTCGGTCACGGCGTGTTCCAGTTCGCTCCCGAGCACGTCATCCTGCTCGACCAGGAATGGGCATGGATGCGTGCACTTGCCCGACGCACCGGGCGCACCGTGAGCGTCAACTTCAGCCAGACCGATCAGCAGCCGGATCTCTGGCGAGACGTGATCGTCAAGCTCGACGAGGCTCGCGCCGACGGCATCCCGATCGTCGCCCAGGTGCATGGCAGGACCGTCGGGCTGTTGATGTGCCTCGAGGGCAGCTACCACCCGCTGATGTTCCATCCCGCCTATCAAGAGATCGCCGCCCTCCCCCTCGCCGATCGTTGCGTTGCATTGCGGCGCGGGCCGATCAGGGACCGGATCATCAACGACGTTCCCGACGACGGCGGCCTCTTCCGGACCGCCGTGCTGATGGCATTGCGCAAGACGTGGGCGGTCGCCGACGGGGACATCGACTACGAGCCGGACCCTTCCGACTCGATCGGCAATCTCGCCGAGCGAACGAACACACCGGTGATGGAGTTGGTGATCGATCATCTGATGAGCGCCGACGGGCACGGAATGCTCTACTCGCCGTTCTTCAACTACAGCTACGGCGATCTCTCATTCGTCTATGAGGCCCATCTCAACCCGTCGACCCGGATCGGCTTGGCCGACGCCGGTGCCCACTGCCGCGTGATCTGCGACGGCGGCACGCCAACGTTCATGTTGACCCACTGGACGCGTGACCGCACCCGCGGCCCGCGCCTCCCGCTCGAGTACGTCGTCCATCGCCAAACCCGCCAAACCGCCGAATTGTACGGATTGTGCGATCGCGGCCTGCTGGCAGCCGGCATGCGGGCGGACATCAACGTGATCGACTACCAGCGGCTCACGTTCGGGAGCGCACGGATGGCCTGGGACCTTCCCGGTGGCGCACCCCGACTGGTTCAACGGGCGAGCGGGTACCGCCACACGTTCGTTGCCGGTGTCGAAACCGTGACCGACGACGAGTTCACCGGAGCCCTGCCCGGCCGACTGATCCGCGGCCCGCGTTGACCGATTTTCACTGATCCGGGAGTCGCAATGGCGGAAGCGCAACCGCGGGGTCGCGTTTCCAGAGCTCCCAGAACTGATTGGCTCGCACGAGTGTGAACGCCGGACTGATGACGTCCCAATCGGCTTGGTTCTCCGGCGAGTTCTCGACCTGGAGCAGGACGTATTCGACTCGCTCGGCGCGCTCGTCGATTCGGGTGTTCTCCAGCGAGGCGTCGGCGCCGTACAGCACGACCCTGAACGGGTTCGGGAATTGGTAGATCTCCCTGCGGTACGCGAGGTGCGGGGTCATCCGATAGTGCGCCGACACCACAGCGTCATCCGGGATGTCGGTGATGATGTCGCGCGCAGCGACGGCGACGGGGTGGTCGGGCGCCCAATAGCCGACCGTGGCGTGGGCGAACGGCAATGGCGCCCAGGCATACGCCGCCAAGATGGAGCAGACCGCGACGGCGCCGAGTGATTGCACTCGATTCCAGCGACCAGTACGCGGGATCGCTCCCAGCGCGTAGGTCGTACCCATCACCAATCCCGGGACCACGATCACGCTGTAGTGGTACTCGACGTGGAACTGGTACCAGAAGGTGCTCAAGACATTGGTGAACAGCACAAGTGCCGAAATCGCGGCCACGCTCGGACGCCGGAGGAACATGAACCCCATCGGCACCGTCATCTTCCAGACGTACCAGGGACGACCCTCCGATCGGAAGTGATCGGCGATCCGAGTCGGGTCTCGGAACGCAGTCTTGATCGTGCCGATCGGTCCCCCGAACGGAATCCGCCATCCGTTGCGGGTCGGCACACCGATCAGGCTGCGCATCACCACGAACATCGCCACGAGCATGAAGGCGATGCTCCCACCGATCGTGAGCAGACCGATCCTTCGATCGCGACGCATCGCAACCCACACACCGAGGGGCACGATCACGAGCGAAACGTCCTCTTTCACCATCAGCGACAGCACGACGAACACGGCGTACAGCCGCCATTTGCGCTCCAACGCGGCGTAGATCGCAAACCCCACGAACAGGCCGAGGAAGGCATCGGGGTGGAAGTTCTCCATGTTCGTCGATGAAACGGCCGGGTGGAGCAGGTACACCGCCGCCATGACGACGCCGGACCAGTCGGAATCGAGTCGACGCCTGGCGTACAGGTACACCGGGATCGCTCCACCCGCGAGCACCGCCGCTTGGGTGAAGAACAATGTCCCGGCAGCGGGAAAGACCCAGTACACCGGGACCAGCAGGACCATCACGAACGACGAGTGATCGCCCATCAGGTTTCGGCCCATCAGCGTCACGAACGGTGCATGGAACCTGGACATCAGCCAGACGCCTTGGTCGTAGAGCGCCGAGTCGAACGACGACGTGCCGAGCCCGTGATGGATGTCGAGCGTCCGCTTCGTGAAGAAGGCCGTGTATGCGACCACCATCGCGGCGACCACCCACGACGACGCCGAGACGTCCGCAACTCGGTCTGACCATCGCCGTTCGATGGGAGCCGACGACCCCGTGTCAGGTGCTGCCTGCGAGGTCACGCCGACAAGCGTAGAGCGTGCCGTGTCGCTCAGTTGGTCAAGCGCACGTCGACGGCAACCGCCGCGAGCACGCCGTTCACGAAGCGACCGGAATCATCCGTCGAGAACCGCTTCGCCAGTTCGACCGCTTCGTTCAAGATGACCGCTGTCGGGACCTGCGGGCGCTCGATCAGCTCGAACACGGCAAGCCGCATCACACTCAGATCCAGGATCGGCATCCGCTTGAGGGTCCAGCCCTTCGCCTTGGCGGCGATCAGTTGATCGAGCCGCTCCATGTGCTGGTCGACCCCGTTGATCAACTCCTGCGTGAGCTCGTCGGGCTCGATGACTTGCAGGTCGATCGTCGCCGAGGGAGTGATCCCCTTCGAATGTGCTTCGTAGAGCAGATAGAGGGCGCGCTCGCGGGCATCGGATCGTGCGTCGGGGCGATGCATGCTCACACGCGTGTGATGTACTCGCCGGACCGGGTGTCGACCTTGATCCGATCACCGATCTCGATGAAGAGCGGAACCTGGACGAGCTTTCCGGTCTCGAGCGTGGCCGGCTTGCGGCCACCCGACGAACGATCACCCTGCAGGCCCGGCTCGGTCTCGGAGATCGTCAACTCGACCGAAGCGGCGATCTCGACGGTGACGATCTCACCGTTGAAGAACGCCACCTGAGCGACCATTCCCTCGACCATGTAGTCGGCTGCATCGCCGAGCGCCACAGGGGGTACGTGCATCTGGTCGTAGGTCGAGTTGTTCATGAACACGTAGTCGTCGCCATCTCGGTACAGGAACTGCATCTCGTCACGGTTGATGATCGCCTGCTCGACCCGGATCCCGGCATTGAACGTGCGATCGAACACATTGCCGGACTTGACGTTGCGCAACTTGGTGCGCACGAAGGCGCCGCCCTTGCCCGGCTTGACGTGCTGGAACTCGATGACCTGGAACAACCCGTTGTCGAGTTCGAGCGTGATTCCGGTCTTCAGATCATTGGTGGTGATGGAGGGCATGGCGTGTCCTTGGGCGATGCGGTGAGGATTCGGCAACCGGTTTCGGTCACCTCGACGAGGTCTTCGATTCGAAAACCACCGAATCCAACACGATAGAGGCCAGGTTCGACGGTCACGACGTCTCCGGCACGAAGTTCCAGCGTCGATGCCGGTGATTCGAACGGATCCTCATGGATTTGGAGACCGACACCGTGCCCCGTCGAGTGGAGATACCAGTCGCCGTATCCGGATTCGGTCACCCGGTGGCGACAGGCTGCGTCGACATCCTTGGCAAGCACTCCTGCTGACACCGCCGCCAGCCCGGCCAGTTGGACCTCGAGTAGGTGGTCATACAGATCTTGCTGTTCGTCAGTCGGATCGCCGACCACGAAGCTGCGGGTCATGTCGGAGTGGTAGCCGTCGACAAGCGCGCC
>JAYVFI010000083.1:0-15829 GCA_043773365.1 Ilumatobacteraceae bacterium
TGCAAGTATTTTCGAAACACCGGCGGCGAACCGCTCGACGTCGGCTTCGGTCGTGTCCCAGGCGGTCATCCAGCGCACTTGATCGCGGGCGGGATCCCAGTCCCAGAAGAAGCACCACTGACGTAACGGCTCGATGACCTCGTGAGGGAGCACCGGAAACAGGCTGTTGACGATCGGCGGCACGTCGAACGTGACGCCGGAGATCGATTTGGTGCGCTCCCACAGGAGGGATGCCATGGTGTTGGCGTGCGCCGCCAGATCGAGCCAGAGGTCGTCGTGCAAGAGCGCGTTGAACTGGGCGGCGATGAAGCGCATCTTCGACGGGAGTTGAGTCACCGATTTGCGAACGAACTTGGCACGGTCACCCAACTGCGAATTCAGGAACACGACGGCTTCACCCCCGACCATGCCGTTCTTCGTGCCGCCGAACGTGAGCACGTCGACGCCTGCGTCGATCGTCAGAGAGCGCAAGGCTTCGACCGTTCCGCCGCAGGCCGCAACGGCGTTGGCGATTCGAGCCCCATCCATGTGGACCCGCATGCCGAGCCGATGGGCGCTGTCGCAAATCGCAGCAATTTCGGCTGCCGAGTAGATCGTTCCGAGTTCGGTGCTCTGGGTGATCGAGACCACCGCCGGCTGCACGTGATGTTGATCGCCGAGCAGGTGTTCCTGCGATTCGATCGCTGCGGGTGTCAGCTTTCCGTCGGGCGACACCACATCGATCAACTTGGCGCCGACGATTCGTTCGGGAGCGCCTGTCTCGTCGACGTTGATGTGGGCCCAATCGGTGCAGATGATGGCGTCGGCCGGTCGCACGAGGGCGGTGAGTGCGGTGATGTTGCCCCCGGTCCCGTTGAACGTCAACAACGTCGTCACATCGGCGTCGAACAACTCGTTGAAGCGCCGCTCACATGCCCGGGTTTCGTCATCGGCGCCGTAGGCCAAGGCATGACCAGCGTTGGCACGAATGATCGAGTCGATCACTGCCGGGTGAGCCCCGGCCGCATTGTCGCTGGCGAAGGCGCAGTTCGGAGGGGCAGGCATGACAACGGACATGTCGCCAGTATGCCCACCGTCAAATCGGTGCGATCACCATCGGACTCTTGAGAGGCGTTCTGGGATGGCGTGGGATCCTCATCGCGATCGCAATGATCGTGACACCGAGAAGCGCAAGTTCGATGACCGCCACCAATCGAACGCCACCGAGATGCCGGTGGTAGAGCACGGCGTCGACCTGGTGGAGCGACACCACCCGGATCGCCGCGAAACATTCGACGGTGAACAGCACCAATGCGGTTGGAAGGTACCGACGACGCCGCGGAGGCACTCGCCAGATTGCACCGATGACGGCGATGACCCACACGAGGGCAATCGTGATCACGGCTGCCGCCTGGACGCCGCGGCGTTGGTCGTACCAACCGCGGTTCTGGGTGGTTTCGCGACCGAGGTCGGCGAGCAGCTCACCGATCCCACCGAGGCGAGCCACTGCCATGGTCGCGATCAGCGCCGCACTCAAGAACCAGAACGCCGGCCAGAACCGCAACACCTTGCGCGAACTCGACTGGAGTTCCATCACCCCGACGAGAATCGCGATCAGGGCTGCCACGCCGTATGCGGCGACGCGCAACCATCCGGAGTCAAGAACTTCGGTCATGTCGATGTGATCCGGTCCGGTCGACCTGTCGCCGCTCGTTCCGATGGTTGATGTCCGCCGTGGTGTCGATTCGGACAGCTTGACAGCCGCGTGACGCTGAACGTCATCGGCGTGCCCTCGAGTTCAAACCAATCGGTCGAAACCCATCAGCCCAAACGAATACCGCAAGGAGATGCTGGTTGCTCATCGTGATTCCGCCTTCTCGCAGGGGCGGTCCGCCCCGTCCCTGCCATTATCAGATCGTGTTGAAGGCGTCACGTCAACCGATTTGACACGTTGCGGCGGAATTTCTGGTCGACCGGCCACTCTCCGTGACAACGTTGTGACAAACCCGTCAACTCGCGTGCGGAACTTGACGATCCGTTGCCGTGCAAGCATCCAGCCACGATCCGAGCAAGTCAACGTGGATGGCGGACGTGTACCGTGGCGACGTGGAAATCGGCGAGCGGATTCGGGCCCAAAGCACGTCGCTCACGGCGGCCGAACGTCGGGTCGCCGAGGCGATCCTGGCAGCCCCACAAGCCGTTGGTTTCGGTACCGTCGCCGATCTCGCGAGCGCCGCTCACGTCGGAGCGGCGTCTGTCGTTCGGCTCGCCACCAAACTCGGTTACGACGGGTACACCGATTTGCAGGCCGGTGTTCAACGTGACTTGATGAGCCAACTTCGACCGGCTGCCGAACGAATCCACGAGACATCCGCACTCGGCCATCGATCCAGTCATGCCGCTGTCGAACTGTCGAACGTCCGGTCAACCCTCGACAGCGCCGATCAGCTCGGGCTCGACACTTTGACCGTTCGCCTGGCAGATCCACAACGCCAGGTGCTCGTCCTCTCGGGTGAAGCCTCAGCCGGTGTCGCCCAACAGTTCGCCTACCAACTCCATCAGCTTCGCAACGGCGTGCAAACGCTGGCGGGCAGCGATGTCATCGTGCGGCGCGAGATCGCCCTCGCTCCAGAGAATGCGACCGCTGTGGTGATCGATCTCCGCCGCTATGAGCGGTGGGTCCTGGATGCGCACGCAATGATCACCGCCCGCGGGATCTGGTCGGCGGCGCTCACCGACAGCATGTTGTCGCCGGTCGCGGCACGCGCCCACGTCACGTTTGTGGTCGCCGCCGGGTCGGTCAGCCCGTTCGACAGCCACGTCGGAACACTGGCCCTGCTCAATCTGGTGATCGCCGATGTCGCCACCGCGCTACGATCGTCGGCGACTGAACGTCTTGCTGACGTTGAGACTGCGTGGACGCAGCACGGTTCATTGACCGACTCGATCTGAGCCTCAATCCGAGCCAGCCGTCATAGCCTTGATGCAATGTCGTCGAGTGTTGTACAGCAAACCCGCCGTCGCCGGACGTTTGCGATCATCAGCCACCCCGACGCGGGGAAGACGACGCTGACCGAGAAGTTCTTGCTGTACGCCGGCGTGCTGGGCGAGGCGGGGGCGGTGAAGGCCCGCGCGGGCCGCCGTTCGGCAACCAGCGACTGGATGGAGATGGAGCAGAAACGTGGTATCTCGATCTCCTCAACGGCGCTGTCGTTCGAGTACCGGGGCCATCAGTTCAACCTGCTGGACACCCCCGGTCACCGTGACTTCTCGGAGGACACGTACCGCGTGCTGTCGGCAGTCGATGCGGTCGTGATGGTGCTCGACAGTGGGAAGGGCATCGAGCCGCAGACGCTGAAGTTGTTCGAGGTCTGTCGATCCAGGGAGCTCCCGGTGATCACTTTTCTCAACAAGTACGACCGACCAGGCCGCGAGCCACTCGAGTTGCTCGACGAGATCGAGCAGCAGATCGGGCTCCGGCCAACGCCCGCGACGTGGCCGGTCGGCATCTCCGGCGAGTTCCGCGGTGTCGTCGATCGGCGCAACGGCGAGTTCACGCGGTTCACCCGTACGACGCGAGGCAGCGCAATCGCCCCCGAGGAGATCGTTCCCCCGGAGCAGGCGGCGATCGAAGAGGGCAAGGCCTGGATCCATGCCCAAGACGAGTGCGGGCTGCTCGATGCCGTCGGCGCCGATGTCGACGTTGCTTCGTTCCTGGCGGGCGAGTCGACGCCGGTTTTCGTCGGCTCGGCACTCACCAACTTCGGCGTGCGTCACGTGCTCGATGCGATTGTCGACCTAGCACCTCCACCAAGCCCTCGATCGGACAGTGACGGTTCTCAACGTCCACTTGAGGGTGAGTGTTCGGCCTTCGTGTTCAAGGTTCAGGCAAACATGGACCGCTCGCACCGAGACCGGATTGCGTTCGTCCGCATCTGTTCAGGGAGATTCGAACGGGGGATGGTGCTCACATGTGAGCGAACGGGGAAGCCGTTCGCCACGAAGTATGCCTCGACGGTGTTCGGAGCCGAACGAAGTACGGTGGAGGAGGCGTTCCCCGGTGACGTCGTGGGTTTGGTGAACGCCACCGGGCTGAACATCGGCGACTCGTTGTACGAAAGCGAGCCGGTTCGATTTCCCCCGATTCCGAGGTTCTCACCGGAGGTCTTCGCCACCGCCCGTCCGCTCGACACGGGCAAGATCAAGCAGTTCCGCAAGGGACTCGCCCAACTCGACGAGGAGGGCGTCGTTCAGGTGCTCCGCGACCCGGTGATGGGCGATAGTGCCCCGATTCTGGCAGCGGTCGGTCAGCTCCAGTTCGAAGTCTTCGCCGACCGGCTCGATGTCGAGTTCAACGCTCCGATCGAAGTCATGTCGACACCCTACGAGTCGATCCGTCTGACGGATGAGGAATCGGCCAAGCGGCTCCGTGAGATCGGTGGGATCCGAGTGATGCAGCGCGGGGACGGACGGCTGGTCGCCCTGTTCGAGAGCAAGTACCGATTGCAGCGAATCCAGAACGACGAACCCAAGCTCGTGCTCGACCACATCATCGCCGGCTGATCTGGTGACGAGGCCAACCTGTTACGCCACCGATCAGGGCAATCCGCGCCCAACCGATCCGCGCCGTAACGGGCCGCTACGATCGACTCCGTGCGAGCACACAGGCGGGTGCTGACGAAAATCGGAGGGGTCGCTGTGATAGCGCTGGGCGTCGCCTTCGCCGGCTGTACGAATGATCCTCTACCGCCGTCGTCGCTCGCCACGACCGCCGACACGACTCCCGATCAGTCTTCTTCCACGAGTTCGAGCAGTTCCGAGGTCCCAGAAACTTCGGAGCTCGCCGACTCGATCGATGTCTTGATCCGTGTGGATGCTGCAGGGGACGCACTCGACCACCGATTGCTTGGCACCAACGTTCCGGCCTGGGTAGGGCCAGACCGCCTGGCTGATCCGGCGTTCCAGCGGGCGACCGTCGAATCGGGTACGACCCTGCTGCGAATGCCCGGCGGAAGTTGGAGCAATGCGTACGACTGGCATGGTTGCGAGATCGGTGACGGTGCGACGTGTTTCTGGACGTGGGCAGCGAAGCCGAGCGATTTCGCATCCTTCCTGGGAGCGACCGGGATCGCCGGCATGTGGACCGTCTCGATCAACCAGACCCCGCAGAGTGCGGCGGCCGCGGTTGCCTACTTCAATGGCGCCGTCGACGACGAGACGCTGATCGGGGTCGATCGCGACGGTGTCGACTGGGAATCAGTCGGCACCTGGGCGAAGCTTCGAGCAGATCACGGCAACCCCGAACCGGTCGGGATCGAGTTGTGGGAAGTCGGCAACGAGGTCTACGGCGCTCGCCCCGAGGCTGGTGGGGCCGACTGCGCCAGCTTTGGCTGGGAAGATGTCTGGACCTGCGATGGCACGGAGTATGTGCTCGGCGACGGGGAACACGAGGGATATCTCGCTTTTCGCGACGCCATGTTGGCGGTCGACCCGTCGATCGAACTCGGCGCAGTCGGTGTCGGTGACCCGGCCGGCTGGAGCGATTTCGGCAACGAAGTGATCGCCGCCGCAGGATCGGATCTCGACTTCTACGTGGTGCATCAGTATGGGTTCGATCAGTCGCCCGACCCGGTCGACGCGCTGCATCGTCCTGGAGCGATGTGGCCCGGCCTGCTCGATGCCGTACACACTGCGCTGGCCGGCGACACCGCCGTTGCGGTCACCGAATACAACCTGGTGTCGTTCGAGGCTGGAGACACCTCGCAGTCGATGACGCGTGCGATGAACGCGTTGTTCCTGGCCGATACGATCGGGCAGCTTGCAGAGGGAGGGGCCACGATTGCCAATCAATGGAACCTCGTGAACGGGGTCACGGGCAGCGGCACGGATTACGGAATGATCAACAACGACGATGGTTCCTTGTATCCGCAGTACCAGGCGATGAAGATCTGGGGACACGTTGGAACGCACCTGCTCGGCGTCGAATCAGCCGGTGCGCTGAATGACCTGCGGATCTACCCGACGCGCCACGACGACGGCCGTGTGAGCATCGTTGTCATCAACCTTGCCAGCGAACCAGTCGACCGGTCGTTCAGTCTGACGGGTGTCGATCCCGACGCAACCGTTTCGATGTCAGGCGTCCACACCGACGATTTGCTCGCAGCATCGATGATCGACCTGGAGGCGACACCGATCGAGCTCGAGGCGGGACTGTTCGAAACCGAGTTCCCGGCTTGGTCGATCAACCTGATCGAGGTCGCTCCCGGTGGTTGAGCGCCGATCGGTCCTGCTCACCGTGTCCGGTCGGATTCCAGCGACACTGGCGGCCGATGTCGCTGATGGCATCCGCCCTCGAGCGGACTACGTCGTACTCGGTGAGGCATTCGATGCCGACGTCGTCGATGTCGAGGTCGCCGGTTCGGCCAACCGTTTTGCTCCCCTCATCCATCGCCTGGGCGGCGCCGGCATGTTGCTCGCCTGGCACTGCTTCAGACGCCGCCGTGACTACGAAGTGATCGTCACAGACGGTGAACAGGTCGGGATCCCGTTGGCTCTGCTGTGTCGATGCTTCGGCCGTGGGCTCGCTCGGCACGCGATGATCGTTCACATTCTGTCGGTCCCCAAGAAGCAACGACTGATCAGCATCGCCCGCCTCGCTCACCTGATCGACCGTTACATCGTTTACAGCTCCAGTCAGGCAGCGTTCGTTGAGCAACGTCTGGGGGTTGCCAGCGATCGCATCGTGCTGACGGCGTTCATGGTGGATACGGCCTTCTTCTCTCCGACGGCCGTGTCGGTCGAGCGGCGACCGATGATCTGCTCGGCCGGGCTCGAGCGACGCGACTATCCAACCCTGATGGAGGCCGTTGCCGGTCTGGATGTCGAGGTCGTCATCGCTGCGGCAAGTCCGTGGTCGAAACGCGCCGACACGACCGATGGCCACACGCTCCCGGGCAACGTGACGGTCCATCGGCTGTCGTTGTCGGAGTTGCGGGATGTCTATGCGGCGTCGAAATTCGTCGTGATGCCGCTCGAGGAGACCGATTTCCAAGCTGGGATCACGACGATTCTGGAGGCGATGTCGATGGGTCGGGCTGTTTTGTGCTCCCGAACGTCTGGTCAGTCCGACACCGTGACGGATGGGGTGACGGGTCGGTATGTGCCGCCGGGCGACGCCGCCGCCCTTCGATCGGCGATCATCGATCTGCTCGACGATCAACACGCCGCCGACGAGATGGGGGAGCGCGGTCGGGCGTGGGCCGTGGCGCAAGCCGACGTCGAGCGGTATGCGGCCCGATTGGCGGTCGTAGTCCGTGACCTGCAAGGTGAAGCGGTACGTTGACCAGCGTGACCGATCGCAGCGAGCGCCTGAGACGAGCGACACGACGCGAGTTGCATGGCGTGTTCGCACGCCATCGGGTGGGAGCGGCGTTGGCCGCCGTCTTGCCGGAGAGTTCGGCGTTCCGGCTGCGAGCCGAGATCCTGCGCCGCGCCGGTTGGCCGATCGGTGCCGAGACCGTGTTCGCCGCCGTTCCGAAGTTGGTGGGCTCCGGGCGGCTGCTCAGCCGGTTGAGCGTCGGCGAAAACGTATTCGTCAACATCGGCGCCCACTGGGAGCTGAACGAACGGATCGATATCGCTGATCACGTCTCGATCGGGCACGAGGTGATGCTGCTGACGACCACACATCGGATCGGCACCACCGACTGGCGGGCGGCAGATCTGATCGATCGACCGATCCGAATCGAACGGGGTGCATGGATCGGTGCTCGCAGCCTGATCCTTCCCGGCGTGACCATCGGTGCCGGGGCGATCGTCGCGGCAGGGACGGTGGTCGCCCACGACGTGCCACCCAACTCCGTGTACGGAACCGAGGGAGCGACGGTCAGGCGATCGCTCGAGGGTTGAGTCGATCGTGCCGAGGTTCGTCATCGAGCGGACCGGTGCAGAGCCCCATCGACAACGCCAGCAAGATCAGATTGCGCGGTTCCCAAGCGATGTCGAGGTACAGATAGATCGCGTACATCACGACGAACGACAACGCCGCGAAGGCAACCACCGCGTCGGTTCCGTTCGGCATTGGGCGGAGTCGGGCAGCGCCGAGCATGAGGGTTCTGGCGAGCAGGTACAGCGTCGTGGCGAAACCGAGGAAACCGAGTTTGGTCCATATCCACAACAACGAATTGTGGGGCACGTACTGATTGAACTCGAAGACGCTGATGTCGGGCAGCGGGATCGGGCGCAGGAACGGACGCCCGAATCCGATGCCGGTCACCGGTGCAGATCTGATCGTCGCGAAGAGATCGAAGTTCTCGATCATCCGGTACTGATCCGAGCTCTGATCGGCGAGGCTGATCTGATCAGGAGCGATCACGGCCTTCACCGCCTGTGCCGGAAATCCTGCGCTGGACTGCGAGTTCCAGAACGCTCCGAGATACCCGACGGCGATGACGATGGCAATCGGGACTGCTCGCCAAAACGTGCGACGCTGCCGCCAGAACAGAAACACCGCCAGGAGCATCATTGCCGCCACGAGCGCGACGAGTGCGGCACGACGTTCCGAGACGACGTACACAAAACCGATCGGTGCGACGGCGATGACCAACATCGTTATGAGCACCCCGCTCGATCGTCGGAACGCGAAGGACGTCACCAGCATCACCAACAACAGGTTGGCACTGATTGATGACCCGTGTTCGTTCAAGCTGTCGAGTTGGTCGCGGGTGTTGCGCTCGATCGTCGAGAGATACACCAGCGACAGGATCGATTGGATCACGATTGCAATCCCGGCCGCCCAGATCATGCGCCGGTAGTCCTGCCGGCTCGTGCACACATTGACGATCAGCACGTACATCAGCGGCAGCATGATCAGCGGCCGGATCTCGTAGATCGCAGCTCGCATGTCGCCGCCTCGGTTCAGTCCGAGACCGAACCCCAACAGCAAGAACACACCGAACAGCAGAAACGGACGGCTGAGTGCGCTCCTGCGGAACGGTCTGCCGGTCGATGCCACGTTGCGGTAGGCGGCTACCACGAGCCCCAGCACCGTGGTCATCTCGAGTGGGCTGATCGATATCGAATCGGCAACGTACATCACCGACTCGACGCTCGACAGGTTCTTGTTGAACGGGAACCACGACACCGTCACCAGGTCACCGACCAGTGCGAAGCCGACCGTCAGCCCCAAGCCGACCTTCGGATAGCGAATCCAGGTCGCCCAGAGCAGAACAAGGCATGTCAGCGAGATGCCGAAGTACAGTTGGTCCGAGCGTACGTAGGCGACTGCCGCGATCATCAGCCCGATCGTCACCACGGTGAGATACGACATCCACCAGACGACGGCCCCGTGTCGCCGTTGGCGATTGGCTGACGGCGGAGCCTCGAACGGACCGGCAAGCACGGTCGTGGTCATCGCACCACTCGATAGCTGTAGTAACTGGCGGCAACAACGCCGCAAACGCAGACGAACAGGATCGGTCTCCTCAAGAACGGCTTTCCTGCGGACGTTCCTCCCAGAATCACCGAAAGAAACAGGAATGCGATCAGAACCTTCACGGTCAGGTCACCTGCTCGGGCGAGTCACTCGTCGAACAAACGACGAACGAACCGTGGCGTCTTACTCCGGTGCTGGTTGAGGATTGCGCCGATCGTCGGAATCTTTTGGAGCTCGTGTGCCGTCGCCGCGATCTGGCCCGCCGTCGTCACGCCGTGGCGGGCAACGAGCAGACAAGCGTCCGCATGCAGCAGCAACGCCAACGCGTCGCCGCTGGTGAGCACAGGAGCCGTATCGAAAATCACGAAATCGAACTGATCTTTGAGGTCCTGCAAAGCGTCGCCGAGCTTCGCTGAACGCGAGAGGGCGTAACGGTGACCATCGCTGACACGGCCCGCCGACAGCAGAGACAAACGTGCGTTGTCTGAGGGCTCCAGCGCGTCCTGGATCGTGAGCTCGCCGGTGAGCAACTCGCAGATGCCTGGGTGTTGGCTCTCGGACTCGCGGGACGACGAGCCACCTGAACCAGCCCAGCTGAGATCGACCCAGCATACGGTGGCGCTGAAATCGGACGCCAGTACATGGGCGAGCGACTTGGAGATCGTCGTCACGCCCTCGCCCCGAAGTGCTGACACGACAGCGATCGAGCGCGGGACGGTCTGGCCCGCGGACAACTCGTAGCGGCTGAGTACGTTTCGAATCGCAGCTGCGACCATTGGTTCCGTGGCGCCGATCGTGCCAGGGTCGAAGTTGGCTCTGTGGTTCGAGCGCATTCGAGGGGCAGGCAGGCGTTCGCGGTGGTCCCGACCCTCGGTCACCAGGCTGTTCAACATGCGTTCGACGGCAAGTTCCGTCGTCGGTTCTTGGTTGCCGGTATTGCCGCCTGCAATCGGACGCAATTTCGCCATGATGTCAGGCGGCCTTCTTCGAACGTGTCGAGTTTCGAGTCGCACGAGTCAGAGAACGCAACTCGGGAATCGATGCGGTGACGTTGGTGCTCTGGAGGGCCCTGGCGAGTTGGGTCCGCGACTTGATCGAACGATCGAGCACGGTCGTTGCCATCAGCGCCGCAAAGCTGATCAGGAGGCCGAGCAGCGTGAACAAGAACATGGTCACGAGTCGCTTGATCGCATTCGACTGAGGCGCACCGGGCACACGCGGCGCATCGATGATGCGAAGTTGACGCCCCGCCTCGCTCTGCGCCTGCTCAACGTTGAGTTGGGCGCGATCGATCTCACTTTGTGCGTCATTGACAGCCTTGAGAGAAGCCTCCAATGCGGCGTTGAGACGCGTGATCGTCAACACCTCTGCGGTATCGCGTGGTTCGCTCTCGGATGGTTCCGGGTGGGCTTGCAAATAGTCGGTGAGCGCCTTTTCGGCGGCGTCTGCTTGCACGTTTGCGGCCTGCTCGATCTTGCTGTAGAACGTGATTGCCTCGAAACTGTCGCTGGCGACGGTTTCGGCGACATAGTCGACGTAAGCGTTGATCGTGGCGTCCACCAGCACGAAGGCCGTCTGCGGATCATCCCACGCGGCGTTGACCTTGAGGAACGCCTCACCCGTAGCGGTCGCCCAAACCTGTTGCCGGAGCACTTCGCTGGTGATCACGCCGCTCTTCATGAGTTCGGCGACGCCGGCGCGTTCCGCAACGTCGGTCAAGAACGCATCGGTTCGAAGTTGCTCGGTGATGAGTCGTGCGGTTCCTGAGGCCGGTGTTTCCCAGTTGTTGATCGTGACGCCTCTGACCTCTGCTTGGCCGACGAGAGGGTTCACCGACGCACTGAGGGTTCCTTCAGCGACGTACTCCGAGTTCATTCCCTGGGCAATCGTGACGCCGATGCCGGCCATCACGACGACGGGAAGGACGTACCACAACCAGCGCATGAAGAACCCGTCGACGAGGCGCGCCGAGAAATCGGTCGACACGCCGCTTTCTCCGGCCCCTGGGGCACGCCCGCTACTCATACGCGAGGAAGTCTACCGTTCGGGTTCACACAGTGTCATCGGATTGGCGCTGGCACCAGTTGAGTCCATTTCCACGAAGATGTCGAGCAATTCGCTTCAGGACGGCTGGAGGCCGTTGATCGATGCCGCCAACCACGCGCCCGTGCCGTAGTCGTCCAGACACCGCATCAGATCCGCCGACGCTGGTGTCCCGGTGACCGGCACACCGTGACGTCTCGCAGTTCGGATCAGTCCGACCAGGGAGGCGTGTCCGAATGGGTTGATCGACGTCATCCCGCCAAGATCGACCCTGACGAAGGAAACGTCCGACATGTCGAGCGGCACATGGCTCCACACTTCACTTCGATCGGGGAGCGCGGAACGCCGAACGACGATTCCCTGGTTCTCCCGCTCGGCACTCAGGGAACTCGCTTGTCGATGTCTCCGAACGCCTCGGACGTAGCCGATGAGGCGCGGACCGAAGACTCGAATGTCGTGGAGATAGCGGCGCCCGAGCCGCCCGGGCTCCTGGGCGGCCCGGAAGATCCACTCGGCGCCGATCCGTTGCGCCCATCTCGGCGCCCGTTTGCGGTCGCCGACAAGCATGTCGAGGGACCCGCCGATGCCGATCATGACCGGGCACCCGAGTCGTTCGCGTTGAGCGGCGATGAATCGCTCCTGTTTCGGATTGCCGAGCGCGACGCACAAGATGTCCGGCTTGTTCTCGTTGATCCTGTCGATCAGCGACGGATCGATGTCGGTGACATCTCGTATGACGGGTCCGTCGTCGGCGGTCAGGAGTGCGTCGGGGTAGCGCTCCAAGAGCAGCGTTCGAGCGCGGTCCGCCACGCCCGGTGCACCTCCGAAGAGATGCACCCGCCACCCGCGTCCGGCCGACTCCTTGGCGAGCAACGGGACCAAGTCGGAGCCTGCCACCCGTTCCGGCAACGGCGTCCCGAGACGGGCGGCGCCCCAGACGACCGGCATTCCATCGGCGAAGTTGAACTCGGTGTGCTGCAGCAGATCGAGCAGCTCAGGGTTGGTGATCGCATTCACCAAGAAATCGACATTGACCGTTGCGATCTGGTGGGTGCGACCAAGCTTCCGGCCGTCGACGACGAACTCGTCGATCCGATCGAGGGTGTCGGCCATGGTGGCATGGTCAATCGGCACGCCGAACATCACACACGGTGGATTCATGCAGAACTCCCCTGATTGCGCGCGGTTCGTGTCCAGGCGACCTTGTCGGGGCGACGAGCCACCCTCGTCAGCAGGCCGAGCTTCCAGACGATCGCAGATGGCGCCGAAAGCAGTGACCGATACACGCTGGCGGGGGCGCGTGTGGTTCGAAGCGCGATCATGACATGCATCGCCAACGTGGTGCCCGACAACAGGCCGCCCGTGAGGACGAGGCGTCCGAGTCGTTTGGAGAACACGATGCGCACCACCGCGCCAAACGCGATCACGAGCAGATCCAGTGCTGCCAACACCGACAACGGCGGTAGCAGCAGATCTGCCGCAGCGTCGATGTAGGTCGTCCGAGGGAGCGTTCCTCCTCGTAGAGAACGTCGGAACAACGTCGGTGCGAACCGTTTGACCAGTTGCAGCCGGCCGAGCTCCCATCGTTCGTTCTGTGTGGTCGCGCCCTCGAGCGAATCCGGCATTTCAGCAGCGACGCGGGCTGCTGGTACGTAGGCGACGATCACGCCGTCGAGCAGCAGCTCGAGTTGGAACTCCGCATCCTCGACGAGATGACCGGACCATGCTCGCGTGTCGAGGAGGTCGGCCCGGAACGCCATTCCGTTCCCGAACAGACCGCATGATCCCCCCAATGCCGCTCGTCCGAGCGGACGCAGGTGGTGCCGGCACGCCAACGCCGCGTAGCGCAACGCAACGGACGTCGATGTTCCCGGCCGTTGAACGCCGTAGTACCCCTGGGCGGCGAGCGTGTTGCCGGCGAATGCGTAGCTCATCGCCTGCAGGAAGTCGTGCTCCGCAATTGTGTCGGCATCGATCACCACCAGAACGTCGAACGAGCCGGGCTCGATCCGGCGGTGGAGCCAATTGAGCGCTGGGCCTTTCCCCGGATGATCGGGAGCGAAGCGGTCGTGCACGATTGCACCAGCCTCACGTGCGATCTCAACCGTTGCGTCAGTGCAGTTGTCGGCGACGACGTACACGTCGACGAGATCGGCCGGGTAAGCCTGTTTCCGCATTGCTGCGACGCTGGCCGCGATCGTCGTCGCCTCGTTGTGGGCAGGTATGCAGACAGCGAACCGGATCGGGTTCAGCGAAGGAAGGGGAGCGGTTCGCCGACCGCGCAGCGCAGCCGTGGTCAACGCCGCGAGATAGGCGGATGGGACCACGGCCGACGCCGTCACCAACCCCAGCGAGACGCTCACGACACGTCTGATCGCAGTGAGGGGAGTCATCCGATCGGCCTCGCCGGGACCCCGACAACGGTTTGCCCGGCTTGCACGTCGCCGACCACCACTGCGTTGGCACCCACTCGAGCGCCGCTCCCGATCGTCACTCCTCCGAGCACCCGGGCGCCGGCGCCAAAGAACGTGTTGTCGCCGATGACAGGCCACTGTGCGTCGTCACGGGTCCCGAACGTGACGACCGAAACGACCGTCACGTTCTCGCCGATCGAGGATGCGGCCAGCACACAACCGACTGGATGGGCGATGTAGAGGCCACCTTTGATGTCGGCGCCGACGGACAGTTCGAGTCCGTAGACACGCAAGATGTGTCGCTGCACCCAGGCCGGCACGCCGCGGATGTTGTGACGTTGGGCCGCGGTTCCGAACCGAAACCACGCCATCGCCCTGAGCGGGAGATGGCGAACCAACAGCTCGACGATCACCTTGGTCGTGACCTCATCGAGCGCTGCGACCTGCTCAGGGCGGACCCAGCGCGCAGCGTCACGACGAAAGAGCTGGAACGCCGAAGTGGCCTCGTTCGTACGCACGCCAGAGCAATCTATCGAGCGACCTGGGATCCCAGGGCTACTTGTCCCAGACCTGCCAGGGCGGGGCTCCGGCGGCGGCGATCTCGTCGAGTTGGACCTTGTCTTTGAAGGTGTCCATGTTCTGCCAGAAGCCGTCGTAGCTCACAGCCATCAGCGCTCGTTGCTGGATCAACCGCTCGAACGGTTCGATCACGAGCTCCTCACCTGGGAGCATGAAGTCGAAGATCTCGCGCCGGAACGCGAAGTATCCGGCGTTGATCCGCACGGGCGAGCGGCCGATGTGCTCCAGGCGCTGGACGTAGCCGTCGGCGTCGGAGTGCACGATGTGAAAAGTATGCGGAGCCGGAACCGCAAGAAACCGGGCGATATCGGAGGAGGCGAGGAAGTCGTCGACGAATCCGCCGAGATCGAGATCGGAGAGTCCGTCGGCATAGTTGGCAAGGAACGTCTCATCGTCGCCGATGTGCTGCTTCACGCGTCGAAGTCGCTCGCCGATGTTGGACGACCTGCCGGTGTCGACGAACGTGATCGTCCAGTCCTGGATATCGGTGTTGAGGAGTTCGACGTGCCTGCCTCCTTCGGACAGCACGAAGTCGTTGGACTCGCACTCGTTGTAGTGGAGGAAGTAATCCTTGATCTTCTGGGCGCCATGGCCGAGGCAGAGGATGAACTCCGTGTGCCCGAAGTGGGCGTAGTACTTCATCAGGTGCCAAAGAATCGGGCGAGGGCCGACCTCGACGAGCGGTTTGGGGATTTGCTCGGAGTAGTCGCGGAGGCGCATCCCCTGTCCGCCACAGAACAGTACGACTTTCACGATGGTTGCCCTCCCCGTATTCGCCGCCGCCGGAAACGTATCATCGCGGATCGTCCAGTTCGAGTGACAATGATGTCGACTCGATCAAGGAACCGGTTGAGGAGTGCAGTTCCGAAGCGACACGCGAAATCCGGAGGCGACGTTGGGGGCCTCAATCATGGCTCCGTTCTCTGGCGACACGAGGTTGATCACGTGAGATTGGCCAGGTTGCAACAGGATCTCGCTCCAGACGTCCGTTCCGCGCTGCCATTCGATGATCAACACCACGCCCGACACTGCGGTAACTTCGCAGCCGTTCGCCCATTGTCCCATGTATGGATACAGGACGTTTCCGTCGGTGCTGTACACGATTCGCGAGTTGTACCCCGTGCGGTTGTTCGTCGAGTACGCCGCCCACGACGGCCAGTTGATCACCGCGCCTTCCCAATCCGCCGAATTGCAACCGGGGGTATTGCATCTCCAACGTGCGATGATCGCGTCAACGATGCTGCACGACGTCGGATCCGTGCACGGACCGCTTGGGATCGTGGTCGTGGTGGTTGGGATCGTGGTCGTGGTGGTTGGGACGGTTGTCGTGGTGGTTGGTGGGGTTGATGGTGTGGTGGTGGTGTAGGTGAAGCTGTTGTCG
>JAYVFI010000084.1:0-13822 GCA_043773365.1 Ilumatobacteraceae bacterium
GTCGTGTTCTCGTCGTCCTGTTCGGTTTACGGCAACCCCGAGCAGGTTCCCGTCGACGAACAGCAATCGATTGCACCCGAGTCGGTCTACGCCGAGACCAAGGCGATCGTGGAACGCGTGCTGCACTGGTACGGCGAGGTGCACGGGGTGCGGAGCGTCAGCCTGCGCTACTTCAACGCTGCCGGGGCAAGCTTCGACGCTCGGATCGGTGAGGACTGGGATTTCGCCTTGAACCTGATCCCGGTTGCGATCAGGGCACTCCTGACCGACGGGGAGCCGCTCCGCGTGTTCGGCACCGACTACCCGACGCCCGACGGGACCTGCATCCGTGACTACATCCACGTCGACGACCTGGCGACCGCCCACATCGCCGCCGTCGACTACCTGACGGCAGGGGGTGCAACGACCTCGGTCAACGTGGGTACGGGCAATGGGTCATCCGTGCTCGAGGTCCTCAACGGCATCGAGCGAATCGCCGGCGAGCCGGTGCCGCACGTGCTCGTCGATCGCCGCGCGGGCGACCCGATGACGACGTTCTCCGATTCGACCCGGGCGCGGGAGTTGCTCGATTGGTCGCCCAAGTACGGTCTTACCGAGATCCTCGAGACGGCGTATCACTGGCATCTGAGCCAGCTCCATTCGGCGAATCCGACATGACCTCGAGCGGTGCGAGCATCGATCCGCTGGACACGCTCCGGATCGGTGTACTCCGACCCGATCGACCGCGTCCCGTCGTAGCCCTCGCCGAGGCACGAGTGATAGCCACCGAGTTGGGACGCCGCCTGGGTCCACTCGTCCTCGACCTTCGCATCGACGGTCCGTCGATCGACGGGTGGCTGTCCTTGGCCAACTCGTCCTGGCCCGGTTCGGTCGACGCGCTCGTCGATCCGTCCGCGATGTGGAATGCGGCGTTACCGCCACTCACGACGCTCGTCTGCCGCACCATCGAGCCGGTCGCCGCTGAGGTGCGACATCGCATGCTGGTCCACATCGGTGTGATTCCCGAGGCACCGTTCGAGCTCGACGACCAAAGACTCGCTGCGCTGTCGGAACTTCCATTACGCCCGACCGATCTGTGGCTGATTGCTCGCGCCGCGAGCACGATCACCGCCGCCGATCCTGCGATCCGTGCGTTCGGCGTAAACGCCGGCAGCCACGAGCATGGCGAATTGGACACAGCCTTCGGTGCCGTCGCCGCCGATCTGTCCGATCATCCCGCACTCGAGATCACACCCGCCCGATTGATTGCGTCAGAACGCGCGCTGACCGCTCGCATCGCCGAGCTCACTTCCGAGTCGATCCGCAACGAACGAGAAGCCGTAGCGCTGATCGACCAACTCCGGGCCGAGAACCGGATGCTCCACGAGCGAGTCGAACGGGCCGAGTTGCAACACTCGCTCAGCGCACGGTCGTGAGTACGAACCAACGATTCACGACTGCCTCACCGGCAGCAGTCGCCACCATCGCCCCATGTGACCGGCCAGACGTCTCGTTCGTGATCGTTGCCTACGGCACCGGGTCGATCCTGATCGAAACGATCGAGTCCCTGTCCAATTCGATGCCGGGGATCGATGCCGAACTGATCGTCGTCGACAACCCGCACCCGAGGTACCCGGACCGGTCGGCGACCGAGTTGCGGCTGTTCACGTCCGGAGTCCATGTGATCCGCCCCGACCGGAACCTCGGTTTCGGAGGAGGCTGCGAACTCGGAGCGCTGCATGCCCGCGCCGGCGTGCTGGCGTTCGTCAACCCCGACGTGACCGTCTCATCGGGTTGGTTGGCACCGTTACTGGCGACGCTCGCAGACGACCCCTCGATCTCGATCATCGCCCCGACCCTGCTCAACCGAGATGGCTCGGTTCAGGAGGCCGGCCAGCGCTTGTACGCCGACGGTTCGACCGTGCCGTGCACCACCCGTCCAGACACCGAAGGCGTCGAAGCCGTCGACTACTCGTCAGCAGCGTGCTGGTTGATCCGACGCGACGAACACGAACGGCTCGGCGGTTTCGACTCGGCGTATCATCCCGCCTACTTCGAGGATGTCGACCTCGCCCTGCGGGCTCGATCGCTCGGCGGGCGCTGCGTCGTGGGTCGGGACGTCTCCGTGATCCACCACCAAGGCTCCGGAACACCTGACAAGGCGATGCCGGCAGAAGCCCAACGAGCCACGCTGCTGACGAAATGGCCGGGTGTGCGTTGGTTGCAGCAGCCCGGCCCGTCACGCTGAGCCGACGGTCCCGAAGATCGCGTCGACGATCCTGCGGGCCTGGGCGAGTGCCGTTTCCCTGCCGGCGAAGGCGAGTCCTGCGGCCCGCATCCGGGCCCGCCGCTGTTCGTCGTCGAGCAGGTCGGAGATCACCGCAGCGAGAGCTTCGGACGAGATGTCGACGGGAACCTTGACGACTGCGTCGTCCAGCAGTTCCGCCATCGCTCCGATGTCGCTGACGACCAGGGGAACGCCGAGCGCCATCGCGTGGGCAACCACACCGGACGACTCGCCGTTGGTGATCGCTCTCAGCTGGACGAGCAACGTGGCTCGGCGCAGCCACGATTCGAAGTCTGGGTCGGGGACGGCCCCGGTCACCGTGATCTCGTCGTGCGGATCGACGAACTCGCCGCCGCCGTGGCCGACGATCGCCGCCGTGCATCTTCCCTGGGCGGTGAGCAATCGCATCGCCGCCACGAACTTGGCGGTCTGCTTCGACGCGCTGGCGATCCCGGCCGACAACACCAGCGGCTTTCCGATCGGAGTGCTGGAGGGTTCGTGCGGCGCACATGGATGCGGGCCGACGTGGCGCGCGTCAACACCGGCGTCGGCCCGAACGAGCTCGGCGGCGTGCTGCGACTGCACCATCACCGAGATCGCATAGCGCGTCACCGGCAGGGCGAACAGCGGCTCTTCCCAAGCGGGTTCCAGCGCATCGCCACCCCCGCCAACCTCGTCATCGCGATCCCCGTCATCGCAACGCTCTGGCAGGCCGTAATAGCGCGCCTGCACGTGAATTCGCTCCTGCTCCCGGAACATCCCTCGAAGCCGAACATCGTGCAGGAGCACGTGTCCCGGAACGTGTCGCAGACTCTCCAGAAGGTCGCGATGGAACTGGTTGTTGCCGAAGCAGTACAGCACGGCATCGAGGTCACCGGCGACCCAATGCGCGGGCAACGTGGCGAGTTCGTGTACGGCGTAGGGCACCGACCCGGCGATGCCTGAGGCGGTTCCAGCGACGAACGCGACCGGCTCGACCCCGTCGATCTGCCCGATCGCTTCCAGCAACCGAACGCTGTGATCGGCGATCCCGCTCGGCGTCGGAGGCAGAATCGTGGCAACACCGAGCCGCCGCCGGCGGGCGGGAGGGCGCTCATCGGCCAGCTCTGTGAGCAGCCTGCGGTACACGCCGACCAACCGATTCGACGAGTCGGTCCAGTCGAAACCCGGGTCAGGGACGCCGTCGAGCACGGCACCGAAGGGGGCGTCGGCGAGCGACCGGCCGAGCACGGCAGCGAAGTGTTCATGATCGAACGGGTTGAACGTGGCGCGAGGGTCGGGGTGCACCTCCGGCAGCGACGACACCCCCGAGCAGATCACTCGAGCTCCGCATCGCCGCGCCTCGAGCACCGGCAACCCGAAACCTTCGTAGTACGAGGGGAACACGACGAGTTCAGCGGTCTGATACAGCAGCACCAAGACCTCGTCCGTCACGTAACCCGTGACGAGCACTCGGTCGGCGATTCCGTGCCGGTTGCTCTCGTCGCTCAGCCAGCGCCGCTCCGGTTCGGTCACACGGCACGAGAGCACGAGTTGGTGGCGATCACGCACGCTCGGTTCGAGCTCGCTGAAGGCGCGCAGTGCGCCCTTGATGTTCTTGCGCCAGTCCATTCCCGTCGGCACGAAGATGTACCTGGCTTCGATCCCCGGAACGGCGAGCCGAAGCTGTGCCAATCGGGATCCGAGATCGCGCGTCGGAGGCACGAACTGTTCGCTGACACCGGCACCGATCACGGCAACTCGGCTTGGCGAGACGCCCAACAACTCGACGATGTCATCCGCCGCAGACTTCGAGTCGGTGACGACGAAATCAGATGCGATCAGCGCTCCAAGCCGAGTCCGGTATCGAGCACTCGTGGCGGGGTCGGAAAGATAGACGCTCGGGAACCGATACGGGATCAGGTCGTAGCACGTCGTCACGGTCCGGCGCGCTCGAATCGGAACGGCGCAGTCGGCGAGCGGCAACGCCTCGAAGGGCGAGTTGACGTGCAGCAGGTCGAACGACGCGCCACGTACGTCGGAGAACGAGCGCAACCGATCACCCAGCCCGAGGTCGTGGAAACGGTCGACGAACGGCAGCTCATCGTTCCACAAGAACGCGTCGACCACGTCGGGGTGCTGCGCCGACAGGGTCCTCGCCAGATCGGCGACGTACCTGGCGATTCCGCGTTCGCCGTGGGCCGAACTCTGCAGCGCCTGTAGATCGAACGCGATCATGTGTTGCTGGGTTCGCTCGACAACGACGCCGCCGCAATCGCCGCCAGCTGTCGCACGACCCGCTCGAGATCGTCGATCCGCGTCGTCAGTTCAACGACATCGTCACTGAGTCGAGCGAGCAACTTGGCTTGGTACAGCGAGGTCTCGGCCAACGAGTTCTCCAGCTCGGCGACTCGTTGCCATGGTCCTGCACTATCGATGTCGATCACCGGGTTGTGCTGGCGGACCTCCTGCTTCACCATCTCGAAGTGGTTGTTGATGTAACCACGGACCGGGCTCGTGGCCGCCTTTGCGACGCGGCGAATCGGCGATCCAGGCACGTCAGGCATCCATCGCGTGCGGGCGTGGTTTCGTCAGGGACATCGGGGCAACGATACTGGACGCTCGCGGATCGAAGCCGCCGCTAGCCTCGTCGCACGATGGACGAGTCTGCCAAGATGAGCGAGCTGCTCGACCAATTGCATGCTGAATCCGTCGCTCGTCGGGCGGAACTCAAATCGATCGCGGAGCAGCTACCCGCCACATTGAGCCGGCGAGCCTTGATCCGGTCAGCGCTCGCCGATCTTCGGCACGCCCCGAACAAGGCTGCGATCGCATCGCGTGGACTCCGCAAGCTGGCTCGTGCTCCCCGGTCGATCGTGCGACGTCTGATGCTCCGAGGCCGCTGAATCGCATGCGCCCGGTCAGGGTCTTCGTCGCCGAGTCGGGCAACGCCTTCATGGCCGACATTGCCGGCTGGATCGTGGAGGCAGCACGCCTCGCCGGCCGGACCGCCGAGTTGTCGACCGCTGGGCTCCCTCGCCGCGATGGCGCACTCAACCTGGTCGTCGCTCCGCACGAGTTCTTCGTGCTCAATCCATGCAGCGACGCTGAGCTCGAGGCGGCCGCACGATGCAGCATCCCGATCTGCACGGAGCAGCCGGGGACGCCGTGGTACCGGCTTGCACTTGCCTACTGCCAACGTGCCCCGATCGCATTCGACATCAACCCGCACGGCGTCGCGGCGTTGATCGCCGACGGAATCGACGCCTCCCACCTGCGGCTCGGCGGCGTGCCGAGCATGGACCATCGGCGTGGACGACGCGACATCGATGTGCTGTACCTGGCCGGCCACACGGATCGGCGCGGGGCCGAGTTGGCGAGGCTTGCGCCGATACTCTGGGAACACCGTTCGGAACTGCGGATCTTTCGAACCAGTGGGCCGATCACCCGGGGGACGCCCGGTGTGGTGTTCGGCGAGGACAAGTACGACCTGCTGGCGCGCAGTCGGATCCTGCTGAACATCCATCGTGACGACAAGAAGCCGGGCTACTTCGAGTGGGCGAGGATGGTCGAGGCGATGGCGAACGGGTGCGCCGTCGTGACGGAACCATCGACCGGTCATCAACCGCTCGAACCAGGTCGCCACTTCATCGAGACCGACGACCTGGGCGCGACCTTGGTCGATCTGCTCCGTGACGATCAACGCTGCGAACGTGTTGGCCGAGCTGCGGCGAGTGCGGTGCTCGACGAGCACGCCCTCCACACGTCGCTGGCGGAACTGCTCGACCGCGCCGACGAGGCCGCTGACCGGACGGTCAAGTTGCCTCGCTGGTTCACGTTGCGTCCGACGCAACCGTTGATTCGTGCACATCGCCCACCGTTGATGAACCCGCTCCGCCCCGCCGATCAACTCCGTCATCGCACCTACCGTGCGATCCTCGCGGAACAGCAGTTCCAGCGCCGGATCGAACGCGCTCGGTGCCAGTTGGCACACGGCGTCGAGGACTACGTCGAACGCCTCGAATCCGAGTCGTACGCGACGGCTCGTCCCGAAGTCAGCGTGATCGTCACGCTGTTCAACTACGCCGGCGTCGTGTCCGAGACGCTCGACTCGATCATTGCCTCACGCGATGTCGAATTCGAGATCGTGCTCGTCGACGATCACTCGACCGACAACGGCCGCGAGGTGGTGCGGCGGTTCATCGCCGACCATCCGACGATCCCGATCGTGTTGCTGGCGAGCGACGTCAACCGCGGGCTGGCGCACGCCAGGAATCTGGCGGTCGCCAACGTGCGCGGGTCCAAGGTGATGGTGCTCGACGCCGACAACCTCGTGTATCCCAACTGCCTGCGCCGCCTCGCCGACACGCTCGAGCAGCATCCCGACGCCAGTTTCGCCTACGCCACGCTCGAGGACTTCGGGGTCGAACGCGGGGTTCGCAGCCAGATGGCCTGGCACCTGCCGTGGCTGTGCGAACGCAACTACATCGATGCCCAGGCGATGATCCGGGCGGCAACCTTCGAGCGCCACGGTGGCTACCGGCGCGAGGAAGAACTCGGCTACGGGTGGGAGGACTGGGAGTTCTGGCTGCGGCTCGGTGCTGCCGGCGAACACGGTGTCCATGTTCCCGAGATGCTGGGGCGTTACCGCACACAACCGAGTTCGATGATCACGATCACCAACCTCGCCGAGAGCGAGATCCGATCAACCGTGATGAACCTCTACCCCGAGCTACCCTGGCCAACCACATGACGGATGTCGGCGATGTCATCAGCGGCTGAACTGTTCGCCCGCCGCGAACTGCTCTGGAATCTCACGCTGCGCGAGATCCGTGGCCGGTACAAGCGAAGTGTGCTCGGTTGGACCTGGTCGATGCTCAACCCCCTGGCGACGATGGCGATCTACACGTTCGTGTTCGGGGTCGTGCTCAAGGGTCAGCCGCCACTCGGGAACCCGAGCGGTCTCAAGAATTTCGCCCTCTTCCTGATCTGCGGGCTGCTGCCCTGGAACTTCTTCGCCGTCTCCGTCAGCGTCGGCATGGCCAGCATCGTCGCCAATGGTGGGCTCGTCAAGAAGGTCGCGTTCCCACGCGAACACCTCGTCATCTCGACCGTGGTGGCAGGACTCTGGACGTTCGGGATCGAACTGGGCGTGCTGAGCGTGGTATTGCTGATCGCCGGGAACATGGTGCTTCCCTGGCTGCCACTCGTGATCGTCGCATCGTTCCTGACGGCGGTCTTCGCGACCGGCATCGGGCTGGCGCTTGCCGCAGCGAACGTGTACTTCCGGGATCTCACCTACCTCTGGGGGATCGTCGTACAGGCCTGGTTCTTCGGGACCCCGTTGGTCTACAAACCGGAAGATGTCGAGGGTGAGGTGCCGGACTGGTTGTTCCGGATCTTGAACGACTTGCCGATGGCCGTCGTCGCTCGGATCTTCCGCACGCTGTTGTACGACCTGCGGATGCCGAGGTTGATCGACTTCGCGATGCTCACCGGCTACGGCCTACTGACGATCACGTTCGGATGGTGGTTGTTCGCCCGGCTCGAAGGGCGATTCGCCGAGGAACTCTGATCGTCAGCTCGACGACCACTGCCCGCCGAGCGCTACCAACCCCGTGTCCTGTGTCTGCCCGCGGAGTACGTCGAACCGCAGGCACTTGCTGCGCACATCGAGCTCGCGTTGATCGGTGTGATCGCGAATCGCACAACTGACCTCGTACGTGCCCTCAAGCAACGGGAAGGAATCGATCGAGAATCGAACCTGGAGGGAGCCGCTCACGGCCGCGAACTCGTAGTGACGACCTGCCGTCGTGACCGACGAGACCAGCACGCCGTTCTGATCGAAGACGCTGATCGTGAAATGCGGATCGACGACCGTTTCCGTCGCCGTGACCGTGAGTTGGAACATGTGCGCTTCGCCGGTCCGGGCGAACCTGGCGGGGTTACCAGCGCCGTCGAGCAGCTCGACCTTTTCGATCCTGGCCTCGCCGGTCCCCCACCGCATCCCATCCTGGGCAACGACCGAACGGCCTTCGCGGGCCTGCCCCATGTACGCGTCGACGATCTCATCGGGAGGCCCGACCATCCGAAGTGTGCCGTGGTCGAGCCACGCCGCCCGCTGGCAGATCCTGACCACGTCGGACATCCCGTGCGTGACCAGCACGATCGTCTTGCCGCGGTCTCGAAACTCGGCGATCTTGTCGCCGCACTTGGCCTGGAACTCGGCGTCTCCGACCGCAAGCACCTCGTCGATGATCAACACGTCGGGATCGACGTTGATCGCGACCGCAAACCCGAGCCGCACGAACATCCCCGACGAATAGTTCTTGACCGGGGTATCGATGAACTGTTCGAGACCGGAGAATTCGACGATGTCGTCGAATCGCTTCTCGATCTCTCGACGCGGAACGCCGAGAATGGCGGCATTCAAGAACACGTTCTCGCGCCCCGACAGCTCGTGGTGAAAGCCGGCACCGAGTTCCAGCAGGGCCGAGATGGAACCGGACACGGCAACCGTTCCGCCGTCCGGTTGCAGGATCCGGGTCAAGCACTTGAGCAGGGTCGACTTGCCGGATCCGTTGTGACCGACGACCCCGAAGGTCTCGCCGCGAAGCACGTCGAAACTGACGTCGCGAAGTGCCCAGAAGTCCTCGTGACGACTCCTCCGGCCGGTCAGCACCACCTGCTTGAGCGATTGGTTCCGCTCGTGGAAGAGACGGAATCGTTTCGACAGGTTCGACACGGTGACAACGGGCTCACCTATGGTCATCGAGTCGATGCTAGCGGGCGGTCGTCCGGGCACGAGCTAACGTCGCCTGCGTGAATCCCGACGAGGAAATAGCCGCACTCCGTTCGGAGGTCGCCGCCTTGCGGGCGCTGGTGGGGCCGTCCGAGGAGAGTTACGAGAAGCTTCAGCTCGATGTGTTGTCGGCCCGCGATGCCGCCAAGGGCGCGGAAGCCGAGATGGGCACGCTGCGCGGCACGATCACCGAGTTGAGCACCCAACTGGCCAGAGCCCGACAGGACCAAGATGCGGTGCAACGCGCCTACCTCGCCAGTAGGCGCTCCGCTCGCGGCATCGGCCGCCGGCTGCGATCGATGATCCACTGAGCCGCCACATGCCCCGGTTCTCCGTGCTGACGACGGTCTTCGATCCACCGCGTGACGCCTTGTTGGAATGCCTCGATTCGGTCCGTCGGCAGACGCTGACCGATTGGGAGCACATCATCGTCAACGACCGCTCAACGGATGGGTGGGTCGCCGAGGAGTTGGACCGCGCCGCCTCCGGCGACGAACGACTGACCGTCATTCACCGTGACCACAACGGCGGGATCGTCGCCGCCAGCGCCGACGCGCTGGCGGCAGCTTGCGGCGAAATCGTGGCACTGCTCGATCATGACGACGTGTTGGATCCGTCTGCGCTCGAATCGATGTCGGCGGCCTTCGACGACGCGCTGGTCGACGTTGCGTACAGCGACAGCGATCTGATCCGACCTGACGGCCGCTCTTCGATGCCGTTCTTCAAACCCGATTTCTCACCGGAACGGCTCAGGAGTCAGAACTACATCACCCATTTCACCACCGCTCGGCGATCGTTGATGACCGAGATCGGCGGCTTCCGCCCCGGATTCGACGGTTCCCAGGATCACGATCTCGTGCTGCGCCTCACGGAACGGGCCCGCAAGGTCGCCCACATGCCCCAGGTGCTGTACCACTGGCGTCAATCACCGGCGAGCGTCGCCAGCGACCCGACCAACAAACCGTACGCGTACGAGAACGGGAGGCGCGCCGTCCAGGAGCAGTGCGACCGACTCGGGATCGCCGCCTCTGTGGAGTTGGGTCGTTTCGACGGCTGTTACCGGGTCCACCGGGTCGTGGTGGGCAAGCCGCTCGTGAGCATCATTATCCCGACCCGCGGGACGCAGGGGCGGGTGTGGGGATGCGAGCGGGCGTTCGTGGTCGATGCGGTGGCCAGCATCGAACGCGACGCCACCTACCGGCATCTCGAGTACGTCGTCGTGCACGACGCCGACACCCCGCGATCGGTCCTCGCCGCGCTCGATCGCGTGGCGGGCAGCCGTCTCAGGCTGATCCCGTTCGCGGGAGCGTTCAACTTCTCGGCGAAAGTCAATCTGGGAGCCGTCAAGTCTCGCGGAACACATCTGTTGCTGCTGAACGACGACACGCAACTGATCGCTCCCGACAGCATCGAGGTGCTGCTCGCCCACACCCAGATGCCCGATGTGGCGATGGCCGGAGCCAAGTTGGTGTTCTCAGACGGAACGCTCCAACATGCCGGTCATCTGTATGCCGGTCGAGTCGACCATGCCTTGACCGGTTGGCCGGGCGATCATCCAGGCCCGTACCGGATGAACGCAGTCGAGCGCGAGTGCAGTGGCGTGACCGCCGCCGCCGCCATGGTGCGTCGGGACGCGTACTTCCAGGTCGGCGGACTGTGCGAGCAGCTACCTGCCAACTTCAACGACGTCGACCTGTCGTTGAAGCTCCGATCAGCCGGCTACCGGATCGTGTGGAGCCCGTTCGCCAACTGGTACCACTTCGAGAGCGCCAGCCGGGATCCTTCCACCAACGACGAGGAACGAGACGTGCTCCTGAAGCGGTGGCGTTGGCAGATCGAACGCGATCCCTACTTCAACCCGAACCTCGAGCCACACCGTTCCGACTGGCTCGAGCGACCCAACATGTCCGGGGCGCCGCCGTACGTCGACGACGAGCACGGCGTGCGCCATTGGGCGTGATGCTGTCAGCGTTGTTGGCTGTCAGCGTCGTTGTTCGAGTTCGTCGATCCGCTCGGCCAGCGCGCCGAGCCGACCGCTGAGATCTTCGTGCATCTCACGCAACGTCACCCGCAGGGCGACGATCGCCGGATCGTCCGGATCGACGACCGCCGATGCCGGCGAGGCGCCACCCAATCGGACGGCGAGTCGCCCGAGCACGGATTTCGTGGTGTTCATCGGCGACTCCTTGCTGTTGCGCTCGCTCGTCGGCTGATCGCGTTCCAGAGCAGGGTACCTGCCGCCGACTGGATGGGTTGGTTCCGCATTCGCGTTCGCCCTGCCTCAGCGAGGTGCATCGCCCTTTGACGATCGTCGACCAGCAGACGCATCGCAGCTGCTGCGGCATCGAGGTCCGGGTCGGCCCACTCCGACGTGGCGTCGTAGATCCCGAGGTCGTCGACGACGGGGATCCGACGTGCGGGGACCAGGATCGAGTCGTGCTCGCTCTGGAAGTCGAGATTGCCTGACCAGTCGGTGGCGATCGTCGGTGTCCCGAGCCACATCGCCTCCGCCAGATGGAGACCGAGGCCTTCGCTTCGGTGCAGCGACACCATGACGTCGGCGGCCTGGACCATCGCCATCTGCTGATCGAGTGGAAGCACCTCGTCCCACAACACGATGTCGTCGCGACCCATCGCCGCGACGGCAACCGATTCGTGATCGCGCGGATGGGCAACGGCATTGGTGCTCTTGACGAGCAGCAGCGGACCCTCGCCAGGTGCGAACGCCCGTCGAAACGCCTCGATTGCCCCGATCGGGTTCTTGCGAGCACAGATGCTGTGGTAGTCGAACGTGACGAGCAGCACGGCACTCGCCAAGGGGAGCTGGCGATACCGCGCAGGCAGGGCGCCGACGATCGGCTCGGGCACGACGAACGGTACGTGTTCGACCGTCATGCCGAGCGCGTGCGCATACGCGTCGCCGACGAAGGCTGACGGTGCGATCAGCTTGCGGACCAGTTCCCCGCTCCTGCGATGGCGTTCCGGGGCGCGCCCGAGTTCCCAGAACCAGTACACATCGGTTCGGTCGGGGTCGAGCACGTCCGGCCCGACGACCGAACGAATCATCCCGAACGAGTCGGCACTGCCGATCACCAAGTTGTGTTCGAACGGTGCGACCTCGACCGTCGCGGGGACCTCGTCGGCGGTCGGGCTCGGACTGAACGGCACATCGATGCGCGCCGTCGCGATACCTGCCGCTGTGAGCTGTGCATGCAAGGTGCGGGCGACGTGGCCAAGGCTGCTGGCCTTGCTGAAGTACCCGACCAGGTTGACGCCGTCGACACGCTGCGGCGTTGCCCGTCGGATCGTCGTGATCGGAGCTACCGGTCCCAGCAAGGCGGAGTGACCTTCGTCTCGCCACGACCGGCGGGACCACGCCTGCAAACCGACAAGATCGTGCCCGTCCGGATCCGGCATCGCCCGAATCAAATCGTGCCGCTGTTGCCACCTGGCACGCCAGTATCGCCCAGCGTGGGGCGACCACGCGGCCGTCGGGGCGTCGAGCCATCGCAGGAATCGAGCGGTCGCCATGAACGGGTCGGGTGGAAGATCGGTGCCGTGGCGGAGGTGGGCAATGATCGCGTCGGTCATGAGCCCCCGGATCGTGGCGTCGACGGTGATCCCGCCTGGCAGCGTGAGCGGTGAGCGCCCATCGCCGAGTTGGTCCCGGTGGCGGATCATCGTCGCTGCGATGTCCGGCCGACGAGCGACGGATACGCGCGGCTCGCTGCCGAAGTTCGGCAGTTCCAGCGGATGCTCGGAGGACCACCCGTCGACGTCGATCAACGCCGGTAACACTGCTTCCGGCCATCCCCAGCTCCCTGCGCCGAGGGCCGGATCATCGATCAGATCGACGGGGACGTCGAGATCGATCTCAGCCAATGCCGATCCCAGCCGACGCATCGGATCGGTCGCCAGCTTCGAGGCCAGCGCGGGCATGGCCGCGCGCGCACCGGCGTCGACCGACCATGCAGCCGACGAGAACGGCCCGAACTGGCCGAGATCATTCGGGTCCGGACGGATCCCGTCGAACCGAAGCTCTTCCCGTCGGCGGGCGATCAATCGCACCCCGTGTGCCGGCCCTGACGTCAAACGATCGAGCGGGCCGGCGACGATCACCGAACCGGCCCGCAGCACCGTGACCGTCTCGAACCGATCGAGCAACTCAGCAGCAACAGCCGCACCGATCGCCCACTCGAGCTCCGCAGTATCAAGCGCCAGCGTGAGGTGAGCGATCGGGATACCGTCGATCTCGCGACCCATGGGCGCAACGAACGGGACGCCAGTTGGGCGACGCAGCAGCGGATCGCCGGCCCACGCTTCGAACACCGGTGCGTCGGGAATCGCCGCGCTGACCGCCTGGACGAGACCAGGAGAGATCGGTGAGGACGCGACGACGAGCACGGCCTGTGACGATCGCCTCGGAGTCAACACCACGCCATTGTGCCGCGGCGCAGCCGGATCGAGGGATCTATCGACAATCAGCCGGGACCGTCGCCTGACAGTGCATACGTCTCGTCGTCCGTGGCGAGCTCGGCGAGTTAACTTCCCGGGAAGTAGCCGAGTACATCGATGATCGTGTCAACACTCCCAAACCGGTTGTACAGCGCCACACGACCATCCGAACTCGTCGGCACCAGCACCATGTTCGGCACCGTCTGCCCCGCCAAGAAATTGAGATTGCTCGTCTCCGGGACGACAGCCCCCGCCGGATACACCGTCAGATACGACGCCTCGCTCGCATTCGTCACCGTCACGTTCAACGCAACCGTCCC
>JAYVFI010000085.1:0-17092 GCA_043773365.1 Ilumatobacteraceae bacterium
TCCATCCGTGCGCAGAGGTGGATCGCGTCGATCGTCTGTGCGTCCGGAATGCCGTAGATACCTGCCGAGTAGCCGTCGACGAGGGTGATCTCGTTTGCGCGTAACGCTCGACCCAATCCGATCTTGGCTGCCGTGTTCTGGGCGATCCGTGTGACCTGGGCGAGGGTCTTGCCCATCGTCGCCGACGCATCGATGCCGATCACGTGTCGGTCGGCTCGATCCTCGAGCGCGAACCCGGCGATCATGCCGGCGTGGGTGGAACCGGTCACCGTGCACACGATGACGTGGTCGAAGAAGATGCCGTGCTCAACTTCTTGTTGGCCCAGTTCGCGAGCCCAGTTGGCGAAGCCCAAGCCGCCGAGCGGATGGTCCGAGGCGCCGGCCGGGATGGGATACGGCTTGCCACCGGCGGCGACGACCGAGTCGAGGGCGCGCTGCCAACTGTCGCGGGTCCCGATGTCGAAGCCAGCCGGGTCGAGGCGCACGTCGCCGCCCATGATGCGCGAGAGCTGGATGTTGCCGACCTTGTCGTAGACAACGTCGGGCCACGCCACCCAAGCCTCCTGAACGGTGACGGCCTTCAGACCGAGGTGGGCTGCCACGCCGGTGACCTGGCGGGTGTGGTTCGATTGCACGCCGCCGATCGAGACGAGGGTGTCGCACCCCTGTGCCAATGCCTCGGGGATGAGGTACTCGAGCTTGCGTGTCTTGTTGCCGCCGAAGGCGATGCCCGAGTTGCAGTCCTCGCGCTTGGCCCAGATCTCGACCTTGCCGCCGAGATGGGCGCTGAGCCGGGGCAGCGGATGGATGGGCGAAGGCCCGAACGTGAGCGGATGGCGAGGGAAGTCGTCGAGCGTCATACGAGGATCGTAAGCACGAGGACGGAGACGACATCGAACGCACCTGGCGGAAGTCCGCACGAGCGTCGTCGCTCGAATGGTCAACCAATCGAAGCGTCGGTCACGGCCGTCGAGCCGTCAGGGCTTCGGTGGGATCAGGACGAGTTTGCCGACGAAGTGCTTGGCGAGGAAGTCGGTTTGGGCCCGGGCGATCTCGGCGAGCGGGTAGGTGGCGTGGACGAGCGGACGGATCTCGCCTCGCTCGACATAACCGACGAGGTTCTCGAACACCCCTGGTGCCTGATACGTGGCGCCCTGCAGCGTGAGGTCCTTCAGGTAGAGCGTGCGCACATCGAGCTCCACGATCGGCCCCGCGATCGCGCCTGAAACGATGTAGCGGCCACCGCGCCGAAGCACCTCGAGCAGTTCACCCCATTGCGGTCCGGCGACCAGGTCGACGACGACGTCGATCGACTCGACACCGCTCGCAGCGACGAGGTCGGCGCCGCGATGCAGCACTTCGTCAGCTCCCACCTCTCGAACCGCGTCGGCCTTGTCGGCGCCCGCCACCGCGATCACGAACGCACCGCGCCGCTTCGCCAACTGGATGGCAGCCGTGCCGACCCCGCCGGAGGCACCCGTGATCAGCACGCGATCCGACTTGACGACGCCGGCTCGGTGGAGCATGTTCTCTGCCGTGGAGTAGGCGCAGGGGAGCGACGCCAACTCGACATCGCTCCAGTCGCACTCCACCGCAAAGGTTTCGTTGGAGCGTGCCACGAGGTACTGGGCGAACGCTCCGTCCATCTCCGAACCCAACGTCGCCGTGACGTACGGCAGGTCGCCCGAGAGGGCGCGCTGCATGGTGACGACGATCACGCGTTCGCCCAAGCGGCTGCGACTCACGCCATCGCCGACGGCGACGATCCGGCCGCATGCGTCAGCCCCCTGGATCCGGGGGAAACCGAGGGGAGCGCCGGACCAGCTGCCGACCTCACCGGCGTCGACCGGTTCGGCGCTGCTCGTGTCGGAGGTGACCGACTTCGAGTACCAGCCGATCCGAGTATTGATGTCGGTGTTGTTGACGCCTGCCGCGGCGATCTCGATCAGCACTTCGGCGTGGGCCGGCTTCGGAACGGGGACATCGTGTCGGTAGTCGAGTTTGTCGAATCCCCCGTGTCCGGTCAGCAGCACCGCCGTCATCGTGTCGGGGATCGACGCTTGCATCCTCGATAGTTGACCACAATCGGGCGTGGTGGGCGGCGGTCGAACGTGCGAGAATCATGTCATGCGCATGTGAGTTGCTCTCGGTCCATCCGCCGTCCTTCAGGAGTTTTCGCATGTCTGCAACCCTTACGCTCGATGACGTCACCGTGACGCGTGGCGTGCATCCAATTCTCGCTCACGTCGATCTGGTCGTCCCTCCTGGACGCCGGATCGGCGTCGTCGGACCGAACGGCGTCGGCAAGTCGACGTTGCTCGCGGTCTGCGCCGGCGCGGTGCCCGTCGACAGCGGCCAGGTTCGCCTCGCTCCACCTCAGGCCACGATCGGTCGGCTCCATCAGGAACCGGAACGGGGTGCCGACGAGACCGTTGGCCAGCTGCTCAGTCGCCGAACCGGTGTCACCGGCGCCCAAGACGCACTCGACGCTGCCACGTTGAAACTGGCTGCGGGAACCGACGATGCGGCCGACGTGTACGACGACGCGCTGCATCGTTGGCTGGCGCTCGGCGCCGCCGATCTCGACGCTCGGATCGGGGCGGTCTGCGACGAACTCGGGATGACGACTCGGCTGCTCGACCAACCGACGGCGACGCTGTCCGGCGGCGAGGCGGCGCGGGTCGGGCTGGCCGCCCTGCTGCTGTCGCGCTTCGACGTCTACCTGCTCGACGAACCGACCAACGACCTCGATCTAGAGGGTTTGGAACGGCTCGAGTCGTGGGTCCTCGGAATCGACGCCGGCGTGCTGCTCGTCAGTCACGATCGCCGCTTCCTGCAGCTGGTGATCACCGACGTCGTCGAGATCGACGAGTTCACGCACGAGATCGCCTACTTCGGAGGCGGGTGGCAGGCCTACCTCGATGAACGTGCCGTCGCCCGTCAACACGCCTGGGACCAGTTCGACGAGTACGACAGCCAACGTCGCTCGCTCGGTCAACGTGCCCAACGTCAACGCGAATGGGCGCTGCAGGGCCTGGCCAAGGTCCGCAAGTCGGACGAGAGCGACAAGCACATCAAGCACTTCCAGAAGAACCAGTCAGAGCAACTGGCCGGGAAGTCGGCCCAGACCAAACGGGCGATCGAGCGACTCGATCAGGTCGACAAGCCGCGGGAGGCGTGGCAACTCCGACTGGAGGTTCCGGAAGCACCGCGGAGCGGTGACGTGGTTGCCCGCCTCTCGGCGGCAACGGTGGAGCGCGACGGATTCACCCTCGGCCCCGTCGACCTGCTCGTGTCGTACGGCGAACGGATCGCACTCGTCGGCCCGAACGGGGCAGGGAAGACGACATTGATCGACCTGATCGTCGGTCGCCTCACGGCGACCTCGGGGTCGTCGCAACTCGGGAGCAGCGTCGTGGTCGGCGAGATCGAACAGATCCGGGCGCAGCTCGACAGCGCCGACACGCTGCTACGCGCCTTCATGGATGCCACCGGCATGATCGTCGCCGACGCACGCACGCTGCTCGCCAAGTTCGGGTTGGTCGGCCCGCACGTCGACCGCCCGACGGCGTCGCTCTCGCCGGGGGAGCGAACTCGTGCGGCACTGGCTTTGCTGATGGCGAACGGGGCAAATCTGCTCGTTCTGGATGAGCCGACCAACCACCTCGACCTGCCCGCCATCGAACAGTTGGAGCAGGCCCTCGAGACGTTCGCCGGCACGGTGTTGCTGGTCACCCATGATCGTGAACTGCTCGATCGTGTGCGGGTCACTCGTACGATCCGCCTCGATCGAGGCGCGCTCGTGGACGTGTAGCACGTTGATCCCCCGGCCGTGACCACCATGTCACAGCCCCTCGGTAACCTTGGGGTATCGCTCGACACCCTGTGCTTGAGGCGTTCTCGCCCGCCGTTCGGGAGTGGTTCGCGTCGTCGTTCCCGGAACCCACGCCGCCTCAGATCATGGGTTGGCCGCACATCATCAGTGGCGAACACACGCTGATCTGCAGCCCGACCGGTTCCGGGAAGACCTTGACGGCATTCCTGGCGGCGATCGATCGACTGGTCACGACGCCTCGCCCCGAGGAGCGCACGCATCGAACGCGGGTGCTCTACATCTCTCCGTTGCGAGCACTGGCGTTCGATATCGAGAAGAACCTGCGCGCCCCACTGATCGGGATCGGATTGGCGGCGGAACGGCTGGGGCTCGAGTTCACGGCGCCGGAGGTTGCGATGCGGACGGGCGATACCGCAGCCAACGATCGCCAGAAGCTGATCCGCCGGCCACCAGACCTCTTGATCACGACGCCCGAGTCGTTGTACCTCATGCTGACCTCGTCCGCGAGGGAGACACTGCAGGGTGTCGAGACGGTGATCATCGACGAGATCCACGCCATGGCGACCACCAAACGCGGGGCCCACCTGGCGCTCACGCTGGAACGGCTGGAACAGGTCACCGACCGCCCGCCGCAGCGGATCGGTCTCTCCGCCACGCAACGCCCGTTGGAGGAAACCTCCCGATTCCTCGGTGGCTACATCTCGGCTGACGTTCCGCGTCCGGTGCGGATCATCGACACCGGTGTTCGCAAGCAGCTCGAGATCGAAGTCGTCGTCCCGGTCGAGGACATGGCAGCGCCGGGCCGAGAGACGCCCGCCGGCCAACCCGGCGGTGGTGAACGACGCTCCAGCATCTGGCCGAGCATCTATCCGCGTGTGCTCGAACTGGTGCTCGCTCACCGCTCGACGATCATCTTCTGCAACGCCCGTCGAGCGGCCGAACGGATGGCCGCCAAGCTCAACGAGCTGTACGAGGAACAATGTGCGGCATCGGCTGAACCCCTGAACGAATCGCAGGAGATCGATCTCGTCAAGGCCCATCACGGGTCGTTGGCGCGCGAGCAGCGAGTCGTCATCGAGGATCAGCTGAAACGTGGGCTGCTGCGAGGCATCGTCGCCACCTCGTCGCTCGAGCTGGGGATCGACATGGGAGCGGTCGACCTCGTGATCCAGATCGAGTCGCCGGGCGCCGTCAGTCGTGGCATGCAACGGATCGGTCGAGCGGGCCACCAGGTCGGCGAGCCGAGCAAGGGTTCGATCTTCCCGAAGCATCGTGGTGACCTGATCGAAGCGGCGATCGTCGCCCGTCGCATGATCGACGGGGAGATCGAGCACACGCACTATCTCCGCAACCCGCTCGACGTGCTGGCGCAACAGATCGTCGCCCATGTCGCCGCGAGCGGTGACGTCGCCGTCTCCGAACTTGCGCTGTTGGTGCGACGGTGCGCCAACTTCCACGACCTCTCCGATGAGCTGCTCGCAAATGTGCTCGACCTGCTCGCTGGTCGCTACCCGAGCGAGGAGTTCAACGAGCTGCGTCCTCGGATCGTGTGGGATCGCGTCAACGACATGCTGCGAGCACGCGACGGATCCAAGCGCCTGGCGGTCACGAGTGGCGGCACGATCCCGGACCGCGGCCTGTTCGGCGTGTTCATGCCCGACGGCAAGCGGGTCGGTGAGCTCGACGAGGAGATGGTCTACGAGAGCCGGCCTGGCGACACGTTCGTCCTGGGTGCCTCCACGTGGCGAATCGAAGACATATCGTTCGAGCGGGTCACGGTCACCCCCGCGCCGGGCGAACCGGGGAAGATGCCGTTCTGGCACGGTGATCGCCCGGGTCGTCCGCTGGAGTTGGGGCGGGCGCTCGGTGCGTTCGTACGAGAGATCCGCGAACTCCCGCCCGACCGCGCCATGGATCGCCTCCGTCAGCACTATGCGCTCGACGAGTTCGCCGCCCAGAACGTCGTCCAGTACCTTGCCGATCAGGCCGAGTCGACCGGCTCGGTTCCTGACGACCGAACGATCGTGATCGAGCGATTTCGCGACGAGATCGGCGATTGGCGGGTGTGTGTCCTGAGCCCGTTCGGGACACCGGTGCATGCCCCCTGGGCGATGGCGATCGAGCGCCGGCTGGTCGATCGTTACGAGCTGCCGGTCGAGACGATGTGGGGTGACGACGGGATCGTGATCCGCCTGCCGGAGGCCGCCGACCATCTCGATCTCGACGTGTTCATGATCCCGCCGGAGGAGATCGACGAACTGGTGATGGCGAGCCTTCCGCAGACGTCGTTGTTCTCGGCCCGGTTCCGGGAGTGCGCCGGGCGGGCGCTGCTGCTCCCGCGCCGTCGACCCGACCAGCGGACTCCGCTCTGGCAACAGCGTCAGCGTGCCGCCGACCTGCTCGCCGTGGCCTCCAAGTACCCGACCTTCCCGATCCTTCTCGAAGCGTCCCGCGAGTGCCTGCAGGACGTCTTCGATGTGCCCGCGCTGCGTGACGTGCTCGGTCAGTTGCAGTCACGACAGGTGCGGCTCGTGCAGGTCGATACGCCGAGTTCGAGTCCGATGGCGTCGAGCCTGCTGTTCAACTGGATCGCCGCCTACATGTACGAAGGTGATGCACCGCTGGCGGAACGGCGGGCGGCGGCGCTGTCGCTCGACCGTGATCTCCTGCGCGACCTGCTCGGCGCCGAAGAGCTCCGCGAGCTGCTCGACCCGGGCGTGCTCGCCGACGTCGAGCTCGAGCTGCAGTGTCTGGCCGACGGACGGCGAGCCAGGTCGGCCGACGAGCTCCACGATGTGCTCCGAAAAGTGGGTGACCTGACGGCACCGGAGCTCGATCTGCGAGTCGAGGGCACAGGAGCTGATTCCGCCGCGATCTGGCTCGCTGAGTTGCTGCGCGAGCGGCGCGTGATCGAGATCGGGATCGCCGATGAGGTCAGGTTCGCGGCCGCCGACGACGCTGCTCGCTACCGCGACGCGCTCGGCTGCTCGTTACCGCTCGGATTGCCGATCGCGTTCACCGATCCGGTGTCGCGTCCGCTCGAAGACCTCGTCGGCCGATACGCCCGGACCCACGGCCCGTTCCATGCCGAGGAGGTGGCACGTCGATTCGGTGCGCCGATCGAGCGGATCGAGGGAGCGGTGGCGGCGCTGGCGTCCGACGACCGTGTCGTCCGGGGTGAGTTCCGGCCGGAAGGCGTGCAGCGCGAGTGGTGCGACGTCGACGTCCTGCGCCAGCTTCGTCGTCGGTCGCTGGCTGCGTTGCGTCGTGAGGTCGAACCGGTCGAGCAGGACGCCCTCGGTCGTTTCCTGCCGGCGTGGCACGGCATCCCAGCCCAACGCCGCGGACCCGATGCGCTGGTCGAAACGCTCGGTCTGCTGTCGGGCGCACCGATCGTCGCCTCCACACTCGAGCGAGACATCTTGCCGGCCCGTGTGGTGGGCTACCGCGCCACCGCCCTCGACGAGTTGTGCATGGCCGGCGAAGTCGTGTGGGTCGGGGCAGGTGCGATCGGGTCGCGTGATGGTCGGATCAGGCTGTGCTTTGCCGATCAGGTGGCGCTGTTGGCGCCAGGTTGGGAAACGGTGCCGCCGCCACAGGGTCTGCTCCACGACGCCCTGCGAGTGACGCTGGCCGCACGCGGGGCGAGCTTTTGGGGTCAGCTGCGAGACGCCGCACCCGAGGCCAACGACGCCGAACTGCTGGTCGCACTGTGGGACCTCGTGTGGGCCGGCGAGGTCACCAACGACTCGCTCGGGGCACTTCGGTCGGTGCTCGCTGGCGGCGGCGTGCTCCCGCCGAAACGCGCTCGCGGCGGTGCCCGCCCGCGTCCCGGTCGGCTGACCCGCTTGGGCCCACCGGCAGGTGCTGGGCGTTGGAGCCTCGTGCAACCGCTGCTCGAGCCGCCGCCGACTTCGACCGAGGCTGCCCACGCCCAGGCATTGCAGCTGCTGGAACGGCACGGGGTCGTCACCCGAGAGGCGGTGCTCGCCGAAGGCGTAGCTGGAGGGTACGCCTCGGTCTACGGCGTGCTGAAAGTGCTCGAGGAGCGCGGTAGGGCCCGGCGCGGGTACTTCGTCGTCGGCCTCGGCGCGGCCCAGTTCGCCCTCCCTGGCGCCGTCGATCGATTGCGCTCGACCCGTGAAGTCGTCGATCCTCGGATCAGCCCGGAGTCGGTGCCCGCCCCGATCGTGCTTGCCGCGACCGATCCCGCTCAGCCGTACGGGGCCGGGCTCGGTTGGCCCGATTCGACCGGTCGACCAGCTCGCTCAGCCAGTGCTCTGGTGGTGCTCCGTCAGGGTGTTCCGCTGGTGTGGTTCGACCGGCGGGCACATCATCTGGTTACGTTCCCGGCGATGTCCAACGATTCGAGTTGGGCATCGGCGCTGGTCGAGCTCGTCAAGAACGGGCGTGATCGAAGCGTCGAGGTTCGCAAAGTGAATGGCGATCCGGTCCCTCCGGAGATTGCTGTGACGCTGCGCGAAGCCGGTTTCGTCGACGGCTATCGCGGTCTCGTGATCCGAGGCTGATCCGAGGCTGACTCGGCGAATCGTCAATCAGACGCCGGCGAGTTCGGCCGCAACCGCTCGATCGCAGCCGCTTTCCTTGGCCGAAGACATGGCGCGATCGGCTGATTGCAGCGTGGCGGCGACGACCTCGCTCGCCCCGTCGGCGATGCCGATCGACACCGTGAGATTCGAGCCGTCCGGCAACATCAGGTCGCGGGCGGCGTTGATGATTCGCTGGGCGATGCCGCGAGCGTCGATCGTGCTCGCGCCCGGAAGCACGACGCAGAACTCTGCGCCGCCGTACCGGTACACGACGTCACCGTGGCGGACGTGATCAGACAACATCGCGCCGATCCGGCGCAGCGCCTGATCGCCGACATGATGACCGAACTTGTCGTTGACCTGCCGGAAGTGGTCGACGCCGATCATGACCACGGCAACCGGATCCGACCCTGCATGTCGATCGTCGACGAGATCGAGGTCGAGCCGGCGCCGGTTGGCGAGACCCGTCAACACATCGCTCCACGGCAAGGTTGAAAGTTCCTCGTCGATCGACGGACGCTTGTTGAAGGTGTTGGCCAGCGCTGCTACGCCGAGCACGAACAACGAGAGCGCGGCCACCGCCAGCAGCCCGAACGAAATCCCGCTTGTTGCGTGGTTGTCGACTGTTGTGGCGTTGTCCGGCGTCGTTGCGAGCCGCTGGAGGTCTTTGATCGCGGCTTGGTACACGATGCTCTGAGGGATCAACCGTTGCAGCGCTTCGGGCGACGAGGCACTCGGGAGCGGTTCCATCACGACGCGAACCGCCTCGGACAGATCGACTCCGAGCTGATCGAGTTGTTCGAGCGCCAATTGGGCGTGCAGATCGACAACACTCAGTTGCGTCTGCGCAATCGCGAGATCTGCCGGCGACATGCCCGACTCGGTGGTGACGGTGACCAGGAGTTGCTGTTCCTGCGCGATCAAGCTGGCGGCGTGATCTGCAAGTTGGTGGACTGTCGTGAAGGAGTCCACTGCGGCAACGGCTGACGCCGCGGGTGCCAGGACGACGACCGTGACCGCAGCGGCGAGGGCGAGGCGTACGTTGATCATCACAACTTCAAGATCGGTCGGAATTCACCGGACTTGAGCAGGAATTCACAAATCGGTCGAGATCTCCACACGATGGGCGACACGCAGACCCGCCCAGGCAAGGGCGCTGATCTCCCTGGCAATCCCTTCGGGGTTGAACTGCTTGCCCAAACCGACCAGCCGGCGGCTGGCGCCCTCCGCCAATCCGACAAGCGCGTGCGCCAACGTCTGGCGATACTCGGGATCGATGTCGATCGTGATCAACGGGGTGATCGCCGCCGCCGCCTCGTCCGTGATCCGGCCGATCTGGGCGCTGAGGTTGGCGTCGTGGCGGGCGCTCCCGCCGAACAGCAGCATGAACTCGTCATGGCTGTTGGCAACCCAGCGGAAGTAGGCGAGAAAGCCTTGCTCGGTCGTTTCGCGCCCGTCGCGGGCGTTCGCCGTGGCCTTCGAGATGGCAGAGATCATCCGGTTGCCGACTTCGTCGAGGAGGGCCGAATAGAGGTCGCTCTTGGAGTCGAAGTGCTGATACAGGACGGGCTTGGTGACGCCGGCGGCATCGGCGATGTCATTCATCGAGGCCCCGTAGTACCCGGCGCGCCCGAACACTTCGATGGCGACATCGAGGATCTGCTCGCGGCGGGCGTCGGCGGTGAGTCGAGGGGCATTCATGGAGTTACCGAAGAGTAACCCGATTACAACCCGCGTTCCACATCGTCTCGTTCGGCCGCCTTGACGGCATATCCGAGCACGATGCTCGGTGCCAGGAGGGCGAACGACACGACCAGACAGATCACGATCAGGGTTGCCATCGTCGACGAGAAACCGAGCGCGAATGCGAACACGAACAACGCCATCGCCAGGGCGAGCACGAGGTAGCCGACCCGATTCGCCAGCAGCGTCCATTTCGCAACTTGACGACGTCGATCACGCACAGGGTCGCTCGCCGATCGAGCATGGGTCGATCGGTGATCGGGCGATTGGTCAGATCCAGCGGGGGCCATCACGGGTCATGATGGTACGTGTCGTTCGGCGCCGATGCGCGATACTCGCTCGGTGCTTACCGACCAAGAACGCATGGAACTGGTGCAACCGGCGACTTTCCACCCGGCCGTGCACGACCCTGCCGTCACGACCGTCTATCACTACAGCGAGGACGGAACGTTGCGGCGGTTTGCGCCCCACGTTCCGCCGACCAACCCGGGTCACCCTCCGGCCGTGTGGGCGGTCGACGAGGCTCACTCGCCGCTGTACTGGTTCCCGCGGGATTGCCCGCGGGTCAGTGTGTGGGCGCGTGACCCGACACAACAGGCGTTGCTGACCGACGTGTTCGAGACCGAAGCGAGTCGGATCTGCGCCGCCGAGACCGATTGGATGCTCGGTGTCCGTGATGCCCGGATCTACCGCTACGAGTTCGATGCCGGGCAGTTCCAACCGTGGGCGGAGGCTGATGGCCAGTACATCTCAGAAGATGTCGTCCGTCCGACGCGTATCGAGCCGATGGACGATCTCCTGGCCATCCACGCCGCCGCCCGAGGCGAACTGCGGTTCACCCCGAGGCTGGGCACGCTGATGGACCGCATTCTGAGCTCCGGACTTCCCTTCAGCTTCGTGAGAATCCGCGACGCCAAGCGCTAGCCGGCGTGCGGCATCGATTGTCCGGGTGCCCGGCAGCAAACGCTCACAGACCGGGCGGGAGCAGGCGGTTGATGTTCTGGTAGAAGAAGTACAGGGCGATCACGAACGGAACGAGGGTGACCAGGATGCCGATCGTGTCGTGACGCGTCTTGCGGCTGACCTTGCGGCAGATCACGGCGAGTGCGATCAACGCCAACCCCCACAGCGCGATGTGGGGGAATGCGGCACGATCATGAAACCAGCCGCGTCCGAAAGCGTCGGCCGCTTCAGCGGCTGGTTCGGCGACGACGCTGTCGCTCACCGGTTCGACGGCTTCGGCGGAGCCCTCCGACGAAATCGCTGATGGGATGTCTGAAGCGGTCGAACTCTCGATCGGTCGGGTCGTGACCGGTTGGATCGTGACGACCGGATCATCCTCGATCACGATCGGTACGACGGTCGTCTCACTTCCGAGCTCGTACTCGGTCGGAAACCCGGCGGCTGCGGATTTGTCGGCATCGAGAATGGCGTGCACGGCCATGCGCTGTTTGGTCGTGTACTTGGGATGGCATGTGGTGAGCGTCAGCATTGCGACGGTCGGGTCGGTCGTGGCGATCACGAACGAATCTTCCGGGGCGACGATCTCGGTGAAGCTCACGTCGTAGACGAACGTGTCACCGTTGGCCATCGTGATGATGATCTCATCGCCCGGCTCGAGTTGGTCGATGTTGGCGAATGGCGCGTCCCACGTGGTGCGGTGCCCGGCGATTGCGGCATTGCCGAGTTGACCGGGCAGTGGCGTGTCGGGGTAGTGGCCTGGCCCTTTCTTGAGATCGTTGACCTCGACGCCAGGCACGATGTAGACGACCTTGTCGATCCGAGGGATCTCCATGCGGGCGAACGCTTCGCCTCGCACGATCGGCGGGATGTCCTGCTGCACCGGGCCCGGAGCTTCGGCGCTGGCGGCGTTGTCTGCCGTCTCGGAAACGTCGACCGAAACGGTGTCCGGCTCGGTCTGCGACGGTTGTTCGGTTGCGGGCTCGGTGACCACGCTCGGGGCGACCGTTGTTTCGCTGACGGTGCCGTTGACGTCATCAGGGAGTTGTCGTTCGAATTGGTTCCCGATCTTGTGCTGGATCCGGGTCGTCTCGATCCCCGTGCCCCACAACTGATAGGCGACGAACCCGAACATCAGCAATCCGGTGGTGATCAGCAATTTGCCGGTCGTCCCGACGAAGTAGCGCCAGTCGTGCGGGTCGGGTGGTCGATCCCATTTGCTGACCCGTTGGCGTCGGCGTTCCCGCCACGACCGTTTCGGTGACGGCGGATCATGGTCGGTCGACGAGGCCGCTTGCTCAGCGTCGTCGGCCACCAGCGGTTCGGTCACGGTCGGCACGATACTGGCCGAGCCCCCACGGTTCCGGTCGATTCGGCGCATAACGTGGTGGCCGTTCATGGACCGCGGCAGCGACATTCTCGATCAGGCAGGCGTCGACGCGGCGATCTCGCTCGACGATGCCGTCGCCGTGCTGGGCGGTTTCCCTGTGCTGGCCGGCGCCTCGCTGACGATCGAGACCGGTCAAATCGTCTTGCTGCGAGGTCCGAACGGCTCCGGAAAGACGAGCCTGTTGCGGTTGTGCGCAGGCTTGCTGCCGATCGAGCGAGGATCCGGCCGGGTGTTCGGCCTGGATCTGGCGACGCAACGTGATGCGATTCGTCCACGAGTCGGGCTGCTCGGGCACCGCAACGGTCTGTACGGCGAGCTGACCGTCGCCGAGAACGTCGCCTTCTGGGGGTCGACCGTCGCCGCCACATCGTCGGAGATCGCCGCTTCCATGGAGCGGTTGGGGGTCGCCGATCGACTCGCCGACGTCCCGGTGCACAAGCTTTCTGCGGGGCAGAAGCGGCGTACCGCGCTGGCCTGTCTGGTTGCTCGACGGGCCGAGTTGTGGCTGCTCGACGAACCTCACGCCAGCCTCGATGCCGATGGGCGCGACGAACTCGATGCGGTGTTGCGCCAGGCCGCCGCTTCCGGTGCCACGGTGGTCGTCGCCAGTCACGAGTTGGAACGTGCCGGCTCGCTGGCCGATCGCGTCGTGGAAGTCGTTGCCGGACAGATCCGAGAGGTGCCGGTGTGAGCGGCCGATGGCGAATTGCCAGGTTGGTTGCCGCCAAGGACCTGCGGATCGAGCGTCGCAGCAAGATCGTGACGAATCAGGTGCTCCCGTTCGCGGCGGTCACGATGGTGATGTTCGCCTTCGCCCTCGACGCTTCGAACCTGCTCGAACGAGTCGCCCCCGGTTTGGTCTGGCTGGCGACGATGTTCAGCTTGTTGATCCTGGTGCAGCGCTCGTTTGCCGTCGAGATGTCCGATGGGGCGCTCGACGCGCTACGAGTCGCCGGAGTCGACCCGGTGGCGATCTTCTGGGGGAAGTCGATCGCGCTGGCCGCTGAACTGGCGGTGCTGCAAGTCGTGCTGGTGATCGCCGCAGTGGTGCTGTACGGGGCTGATCTCCGGCTCGGCGGCGTCGTGTTGCTTGTCACAACGATCGTGCTCGCGACCTGCGGGTTGGCTGCGGTCGGTACGCTGTACGGAGGCCTCACGGCCGGGTTCACGGGTCGCGAAACGTTGTTGCCGCTGCTCGTGCTTCCGGTGGTGGCGCCTGTTCTGATCGGGGCAACCCGGGCGATGGAGTCTGCGCTCGGCACCGACGGAGCGGTGGTGTCGGAAGGTTGGCCGTGGATCGGCCTGCTGGCCGTCTTCGCCGTCGCCTTCTGTGCCGGAGGAGCTTTGGCGTTCGGGCCCTTGATCGAGGAAGCTAGTTAGACCGAACCGCCAGGTGGCGGTGACAAACCTGATTTCGAAACTGATGTGCAACAACTGATGCCGAACAACCGGACCCATCGAAGCGAATGCTTCGATCAATCATGACGACCAGCACCCCCACGCCCTCCACCGGAACTCCGTCGGCCCCATCGGGCCAAGCGATCACGTCGCGGCGCGCCTCGAGCGGCACCACGGCGACGCGTGCACTCGGAGTCGCCACGATGGTTGCGATGGTCTGGCTGGTTGCGTTCGGGCTCGGTTTCTCGCCCGCTGACCGCGACCAGGAGGAAGCGGTCCGGATCATGTACGTGCACGTGCCGACGGTGTGGCTGGCGTACCTGGCCTTCACGGTCACGGCGGTCTGCTCAGGTCTGTACCTGTGCTCGAAGCAGCACTCCCTCGGTTTCGACCGGTTCGCCGGGGCGAGCGCCGAGATCGGTGTCGTCTTCATGGCACTCACCTTGGTGACCGGCAGCCTGTGGGGCAAGATCACGTGGGGCGTGTTCTGGCAGTGGGATGCCCGCCTCACGACGACTGCCCTGTTGTTCGTCAGCTACATCGGCTATCTCGCCGTACGTGGCCTTGGCGGTGGCCATCATCAACGCGCCAAACGCAGTGCCGTGATCGGCCTGCTGGCCGTGATCGAGATCCCGCTCGTTCACTGGAGCGTGCGGATGTGGCGCAGTCTCCATCAGGAGGCGACCGTGGCGGACCCCAGCGGCGACGTCAAGCTGGACGGTCTGATGCTGTTCAGCCTGTTCGTCGGCGTGATCGCCTTCACGCTGCTCTACGTCTGGTTGCTGCTGCATCGAAGTCGCTCACTGGCGATGGGGGATCTGCTCGACGATCACGGACTCGATCGTGCACTCGCGGCCCGGCGCAGTGAGGGGCTCACGTCATGATCGGGCTGATCGGGCTGATCGCGATGGAGCACGCCGGTTACATTCTCGGTAGCTATGCGGTCACCTTCGCGGCGATCGGCGGATTCGCCTGGCGGGTCGTCAGACAGAGCCGCCGACTTGCTGATCAAATCGACGACTCCGACAAGTACTGGTGTTGACGATGACCGACCTGTCCCCCCGAACCGGCCCGGACGACGTTCGACCTGTCACCCGACGATCTCGTCCGTGGTTCCCGATCGTCGTGCTCGGCCTGGTGCTGATCGCTGGCGGTGTGATCGTGACCCAGTTCCTGCGGTCGGCGGTCGACTACTACTGCAACGTCGACGAGGTCGATGTGCGTTCCGGCTGCGACGCCGATCGGCGCCTGCGCATCCAGGGTCTGGTCGAAGAGGGCTCGGTCGAGACGATTGGTGGCGACACCGATTTCGTGATCTCGTTCAACGGTGTCGCGCTGCCGGTCCACTACGACGGGCAGCCGGGCGGGATCTTCAAGGAATGCATTCCGGTCGTCGTCCACGGTCGCTTCGACAGCGCCTCGAAGGTCTTTCTCGGCGATCTCGTCGAGGTCAAGCACTCCAACGAGTACGTCGCTGTGAATGACCAGCGAATCTCCGCCGCCGAGGAGCAAGCCGAAGCGTGCGACACCGGAACGAGCTGACCAATGCTGGCCGTCAGTCTGAATGGGGCGCTCGGCAATGCCGGGTTGCTGTTGATGCTGGCCGGCTCGATGATCGGGGCGCTCTCGACCGGGCTGGCGATCGTGGTGGGGAATCACAAGGGGATTCGTCAGGGTCCGGTGTACGCGACGATGATCCTGGCAGGCGCCTTGTTGGCGGTGCTGGCGATGCTGCGGGCGCTGATCCAGCGCGACTACACGTTGGCCTACATCCAGCAGGTCGGATCGCACACGACACCGGCGCTCTACAACGTCGCCGCGATGTGGAGCGCGCTCGAGGGCTCGATCCTGCTCTGGGTCCTCGTGCTGGCCGGTTTCACCGGTGCCGTCGCCTGGCGATTCCGCAAACGTTCCGACGATCCGTTGGTCGGATGGGCGTTGGTCGTGATGTTCGTGGTCTGTGCCTTCTTCGCGCTCGTCAGTTTCGGCCCTGCCTCACCGTTCAAGAGTGGGCCGGTGGTGCCCGTCGGGTTCGACGGACCGGGTCCGAATCCTCTGCTGCAGAACCACGTGCTCGTGCTGTTCCACCCACCGATCCTGTATCTCGGTTACGTCGGCTTCACCGTGCCGTTCGCGTTCGCCATGGCAGCATTGATCACCGGCCGGGTCGGTGAAGGCTGGCTGCTGGAAACCCGTCGGTGGGCCTTGTTCTCGTGGGGATTCCTGTCGCTGGGCATCCTGCTCGGTGGTTGGTGGAGCTACGAAGTCCTCGGCTGGTCGGGCGTGTGGGCCTGGGACCCGGTCGAGAACGCCTCCTTCCTGCCATGGCTGACCGGCACCGCCTACATCCACTCGGTGCTGGTACAGCAGCGGCGGGGCATGTTGCGGGTGTGGAACCTGAGCCTGCTGGTTGCCACGTTCGCGCTCACGATCCTCGGGACCTTCCTGACCCGGTCCGGTGTGATCGGCAGCGTGCACGCCTTCGGGTCCGGCGAGGTCGACTCGTACCTGCTCGGGTTCTTCGCGCTCGTGGTGATCGTGTCGCTCGGGCTGATCGCTTGGCGCGGCGACCGACTGCGTTCGCCCGGCGTGATGGATTCGCCGATATCCCGCGAGGGTGCTTTTCTCGCCAACAACGTGATCTTCACGGTGTTTGCGTTCATCGTGTTGTTGGGCACGGTGTTTCCGTTGCTCGTGGAGGCGTTCCAGGATCGCCGCACGGTGGTCGGAGCGCCGTACTTCAATCGGTTGTCGATGCCGATCGGCATCTCGCTGCTGTTCCTGATGGCGATTGCCCCGGTTTTGCCGTGGCGCAAGGCCTCGCAGGAGTTGCTGCGAGAACGGTTGTTCTGGCCGGCGTGGTGTGGTGCTGCCGCACTGGCGATCGCAGTCCTGGTCGGTGCCGGCGGTTGGGCACCGCTGATCGCGTTTCTGTTGGCCGGGTGTGCGGCGGGGGCGGCGCTGCGTCAGGTCGTCCTGGCCACCCGTCGACAAGGCCTGCGTGGGTTGGTCGGACGCGCCAACGGTGGGATGGTCGTGCACTTCGGTTTATTCCAATGTATTTCTGTCGCTGCCAATACCCAACCCTTCTTCCTCACGTACTGAAGTGAATTATTCAATCACCACCATTGGATCCTCGCTGGTAGTGTATGACATTTTTGGTCGGCTGATATGGAAATATCCGTTGAATGAATTATCCGGAAAAGTATCCATTCC
>JAYVFI010000086.1:0-44163 GCA_043773365.1 Ilumatobacteraceae bacterium
CCCTTCAACGAGAGTTCAAGTCCCCCCTCGCCCACGACCGGGCCCCCAGCTGGGGGCGATGACGGGTTCGCGCGATCGGATGGATTTCGAGCCACAGGACCACGCCAGGCGGTGAGGCGTTGCCGTGTGAGTCCTGCGTCGTCGGCACGATCCGGGTCACCTCGATCGCGACTGTCCTAGTCACCGCGCGGTGAAGTGGTTTGACGGCTGCACGCGGCGAGGGGTAGCAATGCACGATGATCGGTGCTGTGCGAGACAAGATCGTCGGGTCCACGACATCGCTGTTCTCCCACGGCCCGAAAGCGCTCGAACACACGCTCGAGTACATGGGGGATCCGGGGTTGCTCGGGTCCGACTCAGTCTCATGGCGTGTGATCGGCGACGCGGCGGCGTTCGTCGGCGGGATCCGCGCGCTGCTTGTCCAGACCGCTCATCCAGAGGTGGTGGCCGGAGTCGAACAGCACTCCCGTTATCGAGATGATCCACTCGGACGACTCAACCGCACGTCGGTGTACGTGACCGAGACGACGTACGGAGCGCTCCCCGAGGTCGAAGCCGCCGTCAATGCGGTCCGCACGGCTCATCAGCCTGTGAAAGGGCGTTCCGAGCGCGACAAGCCGTACAGCGCCGGCAACCCGGCGATGGCAGCGTGGGTCCACAATGTCCTGACCGATTCGTTTCTCGTGGCGTTCCAGACATTCGGGCCCCGGCCGCTCACGAGCGAGGAGGCCGACCGATTCGTCGAGGAACAGACCCGCATCGGCGCACTGCTCGACGCCTCGCCGCTCCCATCGTCTGCCGACGAGCTCGCCCGTTGGGTCTCCGAGCATCCGGCGCTCGCCAGCTCCGAGGCGCAGAGGAACGCTGTCGAGTTCCTCCGCGACCCACCGCTGCCGCTGTCGGCCCAGCTCGGCTATCGGCCGCTCTTCCGTGCCGCTGTCGCCACACTTCCTCCCTCGATCAGCGGGATCACCGGGCTTGCACCGAGACCGGGCAGTGTCCCCATCGGCAGAGCCGTCGTCAACGGCCTGCGGTGGGCGCTCGGCTCGTCGCCATCGTGGCATCTGGCGCTGGTTCGAGCCGGTGCCCCGGTTCCATCAGGGCTCTTCCGTCAACCCTTGCGGACGGGTGCGACGGAGACGAACGACAGCGCGCCGTCCATCGACCGGTGAGAACTCGAGGAGATTTCAAGGGAGTCTCGTACGGCTCCGGAAGTCCGATCAGTTGGCCAGCGATCCGCCGTAGATCTGCCAGGCGAGCAAGGACTTCGCCGCCAGGCTGAGCACGAGGTAGGTCTTTTCGCCGTAGGCATAGTCGTGCCAGCGGCCGATGCCTCGGTACTGCAGCCACTGGTTGAGCCCGAAGCTGAAGAAGAAGACCAGTTCGGCGATCACGATGCCGTAGACGAAGCCCGGAATCTCCGACGCACCGAACACGTTCGTCCAGATCGCGATCCACGGCGCGACACCGGCGATCGTGCCGAACCAGAACGGCATCATCGTCGTCGACGTCCGCCCGGGTGGGTTGATCCGTTCCTGCAGCCAGCCGAACAGGATCATGGCGACGTTTGCTCCGGCGATGGCGAGCACAGCGGTGATGTCGGTGATGCCGCTGTAGAAGGCGATCAACACCACCATCAGCGTGGCGCTCAGCGAGTACTCCACCCACCGGAATCGGTTGATGCCCCGGCCCAGGTCACGCTCGTAGGTGCGCCGGGAAAACGTTGCAGTGGCGAAGTGGTCGAATGCCGCCAAGAGCAGGAACACCGCGATGGCCGGGCCGATGGCGACATCGAACAGTGCCTCCGGAGTCGTCAACCTCGTCCCCGGCGGGCCCTGGGGGAAGGTGGACGTGACGGTGATGGCGAAGTCGCCCGCCATCACGAGGATCAGCACCGCCTGCGCTGCGTGCAGCACGCTCAGGCCGAGGTTCCACCTGCGCAAACCTGCGAGGCGCTCAGGTGTGACACCTGAGGCGAGCGTGGAGTCGATGCTCTCCGTGTTCGGTCGCGATGTCGCTGTTTCGGTCATCAGTAGCTCTCTTCTTCGTGGGCGGGATGGGACGAGTACGGATCGGTGAGTGGTCCGTACAGGTCAGGGCGCGGCGTGTCACTCGGGCGGATGCTGCTCGTCATGGTGACACCGCCTGGACCACGATCAACGCCGCAATGACTCCTCTGATGCTCCACCCGACCGTGCGAACCCAGTTCGTTCGTACGAGGCGAACCACCTCCGCCCGGTCGTAACCGCTGCTGAGGGCGGCGTGCTGAGGTACCTGCAGGAGCACCGTGCTGGCATGGATGACGCCGAGCACCGCCAGCCCGAGCAGTGGCAAGATGCGCGACAGGCCATCCGGCGGAGCGACTGCGAGCCACACGGCGGTGGCCCCTTCGGCGGCCATCAGCGGACCAACGACGAACGACGTCCGCCGCTGATGCAGCTGCTCGTACTCAGCGAAACCACCAGAACCGACCGCAGCGAAGAGTGGGTAGTGCACCAACTGCACGAACCAGATCAGTCCCACCATGGCCGCAGTGGCGAGGAGGTGCGACGTCAGCACTACTGACTGGGAGATGTTCATGGACGACCCGATATAATTGACACTAAATGATGCTAACCACGAACACGACCGATTCATTCCGACACCCGATGGGTACTCGGGTGGTACCCCAATCACGGCGGAGAGGTCGCCGCCGGTGAACAGACTTCAACTGCTCGACGGCACATCGGTGCTCCTTGCCGGAGCAACGGGCGGGATCGGTGGTGCCCTCGGTGCCGAGTTGACGCGCCGCGGTGCGGCTCTGACGCTCGTGTCCCGCAGCGCCGAGCGCCTTGGTGCGCTCGCCATTCCAGGGGCACGCGCCGCGCTCGACTTGCGCTCACCCGAAGCCTGTGCGGCCGCCGTGGCTGCAGCTGTCGACCACTGTGGCCACCTCGACATCGTGGTCAACGCCGTCGGAGTCGTGGCGTTCGGAACGGTGGAGGAGCTGTCGGTCGACACGATGGAGGAGTTGTTCCTCACCAACACGTTCGTCCCGATCATGCTCGCTCGCGCAGCACTGCCCGTGCTGCGACCCGGCGGCGCGCTCGTCAACATCTCCGGTGTGATCGCCGAGACGAACCTCCCAGGGATGGCGGCCTACGGCGCGTCGAAGGCAGCCGTCCGTGCGTTCGACCAGGCGCTCACACGCGAAGCCCGCCGGCGCAACGTGCGTGTCCTCGATGCCCGCCCGCCGCACACCGAGACCGGGCTCGCCGAGCACCCGCTCGCAGGTACCGCGCCGAGCATGCCGCAGGGTCTCGCCCCCGAACACGTCGCCAGGGTGATCTGCGACGCACTTGAATCAGGCGACAGCGACCTACCCAGCTCGGCGTTCATGAGCAGGCCGGCGTAGTGGCCGCATCGTCGATTCCGACCGTGTGGGTGTTCGGGGATCAACTGGACCGCGCCCGAGGTGCCCTCGCGGGCCGTACCCCGGGGGAGTGCCGCGTGCTGCTCGTCGAGAGCGACGCCCTGCTCAATTCCCGGCGTTGGCATCGTCAAAGGTTGCACCTCGTGCTGTCGGCGATGGCTCACTTCGCAGAGGAGCTTCGCGTCGAGGGATTCGACGTCGACTACCGCAAGGCCCGCACGCTCCGACAGGGCCTGCATGCACATCGCAACGAGTTCGCTCCCCGACGCGTGATCGCCATGGAGCCGACGAGCTGGGACGGGCGCGCCGCACTCGATCGGATGGGAGTCGAGCTCGTGCGCAACGACCTCTTCCTGTGCCATTACGACGAGTTCGGCGGCTGGGCGGCTGGGAGAAAGCGGCTCACGATGGAGGACTTCTACCGTTGGCAGCGGCTACGACTCGGCGTGCTGATCGACGTCGGCATCGACGGCCCGGAACCCGTGGGTGGTCAGTGGAACTTCGACCATGACAACCGTGAACCACCACCGCGAGACGGCCGTGGATGGCCCTCGATCGAGCGGTTCGAGCTCGACAACATCGATCGAGCGGTGCTCGATCGCCTTCCCGCCACAACCTTCGGCGCCGACCCAGACGGGACGTGGCCGGTCACACGAACGCAGGCGCTGATCCGTCTGGGCGAGTTCGTGGACCACGGCCTGGCCCTGTTCGGGCCGCACGAAGACGCGATGCTGGCGGCGGAGTGGAAGCTCGCCCATTCGGCGCTGTCATCGTCGATCAACCTCAGTCTGCTGCATCCATCCGAAGTCGTCGAGGCCGCCGAGGACGCCTATCGACGTGGCGCCGCTCCGCTGCGCTCGGTCGAGGGCTTCATCCGGCAGGTGATCGGCTGGCGCGAGTACGTGTGGGGTGTCTACTGGTTGTGGATGCCCGGTTACCGAACGAGCAACGCGCTCGGCGCCACGCGCCGCGTCCCTCCGGCGTTCACCGGCCAGGCACACACCGAGATGGCCTGCGTCGCCAGCGCCATCAGACACGTCGACGATCACGGGTATGCTCATCACATCGAGCGGCTGATGGTGCTCGGCAACCTGGCGCTCACGTCCGGCGTGGACCCGGCAGCGATGACCGAATGGATGCGGGCGAGCTTTGTCGACGGTGCTGAGTGGGTGATGTTGCCCAACGTGATCGGGATGGCGCTGTTCGCCGACGGCGGCATGATGGCCACCAAGCCATATGCCTCCGGCGGGGCATACATCAACAAGATGAGTGACTCGTGCGGGGCGTGTCGCTTCGACCCGAAGCTGCGAGTCGGTCCCGACGCCTGTCCCTACACGACGCTCTATTGGGACTTCCTCGCCCGCAATGCCGACGCGCTCGCGGCGAATCACCGCATGGCCCGCCCGCTGGCGGCCATGCGCAGGCTGAGCGACCTGCCTGCGGTGCGCAGTCACGCGATCGAGATCTTGGGCCGGCTCGACAGCGGAACACTGTGACGGGAAGTGCAGCCGTCGGTTGGCAATCGGGGCCTCGCATAGGCTGCGTCGATGGGAGCTGTGGCAATCGCGATGGAGGCGATCGACGCCGCCAACCGTGACGATCCGAGCCTCTGGACTGGTGAGCCGCTGGCCCTCGCCCAGGGCAGGCTGGCGCACGCCTGGGTGGTCGGTCTCGATCCGGACGCGTCCGATGCGCTGCAATTGGCGGCGCGGGCTCACCATCTTCGGCGTTGGGTGATCCCGAGGGCGAGCTACCCCGACGGTCGCGCGGGCTACCTCCGATGGCGACGCGATCAGAAGGTCCGTCATGCCGCCGAGCTGAGGGAGATTCTCGAGCAGGCGCAAGTCGACCCCGCGATCGTCGACCGGTCGGCAACGATCGTGGCCAAGATCGGACTCGGCACCGACACTGAAGTGCAGGTGTTCGAAGATGCGGTGTGCCTCACGTTCGTGCAGACTCAACTCGGCTCGACGGCGGACCGGCTCGACGACGATCACATCGTCAACGTGGTCGCCAAGACCCTCGCCAAGATGAGCGACGACGGCAGGGCGGCGGCGCTGACGATCGAGCTCGACGAACGTGGCGCGGCGCTCGTCGGGCGGGCGCTCGAACGGTACGCAGCCGGCTGACACGGGTGCCGTCGATCGAAGTCGGCGAGCGGGCGAGTGGCCCTCGGATCATGCAACACCCCCTTGGTATTGTCACCGGTATGCCCCGCCTCGATCCGAAGCAGCGGGCCGGTCTGCCAGACCGTGCGTTCGCCTACATCGACTCGCGCGGTCAGCGTCGGCTGCCGATCCACGACGCAGCCCACGTTCGCAACGCGCTGGTCCGTTTCGGTCAGGTCACGTTCGAAGACGAACTCGCCCGTGCGCGCGCCCGGATGCGCCTGCTGAACGCCGCCAAGAAGTTCAAGATCGTGCCGGTCGGTTTCATCGTCGGCCAGTTGCAGTCCGCACGCTCGCTCGGTGAACAGATCGATCCGGTCCCGCTGCCCTCGGGCTTCGTGACCATGCTGATGACCGACATCGAGGGTTCGACAGCACTCGTGCAACAGCTCGGAGCGCGCTATCGCCAGGTGATCGACGAGGTGTGGTCGATCTTGCGGAGAGGTGTCGCCGGCGCCGCCGGTCACGAGGTCGAGGCCCGCGCCGACGAGTTCTTCGCCGTGTTCGAATCGCCGCGCGGCGCCGTCGATGCAGCGATTGCCGTGCAACGCGAGCTGCTCGGCCGCTCGTGGATCGACGACCTCGACGTGCGGGTCAGGGTCGGCATCCACAGCGGTTACCCGACCTCGACCGACAACAACTACATCGGACTCGACGTCAACACCACGTCGCGGATCTGTGCCGTGGGCCACGGCGGCCAGATCGTCGTCTCGGCCAACACCCGCGAGGGCATCAAGTCGTCGGCACCGCTCGACGTGCGGTTCAAGCCGCTCGGGTCCCGCAAACTGCGCGGGATCCCTCAACCGATCCCGCTGTTCCAGGTGGCGGTCAAGGGCCTGCCATCCAGATTCGAATCACTCCGAACGTCCTAGCCCCGACGAGTTACACCAACGGGTTGCGAGTAAGTATGTAATCATGTAATCTTTCCCCATGAACCATGAAACAACAACTCCGGAGATCACCGCCTGGTTCCACGCTCGGCTTCCTCAGGAATGGACCGCTGCCGGACAACCCGAGGTGACGGTCGACCGGGAAGAGATCACGGTCGTGCTGGCGCTCGAGACCCCAGCCGTCGCCGTCGCCGATGACCTCCCGGCCGACACAGATCCGGCAGTGGTGCAGGCGCAAGCCGTCGCCGGTCGCATCGCCGGATTCCGTGACGACACCCGCCAACGCCGGATGGCGATCGCCGACGAGGCCGAGCACCGCTTCGAACGCAAGGTCGCCTGGGGAGTACGCGTCGACGACACATCGATGCTGTTCACCCACCTCGCCGTGCCCGTGATGACCCGGCTCCGCCAACCCGAGCGGCAGGTGCTCGACACGCTCGTCGCTGCCGGCGTCGCCCGCTCGCGATCGGATGCGCTGGCGTGGTGTGTGCGCCTCGTCGGCCGACACACCGACGAGTGGTTGAGTGACCTGCGTGCCGCACTGCACGATGTCGAGCGACTGCGAGCCGACGGCCCGCCGGTCTGAGTCAGGCGAGGGCGGTGGCGAACGCCGCCAAGCCGAGATCGACGTCCGCTTCGGTCGTCTGCCAACTCGTCACGAGCCGGATCACTCCGGGCCGGATTCGATAGAACAGCAAGCCGGCGTGTTCGAGCCGTGTTGCCGCCTCGCCGTCGACCTCGGCGAACACCATGTTGACGTCGGGGCGGTTGAGGAATGCCACACCGAGTTGTCGTAGACCGGCGCTCAGCCGCGCCATCATGGCGTTGCTGTTGGCGGCCAGTTCGAGCCACAGGCTGTCGGTCAGGTAGGCGATCAGTTGGGCGGACTGGAAACGCATCTTCGACGTCACATGGCCTGCTCGCTTGGTTCGGTAGAGCAACTCGGCGGCAGCGCGGTCATCGAAGGTCACGATCGCCTCGGTGCTCAGAGCGCCGTTCTTGGTCGCTCCGAGGGAGACCAAATCGACGCCCGCCCGCCATGTCAGATCAGCCGGCGAACACCCGAGTGCGACGACAGCGTTGGCGATTCTGGCGCCGTCGATGTGGACCCGCATGCCACGTTCCCGAGCGATCGCCGTCAGTGCGGCAACGTCGTCGACCGAATAGATCGTGCCCATGTCGGTCGGCTGCGTCAGAGACAGCGCGGCGGGCTGGGAGTTGTGCGGGTCGCCCCATCGCACCGCGTCGAGTGCGGCCCGCAACGTGTCGGGGTGGACCCTGAAGTCGTCGCCGGGTACCCCCCGGATCACCGCGCCGCCGCCGAACATCGACGTTGCACCGCACTCGCTCTGCAGGATGTGCGCTGTCTCGTGACACAACACGGAACCCCATGGCGGGCACAACGACGTCAGGGCGAGGGCGTTGGCGGCGGTCCCGCTCGTTACCGGAAAGACCTTGGCGGTGGGATGCTCGAACACGTCGCGCACGACCTGTTCGAGCTGCGCCGTCAGGCTGTCGGCCCCGTATGCGATCGCCGAGCCGACGTTGGCGGCAGCGAGCGCCGCCATGATCTGCGGCGCGACACCGGCGCTGTTGTCACTTCGAAACTCGATTCGATCCTGATTCACATCAGCGTTCTAGCATCGAGTCGCAGGCACGCGTCGGGTTACGACCGTTCTCGGATCCCCTGGTCGTAGGCCGCGATCACGGCGAGGATTGCCACCGCGATGAAGGCGCTGACGCCGATGATCGTCACGCCGTGAACGTGCATGTCGGCCGCCCCCGGGTTCTGGTACGCCGGGCCGACCGGGCGCTCGCCGATCTCGAACTGGGTGCTGATCGCCAGCCAGATGATCGGCAGCGCACCGCCGATCGCCAGCCCGAGCCCGTAACGACGAACGAGCAGGAACCCGACCACCCCGGTCACCAGCAAGAGGGCGAGTTGGCTCAATCGGGCGATCAGGAGCAGCGCTGGGGCAGAACCCGGTGCTGCACTGACATACCAGTTGTCGTCGAATCGGGCGAGGTTCTCCGGCAGCAGCGGACCCGCAGCGAGCACCACGGTCCCCAGCGCCCCGAGCGCCGCGAACCAGGGGTTGAGTCCTCGCCGATGATCGCCGATCGTCTCGTTCAGCGAGGCGAAGAGCAAGATCGCACCGAGCGCGCCGGCGGCCACCAACAGCCAGTAGCCGAGATCTCGGGTGATCGTCAGCGTGAACGCCTGCTCGGGCGGGATCAGAGCGAATTGGTGGGCGGCGTCGATCGGGATCTGCGCCAGGCCGAGCGCCAGGGCGGCGACGCCAGCGAACGCCGTCCCGCCTCCGCCGGCGAACCCTGCCCCCCATCGCCATCCGAAGCCGGCCGCGATCCCGCCGACGACCATCGTCAGCGCCGCCACCAATCCTGCGATCGAGAAGTTGCTGGCGAGATCATCGACGAGCCACTCGCCCGTCCGGAACTCGGCCGGCGCATTGGCCCCGGGAGTGAGCCGGACATCGGTCGTGATCGACAACACGTTGACGAACACGCTTGCCAGCGTGATCAACGCGGCCACGATGCTGATCAACGTGACCGGTCCAAAGCGAAAACGAGGTCGGGCATCCGGTTGCACCGGAAGCGCCAGCATTTCGGCCGTCGTGGTGGCGTGCGCGGTCGTGTCCGCGGTCGTCCCGGTGATTGGCATGGAACCGGTCGCCGGCGCGGTCACGGTCGCGTCGCCGCTGACGGTTTCTGTTTCGACACGGAGCCCCCAGATCCCATCGCCGGTCCGTTCGATCGGTTCGGTCACCGGGAGTTGACTCGTCGTCGGGAAGTTCTGGACAGGGATCGATCCCGTTGCCGCCCACACCGGATCGACCGCCCATTCGTCGACAACCTCGTCAGCCGTAACATGTTCAGCCGCAACATGTTCAGCCGCAACATCAGCAACGGCAGTAGCCGGCCCGTTCGGTGCCGTGGTCGGGTTGCTGGTCGGGTTGCTGGTCGGGTTGCTGGTCGGTGTCGTGGTCGGGACGATTTCGGTCGTGTCGGTCACGCCCCGCAGCGAGACGCCACATCCCGAGCAGAATCGCTGACCCGGTTCGACCGCTCTCCCGCACGCGTGGCAAACCATCCGGGGATGTTAAACGCTGAACCTCGCGATGTTCGCTCATGTCAACGGGATTCGGCGAAGCGACACGCGTCCGTCACGTTGCCCACCAGAATGCGAAGATGGCTGGACGATTCGCGCCGTCACCGACCGGTGATCTCCATCTCGGCAACCTCCGGACCGCGCTCGTGGCCTGGCTGGCGGCGCGAAGTTCGGGCCGTGGCTTCATCGTCCGGATGGAGGATCTCGATCGCGTCACATCCAGCCCCGAGTTCGAGCGACGCCAGCTCGACGATCTTGCCGCGATCGGGCTCGATTGGGATGGTGAGGTCGTTCGCCAGAGCGAGCGCTTCTCGATCTACGACGCGGCGATCGATCGCCTCGCTCGACTCGGCCGTGTGTACCCGTGCTATTGCACGCGACGTGAGATTCGGGCCGAGATCGAATCGGCGGTTCGCGCTCCCCATCAATACTTGCCAGATGGTGCCTATCCCGGGACCTGTCGAGATCTCACCGAGGCTCGGCGGCGTCGACGCGAAGCCGAAGGTCGCCGACCGGCACTTCGCCTGCGCACCGACCAGGAATCGATCACCGTTCACGACCTCGCCGCCGGCGAGTTCACCGGATTGGTCGACGACGTCGTGCTCGCCAGAGCCGACGGGGTTCCCGCCTACAACCTGGCGGTCGTCGTCGATGATGCGGCGCAAGGCGTCTCCCAGGTCGTGCGTGGTGCCGACCTGTTGTCATCGACGCCGCGCCAGATCCTGCTGCAACGATTGCTCGGCGAAGCGACTCCTGAGTACCTCCACGTCCCGCTCGTGCTCGGTGATGACGGCCAACGCCTGGCCAAACGTCACGGTGGGGTCACCTTGGGGGATCTTGCCGGGCTGGGCTGGTCGCCGACCGACGTGCTCGCCGCGCTGGCCCGATCACTGCAACTGTCGACCGGCGACGAGCGGCCGACGATCCGACAGCTCCTCGATCGATTCACCACTGACCGAATCCCGAAATCTCCCGTCGACCGGACCACCGAACTGACGTTCATCGCACCATCAGACGTGTGACGGGCGGCACGGTTTCGCTCGAATGACACCGTTCTCGACGAAAATCACCCGAAAGATCTGCCAAACGGCCGTCGACCGGCGCGTGTGCTCCCATCCAGGGATCATCAGCCGATAACGTCAAGGGCTGATATGCGGGTCACCAGAGAGACACTTTTTGCTGCGGGAGCAGCGCTCCTGATCGGTGCCTGCGCGACCACGTCGATCGCCAGTACGCCTCCTCAGTCGACGTCGACGACGGTGGCGACCACCACGACGGTGGCGCCGACCACGACAACGACGACGTTGGCGCCCATCACCACGACGACGACGACGACGATCGTCCCCACCACGACCGAGGCGCCGACCACGACGATTCCGGTCGACCCGCTGGCGGTCTCCGTCATCGATCCACCGATCGTGGCAGTCGGCAGGGATAGCGGCGCCGAGACCGCTCGCGCCCAGTGGCGACTCCTGGAACTCGGGTTCTGGGTCGAATCGGCCGATGGCAATTACGGCCTCACCACCCAGCAGGCGGTGATGGCGTTCCAGAAGTACTACGGGCTGGAAACCGACGGCAAGATCGGCGATGCAACAGCGGCCGCCCTCACCGACGTCACGCAGCGCCCGCAGGGTCGATCCGATGCCGGCACGCTGGTGGAGATCGACAAGGGCAAACAACTGTTGTTCTTCATCGTCGACGGTCGGGCGCAGTGGATTCTGAACACGTCGACCGGTACTGGCGAGCACTACATCGAACCCGACAAGAACTCCCCAGGCGAATTCCAAGAGGGCGACGCGATCACCCGCAACGGTCTCCACGACGTGTATCGCGAACGCCCCGAAGGTTGGTGGGAAGGCGACCTCGGCGAGATCTATCGACCGAAGTACTTCAGCGGTGGCCAGGCCGTGCACGGTTCGAACAACGTGCCCGACTACCCCGCGTCGCACGGTTGTGTGCGGATCAGTGTCCCGGCGATGGACTGGATCTGGACGACGGGGATCATGCCCTTGAAGCTCCCGGTGTGGGTCCACGACGGCGCCCCGGCGGCGTGAATCGACCCGTTCCTCACTTTGTGAGAATGTCATAACAAAGGGTTGACACCTGCGGTGATGCGTCGTATTCTGGCGGTTGGGACCTGTTGCGTCCCGCATGGCCGAGGTACGGAGACACGATGAGGACGATTCAGCACTGGATTGACGGAGCCGCCACGGCGGGCAGTTCGGTCCGCACGAGTCGTGTCTGGAACCCGGCGACCGGCGCACAGCAGGCCGAGCTGCTGCTCGCCGAACCGAGCGATGTCGACCTTGCCGTTCAGGCCGCAAAAGCGGCGTTCGAGTCGTGGGGTGACTCGTCCTTGAGCACTCGCACGAAAGTCCTGTTCGCCTTCCGCGAGATCGTCAACCGGCGTGCCCTCGAACTCGCCCAACTGATCACCGACGAGCACGGCAAGGTCCTGTCCGACGCCGCCGGCGAAGTCCAGCGTGGCCTCGAGGTGGTCGAGTTCGCGGCCGGCATCCCGACCCTCTTGAAGGGCGGCTACTCCGATCAGGTCTCGACCGGGGTCGATTCGTACTCCTTCCGTCAACCGCTCGGCGTGTGCGTCGGGATCACCCCGTTCAACTTCCCGGCGATGGTCCCGATGTGGATGTTCCCGGTGGCGATCGCCTGCGGCAACACGTTCGTCCTGAAACCGTCGGAGCGTGACCCGTCGGCGTCGATGCTGATCGCCGAGATCTGGGCCGACGCCGGCCTGCCGAGCGGCGTCTTCAACGTGCTCCACGGTGACAAGGTCGCCGTCGACGCGTTGTTGGATCATCCCGACGTCGCCGCCGTGTCGTTCGTCGGCTCCACCCCGATCGCCAAGTACGTGCACCAACGAGCAGGCGCCACCGGCAAGCGCGTGCAAGCCCTCGGCGGCGCCAAGAACCACGCCATCGTGCTGCCCGATGCCGATATGAGTTTCGCTGCCCAGCACCTCGCGGCGGCCGCCTTCGGGTCCGCCGGAGAGCGGTGCATGGCGATCTCGGCGACGATCGCAGTCGGCTCTGCAGGTGATCGCTTGATGGAGCACGTCGAGCAGCAGGCCCGCGCCATCAAGGTCGGCCCCGGTGGCGACGCGTCGAGTGACATGGGCCCGATCGTCACGCCGGAATCGCGTGACCGCATCGTTGGTCTGATCGGCACCGGCGAGCAGCAGGGAGCCACGATCACCGTCGACGGTCGTGGCCTCGTCGTGCCGGGTCACGAAGACGGGTTCTTCGTCGGTCCGACCGTGATCGACCACGTGACCACGGCGATGGACGTCTACACCAACGAGATCTTCGGGCCTGTGCTGTCCGTGTTGCGGGCCGACGGCGTCGACTCGGCGATCGACCTGATCAACGCCAACCCTTACGGCAACGGCACTGCGGTGTTCACCAACTCGGGCGGCGCGGCCCGCAAGTTCATGCGAGCTGTGAAGGTCGGCATGATCGGGATCAACGTCCCGGTCCCCGTGCCGATGGCGTTCTACTCGTTCGGCGGCTGGAAGGACTCGCTGTTCGGCGAGCATCACATGCATGGTCAAGAAGGCGTGGAGTTCTACACCCGCGGCAAGGTCGTCACATCCCGTTGGCCGGAGGCCGGCACCCCGAGTGGCGCCTCGCTCGACATGCCGACCGCACGCTGAGGCACGATGTCGCGTCGTTACATCCCCGCCGGCTCGATGGCCGTTGACAAGGACCCCGTGGCGCTGACCGCCGACGAGGCCGGCTGGGCCTATTGCGGGCTGCGCGTGCTGACCCTTGCGCCCGGCGAGGTGCGTTCGTTGACGAGTGACGACACCGAGTTGTTCGTGCTGCCGCTCTCGGCTACCGGAGTCACAGTGACCGTTGCCGACGAGGGCGCCGCGTTCCAGGTCGAAGGACGCACGAGCGTGTTCGCTCGCGTCACCGACTTCGCCTACATCGGTCGCGACACCGAGTTCACGGTGACCTCGGTCTCCGGTGGGGAAGTCGCACTCCCATCCAGCAGATGCGATCGGAAACTGCCGGCCAGGTACGGCCCGGCAGGAGACGTCGCCGTCGAGATCCGCGGCGCCGGCCCAGCCTCGCGTCAGGTCACCAACTTCGCCAGCCCCGACACGTGGGAACACGCCGACAAGTTGATGTGCGTCGAACTGTTGACGCCAGACGGGAACTGGTCGAGCTATCCACCCCACCGCCATGACGACGCGCCCGAGTGCCCGGTCAACAACGAAGAGGTCTATTACTTCCGGATCGGCACGGCTGGAACGGTCGACTATTCCGCTGTCGGATTCGGGATGCACCGCACGTACACGACCGATGGATTGGTCGACGACAACCTGACGATCAGCGACGGCGACGTGTACCTCGTCCCGCGTGGCTACCACGGGCCGTGCATCGCCGCTCCCGGATACACGATGTACTACCTCAACGTGCTTGCCGGCCCGGGCGGCACACGCTCGATGGCGTTCTGCGACGATCCCACCCACCATTGGGTGCGTGACACGTGGGCCGGCATGCCGATCGATCCCCGATGCCCGATGACCGGCGCCGAAGGCGTCGTGTCCCAGCGATGAAACGAACAGCAACCATGTCGAACTTCCTTGCCCGCGTGGCCGCCGCCCCGATCTCGTGGGGGATCTGCGAAGCTCCCGGGTGGGGCCTCCAACTCCCCGTCGATCGGGTCCTCGGCGAAGCTCGCCAGCTCGGGATCACTGCGATGGAGCAGGGAGCGCTCGGCTGGCTACCCGTCGACCCGATCGACCAGCGTGCCAAGCTCGACGAGTACGGCATGCAACTGCTCGGCGGATTCGTCCCGTTGGTCCTGCACCACCCGGCGCAGCGCGATCACATGCTCGCCGAGGCCGAGCGGATCGCCACTGCGATGGCGGCCGCAGGTGGTCGATACTTCGTCTCCGCACTCGTGCCGAGCCTCGACGATTGGCATCACCCCGACCTCGACGACGCGGCATGGCAGGAGTTGCTCGCCAACCTGCAGCGCGTCGACGAGATCTGCGATCGGCTCGGGCTCGTGCAGGTCGTGCACCCGCACGTCGACACGCTGATCGAGACCGACGCCGATTTCCAACGGTTCCTCGACGGCTGCCGAGTCAGGTTCTGTTTCGACACGGGCCATCTCACGATCGGGGGAGCCGACGTCGTGGCGATCGCCAGGCAGCATCTCGATCGGATCGGGATCGTGCACCTCAAAGACGTCGACGGTGCGGTTGCCGCGCGTGAGCGTTCCGGTGAACTCGACCTGATGGCCGCCACGCAAGCTGGCCTGTTCCCGTCGCTCGGTGACGGCATCGTCCGCATCGCCGACGTGATCTCGGTGCTCGAAGGCGCCGGCTACGACGGTTGGTACGTGATGGAGACCGATGTCGCCCTGGCCGACGGCGAGCCCCCGCTCGGCGACGGCCCGGTCAACGGTGTCGCTCGCAGCCTGACGTTCCTCCGCTCGCTCGAGATGACATCGACGAGCTGATGGTCGCGATTGGATCGTCGTCCGGCTCGCTGGCGCTCGCCCGTCCGACCGGTCAGGAGATCGCCTGAGATGAGCAGCAATGGCCTGGAACTCCTGACCGTGGGCCGGATCAGTGTCGATCTGTACGCGGAGCAGCTCGAGGTCGCGCTGCGGGATGTCCGGACGTTTCGGAAGTCGGTCGGCGGTACCGCCACGAATGTTGCCGTGGCGTGCGCCCGGCTCGGACACCGGACGGCGGTGTTCACACGCGTCGGCGACGATGCGATGGGGGAGTACGTGCGGTGGGCACTGGAGCACACGTTCAACGTCGACACTCGCTTCGTCGGCACCGATCCATCACTGCCTACGCCCTTGGCGTTCGCCACGATGGAGGATCCTGGCGAGCCGGAGCTGATCTTCTACCGAGTCCCGCAGGCGCCCGACATGCAGATCGAGGCAGCCGATGTCGATCGGGCCGAGATCGAGAACGTGCCGATCCTCTGGTTCCCGACCTCGTGCTTGTCAGCCGAACCGAGCCGCTCGACGATCCACTCCATGCTCGCCTGGCGAGAGCGGCGGACGCACACCGTGCTCGATCTCGATTGGCGTCTGCAGTTCTGGGCCAGCCCGGAGGCGGCCACCGACGAGCTCAACCGAGTGCTCGACCACGTCACAATGGCGATCGGCAACCGCGCCGAATGTGCAGTCGCCGTCGGTGAAACCGACCCCGATCGCGCCGCTGATGCACTCCTCGAACGGGGCCTCAACGCCGCCGTCGTGAAGCTCGGCGGGGAGGGTGTGCTGGTCGCCACGGCAGACGGCATGCGCCAACGAATCGCGCCATACCCGGTCAACGTCGTCTGTGGGCTGGGGGCCGGTGACGCGTTCGGTGGAGCGTTCTGTCACGGCCTTCTGGCCGGGTGGGATCTCGACAAATGCGCTCGGGCGGGCAATGCCGCCGGGGCGATCGTGGCATCCCGGCTGATGTGCGCCGATGACATGCCCTACCTGGAGGACATCAATGCCATTCTTGACTGACGATCGCTGGGGCGAACTGATCGCCACCCGCGCCGATTCGCCGGGCCTGGCGCTCGAGCAGCTGCGCACCCGTCGGCGTCGGCCCCTGCTGACCGACGGTCGGCTGTTCATCGTCGCCGCCGACCACACCGCCCGCGGCATGCTCGGCGTCCCCGGCGAACCGTTCGCGATGGCTGACCGGCGGCGCACGTTGGAGGCGCTGATGGTGGCGTTGTCGCACCCGGAGGTCGACGGCGTGCTCGCCAGCGCCGACATCATGGAGGAGCTCGCCCTGCTCGGCGCGCTCGACGACAAGTTGGCGTTCGGCACGATGAATCGCGGCGGGATCATCGGTGCCCGCTGGGAGCTCGACGACCGGATGACGGCTTACAGCGCGGCTTCGATCAAGGCCAACGGTCTCGATGGCGGCAAGGTGTTGCTGCGTCTCGCGGACGATGACGCCGGGACGGCGCCGACCATACAGGCCTGTGCCCACGCGATCGACGAGTGCGCCGCACTCGGTCTCCCGATCATGGTGGAACCGCTGCCCTATCACGTCGATCAACACGGTGTGGCGAAACTGCTCGCCGACGAAGACGCCATGTTGCGTGCCGTCGCGATCGGTTCCGGGCTCGGGTCGACATCGACGGCGACGTGGCTCAAGGTCCCGGCGTGGAGCGACCCCGCCCGGATGCTGTCGACCACGACACTGCCGGCCTTGATCCTCGGCGGTTCACCCGGGCCCGACCCGGAAGCGACCTACGATTCGTGGTCCCGCGCCCTGGAGGTCCCCAACGTGCGTGGCCTCGTCGTCGGTCGTGCGCTGCTGTATCCAACCGATGGCGACGTGGCCACCGCAATCGACCGGGCTGCCGCAATCGTGCGGCCGCGTTCGTGACGCGAGAGGATCCGGGCATGCAACTCACCACCGCTCAAGCGATCGTGAAGTACCTGATCGCCCAACGAACCGTCGTGGACGGCGTCGATCTTCCCCTGTTCCCCGGTGTCTACGCGATCTTCGGGCACGGCAACGTGACCTGTCTCGGACATGCCCTGGAAGAGGTCAAGGACGAACTGCCCACCTGGCGCGGCCAGAACGAACAGGGCATGGCGCTTGCCGCGGTCGGGTTCGCCAAGGCGACTCGCCGACGCCAGATCATGGTCGCCACGTCGTCGATCGGACCGGGGGCGCTCAACATGGTCACCGCCGCGGGCGTCGCCCACGCCAATCGGCTGCCCGTGCTGCTGATCGCCGGTGACACGTTCCAAAGTCGGGTTCCCGACCCTGTGCTGCAGCAGGTCGAACACTTCGGCGATCCGACGGTCACCGTCAACGATGCCTTCAAGCCGGTCACGCGCTACTGGGATCGGATCACGCGTCCCGAGCAGTTGATCCATTCGTTGCCGCATGCCGTGGCGACGATGCTCGACCCTGCGACGTGCGGACCGGTGTTCCTGGCGCTGCCGCAGGATGCCCAGGCGGAGTCGTTCGACTTCCCCGATCGCTTCTTCGAGGTGACGGTGCGCGAGGTGCCGCGACCACGTGCCGACACCAGCCAACTCCAGCGTGCCGCCGACCTGATTCGCCACGCTGCCAAACCGCTGATCATCGCCGGTGGTGGCGTCCACTATTCCGCCGCCGAATCCGAGCTGCAGGCGTTCGCCGAGCGGCACAACATCCCGGTCGTCGAAACCGTCGCCGGCAAGGCATGCCTCCTGGCGTCGCACCGGCTGAATGCCGGGCCGACCGGCGTGACTGGTTGCGGATCAGCCAACGCGCTGGCCGCCGAAGCCGATCTCGTGCTGGCGGTCGGCACCCGCCTGCAGGACTTCACCACCGGCTCCTGGACCGGCTTCGATCCTGCTGCTCGTTTCGTGGGGATCAACACCGCCGGATTCGATGCGATCAAGCACTCCAGCGCCCCCGTCGTCGGTGACGCACGCGAGTCGTTGCGTGAACTGACCTCGTTGGTCGGCGACTGGGTCAGCTCGTCGTCATGGTCGCAGCGTGCGGTTGCCGAAACGGTCAACTACCACGCCTACATCGACAAGATCGCCACGCCCGACGACACCGGTCTCCCGACGTACGCCCAAGTCGTCGGTGCCGTCGATCGCGCCGCGCTCGCGAGCGACTACGCGCTGACCGCCGCGGGCGGGTTCCCGGGCGAGCTCAACAACGGCTGGCGGGCGAAAGGTCTCGACAGTTTCGACTGCGAGTACGGCTTCTCGTGCATGGGTTACGAGATCTCGGGCGCGTGGGGCGCCAAGATGGCGATGCCCGACCGTGAAGTGATCAGCTTCGTCGGCGACGGCTCGTACATGATGATGAACTCCGACCTGTACTCGTCGGTGCTGTCCGGACACAAGCTGATCGTGATCGTGTGCGACAACGGCGGCTTCGCCGTGATCCATCGCCTGCAGACCAATCAGGGCGGCGCCGGCTTCAACAACTTGATCGCCGACACGCGCAATGCCGGAGTCGTCTACGTCGATTTCGAAATGCATGCCCGCGCGATGGGCTGCGACGCCGAAACGGTCACGTCGATCGCGGAGCTCGAACTCGCCATGGAACGAGCGAGAGCGTCGGAGCGCACGTACGTGATCGCGCTCAAGACCAGTCCGAACGACTGGACCGAAGGCGGGATCTTCTGGGAAGTCGGAGTCCCGGAGGTCAGCAATCGAGCCTCGGTTCGTGCTGCCAAAGCCGCCATGCAGTCCGGCAAACAAGCCCAGCGTCTCATCTGATACGCCTCATCCGGTACACCACATCGAATCGTCTCATCGAACACGCACACCTTCCGGAGGATCACATGTCTGTCACCATCATCAGCGGGGGGACCCAAGGTTTGGGTGAGGCAGTGGCGCGCAAGCTGGTCACACACGGCTCGACCGGGCTCGTGCTTGCCGGTCGATCACGTGACCGCGGCGAGGCACTCGCTGCAGAACTGACCGGGCTCGGCACACCGTCGATCTTCGTCGAGGCCGACATCAGCGACATGGGGTCCCTGCAACCGATCGTCGACGCCTGCGACGCCCGGTTCGGGGTCGTCAACGGCCTTGTCAACGTTGCCGCGGCAACATCGCGAGCGACCCTGTTCACCGATACGCCGGAACACTTCGACAAGCAGATGACCGTCAACGTCAAGGCACCGTACTTCCTGATCCAGTCGGTGGCCCGAATGATGGTGCGCGACGGCACCAGGGGTTCGATCGTCAACATCGGCTCGACATCGGGTCACGGTGGCCAGACCAAGCTCACGGCGTACTCGATGTCGAAGGGTGCCCTCGCGATCATGACCAAGAACCTGGCGTACGGACTGATGCGCCACGGGATTCGGGTCAATCAGGTCAGTCCGGGTTGGATGGACACGGAGTCGGAGCACCACACGCAGGTCGAACAGGATGGTGCTCCGGAGAACTGGTTGGCACTCGCCGAACCGCAACGGGCACTCGGACGTTTGGTGAAGCCATGGGAAGTTGCCAATGCGATCGCGTTCTGCCTGTCCGATGATTCGGGCATGCTGACCGGCAACATCATCGACCTCGACCAGTCGGTCCAGGGTGCTGGCGATCCGCCGATGCCGAGCGCCGACGAGACGATCTGGCCGTAATCGTTGCGTCGGCTAGGTTCCCCCGCGTGGGGGATTCGATCGAGAACGGCTTGAACGGTGCAGTCGTCGCCGTTGGCAGCCGTTCCGTGGTGCGGATGTGGAGCGACGACGCTGTTGCCAAGGTTCCCAACGATGGCCTCCCGTCGTCGTGGATCCGTTACGAAGCTCAGTTCACGTCGGCGGTCTGGGCGATTGGTGTGCCTGCCCACCGCCTGCTCGGGATGCAACAGCACGGCGGAAAGATGATCAGCATCTACGAACGGGTCGGCGGACCGACACTGTGGAGTCTGATCGTCGCCGAGCCGTCCCGGGCGGCAACGTTCGGTGTCTTGCTCGGTGAGTTGCACGCCCGTGTTCTCACGATCGCGCCACCTGTTTCGCTTCCCCGTCAGGGCGACCGGCTGCGGTGCAAGCTTCGTGGAGCCAGCGCCTCCTTCGATGTGCCATACGCCGAGTCCGTGGCGCTGATTCCCGACCTGCGGCAAACGAACAGTGTGTGCCATGGAGACTTTCATCCAGGCAATGTCGTGATGTCTCCCCGCGGGCCGATGATCGTTGATTGGTTCGACGCATGTCGGGGTGATGCCGCAGCCGACATCGCCAGAAGTTCGCTACTGCTCGGCGCCGGCTTGCCGAATTACAGGCTGCTCGCTCACCTTCCCGGCCACACGCCCCGGATTCTCGGTGACGTGCACGAGGCGTACCTCGCGACCGTCTGCGGTCAACTCGACATCGATCCCTTGCTGATCGAACGTTGGCGCCGTGTGGAAGCCGTTGCTCGATTGGCCGAAGGTGTCGATCCAACGGAACTCCTCGAGCTCTGGCATCAAGCGTAGTTGTTTGCCGGCATCTCCACGATCGTGCGAAGGGTCTCGAAGATCGCCGGCGTGGCAGCAATCGAGAGCCCGTCGTTTTCCGGGCATGGCAACTCGATCATCGCCCCAGCCTCCTCGGCGATCAATGATCCGGCTGCGTAGTCCCACAGCTTGGTGTCGCGTTCGAAGTACCCATCGACCCATCCGGTACCGACCCAGCACAAGTTGAGGGCAGCCGAGCCGAAACATCTGATATCGCGAGCCGATGGCAGCAGTTGTCGAATCACGTCACCCTGCAGGGCGCGTAGCTCGGGTTGGTAGCTGAAACCCGTGGCGATCAATGCCTGGCTGAGTTGATCGCAATTCGTGACCGAGATCGGGCTGCCGTTGCGTCGCGCTCCGAGCGATCGCGCCGCCGAGAACACGTCACCCCGGATCGCGTCGACGACGGCACCGGCAACGATCTCGCCATCGATCGCGGCGGCAATGCTGACCGAGAAGATCGGCGCGCCGTACGAGAAGTTGACCGTGCCATCGAGCGGATCGACGATCCACTGGAGTCGTGCCCGGTGCTCGGTGTCACCGTGTTCCTCGCCGATGATCCCGCACTCAGGGGTGTCGATCGCGAGTTGCGCCCGGATCGCCGTTTCCGACGCAACATCGATGTCGGTGACGATGTCGGTTGGTGAACTCTTGGATCCGAGTTGCGTCGAACGGCCGACACCTTCGGCGACGATTGCTGCAGCCATGTCGGCGACTCGAATCGCGATCGACTCCAGTTCGCCCACCGACGGCACTTCAAGCACGGGTGACTTCGATCCCGAAGGCGGTAAGCCGCTCGACGGTGAGGTCGTCGACCCGCGCATCGGTGACCAGGGCGTCCATCTCACTCAACGGGAGATAGCCGTAGGTTTGTTCGCTGCCGAACTTGCTGTGATCGACGAGCGCAACCACCCAACGAGCACTGTCGACCATTGCCCGCTTGACGGCAGCCTCCTCGCGATAGGGCGTCGTCAGGCCGCGCTCCATCGAGAATCCGTCGCAACTGATGAAGAGGACGTCGGCGCGTATGTCACGCACGGCGTCGACCACGCTGGCGTCGACCATCGCGAACGTGTTCGTGCGGACCGCGCCACCCAGCACGGTCACGTCGCTGACACCGCGACGCACGAGCGACAACGCCGTTGTCAACGAATTGGTCAACACGTGTGTACGGCGATTCGTCGGGTAGATGTCGGCGACACGCTGCACCGTTGAACCAGAATCGAGCAGCACCGAACCGGTCTCCGGGACGTAACGCACCGCCTGCTCGGCGATCCTGGTTTTCTCCGGGCTGTTCTGGCTCGCCCTGGTGTCGAGCATCGGCTCGTGGCGGTGGCGGTCGATTGCGACGGCGCCACCGTGCACGCGTCGGAGCATCGATCGCTCCTGCAGCTCGGACAGATCACGTCGGATCGTTTCAGGAGTGACTTCGAAGTGTCTGGCAAGTTCCGAGACATCGACAGACCCTTCTCGAAGCGTCATCAAGTAGATCTCGTTCTGGCGCGCCGACTGGAACAGGCCCGGTTGGGCCTCGAGTTGGATGCTCACCGCGCCATCATCGCAGCCAATGGACCGATTGTGGCGAGCGAAGCCCACGCGTCGGTGAACGCTGCGCGGAATCTGGGATCTTCACGGACGGATGTCGGAAACATCTCGTGTTCGAGGAACGCGGTTGGCTCGCTGAGTGCCTTTCGGGCGTACTTACGGGAGCGTTCGATGCTCGCATCGAAGGACTGCTGCTCCTCCGGCGCGGTGGCGAGATAGCGCGCCCATCCGGCGAGTGCCAATGCCGAACAACCCACCGGCCCGTCGTTCGCCAGTTGCCGCTCGATCGTGGGAATCAGGAAGATCGGATACTTGGCCGTGCCGTCGATGCAGAGCCTTCGAATCTGATCGCGCACTCCGGTGTTCTCGAATCTCGCCAGCACGGAAGCGGCGTAATCCTCACGCGGGTAGCCGGGTATCTCGGCGAGTGTGGGAATCGATTCGGCGGCCAGGAACACGTCGAGGTAGTGGCGGACCGCCGGGTTGGCGACCGCTTCGTCGACGTACTCGATCCCGGCGAGGAACGCGAGATACGCGATGGTCGAGTGGGCCGCGTTCAACATCCGCAACTTGTAGAGCTCCCAGGCGTGCACGTCGTCGGTGAACAGAACCCCGACGTCTTCCCAGTTGGGTCGACCGGCCACGAACGTGTCTTCGATCACCCACTGCCGGAACGCTTCACCGACGACCGGCCAGCGATCGACGATGCCGTACGTGCTGCGTAGCCAATCTCGGTCGGCGTCGGTTGTAGCAGGTGTGATCCGGTCGACCATCGAGTTCGGGAACGCGCACTGTGTGTCGATCCACTCCGCTACCTCGGGGGACACGGCGGAGGCGACTTTGCAGGCTGCCTGGCGAGCTACGTCGCCGTTGCCTGGGAGGTTGTCGCAGCTGAGAACCGTCACCGGCGAGTGGCCGGCGATACGACGCAGGTTCAATCCGTCGACCAACATGGCGATCGCCGCAGGTGGCTCGCCGGCCGAGCCGGCTGCGTAGCCTGCCTCGGTGATCGTCAACGAAACGATTGCAATCTCAGGCTCTGCGATTCTGTGCGCGCCGGTCGCATGGTCGTCAACGGCCAGGCAGTACTCGGTGAGGCTGCCGATCACGGTCACCGCGGTCTCGTCGGACTGACGTTCGATCAAGGTGTACAGATGGTCCTGGGCGCCCAACGCGTTGGCCATTGTCCGATCGTGCTCTAGCATTCCGATACCGCAAATCCGCCATGGCGAACCGGTGTGGGCGAGATCGTCGGTGTACAGCGCCATGTGCGACCGGTGGAATCCCCCGACCCCGATGTGCGCGATCCGTGGAGTCGATTCGAACCTCGGGTAGGTCGGTACGCGCCGAACCCGATGGGCGAGCGCGTCGAGGTTCTCACTGTTCAGCGACAGCGGTTGATACACGTAGCCATCTAAACAGAGGTAATCGGACATGGCAAGGCCATATTTACGTCCGAAATATCTTGCAATCGGACATGAACTGGCGTAGTTTGTCGCTCACAGCGCCTCGGGGGGCGTCAACGCGAGTCGCAATCGTGAACGATCGGTGCGGCCACTACTCAAGGAGATCACCAATATGAGGAATGTCATGCACAAAGGCTTGCGCCGTAAAGCGGTCGCAGTTGGCCTGCTGTTGTCGCTCGTCGCCGCGGCCTGTGGCGGCGATGACGACGACAGCGCGGTGGGGGATGCCGAGCCGACGGCAACGGCCGAGGCCACAGCCGGAACGGCCGAGGACACCGCTGCGCCAGCGGAGGGTACGACCATCAACGTCGCCATCGTCGGTAACCCGCAGATGGAAGACATCGCCAAGTTGACACCCGAGTTGTTCACCGCCAAGACCGGGATCACCGTCAACTACTCGATCCTCGGTGAAGGCGACCTGCGTGAGGTCACCACGCGCGATGTCGCCGGTGGCGGCAACCAGTTCGATGTGATGATGATCGGTATGTTCGAGGCGCCGCAGTTCGGTGCTCAGGGCTTACTCACCGATCTCACGCCGTTGGCGACTGCCGACGCGTCGTACCAGCTCGACGACATCCTGCCTTCGGTTCGCGGTGGGCTCTCAGCCGACGGCAAGTTGTACGCGGCGCCGTTCTATGCCGAATCGTCGTTCCTGATGTACCGCAAGGACGTGCTCGAGGCCGCCGGTCAGACGATGCCGGCAGCACCGACTTGGGACGAAGTCGCGGCGATTGCCAAAGCCGTCAACACTCCCGAGATGGCCGGCATCTGCCTGCGTGGCAAGCCGGGTTGGGGTGACTTGGGCGCCGCCTTCACCACGGTGCTCAACACGTTTGGCGGCACGTGGTGGCTGGCGAACGATGACGGTTCGATCGGTGCCGCACAGGTCGATCAACCCGAATTCAAAGAAGCCCTGACCTTCTACGTCGACCTGTTGGCCGAGGCCGGCGAGCCCGACGCCGCCAATGCGTCGTACAACGAGTGCACCAAGGCCATGATGGACGGCAAAGCTGCGATGTGGTACGACGCCACCGTTGCCGCCTCCAACCTGGAGGGTGACACCAGCCCGATCAAGGGCAAGCTCGGCTATGCGCTGGCGCCGACCAAGTCGACCGAGGCGTCGGGATGGCTGTGGAGCTGGGCGCTGGCAATCCCGAAAACGACCAAGAACGCTGATGCGGCATGGCAGTACGTCTCGTTTGCAACAGGTCCTGAGTACCTCAAGCAGGCCGGAACGTTGATCGAAGGTGGCTGGGCGGGGATTCCTCCCGGCACCCGAGCCTCGACCTACGCGATCCCTGAGTACCAAGAGGCTGCTGCGGCGTTCGCCCAGCCGACCCTTGATGCGATGGCGGCTGCGCCGATCGACAACCCTGGCACCAAGCCTCGTCCAGGATTGCCGGGCGTGCAGTACGTCGGCGTTCCGGAGTTCCAGGATGTCGGTAACCAGTGCACCGAGTTGTTCTCCAGCGTGATCGCTGGTCAGACCGACATCGACACCGCACTGGCTGACTGTCAAGACATCGCTTCACAAGTTTCAACAGGCTGATGTTGCCTGTGAGCGTTGTTTGATTGTCGTCGTTGATGTCGTAGTTGATTGAAAGATGGAGGTAGCCGGCGTCATGGCTGAAGAGCATCGGAGTTCCGCACTCCAACAGCCATGGCGCCGGCGGATCCCGCTCCTGCCGGCATTGATCTTCACGGTGCTGGTCACCCAGGTCCCGTTCGTGATGAGTATCTGGTACAGCCTCACGAGCTGGAAGATCAACCCACCGAGCCCACGCACGTTCATCGGGTTGGACAACTACACTCGATTGTTCAGCAGTGACGAGCGGTTCTTCCGTGAGGCCGCCGTCGTCACGATCGTGATGACGGTGTCGGCGGTTCTGATTTCGCTCGTGCTCGGCACGTTGTTCGCGATCCTGCTCGACCGCAAGTTCTTCGGTCAGGGCTTCCTGCGAACGCTGTTGATCACACCCTTCCTGATCATGCCGGTTGTCGCCGCGCTGATCTGGAAACTGCAGATGTTCAACAGCTCGTATGGGGTGCTCAATTGGGCGCTCGAACAGGTCGGAATCGAGCCGATCGAGTTCGTATCCAAACACCCCACGTCGTCAGTCGTTACGGTGTTGGTCTGGCAGTGGACGCCGTTCATGATGCTGATCATGTTGGCCGGACTGCAGAGTCAACCGTCCGATGTGCTCGAGGCGGCCAGGGTCGATGGGGCCTCTGCGGTGGGTGTCTTTCGGCAACTGACCGTGCCGCACCTGCGGCGCTATTTCGAACTGGGCACACTCCTGGGCACGATCTACATCGTCCAAGCCTTCGACCACATCGACGTGATGACCGGTGGTGGGCCTGGTTCCACCAACATCCCCTACTTCGTCTATCAACGCTCAATCGGTGGCGGCTGGTTGTTCGGCCGCTCCTCGGCGTACTCGATCGTCGTGGTTCTCGCGGCGCTGATCATCGCCAATCTCTCGCTCCGCTTGTTGTCCGGTCTGCTCGAAGGTGAGGACGTGGTCTAATGGCCAATCAGCTCGGAGTCGGCGAACGTCGATCAGTCAACGCCGCATTCGCGGCGCTGGCCTGGATCGTCAGCCTGGCGTTCTTCTTTCCGATCTTCTGGGTCGTGATCGGCAGCTTCAAGGAAGAACTTGACGCCGTCGGTGACCCGAAGATCTTCTTCGAACCGTCGCTCGATCGGTACCGCGAGGTGACCGAATCGACGCCGGGGATCTTGTCGTTCGGTCGGGCGTTTTCGACGTCAGCGTTCGTCGTACTGATGTCGACCGTGATCGTGCTGGTGATGGCGATCCCGGCGGCGTATGCGCTGGCGATCCAGCCGATCAAGAAGTGGCGTGACGTCCTGCTGTTCTTCATCTCTACCAAATTCTTGCCGATGGTCGCATCGATCCTGCCGATCTACATCTTGGCGAAGGAATTCCACTTGCTCGGAACCCGTACCGTTCTGGTGATCTTGTACACGGCGATGAACCTGCCGCTGGCGGTGTGGATGCTTCGATCGTTCTTCCAGGAGGTGCCGCGCGAGTTGATCGAGGCGGCCGAGATCGACGGGGCCGGCTTGCGCGGACAACTCAAGTCCGTGATCCTGCCGATCGCAGCCCCCGGCATCGCCGCGACCGCGCTGTTGTGCATGATCTTTGCCTGGAACGAATACTTCTTCGCGCTGCAATTGAACTCGGCCGGCTCGTCGACGATTCCGATCTGGGTGACCACCAACATCAGCGAGAAGGAGAACTTCCTCGCCAAGCTCTCGGCCGCCTCCGTGATCGCCAGCCTGCCGGTTGTCATCGCCGGTTGGATCGCCCAGAAGCGGATGATCCGTGGCCTCGCGATGGGTGCGATCAAGTAGTCATGCAGGTAGCCGAGCAAGCTGTCGAGCAAGCAGTTGAGAGGAATCGAAGACATGGCTTCCGTTCGGTTTGAGAACGCCACCAGGTTGTATGCGGGCACGCCTCGCCCGGCCGTTGACCAACTCAACCTGGAGATAACCGACGGCGAACTCCTCGTTCTCGTCGGTCCGTCGGGTTCTGGGAAGTCGACCGCGCTGCGAATGCTGGCGGGGCTCGAAGCGCTCGACGGAGGTCGGATCTACATCGGCGATCGCGATGTGTCGAACATCCGGCCGCGTGACCGCGATATCGCAATGGTGTTCCAGAACTATGCGCTCTACCCGCAACTCACGGTTGCCGAGAACATGGGTTTCGCGTTGAAACAGGCACGCGTTCCGAAGGACGAGCGGATCCAACGGGTCAGGGAAGCTGCACGCGTGCTCGACCTCGAGCCGTATCTCGAACGCAAGCCGAAGAATCTTTCGGGCGGCCAGCGTCAGCGCGTGGCGATGGGCAGAGCAATCGTGCGCCGTCCGCAGGTGTACCTGATGGATGAGCCGCTCTCGAACCTCGACGCCAAGCTACGGGTACAGACGCGGACCGAGCTTGCCGAACTGCAGGCGCGTCTGGCCGTAACCACCGTGTACGTCACCCATGACCAAGTTGAGGCGATGACGATGGGGCACCGAGTGGCTGTGCTGAAGGACGGGATCCTGCAACAATGCGACCCGCCCGGGGTGCTGTATCACGATCCTGCCAACCTCTTCGTGGCTGGGTTCATCGGCTCGCCGGCGATGAACCTGATCCCATCCGTTGTCGACGGCGGTGTCCGTCTCGGTGATGTTCCGATCGATCTTCACGATGCGTCGCGTGCGGCGCTCGTGGCATCCGGCGTGGCGATCGTTGTCATCGGCTTCCGACCCGAGGGTGTCCGGCTTGGCGAAGGGCTGGGCAAGGCCCGGATTCGCACGGTCGAGGACCTCGGCTCGGAAGTGTTCGTGCACCTCCTCGTGGACCATCAGGGCGCAGCCACGCCGATCGTTGCCAAGGTGCCGGCGCCCTTCGCCGGCCAGCCGGGTGAGAACGTCTCGTACTCGATCAGCGGTGTGATCCATTTGTTCGATCCAGAAGGAGACCGGCTCGCATCGGACGCATCGGACGCATCGTCGTGACGAAGATCGCACTGATCACCGGCGCAGCCGGCGACATCGGCCGCGCCACGGCGGTTCGCCTCGCCGCCGATGGTTGGCACCTCGCCTTGGTTGATCACCCGGCATCGGAAGCGGGATTGAAAGAAACCTGCCGGGTGGTGGAGAAGGCCGGAGCGGCGGCGTGGGTCCACACGTTCGACGTCACCAATGACGCCGACGTCCGTGCCGCTGTCGATGCCTGTCGCATCGAGTTCGGAGTGCCGACCGGACTGTTCAACAGCGCCGGTTATCAGGGCCAGTTCACAGCCTTGCCCGACTATCCGACCGATGATGCCCGCAAGGTTCTCGAAGTCAACGTGATCGGTGCGATGCAGGTTCTGCAGCACGTCGCCAAGGCGATGATCGCGCTTGGTATCCAGGGATCGATCGTCAATTCGGCGTCGATGGCCGGCGTCGGCGGGGCACCGAACATGGCTGCCTACTCGGCGTCGAAGGGGGCCGTGATCTCGTTGACCAAGACCGCCGCCAAGGATCTTGCTCCACACGGTATTCGGTGCAACTCGATCTCGCCGGCGTTCATCGGGCCGGGCAAGATGTGGGACAACCAGGTCGCCGGCCAAGCAGCTGCCTCGAGCCAGTACTACGCCACCGATCCGGAAACGGTCGCGACACAGATGATCAACATGGTGCCGCTACGGAGATTCGGGTCGACGTCAGAAGTAGCCGCGGTCGTGGCATTCCTGCTTGGCGACGACGCTTCCTACGTGACCGGCCACAACATCGAGGTGACCGGCGGGTCCAGCTGATCGATCGGCTGGTCAGTCCGGGCAGGGTCGAGCGCCCTCTACCGTGACAGCGATCGGGCGGTTCGGGTCGCTCGACCATTCGCTCCATGATCCCGGGTAGAGCCGGGCGCCGCTGATTCCGGCGAGTTCCATCGCCAGCAGGTTGTGGCACGCCGTGACCCCGCTGCCGCAATACACGATCGGGGCCGGACCGATACCTGCGAAGCGGGCCGCCAGTTCGCTCGGGGGGAGATGGTTTCCTTCGCCGTCGAGGTTCTCGCCGTGGAACCGGTTGATCGCGCCGGGAATGTGACCGGCCCGGGAATCGATCGGTTCGATCTCACCCCGGTAACGATCGGCGGCCCGCGAGTCGATCAGGGTCGCGCGTGAAGCGGCAACGTCGTCAGCGTCGACGGTGCCGGTCCAGCCGGCCGGAGTCGGATAGACGGTGACGACGGCGTGGCGACGTCTGACGTCACCGGCTCACCCGCTCGGATCCAGGCCGCGTATCCGCCGTCGAGCACGGCGGCGTGTCGATGGCCGATCGATCGCAACATCCACCAGAGCCGGGCGGCGATCGCCCCGCCGGCGCTGTCGTAGGCGACGACCAACGTTCCGGGCGTGATCCCGTGGCGACCCAGGACAGTCGCGAAGTCGGTCACGAGGGGGAGCGGGTGGCGGCCGCCACCGGGGCCGCCTGCGAGCTCGGCGTGGAGATCGATGAACTCGGCTCGCGGCAGATGCGACTGATCGAACTCTCGGCGGCCCTGTCCGTGATCCGTCAGGTAGAAACGTACGTCACAGATCACGAGGTTCGGATCATCGAGCCGTTCGGCCAGCGTCTCGGGCGCGATCAGTGCCATACGACGCGACGCTAGGCGAGGATCGTCCAACCGTTACGGTCGCACAATGACCACCGACGTCACCGGCCCCTATGAAGCGATCCTCGGTCTTCGGCGGGGCGGCCGCGCAGTGATCCTGATGACGTATCGAGGTGATTGGTGACCGTATTGCTGTGGTCAGCTCGTGCGGCTGGCAGCGAACGATCAGCAGACCCACGGTGCCGGAGCAGAAGTGATCGCCGTCAGCATCGACGACCAGATTCGTCAGGCAGCGATGTTTGCCCGCTGGCCGACACCACATGTCTTGTACGTGTCGGACCCCGGTGGTGAACGTTTGCTCGATCCGCTCGGTCTCTACGACCCGAACGAGCGCGGCGGGATGGGTTTGCCTGCGATCGTCGTCATCGACCCTGACGGAACCGAGGTGTATCGCTACGTCGGTCGCGACTTCGCCGACCGAACCGCCGATGCCGATGTCCACGCTGCCGTCGCTGCGCTCGGTCTGCCGGCGATCGAGCCGCCAGCTGGTGGCCCGATCGAATCGGTGCCGGCCGACCTCGGCCGGTTCTTCAAGGTCGAACACCTGGTGCCGTACTTCAAGGGCAACCGCTTCGGCGCCCACGCCATGGCCGGCCGCCTCGAAGATCCGATCGCCAGAGCAACCGCTCTCCAACATCGAGACATGGCCGACGCCACGCTCACCGCCTGGGAGCAATTGACCGGCGCGTAATCGGCTCGCAATTCGAAGGCTGGCACGCTCACCGCTGGAGCCGCATGTTGTCGAGTGCGGGTTTGGGTTGGCTGGTTTGGGTGTGGCCGTTGGGGTTGGTGATTTCGGTGGTTGCGTCGGGGAGCAGTTTGAGGTGCCAGCCGGGTTGGTGGATGAGGTGGTGGTGTCTGGTGCATAGCAGGATCAAGTTGTCGAGTGAGGTGGTGCCGCCGTTGCGCCAGTAGTGGATGTGGTGGGCGTCGCACCAGGCGATCTTGCGGTTGCAGCCGGGGTGACGGCAGCCACGGTCGCGTTTGGCGACGGCGCGGAAGATGTCGAGCGGGACGCTGCGGGTGGTGCGTCCGATGTCGGTCGGCACGGAGCCGTTGATGACGAAGCGTTGGATCATCGAGTCGCACAACAAGGCGTCGGTGGCCGTGGCGTTGATTGGGTCGCCGTTGGTGGTGAGGGCGCAGCAACGTTGTGTTGGGAGGTGTTCGGCGTTGATCGAGATTTCGATGTGTGGGCGGTGGCGTGGTGTTCCGGTCTTGTCGTGGTTGGCGTTGAAGAATGCCAACACGTCGAACAATGCGTCGGCTTCACGAGTCGACGCGTTGCGGGTGTCGTTGGTGCCTTCCCAGGTGGCGGCGGTGCCGATTGCGTGTTCGTATTCGGCGGCGAGGATGTCGTCGAACACGAACCGCCCGATCAAGGCGCCATCGGATGCGCGTGCGGTCACGATCTGGCGTTCCGGCACGACCGGTTCGGGTTGTTCGCTGATCGCTTCGGCGTGGTGCCGCCAGACCCGACAGGCCTGCTCACTCGATCGGACGTCGAGTGGGGCGATGATCGCGATCAACGCCTCGGCATGCTCGTCGAACACGGCCTCGACGGCACGGGTCACGTTGCTGCGCAACGCCTGCACCTGACCAGCGGACAGTGTCGAGGTCGTCGCCGCTTCAGCAACGACGTCGTGATCGAAGAGGAAACGACCGCGAGCAACCAGCGCCGCCGCGTCGCGGTCCGCCATCCGACAATGCGAACGTAGCCAGGCCGCCATCGTCAGCGACCCGTCAGCGGCGTACCCGCGGCCGGCGTCGAAGCGGGCGACAGCGAGCGCCAACCGGGCCGCGACACGTTCGTGAGCAGCCCACAACACGGCGAAATCGTCGATCGAGACCAAATCCAACTCGACGTCCTCGTCTACCCATTCCCGTCGTTCGTTCATCTGCATAGCGTACATATGTTCGACACAAATTGCAACACGACATCGAGACATCGAGACCTCGGGCTTCGCCTGAACCTGTGCGATCGTGGCTGTGGTGGCCGACTTGAATGCCGGCTACCGGATGATGCGGAAGAACTGGCGCAGGTCGGCCACGAACGTCTCGGGAACTTCGAAGGCGGCGAAGTGGCCACCTTTGTCGTACTCGCGCCAGTGCTGCACGTTGGGATAGAGCTTGGCGACCCACGCCCGCACGGGTGGCATGATCTCTTTCGGGTAGACCGCGAAACCGGTCGGCACACTGACCGTCGGACGGCTGCCGCGCCCGAAGCTCTCCCAGTAGATCCGTGCCGACGACGTCGCCGATCCGGTCGCCCAGTACAGCATCACGTTGTCGAGCATCTCGTCACGCGTCAGAGCGTTCTCGGGGTGGCCGTCGCAGTCGGTCCAGGCCCACATCTTCTCGAGGATCCACGCCAACTGGCCGGCCGGCGAATCCGACAGGGCGTATCCGAGCGTCTGCGGGCGTGACTTCTGCTGCGTCGAGTAACCCGAGTCCCACTTGGCGTAGTAGTCGATTCGTTCCAGGGCGTGGAGCTCCGCAGGCGTATCAGCGGCTCCGGTCGGTCGTGACGACATTGCCAGCGTGAGATGGATCGCGGCACAGTGCTCCGGGTCGATCGACCCGATCACGGAGGTGATCGCCGATCCCCAGTCGCCGCCCTGGGCGACGTACCGGTCGTAACCCAATCTGGCCATCAACTTGGCGAACGTGGAACCGATCCGGTCGACACCCCAACCGACCGTGGTGGGCTTTCCGGAGAATCCGAAACCGGGCAGCGACGGTGCCACGACATGGAACGCATCAGCGGCGTCGCCGCCGAACGCGGTCGGGTTCGTCAGCGGTTCGATCACTCTGTGGAACTCGACGATCGAACCAGGCCAACCGTGCGAGAGCAGGAGCGGGACAGCGTCGGGGTGCGGTGAGCGGTGGTGAATGCAATGGATCTCGAGTCCGTCGATCTCGGTCGTGAATTGATCGAATCGATTCAGCAGCGCTTCCCTGGCGCGCCAGTCGTACTCGTCGGCCCAGTACCGAGCGACCTCCTGGACGTAGGAGAGCGGGATCCCCTGGGTCCAGTCGTCGACCACCTCGCGGTCCGGCCAGCGAGTGTTGTGAAGGCGTTGGCGCAGATCTTCGAGCACCGAGTCGTGGAGGTCGATCGTGAACGCCTTGACTGCCGTGCTCATCGACCCGACGGTAGACGAGATCGACGAACGCCGTCACAGACGTAGCGCCCGATTCTCGCGGTCAGTTGAGCAGGTTCTCCGGGCCGAACGAGTCGGGGAGCAGCTCCGACATCGTGTAACTCGAGCGGATGCCCTCGGGACCGGCGGCGTGAATGATCGTGCTGGTGTCCGCGAACTCCCTGATCTTCTGACGACAACCACCGCACGGCGTCGATAGCGCCTCGCCGTTGCACACCGTGACGATCGTGTCGATCAGGCGCTCCCCGGCCGACACCATGGCGGAAATCGCGCTCGCCTCGGCGCAAACGCCCTGGGGGTATGCTGCGTTTTCGACGTTGCAGCCGGCAAATACAGCGCCGCTTCGAGTCCGAATCGCGGCGCCGACCGGAAAGTGCGAATACGGTACGTGGGCGTTGGCCTGGACCGCGATCGCCGCCGCCAGCAACTCCGGTTCGATATCAGCCATGTCGCCATCGTACGACGCGCCGCTGACCTGCGACTGGCTGCCGAACCAGATCGACCGTCAGGACGTTCGGGCGCCGGTTGACAGATTCTTGACGTTCCGTGACGAAATGATCACTTGCGGTGAAAGTCGAGCCGCTCTAGCGTTCGCACAGGGAACTCCCGCTCCGTGATCGCTAACCCCGGTATGACAACCGGGCACAACAACCGGGCACAGGCTGCGAGTGTGATCGCTCCCGACCCGTACATCATCGGATTGACGGCCGCGGACCGTCGACATGTTTGTTCCCATGTGAGCCCCCTCATCACCCTGCATGGGACAACGAGTGACCCGAGATCCGCCCGGATCTCGGGTCACTTGAGTTTCTGGGTCGGGTGTGGACAATAATACGCTAAGCCGGTAGTCTTTAGCGTATGAATGATGTGGTGGTGGTCGCACTGGCCGGTTTTGCGGCCTCATTCGTCGACGGGGCGCTCGGCATGGGGTTCGGGCCGACCTCGTCGAGCATCTTGTTGTCATCTGGGCTGAACCCGGCTGGAGTGGCAGCGACGGTCAATCTCGCCAAGGTCGCGACTGGGATCACGGCCGCCATCTCGCACTGGCGATTCGGGAACATCAACCGACGACTCGTCGCCCGGCTGGCACTTCCCGGCGCCGTCGGCGCCGTGATCGGAACGACGATCCTCGCCAACGTCGACGGCGACCAATTGCGGCCGGTGCTCGCCGCCTTGCTGTTCCTGATCGGGCTGAGGATCCTGGTCAGGTTCCGACGACCGATCCAGCAACGCGTTGCCGACTCGACGACGAACGGTGATGGGCACGTTGCAGGAGTGGAGGTGGCAGGCACGATCGGGGGCGTGACCAACGGGATGATCGGCGCCTGGGGCCCCGTCGTCACGCCGTTCCTGCTGCAGCGCGGCGTCGCGCCGCGGATCGTGGTCGGATCGGTCAATACGGCTGAAGTTGCAGTGGCCGTCGTCGCTGCCGGTTCCCTGCTGTCGACGTCGTCGCACGGCATTGACCCGACGACGGTCGTGGCGATGCTGATCGGCGGCGTGATTGCATCACCGATCGCGGCATGGTCGGTCCGGTTCGTTCCGGCGCGAATCCTCGGTCTGCTCGTCGCCGGCTTGCTGCTCGTGACCAACGCCCGCGAAATGGCGACGTGGGCGCAGGTCGGCGACGGGCGATGGATCGCCTACGCGGCGATCATCACCGCAGTCACGGTCGCCGCCGCCGGCCCTCGACTCGTCGAACGCAGCAACGACGCCTCGGCACGCCGACTGCTCGGCACCTCAACGCGCCAACCAAGCGTCGGCGTCTTCGACCATCAGTCGAATTGACGGCGGCAACGTACCGTCGAGCAGGTCGGCCAGCGTGACGTGTTCCATCACCGATCGAATCGCCGCACGGAGTCCGACCCACAGCTCGCCGAGGTGTTGTGCCGTGCCATCGTAGGTGACTTGATCCGGGCGCAGGTGGCCGACCAGCGCAAGCGGTCCATCGACAGCTCGCGACACGTCGGCGATCGTGATCTCGTTGGCCAACCGACTCAGCTCGTAACCGCCGGCAACACCACGGTGGCCGGCGACCAGTCCTGAGTTGGCGAGTTCCCGCAAGATCGCTTCGAGGTACCGCGTCGGCAGCTTCTGCCGACGCGCCAATTCCTCGCGGCTGAGTCTGGTCGGGTACGCCTCGGCGAGTTCCAACATGGCGCGAATCGCGTAGTCGACTTTTGCGGGGACATGCATCGCCGTTCATTGTCGCACGGCGAGCGTGGTGGGCGGGCCAGCATCGGGGAGGTGGTGCCCGAGGCGAGGCCTGCCCCGCCAGAATGGAAACGTGAAAAAGTCGATCTCGATTGTCATGACTTCCGCCCTTCTGGCCCTGACCGCCTGCGGCGGCGGCGACCCGTCCGGGACCAGTAGCTCTGCCACGACGAACTCGTCGACCGAGCCGGCGGGTGATCCGCTCGCCGACGTGCAGACGTTCGAGGGACTCGCCAGCGGTCACAAGACGTTCGCCGACCTGCCACTCACGTATGCCCAGATCCCGCCAGTCGGTGGTGACCATCTCGCCCAGTGGCAGAACTGTGGTTACTACGCCAACCCGGTGCGCGACGAAGCGGCAGTCCACTCGGTGGAGCACGGCGCGGTGTGGATCACGTATCAGCCGGATCTCCCCGCTGATCAGGTCGCCACGCTGGCGTCGAAAGTCGACGGGCATCCGTACGTGCTCGTCAGCCCGCGCGACGATCTCCCGGCGCCGGTGGTTGCGTCCGCGTGGGGGAAGCAACTGGCGATGCAGTCGGCGGATGATCCGGGAGTCGATGTGTTCATCGCTGCCTTCGAGAACGGCCCCCAGAACCCGGAACCCGGCGCCCCGTGTTCCGGTGGACTCGACATCACGGCCGACGAACCGCCCCCGCCCGGCTGACACCCCCACGGCCTTCACGATCGCAGGGTTGTGACACGATCGCTTCTAGCCTGGCGGGCATGACCGGCACCCTTGTGATTCTTCGCCACGGGCAATCGACCTGGAATCTCGAGAACCTCTTCACCGGGTGGCACGACGTCCCGCTCACCGAACAGGGCGAGCAGGAGGCCTTCGCCGCCGGCGTGACGATGGCCGAGGCCGGCTTGCAGTTCGATCTCGCCCACACCTCGTTGCAGACCCGCGCCGTGATGACGAACCACCTCGCCCTCATGGCGATGGGTCAGGTGTGGCTGCCGGTGCAGCGTCACTGGCGGCTCAACGAGCGTCACTACGGTGCGCTGCAGGGTCTCGACAAGAAGGCCACCACCGAACGCCACGGTGCGGAGCAGACGAATCTGTGGCGGCGCAGCTTCGATGTGCCGCCGCCGCCCGTCGAAATCTCGAGCCCGGAGCACCCCGTCAACGACCCGCGTTATCGACGTTTGCCGCCCGACGTACTCCCGGCTTCCGAGTGTCTGAAAGACGTCGTCGAGCGGGTACTGCCGTACTGGTATGACGTCATCGCCCCGCAGTTGCTGGCGGGCCAGGATGTGCTCGTCACCGCCCACGGCAATTCGTTGCGGGCGCTCCTCAAGCATCTCGAGGGTGTCTCCGACGAGGAGATCGCAGGAGTCAACATCCCGACTGCCGCGCCGCGCCGCTACACGTTCGACGACCGCCTCGGCGTGCTGACCGCCGGCTACCTGGGCGACGCCGAAGCAGTTGCTGCGGCGGCCGCCGCGGTCGCCGCCCAAGCCGGAACCGCCTAAGTGATTCGCGTCGTCGCCGGCGCGACTACTGTTCGGGCAATGGCGTCGAAATCGGCTCAGATCGAGCATCTCCAACAGGTCCCGCTTTTCTCCGGGTGCAGCAAGAAGGATCTCCAAACCATTGCCAAGGTCGGTGACGAGATCACGATGACCGCCGGCACAATGATCGTCGATCAGGGCCAGATGGGTCGCGAGGCGTTCGTGATCCTCGACGGCACGGTGACGGTGCGCCGAAGTGGGAAGAAGGTCACCCAACTCGCCACCGGCGCGGTGGTCGGCGAGCTCTCACTGCTCGACCACGGCCCACGCACGGCATCGGTGACGTGTGACACCGACTGCACGTTGTTCGTGCTCGATCAACGTCATTTCCGAGGCGTGCTCGAAGACAACCCATCGATCGCGATGAAGTTGCTCGGCGCCCTCGCCAGCCACATCCGCGACCTCGACCGCCAGTCATATGGTTGATCCCGGTTGATCCCGGTTGATCCCGTCGTCTATGAGCGCTTCGGGTTCGATCGTCTAACGTCTCGGGTGGCATGAGCACGCACGCACACACCTCAGACGCGCCCGACACGGGTCCCAAGCGGATCAAACCTCACCAGCTCGCACTCGGGCTGGGGATCGGGCTTGCTGCCTTCACGCTGATCTCCGGGATCGTCCCGATGATCACCGACTGGCACGACGAAAGCTCGTGGCAACGCGAGGTGTTCGGCAACATCCCTGATCCGCTCAAGGTCGCCTTCTACACGGTGATCCCGCTGATGCTGGTGTGGGGTGCCTTTCAGTTCTCGAATCGGATGAAGAACTGGGAACGCGGTCAGCCGGCTCAGCGGCGCACGACGACCAAGAACGTCAAGAAGCGGGCCGGCGACTTCCGGGCCGGCGTCTACATGCAAACCTTGCTGCGCGACTCGGCCGCCGGCTTGATGCATTCGATGATCTACTTCGGATTCCTGGTGTTGATGGGCGTCACGACCGTGCTCGAGGTCGACCACCAGGTGCCCGAGGGGTTGAAGTTCCTGCATGGTCGCACGTACCAGGCCTACGCATTCGTGGGAGACGCCGCCGGGGTGGTCTTTCTGAGCGGCATCGTCTGGGCGATCGCTCGGCGCTACATCCAGCGGCCCTATCGGATCCGGATCAAGACCAAGCCGGAGCATGCCGTCATCCTCGGCACGTTCTTCGTGATCGGTGTCACGGGATTCACATCCGAGATGCTGCGGATCGCGGTCGGTCATGCCGAGGGGCAAGACATGAGCTGGGAGAAGTACAGCTTCATCGGCTATCCGCTGTCGCAGCTGATCGACGGATCCGAACTGCACACGCTCGAGGTGTGGCACCAGTGGTCGTGGATCGGCCACGTGCTGGCCTTCGTCGTGTTCCTGGCGATCCTGCCGATCACGATGCTGCGTCACATGTTCACCTCACCGCTCAACATGTACCTCCGCGACAAGGACCGCCCGAAGGGCGCCATGAAGCCGATGCCGAACCTGATGGAGACCGAACTCGAAACGTTCGGCGCATCGGTGATCGAGGACTTCACGTGGAAGCAACTGCTCGATACCGACGCTTGCACGATGTGCGGCCGCTGCACCAGTGTGTGCCCCGCCCATGCAACGGGCAAGCCGCTCGACCCCCGTGAGATCGTGCTCAAGGTCGGAGAAGTGATGGCAGCGACCGGCAATCCGAGGGTCAGCCCGCCACTCGGCACCGATGCCGACATCAAGATCGGCGTCAACTCGGTCTTCGAGCGGATCACTTCCGAAGAGATTTGGGCCTGCACGACCTGCAAGGCATGCGACGAGATCTGCCCGGTCAACATCGAGATCCTCGACAAGATCCTCGACATGCGTCGCTACCTCTCATTGATGGAATCGAACTTCCCGGCCGAGTTGGGCAACGCCTACCGAGCGATGGAGAACCAGGGCAATCCGTGGGGCATGAACCAGGGGGAACGGGGCGACTGGGCCAAGGACCTGGCAGACGTCACGGTGGTGGATCCTGGCCAACCGTTCACGTCCGAGTACCTGTACTGGGTCGGTTGCGCCGGCAGTTTCGACGACAAGAACAAGAAGGTCACGCAGGCGATGGCCAAGTTGCTGTCGCGGGCAGGCATCGACGTGGCGATCCTCGGCCCGAGCGAGATGTGTACTGGCGACTCTGCGCGTCGGTCGGGCAATGAGTACCTGTTCCAGATGCTCGCCACGCCCAACATCGAGATGCTCGACGGGATGGGCGTCAAGAAGATCATCACCCAGTGCCCGCACTGCTTCAACACGCTCCAGAACGAGTACCCCCAACTCGGTGGCAACTACGAGGTGATCCACCACAGTCAACTGCTGGAGCAGTTGATCGACAGTGGCCAACTCGACGTCAGCCGAGCCACGCTGGAAGAGCGGATCACCTACCACGACTCGTGCTACCTCGGCCGCCACAACGACGTCTACATCGCCCCCCGCAAGGTGGTCGGTTCGATCAAGGGGATCGAAGTCGTCGAGATGCCACGCAACGGCACGAAGGGGATGTGCTGCGGCGCCGGCGGTGCTCGGATGTGGATGGAGGAAACGATCGGCACCAAGGTCAACGACGAGCGCGCCGCCGAGGCGCTGTCGACCGGTGCAACACGTGTCGCCACGGCGTGTCCGTTCTGCTACATCATGATGGACGACGGGGTCAAAGGAGCCGGATTCGAGGAGGATCAGGTCAAGGTCGCCGACGTGGCGATCCACCTGCTCGACGCGATCGAGGCCGGCGAACGCAAGCTCGCAGTACCGGATACTCCTTTCGCGAACTCAGTTTCGGCGCTGGGCGCCGTGCAATCGGGGTCGGTTGCCGTCGCCACCGCGCCGGACAACCTGCAGCTGCTGGTCGGGATCGGGCCGGCAATCGAGAAGATCCTCAACGAGGCCGGGATCCACACGTTCGAGGACCTGGCCGGTTCGACCGTGCAGCAACTGCAAGACGTTCTCCCGGACATGCACGACGGCCGAGTCGAACGGGAGGATTGGCTCGGCCAGGCGGCGCGCTTCGTCGCCGCCAAAGCTGCTGGTCAGGATCTCGACACGTTGACCCGCGGCGGTCAGGTGACGTGACGCTCACGGGCCTCAAGGCCCGACGGTCGCACGCCGATAAGTCGGCGTGTACCGAATCGCTCCGACTTCGATGATCGAACTGCGTCGCGCCGCGACCGGATCCGATCGCGAGCTCGATCTGGCCTTGATGCGAATCGGCATCCTGGCGCCTGCCGATCTCGATGAGATTCGTTCGGTGCTGACTGCCGAGGGTGTCGTCCTGAGGGCGTCGGCGAATGAGTACGGACACGCAATCGTGGTCGTTCAGCGCTACGCCCAGATCCTGGCGCTCGTGCACTCCGACGGACGAGTGCAACACGCCGTTTCTGCAGAGGTGTGACGACCGGGGACCCGATTTCGTCCGACGACGCTCAGTCGTCTCCCTTTCCCTTCCCCTTGGGCTCTTTTTGCGGCGTGACGTCGGCGACCGTGCTCGGCACAGTGACCTCGATCGGGGCACTGACGACGAGCACCACGGTCGAACCAGCAGGCGGCGCTCCAGCCGGTTCGACGCCGACGACCTGTCCGACGGGGATGCCGGGGGATTCGATCGGGCGTTGCTGAGCGACGAATCCCGCTTCGGCCAGCCGCTGCTCTGCGTCGGCGGCCTGGAGTCCGATCAACGCGTTCGGATCGAAGGTGGTCGACGGCACGGAGTCGGTGACCGGGAGGGGCTGGGCTCGATCGTCGCCGAGCGCCGCGATGGCGATCAACACGACGAGTGAGAGGAGCCCCGCGACCATCAGGTTTCTCCTGCGTCGCCGGTGCTCGCCGACTTCTCCGGCGATCGAACGTGGCGCCACCGCGGGGCCCGCAAGTGCCTCACCGAGGTCGGCGGCGGGCATCACCTGGGTTGCCGTCCTGGTCTCGACCGGGTAGAGCACCCGAGTCACGGGAGACGCCGCAAACTCTCCGTCGCTGACACGGTCACCGGCTCTCAGCGCCCGCTGGGCGGCGCGCAACTCGCCGGCGAAGACCGCTCCGCTCGATGGACGGTCGGCAGGATCCTTGGCGAGTGCGCGTTGCACCGAAGCCCGAACTGCCTCCGGTACGTAGTCGGGCAGTGGGGCCGGCACCTCCTGGATGTGTGCAAGGGCGACCGCTGCAGAGTTCTCTGCACGGAAGGGGCGATGGCCGGCGAGCATCTCGTAGGCGATCACACCCAACGAGTAGATGTCACTGGCTGCGCTGCTCGTCTCACCGCGGGCCTGCTCGGGTGACATGTAGTGCGGCGTTCCGAGCACTTGACCCGCTTCGGTGATCGGCGCAGCATCGGCCGCTCGGGCGATTCCGAAGTCGGTCACCTTGATCGCTCCGTTGGGAGTCACCATCACATTGCCCGGTTTGACGTCACGGTGGATCACGCCGTTGTCGTGGGCGGCCTGCAGTGCGTCGGCGATCTGGGCCACGATGGTCAACGCAGCGTCGAGGTCGATCGGTTTGTTCGGGTCGAGCGTGTTGCGAGCGAGCATCTCGGAGAGCGGTTCGCCGTCGACGTACTCCATCACCAAGTAGGCGGTGAGTCCGTTGCCATCTGAGTCCTCGCCGTAGTCGAACACACCGGCGATACCGGGATCGCTCAGCTTGGCGGTGTGCCTCGCCTCGGCCCGGAACCGTTCCAAGAAGGGATGGGAGTCGACCAACTCGTCCTTGAGCACCTTGACTGCCACGGCACGGCCCAAGACGTCGTCGGTCGCCGACCACACTTCGCCCATCCCACCGAGCGCAACCCGCCGGTTGAGGCGGTAACGGCCACCCAAGAGGGTTCCTGTGTCTCGCCGTGCGATTGGATCGGTGACGCGCTGTTCATCAGGCAGATCACGCGACAACACCTCGTCCATACGAGATGTCTATACCCCGAATTGGTGCACACGACACACGCGTCACCGTCGGGGACCCCAAAAATCGGTCCGACGAGCGCGTCGCGCCGCCGTAATCGGCAGCCGTCAGTTGAAGTTGTCAGTTGAAATTGAGGGGTGGATATTCGTCAGTCAGCAGCGATGCGTAGGCGTTCAGTCGCAGCGAGGCGCGCAGGCTCTTCATCACCCACGCCCGCAGACCTTCTGGCCACCGGCCCGTGAACAGCACCGCAAACAACCCGATCAAACCGCACACGAAGCCAACGATCACGATCAGCAAGGTGACGATCGCGGCGGGGATCAGCCAGAGAATTCGGAGCGCGCACGTCAGCCGATTGCGACCGCTGAGCGTCGGTTGGAAATCGACCCTGACCGGTGTGCCACCCGGGTCGGTCGGCGTCATGTCGAACGCAAACGGCGGGTACTCCGTATGCAGAAACGCGACATAGGCGTCGACCCGGACACCATAACGTTGCACCATGCATTGAAAATTCGCCAGCCCGACAGGGAGTTGGCCGGTGAACAGGATCGCAAACCACGACACCACAGCGACCATTTCCCCAGCGAGGTTGAGCCCGTACCACACGATGAAGTGTGGTATCGCCATGATCCACTGGACGAGTGGTCGCCAGTTGGCGATGCGCTCCGGTGTCGTTACTTCAAGGGTCGCTGGATACTCCATGCCACGCTCCTCTGCTGTCAATTCGCAACGCAATGCCGCTATGGCGAAGCGTAGAGTTGGCGCACGGCTGCATAGCGGACCCTCATGTCGCCGACCGCGTTGAGCGGCTCGATCGTGTCGCCTGCGCCCAACTGCCAGCGTGCCGCGATCGTTTCGAACTTCTCGCCGGTGGAGACAGCCGCGGCCTGCACAGCGGCGCCGGCAGCGACGGTCTGGTCAGTGTCCGGAACGATCACCTCATCGCCGCTCAGGTCGGCGCAGCGTTGCCGGTATGCCGCTGATCGCGAGCCGCCGCCGATCAGGAACAGGTGCCCGTCGACCGAGGCGCCGACGGCTCGCAGCGCATCGAGTCCGTCGAGCAGTCCGCACAACACGCCGTCGTGGGCCGCCAATGCCAACTGGTGGCGAGTGGTCGCGTTGGTGAGGCCGGTGAACGTGCCGGTGGCGTTGGGTCGGTTCGGCGTTCGCTCACCATCGAAGTAGGGCACCAACACCGGCGACCCCGGATCGGCGGCAGCATCGAGTGCCAGGTGTGCCAGCCCGGCGGCGTCGGTGGCGAGCCAGGTGGCGACTCGATCGGTGACCTTGGTGGCGTTCAGCGTGCACACCAGCGGCAAGTAGTTGCCGCTCGCACTGGCGAAGCCTGCCACCGCCCCCGACACGTCGGCTGTCGGGGTATCGGACACGCCGAACACGGTGCCGGAGGTGCCGAGTGAGATCGCCACATCACCGGCCCTCAGGCCGAGTCCGAGCGCCGCCGCCATGTTGTCGCCGGTGCCCGGGCCAACGATCACGCCAGCTGGTAGGCCGAGTTCAGTGGCGACTCGATCGATCACAGTTCCAGCCGCTACGTCGGATCGGAGCACTCGCGGCAACCGATCGATCAGCGCCGCCCCTCCTGGCACCGCCTCGGCCAGGAGATCGGCCAAGTACTGCCCAGCTACCGGGTCGAACCACCCCGTACCGGAGGCGTCACCGCGGTCGGTGACGTGCGCTCCCGACAATCGCCAGGTCAGGTAGTCATGCGGCAACATCACACTGGCGATGCGGTCCAGGAGATGTGGCTCATGCTCGGCAACCCATGCCAGCTTGGTGATCGTGAAGGCAGCGACCGGAAGGCTGCGGGTCGACGCCACCCACCGCTCGCCGCCCAACGCGGCGACGAGCCGATCGGCCTGCGCCGCCGAGGTCGTGTCGTTCCACAGCTTGGCGGGGCGGACCGGCTCGCCACCGTGATCGAGCAGCACCAAACCGTGTTGCTGCCCGGCGACCGATATCGCGATCACATCGCGGCGGTGGTTGCCGAGTTGCTCGAACGATTCGACGAGTGCCGACCACCAGCTCCGCGGGTCCTGCTCCGAGACCGGCGGGGTGGTCCCCGGATGGGGCGCCGTTCCGGTCGCCACCACCTGACCGGTTTCGAGATCGCGCGCCTCGACCTTCGTCGACTGCGTCGACGAGTCGACCCCGACGACGAGCGGCACTACCGCGCCCGCTCGATGTAGCGAGCAACGAGGTTCTCGAGCATCTCCTGTCGCCCCGAAGTCGGTTGCGGTGCGGTGGCGTCGCCGGCGCGGGCATGCAACTCGGCGAGCGACAATCCGCCGGTCATGATCGAATGCCCCAGCTCGCCGTTCCACCCGGCGTAGCGGTCGGTGACGAACCCGTCCAGCTCGCCACCCTCGATGATCGATGCCGCCGCCAACAAGGCACGCGCCATCGTGTCCATCCCACCGATGTGGGCGATGAACAAGTCGTCGCGGGCGATCGATTGACGGCGCAGTTTCGAGTCGAAGTTCAAACCGCCGGTCGTCATTCCGCCACCCCGCAGGATCTCCAACATGCCCAGGGTCATCTGTTCGACGCTCACCGGGAACCGGTCGAGATCCCAGCCGAGACGGTCATCACCGGCGTTGGCGTCGATCGACCCGAAGATTCCGGCATTGAACGCCGTCG
>JAYVFI010000087.1:0-23762 GCA_043773365.1 Ilumatobacteraceae bacterium
ACACTCATCACCAACACGGAGACGATGAACCATAGTTGACGGACGTCGGAGAGGCGGGCGACGAGCAACGCACCCGAGACGCTGCCGACACTCGTCACCGACAGCACCAGGCCGAGCTTGCTGTCGGACTCGAGCAGGTTGTCGGTGATCAGCAGCGGGAACGAGACCGAGTAGTTGAACGCGAACGTCGAGACGATCGCGAACAACACCGTCGTGTTGCGAACGATCGGATCGGCCCACACCGCGGCCAGCCCGTCGCGAATCGGGGTTGCGCTCTTCGGTGGTGGAGGGTTCCGGAACAGTTTCGATTCGTCGATCGCCCTGAGCGACCACAGCAGCGCCAGGAATGACAACCCGTTCAACACGAAGCACCAGCCGGTGCCGACCCAGGCCACGAGCAGCGCCGCCAACGCAGGTCCGAACACCCGTGAACCGGTCATCACCGAAGTGTTGAGCGCCATCACATTGGTCAGATCGTCACGATCGGCGAGCTCTGTCGCCAAGCCGCGCCGCGCCGGATTGTCGAACGCGTTCAGCAGGCCGAGCACCCCGGAGAGTGCGTAGATCAACGGAAGGTTGAGCGAATCGGTGAGTTCGAGCACCCCGAGTACCAGCGCTTGCACGCCCATCGCCGACTGGGTGAAGATCACGACCCGGCGCTTGTCGATTCGGTCGGCGACGCCTCCCGCGTAGAGCCCGAGCAGCAACATCGGAAGGAACTGGCACGCCATCAGCACGCCGAGCGCGATGCCTCGATCCGACAGCCGCCGTACGACGAACAACAGCGCCGTGAACTGCAGCCAGGTGCCGATGTTCGACACCACCATGCCGCCGAAGAACAGACGGGCGTTCCGATACCGGAGCGATCGGAACATTGATGACCGAGTGTGTGCTGGCGTACCCGGAGCGACGGACATCGATCCTGATGCTACGGAGGACACGGCCGGCACGTCGGACCCGGCCGTTGGTCGGGCAAGCTGGGGGAGTGACGCGATCAGTGATGTGGTTTCGGCGGGACCTGAGGCTGGCGGACAACCCTGCCCTGTCGGCGGCGTTTGCGGAATCGTCCGAAGTGCTGCCGGTGTTCGTGAATGACCCCGGATTCGGGTCGGCGGGCGCCGTCAGGCGATCGCTGCTGGACTCGATGCTGGTTGGCCTGCGGGAAGCGATGGGCGGAGCGTTGGTGGTCGTGGACGGTGATCCGGTTGTCGAGATCCCGGCGATTGCCGAACGGATCGGTGCCCGATCGGTGTACGTGGCAAAGGACTTCGGGCCGTACGGACGACGCCGCGACGAACAGGTCGCGGCCGCGCTGCAAGCCGCTGGGCGCCGGATGCGCGGGGTTGGTTCCCCGTACGCCGTCGATCCCGGTGGCGTCGTCAAAGACGATGGGACTCCCTACTCGGTGTTCACTCCTTTCTCGCGCCGATGGCGCGAGCACGGTTGGGCAGCGCCGGTCGACGCGCCGGTTGATCCCAACTGGCTCACGCTCGATGACGCGGCCGTCGACGCCGGATCAGGCGATGTCGAACCCGTCACTGAGCGGGGCGCCGTCGACCGGTGGAGGACGTTTCGTCACGGACCGCTCGAGCGGTACAAGTCGGGTCGCGACCTTCCGGCGATGGAGGGGACGAGCCGGCTGTCGCCGTTTCTCAAGTTCGGCGTGGTGCATCCCCGCCAGTTGCTGGCCGATCTGGACCCGACGAGCCCGGATCACGCCACGTTCGCCAGCGAGCTGGCGTGGCGCGACTTCTATGCCGACGTGCTGTCGCGGCGCCCGGAGTCAGCCTGGTCGAATCTCGACCAGCGTTTCGACCGGATCAGCGTCGACACCGGGCGAACGGCAAACGCCAGATTTGCGATCTGGAGTGAGGGGCGAACCGGTTTCCCGATCGTCGACGCCGGGATGCGCCAGCTCGCCCAGACGGGATGGATGCACAATCGGGTTCGCATGATCGTCGCCAGCTTTCTCGTCAAAGATCTCCATCTGCCATGGCAGTGGGGCGCCCGCTTCTTCATGCAGCACCTGCTCGATGGTGACCTCGCCTCCAACAACCACGGGTGGCAGTGGGCTGCAGGGTCGGGAACCGATGCGGCGCCGTACTTCCGGGTGTTCAACCCCACGGCTCAGCAGCACCGGTGGGACCCCGCCGGCGAATACGTGCATCGCTGGATCCCCGAGCTGGGAACAAACGGCTATCCGCCACCGATGGTCGATCACGCTGCCGAACGGGCCGAAGCGCTCAGCCGCTATGCGGCGACGAAGCGTTCATGACTCGCTTGGGACCTGGATCGCATACTGTGCGGCGTGATGAACGCACCTGATGCCTCGATTGTCACGATCTCAGGCGTCGGTCTCACCACTGCCGAGGTCATCGCCGTTGCGCGTCGTGACAGCCCTGCGGTGCTCGACACCGCAACGCGGGAGGCGATGCAGCGATCGGCTGATCTGATCGAGGGATTCGTCGATTCCGACCAGCCGGTCTACGGGGTCACGACCGGATTCGGTGCGCTCGCCAACACCGTGATCGAACCATCTCGTACCGCTGAACTGCAGATCGCGTTGGTGCGCTCGCACGCCGCAGGGATGGGCGACGAAGTCGAGCGCGAGGTCGTGCGGGCGATGTTGCTGTTGCGCGCCCGCAGCTTGGCGATGGCGAGATCCGGGGCACGGCCCGAGTTGGTCGATCTGCAATTGGCGGTGCTCAACGCGGGGATCACTCCTGTCGTGCGCGAACACGGTTCTCTCGGTGCCAGCGGGGACCTGGCACCGCTGAGTCACTGTGCGATGACGTTGCTCGGTGAGGGAGAGGTACGTGATCGAGACGGCGCACTCGTGACCTCGGCGACGGCGCTCGCCGAGGCCGGTTTGGAACCGGTCGTGCTGCGCGCCAAGGAAGGTTTGGCGCTGATCAACGGCACCGACGGGATTCTCGGCATGCTGGTGCTGGCGATCCACGATCTCGAACAACTCGCTGTCGTTGCCGACATCGCGGCGGCGATGACCGTGGAGGGACTGCTCGGTACCGACCGGGCGTTCGCCGCTGATCTGCAGGCGTTACGGCCACAGGTCGGTCAGGCCGCCAGCGCATCCAACCTGCGCCGAATGCTGGCCGATTCACCGATCGTCGCCAGTCACCGAACCGGCGACTCGCGGGTTCAGGACGCCTACTCGTTGCGCTGCACACCGCAGGTCCACGGTGCCGCGCTCGACACGATCGCTCACGCTCGAATGATTGCCGAACGCGAACTCGACGCGGCGATCGACAACCCGATGATCCTCCCCGATGGTCGCGTCGAGTCGTGCGGCAACTTCCACGGCGCCCCGCTCGGGTTCGTCTGTGACTTCCTGGCGATCGCCGTGAGCGAACTGTCGGCGATTGCCGAGCGACGCACAGATCGCATGCTCGACACCGCCCGCTCGAATGGACTGCCGCCGTTCCTCACAACCGACGCCGGCGTCAACTCGGGCTACATGATCGGGCATTACACCCAAGCGGCGATGGCCATGGAGAACAAGCGGCTGGCGGCCCCCGCCTCGGTCGATTCGCTCCCGACGAGCGCGATGCAGGAAGACCACGTCTCGAACGGGTGGGCGGCTGCCCGCAAACTGCGGCGTTCGGTCGACAACCTGCGTCGGATTCTTGCCGTCGAAATTGTGTGCGCCGGTGCGGCGATCGATCTGCGCGCCCCGTTGCGCCCGGGCCAAGGGACCGGGGCGGCGCTGACCGCGTTGCGCTCCGTCGTCGGTGGGCCCGGACCTGATCGATGGCTGTCGCCCGACCTGCTTGCGGCCGAGGCGCTGCTCGTCAGCGGGTCGGTCGTCGAAGCAGTCGAAGCAGTCATCGGGCAACTCGATGTGATCCGACCAGAAGGAGTTCGACAATGAGTGGTCCACGACCGGTCAGAGCAGCACGCGGAACTGATCTCACGTGTCTCGGTTGGCCGCAGGAAGCGGCCTATCGGATGATGCACAACAACCTCGACCCGGAGGTCGCCGAACGACCGGACGACCTCGTCGTGTACGGCGGTACCGGCAGGGCCGCCAGGTCGTGGGACGCGTTCGATGCGATGGCGCGCACGCTCACGACGCTGAAGGCCGACGAAACGATGCTCGTGCAGTCAGGCAAGCCGGTGGGTGTGTTCCGGACCCACGAATGGGCCCCCCGGGTGCTGCTGGCGAATTCGAACCTGGTGCCGGAATGGGGCAACTGGGACGAATTCCGGCGCCTCGAGAAGATGGGGCTCACGATGTACGGCCAGATGACGGCCGGGTCGTGGATCTACATCGGGACGCAAGGCATCCTGCAGGGCACGTACGAGTGCTTTGCGGAGATCGCCCGCAAGCGTTTCGGCGGAACCCTGGCGGGCACGATCACGTTGACCGGCGGGCTCGGGGGGATGGGCGGCGCGCAACCGCTGGCAGTCACCATGAACGGCGGCGTGGCGTTGTGTGTCGACGTCGACCCGAGGAGCGTGCAACGCCGGATCGAAACGCGTTACCTCGACGAGGTCGCAACATCGCTCGACGACGCCGTAGTGCGCTGCGAACGGGCCCGAACAGAACGACGAGAACTGTCGGTCGGTTTGGTCGGCAATGCCGCAGAGGTGTTCTCGAAGTTGTTGGCGATGGGGTTCGGCGCCGACATCGTCACCGATCAGACGAGTGCCCACGATCCGCTCAGCTACGTACCGGTCGATCTCACCGCCGAGGCGACCGCCGAGATGGCACGCACCGATCCGCAAGAACTGATCCGACGATCTCGGGCGAGCATGGCCGAGCACTGCCGAGCGATGGTCGGGTTCCTCGATGCCGGGAGCGAGGTGTTCGACTACGGCAACAGCCTGCGCGCCGAGGCCGAGTTGGGCGGGTTCGAGCGGGCCTTCGACTATCCCGGATTCCTTCCCGCCTACATCAGACCCCTTTTCTGCGAAGGCAAGGGTCCGTTCAGGTGGGTCGCACTGAGCGGTGATCCGGCCGACATCGCTGCCACCGATCAGGCCGTTCTCGACGAGTTCCCCGACGACGATGGCCTGCATCGTTGGATCGCTCTGGCGGGGGAGCGGGTCGCCTTCCAGGGGTTGCCGGCGCGGATCTGCTGGCTCGGGTACGGCGAGCGGCACCGGCTCGGCCTGCGCTTCAACGAGATGGTCCGAAGCGGCGCCCTGAAAGCGCCGATCGTGATCGGTCGTGACCACCTGGACTCCGGCTCCGTCGCGTCGCCGTACCGCGAGACGGAAGCGATGCTCGACGGGTCCGACGCGATTGCCGACTGGCCGCTGCTCAACGCGCTGGTCAACACGTCGAGTGGTGCGACCTGGGTCAGCATCCACCACGGCGGGGGAGTCGGCATCGGGCGATCGATCCACGCCGGCATGGTGGCGCTCGCCGACGGGACGGCGCTCGCCGATGAGAAGCTGGCGCGTGTCCTGACGACCGATCCGGGGATGGGTGTGATCCGTCACGCCGACGCCGGCTACGACCGAGCCAACGAGGTCGCCGCCGAACGGGGTGTCCGGATCCCGATGACCGAGCACCGCGACAATGAGTAGGGCACGGTCGTGACGGTTCGCGAGATCATCACCGTCGGCCACCCGACCTTGCGTCAGCGTGCTCGTCATGTGACGCTCGACGAGTTGGCGGCGGCGGAGACCCAGGATTTGATCGACGACTTGATCGACACGATGCGACATGCAAACGGGGCCGGGATCGCCGCCAATCAGATCGGTGTCCCCGTCAGAATCGCGACGATCGAGGTCAACGACAACCCTCGGTACCCGTACAAGCCACGGATCCCGCTGACCGTCGTGGTCAACCCGGAGATCGAGCTGCTCGGCGACGAAGTCGTCGAGATCAACGAGGGCTGTTTGTCGGTGCCGAACCTGCGTGGAACCGTGAGCCGTCACGTCAACGTTCGAGTTCGATGGCTCGATCGTGCCGGAGTCCCCCACGACGAAACGATGCGCGGGTTGACCGCCGGCACGTTCCAGCACGAATGCGATCACCTCGACGGAGTCCTGTTCCTCGACCGCGTCTCGGACCCGACGTCGTTCACGACCTGGGAGCAGTTCGAGCGCTTCCATCGCGAGGAGTTCGTCGAACGGATCACCGAATTCGTGCGTCGCGTCGGGTCGTGATGGCCGAATCGGTCTACCACTGCGAACTGGCGTGGCTCGGATGTGACCGGGCTGAACGCGACGTCCTGATCGAAGTCGTCGGTGATCGGGTGGCGTCCGTTCGAACGGGTGTCGAGGCGCCGCCCGGGAGCGTCCGGCTGAAAGGGCTCACGCTGCCAGGGTTTGCCAACGCCCACAGTCATGCCTTCCACCGGGTGCTGCGGGGCCGCACGCAGGTCGGCGTTGGCTCGTTCTGGACCTGGCGAGAGCAGATGTACGCAGCAGCGTCCCGACTCGATCCCGCTTCGTACTTCCGGTTGGCTCGTGCTGTGTACGCCGAAATGGTGCTGGCCGGAATCACCTGTGTCGGTGAATTCCATTACCTCCACCACGGGCCGAACGGGTCTAGGTACGACAATGCCAACGCGATGGGGGAAGCGTTGATTGCCGCCGCATCCGATGCCGGATTGCGGATCACGCTGCTCGACACGTGCTACCTCCGCGGCGGATTCGACACGGACCTGGAAGGTGTCCAGCAACGGTTCGGCGACCTTGACGTGCTGGGTTGGGCGACTCGGGCGAGCGCCCTCGACGCACTCGCCTCGGCCACGACCCGGATCGGTGCAGCGGTGCATTCCGTGCGCGCGGTGACACCCGCCGACATCGAGATTGTCGCTGCCTGGTCGGAATCGAGGGGGGCGCCACTGCATGCCCACGTCTCGGAGCAACCCGCAGAGAATGGAAACTGTGTCGCCGCGCATGGGGCAACCCCGGTCGAGGTGTTCGCCGATCGCGGCGCGCTGGGTGAGCGCTTCACCGCAGTGCACGCCACCCATCTCACCGAAACAGACATTGCCCGACTCGGAGGGTCGCCGTGCACGGTTTGCTTCTGCCCGACGACCGAGAGAGACCTTGCGGACGGCATCGGGCCGTCGACGGCCTTGCGTGCGTCGGGGGCGCGCCTGTCGCTCGGGACCGATTCTCACGCCGTCATCGACATGTTCGAAGAGGCTCGCGCGCTCGAACTGAACGAGCGGCTTGCCTCGCTGGTCCGAGGCACGCACGATGCACCGTCGCTGCTTCGGGCAGCCACGCTCCACGGTCACACCAGTCTGGGATGGCGCGACGCAGGGTCGATCATCGCCGGCGGGTTGGCGGACTTCGTGACCGTGGCGCTCGACAGTCGCCGGACGGCTGGCGCCCGCCAGGAGCATGCGCTCGAGTCGGCCGTCTTCGCCGCCTCCGCTGCGGACGTGCGCACCGTCGTCGTCGGCGGTCGACGGATCGTCGACGACTTCCGCCATTGCGCGATCGATGTCGCCGCCGAACTCGACACGGCGATCGGCGACCTGATGGGGTCGTCATGAGCATCGTCGTCGACAACATCGGACTCCTGGTCACCGGCGACCCGGCCCATGGCGAAGGGCCACTCGGGTTGATCCGCAACGCCGCTGTCGTGATCGAAAACGGTGCGGTCCTGTCGTTGGAACGAGCTGGGGCGATCGCCGATCAATGCATCGATGCCGGCGGGCGGTGCGTGATCCCCGGCTTCGTCGACAGCCACACGCACCTCGTGTTCGCCGGTGACCGGGGCGATGAATTCGCGGCGCGAATGGCCGGTCAGCCGTACGCCGCCGGGGGCATCTCCCGCACCGTGGAGGCAACGAGAAGCGCTACCGATGTCGAACTCGAGATGTTGGCAGGCGACCGTCGCAACGAGGCGTTCGCCGCCGGCATCACGACCGTCGAGATCAAGTCGGGCTACGGACTTGCCACCGTTCATGAGCGACGGTGTCTGGAAATCGCCGGGCGCTTGACTGAGGAGACGACGTTCCTTGGCGCCCACCTCGTGCCGCCGGAGTTCGAGGGGCGTGCGGACGACTACATCCACCTCGTGTGCAACGACATGCTGGCGTCGGTCCGACCGAATGCGAAATGGATCGACGCGTTTTGCGAGCGCGGTGCGTTCGATCGCGACCAATGCCGTGCCGTGTTGCTTGCCGGGCAGGCCGCTGGTCTCGGGGCACGCCTGCACGCCAACCAGCTCGGCCACGGACCGGGGGTGCAACTGGCGGTCGAACTGGGATGCGCCTCAGCCGATCACTGCACGTATCTCAGCGACGACGACATCGCAGCGCTTGGAGGGAGCAGGACGGTTGCAACGTTCCTTCCTGCCGCAGACTTCTCGACCCGGCAGCCGTATCCCGATGCGCGGCGGGTGATCGACGCAGGCGCAACGGTCGCATTGGCAACGAACTGCAACCCCGGAAGCAGCTACACGACGTCGATGTCGTTCTGCATCGCCCTAGCCGTGCGTGACATGCGAATGACCATCGATGAAGCACTCGCCGCAGCGACCCGCGGTGGTGCATCGGCCCTCCGGCGAACCGATGTCGGTCGACTCGTACCGGGCTGCCGGGCCGACTTGGTGGTCCTGGAGGCACCGTCGTACACGCATCTGGTCTATCGACCGGGGGTCCCGCTGATCGCCGCCACGATCGTCGGTGGCGAACGATTCGTGCCCCGGTCGTCGTAACGTTTGCGGCCTGAGCCTGCAACGTCGGTTGGCACTCGGTATCCTCGACTGCCAAGATGCTGGACGATCGTAAGACCGCAATTCTCGGTGCCGTGGTGCAGGAGTACATCTCCACCGCGCAGCCCGTGGGGTCCTCGCATATTGCCTCCGCGTCCGGAATTGGGGTTTCCTCAGCGACCGTACGCAACGAGATGGCAGTGCTCGAGCAGGAAGGGTTCCTGGTGTCGCCGCATACTTCGGCCGGTCGGATCCCCACCGACAAGGGCTACCGGTTCTTCGTCGATCATCTCGCTCAACCCGGCCAGCTCGATGCCACCACGACCGATCAGGTCGGAGCGTTCTTCTCTGCCGCCCACGGGCGGCTCGAGGAGATGTTGCACCAGACGTCCGACCTGCTCACGAAATTGACCCATAACGCGGCGGTCGTGCTCGGCCCGAAGGCCGAAGCGGCGGTCATCCGGAGCGCCCAGATCGTACGACTCTCCGCGACCGCGGCGGCGGTGGTGTTCGTCTTCGGCAACGGATCCGTCGACAACGAGGTCATCGACATCGCGGCGATCACGACCGACGAGACCCTGGCGTCAGCATCGGCCCACCTGGCCGGCCGACTCAACGGTCAGTCGTTGATCGCCGTCAGCCGGCTCGTCACGTCCGGCGACCCCGTCGTCGACGGCATCTGCGACGCAGCGATGGAGGCAATCCGGGCGGTCTCCACCGACGACCACGTCTACGTCGGCGGCGCCTCTGCGATGGCTGCGTCATTCGACGCGGTCGACGTCGTCCGTCAGGTGTTGCACACGTTGGAACAGCAGTTCGTAGTCGTTTCGCTGGTGCGTGACATCGTCAACAGGGGTATGTCGGTGGCGATCGGCGTCGAGCACGGAGTCGAACCGCTGTCGGCGTGTTCGGTCGTCGTGGCGCCGGTGGTCGTTGACGGGGAACACGTCGGGTCGGTAGGCGTCCTCGGACCGACCAGGATGAACTATCCGCAGGCGCTGGCGACCGTCGATGTCGTCAGCCAGCGGCTCGGTCGTCGATTGGGAGAAGGCTGATGGCGGTCGACTACTACGGCCTGTTGGGCGTCTCGCGGAACGCCAGTTCCGACGAACTGAAGAAGGCCTATCGAAAGCTCGCCAGAGAACTGCACCCTGATGCCAACCCCGACAACCCGGTCGCAGCGGAGAAGTTCAAGGAGGTCTCGAAGGCATACTCCGTGCTCTCCGACGACCAGCAACGTGCCAGGTACGACCAGTTCGGTGAGGCAGGCGTCGGAGGTGGTGGCCAGAACATCAACGACATGTTCAACGGTGGTGGCCTCGGCGACATCTTCGACGCGTTCTTCGGCGGTGGCGGCAGCCCGTTCGGTGGAGGCCGCCGCGGTCCCACCGGTCCGCCACGCGGTCAGGACATGGAAGTCGCCGTCGCGATCGGGTTCGAACAGGCCGTCTTCGGTGACCAGATCCCGGTCGACCTGAAGCTGCCACAGACGTGCACGAACTGCTCCGGCAGTGGTGCTGGTGAAGGGACCAAGCCGGTCACGTGCTCGGAGTGCAGCGGCTCGGGTCAGGTCCGCCGAGTGCGCCAGAGCGTTCTCGGGCAAATGGTGTCGACCAGCCCCTGCGGGCGTTGCGGTGGGCTCGGCGAGGTGATCGGGAGCCCCTGTACGACGTGTCACGGTCAGGGTCGGATCACCGCCGACAAGAGCTACACGGTCGACGTGCCGGCCGGTGTCGTCGACGGTTCGACCCTGCGGCTGACTCGTCGCGGTGCCGCAGGGCCACGCGGTGGGCCGCCAGGCGACCTCTACGTCCATCTTCGGGTCAAAGCCCATGATCGCTACCGCCGCGAGGACGACGACCTGATCACTGAGGTTCCGATCTCGATCGCTCAGGCTGCGCTCGGCACCAAAATGGTGTTGGTCACGCTCGACGGCGACGAGGATCTTGTCGTCCCGGCCGGAACCCAACCGGGCCATCAGTTCGTGTTGAGAGGTCGAGGCGTGCCGCGATTGCACGGTCGCGGACGCGGTGATCTGCGTGCAATCGTCAATGTCGAGGTTCCGACCAAGCTGTCTGCTGACGAGTCACAACTCCTCCGAACCTTTGCGGAAGGCCGAGGAGAAGTCGTCGGCGAGACGAGCGGTGGCTTGTTCTCGAAGATCAAATCAGCCTTCTCGTGAGGCCGGAATCCGTCGCTGTGATGCGCGCTGCGGCAGCTCACATCTTGGTTGCCGACATCGATTCGCCCGTGCTGAGTGAGGAGTCGCAGCACCACGTCTTTCGATCGCTGAGAGTGGACAACGGCGAAATCGTGACGGTCACCGATGGTCGTGGGCGGTGGCGCATGTGTCGGGCGCTCGGTGATTCACTCGACGTTGACGGTGAGGTGTTGAGCGAACCGCGTCGGAGCAATCGGATCACGATCGCCGTCGCGATTCCGAAGCTCGATCGCCCGGAATGGATCGTCCAGAAGCTGACCGAGATCGGCGTCGACCGGATCGTGTTCGTCCACGCCGAGCGTTCCGTCGTCCGATGGGACCCGGATCGGGCCTCGAAGCATCTCGGAAAACTGCGCCGAGTGGCGGTCGAGGCGGTCCAGCAGTCGCGCTCAGTGTGGCTGCCTGAGATCGTCGGGCCGCAGCCGTCAGCAGACGTGCTACCTGGCGCCGTCGCCGCAGAACCCGGTGGGCGAGAACTCGCTCCCAACGATTTTGCAGTCGCAATCGGCCCGGAGGGTGGCTGGTCAGCAGCAGAGCGGGCGTTGGCGACCGACTGCGTGTCGATCGGACCGACGGTGCTCAGGGTTGAGACCGCGGCGCTGGCGGCGGCGGTTCGTCTCGTTGCACACGCACGGTGATATTTGTCTCAAAGTTTGCCGTGGTAGTTTGACCACGCTGCGAAGTCGACTACTGTTGGTTGTTGATCACACGCACAGAGCGAAGGAGTTCGGGCATGGCATTTCCCGGCGCCACATCCAACGGCACTGACGCCGACACCGATGACGAGGGATACAGCGCGCAGGTCGGTGAACGTCTGCGATCGATTCGCAAACAGAAGCGGCTCTCGTTGCACGATGTCGAGGCGCAATCGACTCACGAGTTCAAAGCCTCGGTGTTGGGCGCCTACGAACGCGGTGAGCGCGCCCTCTCGCTGCCGCGGCTCGATCGTCTGGCCCAGTTCTACCGGGTTCCGGTTGATCAACTGCTTCCCCGGAACAGTTCCGATCCGAGTGGCGCCGCCGACGACAGCTCGGCAATCCGACCGAAACTGGCGATCGACATCAGTAAGTTGAGCCAGCTTTCCGGCGCTCCCTTCGAGATGCTGACCCGCTTCCTGCGGATGATCCAAGTACAACGCCAGGACTTCAACGGCCGCGTGCTGACGATCCGCCAAGATGACAAACGGGCGATCGCGGCGATGCTCGATATCCCCGTCGATCAGGTTGCGCTGCGGCTCGAAGCGCTCGACCTGGTGTTTCGACCGTAGCCGGTTCGACCGGCTGATTCGATGGTCGCCCCGCCCGACGAACCGTTCGGGGTCTACATCCACATTCCGTTCTGTGCGTCGAAGTGCGACTACTGCGCGTTCGCGACCTGGACCGACCGCCACCATCTGACCGATCGATACCTGGCGATGCTGTCGACGGAGATCCAGCGCGCCATCGAGAACGGGATGCCAATCGCCAGCAGCGTCTTTGTCGGCGGCGGCACCCCCTCGATGGTCGACGGTGCCGCGCTCGGTGCCGTGATCGCATCGATTCCCGTCACCGGTGACGCGGAGATCACGGTCGAGTGCAACCCCGACAACGTCACCGTCGCGTTGCTCGAGAAGTATGTCGATGCCGGCGTCAATCGGGTCAGTCTCGGCGTGCAGTCGATGGCGACACACGTGCTCGGATCACTCGGGCGAAAGCACGATCAGGGCAATGTCGTGCGAGCCGTCGACGCCATTCGCTCGGTAGACCTGCCGACGTTCAACCTCGATGTGATCTACGGCGCGTCGGGCGAATCGCTCGCCGATTGGGAACAGACCGTGAACGCGATCGTCGCCCTCGAACCGCCCCACGTGTCGGCCTATGCGCTCACGATCGAGGCGGGCACGCCGCTTGCCGAGCAGCCGGATCGTCATCCTGACGATGACGACCAGGCAGACAAGTACGAGCTCGTCGACGAGTTGTTGGTCGCCGCGGGGCGTGACAACTACGAGGTCTCGAATTGGGCGCGGCCTGGCCACGAGTGCCGCCACAACGTGCTCTACTGGCGTCAGCAGAACTACATCGGTTTCGGTTGCTCCGCCCACTCGCACCAGAACGGCCGACGATGGTGGAACGTCCGCACCCCGGACCGTTACATCGAACTGGTCGGTTCGGGGGAGCCGACCGAGGCGGCGGGCGAAACGCTCGACGAAGCGACCAGACGATTCGAACGCTTGGAGTTGCAACTGCGGATGCGCGATGGGGTCCCGATCGATGCGTTCACGGAGACGGATGTCGATCAACTGGAAGGTCTGATCGAGCGTCACGACGATCGTTGGCTGTTGACCCGATCGGGCCGCTTGATGGCCAACGCGGTCAGTCTTCGGCTGCGGTGAACGTACCGGCCGGGCCGCGCGGCACATTGCCGACTTGCTCGAACAACTGTGGGAAGACTCGAGCGACCTTGGCCGACAGGTAGTCGCCGTAGGTGCCCGACCAAGCCCGCAAACTGGTCCCGTCCCAACGTCGCGTCGCGTCATCGGCTGGCGGGGAATCGGCGAGGGGTAGTGGGGTCACCACGGCATCCCACGACGGGTCGAAGAAGAACGGGAACGAAAGGCGACCGTGCCCGCTGAGATTACGGACGCGGTGAGGCGTCGACCGGTAGCGACCCTCGGTCAGTTTGTCGAGCATGTCACCGAGGTTGCAGACCAGCACGTCGGGCTCGGGCGGCACATCGATCCACTCATCGCCGGGAGTGCGGACCTGGAGCCCGCCGTGGTGATCTTGAGCGAGCAACGTCAGCAACCCGTAATCGCTGTGTTCGCCGACGCCAAGTTCGTGCGACTGATCGTTGTCCGGGAGCGCTGGGTAGTGGAAGACTCGGAACAACACCGTCGGATCTGTCGTGATGTGGGTTTCGAACCAGTTCGCGGGAAGCCCGAGGCCGAGTGCAATTCCGCTCATCACCGAGTTGGCGATCGGGATCAGGGCAGCGACCCATTCCATCACCGTCGGGCCGAGCGGCCCCGGTGGAAACAGGTTGGCGCCGTGCAGCGGCGTGCCCGCCACGACCAAGGGATGATCGACGGCGTGATCCAGACCGACATAGAGGCCCTCTTTGCGATCGGGGATGCCCGATGTGACCTCGCCGCCGACCGGGAACCACCCTCGCCACGCCGAGCCGGCGTGTGACATCGCCACGCCGGCTTTGATCTCGTTGGATTGCTGGAAGAACGTTCGTGAATGCTGATCGAGTCGGGTCAGTAGCGTCGGATCGAGACCGTGACCGGTGATCCGAAAGAATCCGAGCGATCGACAGGCCCGGTCGATCGCTTCGGCGACAGCCAGACGATCTGGTTCGTCGCCGCCGATCAGGGGAGCAATATCGATCAGGGGGAGGTGTGTGCGCGGTGCCACGTCTGGTAGCGTACGGATCCGCAAAGGGCGCGTAGCTCAGTTGGTTAGAGCGCTACCATGACACGGTAGAGGTCCCGGGTTCGAGCCCCGTCGTGCCCACCAATCTTCTTGTGTCAGCAACAACGACCTCGTAGGTCGTTGTTGCTGACACAAAGGAACGTGGTGCACCTGGATCGTGGTACACCTGGGGGGTGGCGATTGCCCTTGCGCTGGTGTCGGCGATCGTGTACGGCATTTCCGACTACGCCGGCGGCCGGATCAGTCGTCGATTTGCGCCGGTTGCCGTGACATTGGTCGCCGAAGTCTCGCTGCTGCTCGTGCTGCTCGTACTCGTCCCACTGGTCGAACGCGGCGCTCCGACGGAACGGGCGATCCTTTGGGGGATGTTCGGCGGGTTTGCCGGGAGCCTTGCGCTGATCGGGTTGTATGCGACGTTGTCGCGAGGGAACATGACGGTGGTTGCACCGGTGACCGGTGTGGTTTCGGCTTTGGTTCCTGTCGCTGTCGGATTCGCGATCGGTGAACGCCCGGAGGCGATCGCGGTGATCGGGATCGGTGCCGCGATCGTTGCGGTGGCGTTGATCGGTGGGCTGCTCGGCGTTGCCGGCCAACACGTCGAGGCCCGCACGGTGTGGATGGCGATCGGTGTCGGCTGCGGTTTCGGGACGATGTTCGTGGCCTACGCCCGCGCCGGACACGACGCCGGATTGTGGCCGCTGCTGTTCTCGCGGTTCACCGGGCTACCGCTCGTTTCGGCGGCATTCCTCTGGCAGCATCGTCGGTCGGGGCCGGTCGAATTGGGCCGTCGGCTCTTCATCTCTGCGACCCTCGTCGGGTTGCTCGTGTGCCTTGCCAACGGCACCTACCTGGTGGCGGCACGACACGGTCTGCTGTCGGTCGTCGCCGCCGTCGGGGCGATGTATCCGGCAAGCACGATCGTGCTCGCATCAACACTCGACGGCGAGCGAGCAAGCCGTTCGCAACTCGCCGGCATGGTGGTGGCGGCGGGAGCGGTCGTGGCGATCACGATCGGGAGTTGAGCAGGATCGCACAGGCGATGGCTTCGGCACCGGCCTCGCCGATCAGGATGGAGTAGTGATTGGTACCGGCGATCGTCTGCCAGTCGTGTTGCGGATACCGCTCGGCGGCCGATGATGCGACGAATGGGGGTGGGCCGGCCAGGATCCCCGACTCCGCCCGAATCATCGAGAGTCGCATCGCGACGCGATCGATCAGTGTGCGAACTGACTGGTCGGTGAACATCTCAGTGCCGTCGAACGTGACCGCCTCCTCGCTGACGTTGCTGCGGAATCCGCCGTTGCACTCCTCCAGGTCCGACAACACGTACCGCTCGATCTCGGGCGTCAGACCTCCGGCAAAAGCGGGATGCTGGGCCCACATCTGGTGATACGAAACCCTGTCGGGCCAAACCCGCCGGAGGCGGGCGATGGCTGGACCGAGCAGTTCGTCGAGTGCTTCGCTCGGCGTCAGTCCGGTTGGGACAGCGACAGGTGGTCCGCCGTCGACGAGCACGATTCGGTCGACCAGGTCCGGTGCCTGTTCGGCACAGTCGAGGGCCACGTAGGTGCCCATCGAGTGGCCGACGAGGATCGCGGGGGCAGCACTCAGACCGCGAATGACGGCGGCCAGATCGTTGGCGTGGCTGCGAATCCCGAATGGGCCGGGAGCTGCGCAACTGGCACCTCTTCCGCGCAGGTCCACGGCGACGAATCCGATCTGACCGTCGAGATGGCGGGCGACGGCCGCCCAACACCATGCGTTGGCGGTGATGCCGTGGATCGCGATCGCCAGCGGTGTGCCGGCCCGACCTCGCCATCGAAGTGCACCCAGTTCGGTGCCGCCGACCTTGATGTGGATCCGTTCAGGAGTGACGTGTGCCATCTTTGATCGCCTCGGATTGGCGTGCCGCGGCGGCGAACACGCCCTTGCTCATCAATGACGTTTCTGCCGTGCGCCGTCGCCGATAGATCTCGGCCCTCGCGGCATGCACCCCGACGTCGTCCGGTTCGGCCCAGCCTGCAAAATCGGCGAGGTGGCACGCCAGCCTGAGATTGCCTGCCTCGGCTTCGGTGTTGGCCCGGTTGATCAACGCCGCTGCCCCGCCGGCCAGATCGGCGACCACGGCGCCGAGCTCGGCGTCCGGAGATGGTTTGAGCCGGCTGGCGGCGCCGTCCCACCAGCCACCGAACTGGCGCCACACGTTGCGGACCACGAACTCTGGTTCGTCGTACAGCGGACGGAGGTATGGCTTGGCGAGCGTTTCGGCCGGGACGCGAACCGTGTGGATGATCTGGTCGAGAGTTGCCCCCGAGTTCATCATCGCCAGCACATCGTTCACCAATTGGTCCAACGTGTCGGCGATCGTCGTCAGGACGTCGGCGATACGCGACCGGCCGGCGATCGGGAGACCGTGGGCAGGCAGCAGGAGGTCCGGCTGCTTGGCGACCATCGCCCGGAGTGCTGCCGCCCACTCGATCGGATAGCGCTGCACCTTCTGCGGGTTTCCGGCGTTCGGGAAGTTCCAGATCAGGAAATCACCGACGATCGCCGTTCGCCGATCCGACAGCCACGCCCACAAGTGATCATCGGTCTCGCCGCGAGCGTGGTGGAGTTCGATCGTCTCGCCGTCGACGACGAGATCGTGGCGATCACGGAAATCGATGTCGGTCCGCAGCGTCCCTGCCGGGAGGAACGACTCGGTTTCATCGCCGATGCTGAGGTTGAAGTCGGCGGGGATGCCCCCGAATTGCCGGGCGTTGATGAGCAGGTTCCAGTTGTTCGTCGCCGCATACCGATCGAGCCGGCGATTCACATTTTCGTGGCCGATCACGTTCGGCGGGCCCCAGGCGCTCGCAAACGCGGCGCTTCCACCGACGTGGTCGGCGTGGCCGTGCGTGTACACGAGGTGTTTGACCGGTGCCGACGTCCAGCCACGAATTGCGTCGACCACGGCGGCTGCCGTGCGAACTCCCGAGGAATCGAAGGCGACGACGCCGTCGTCGGTGGCGAGCAGGACGACGTTGCTGAAGCTCTCGACGACGGCGACTCCGTCCGCGACTTCGGACAATTCGTTGTTGATCCGCATCACGGGTTCGTCGGCGATCCCCGAATCGATGATTCGGGCCGACAGATCCAGCAGGTTCCCCATCGTCGGGAAGCTAGTCGTCAGCGCGGCTCGCGGGGGAGGCCGAGCACTCGTTCGCCGAGAATGTTGCGCATGATGTTCGAGGTGCCGCCCATGATCGTGTACCCGGGCGCGTAGAGCAGGCCATGAACGACCTCGTTCCACAGTGTCGCCTCGGCGCCGTAGGTTCGAGCGACGAACTCGGAGACTCGCCACTGGTGTTCTGTGCAGAAGCACTTGGTGGCGGCGGAGAACCCCTTCGGAGCCTGCCCGAGGACTTCTCGAATCACCAGGATCCGTCCGATCCGGTAGCCGGTTTCCAAGGCCGCAATCTCCTGTCGGACGACCGGGTTGGAGGTGTCAGCGCGCTCGACGGCGAGCTTGAACAAGGCCTGATTCGACACCAACCGGTCGATCCCGCCGCGCTCGTGCTCGAGTTGGCGCATCGTCTGTTTGAAAGCGTTGCCTTCGATCCCGACGAGGTTGGTGACCGGCACACGAACGTCGGTGAAGAAGACCTCCGAGAAGTGACGATTCGTCGTCATGTCCTTGATCGGTCGAACCTCGATCCCGGGTGTGTTCATCGGGACGACGATTTCGCTGATGCCCTCGTGGGGCGGCCCCTGATTCGACGTGCGACAGATCAGATAGACGTAGTCGGCGACGGCACCGAAGCTGGTCCAGATCTTTTGCCCGTTGATCACGAATTCGTCGCCGTCTCTGATCGCCTGTGTCGAGAGCGAAGCCAAGTCGGACCCGGCGTTCGGCTCGGACATGCCGATGCACCAGGTTGCCTCTCCGGAACGAATCCCGGGCAGGAAAGCGTCTTGCTGGTCCGGACGCCCGTACGCGATCAACGACGGACCCATCTGGCGATCGGCGAACCACATTGCGGCGATCGGTGCACCCGCCGCGATCAACTCCTCACCGATGATCAAACGGTCGATCGGAGGACGCCCACCGCCGAACGGTTGCGGCCACGTGAGTCCGATCCATCCCAGTTCACCCATCTCCTTGGCGAAGGCTTTGGAGTACCCATTGATCCACGAATCGTTGTGTCGGCCGAACCGTTCGACGGCGTCACCCGCGATCCGACGGGCGTGATCTCGAAGTTCGAGCTGGTCCGATGTCCACGTGAATTCCATCAGGAGCGATCGTACGGGGCGTGCCAAGTGGGCGGCGCCGTCCCGGGACATTCTCACTCCGCGTGGTCGAGTTTGGTCTTCGCGTGGTCGTAGAGCGCTCGTTCAGCAGGACTCTTGAGAAGAAATCCCCGAATTCCTTGAATTTCGCCCTGGCGTGCACCGCTAACGGTTCGTACCATGAGGTCCATGGAACGGCGGGCCAGCAGCGCAAGCAATCGAGCAATCGCGATCCTCGCTGCCACTGCCGTTTCGATCGGCTTGTTCGGCGCCGTGGCCCACGCTGATCAGCCCGAGTTGCCAGACCCCGCTGCGCAGGTCGAGACACTGCCGGTGCCGACACTGCCGGTGCCGACGATCCCGACCGTCGCCGTCGGGCTTCCCCCGGTCCCCCCGGCGACCGTTGTCGTCGAAGTCGGCCTCCCGCCCGTGCCGCCGACCACGGTCGTCGTGGCTGTCGGCCTCCCACCGATGCCTCCCGACACGGTCGTGGTTGAGACCGGGCTTCCGCCAGTCCCGCCGACCACGGTCGTCGTGGCTGTCGGCCTACCTCCGGTCCCGCTGACGACCACACCGAAGAACACGCCACCGAGCACACCGAAGAACACGCCACCGGCCACACCTGGCGGTGACGTTCATGCCGTCGCTGAGGCTCCAGTCGTCGAACTCGCCAGGACTGCATCAAATGCGGCGACTGCGGTGATCGCCTCCGTGGTGACCCGTGTCGGCGAGCTGCTCGACGCGATCAGCCAGCGATACATGTGATCGCTGGATCGAATCGCTGGCCGCGCTAGCGATCGGCGATCGACACGTAGCCCCGTTCGTCGGGGCCTGTGTACCACTGCCGGGGACGCGAGATCTTTTGATCCTTGTCGATCAGCAGTTCCTGCCAGTGGGCCAGCCATCCCGCCGTTCGTGGGATCGCGAACAGCACGGTGAACATGTCGACCGGGAAACCCATCGCCTGGTAGATCAGGCCCGAGTAGAAGTCGACGTTCGGGTACAACTTGCGGTCGATGAAGTAGGAGTCCTTCAACGCCACCTCCTCGAGCGCCAACGCGATGTCGAGCAGTGGATTCTTCCCGGTCACGTCGAACACGTCGTAACACGTCTTCTTGATGATCGTGGCACGAGGGTCGAAGTTCTTGTAGACCCGGTGGCCGAATCCCATCAATCGTCCCTCACCAGCTTTGACGGTCTCGATGAAAGCCGGCACGTTCTCGATCGAACCGATCTCGCCGAGCATGCGCACGACCGCCTCGTTGGCGCCACCGTGCAGCGGACCGTACAGAGCGCTTGCTGCCGCAGCGGCCGATGAATAGGGGTCGGCGTGGCTGGAGCCGACGACGCGCATCGCCGTGGTACCGCAGTTCTGTTCGTGGTCTGCATGGAGGATGAACAACACGTCCATCGCCCGCTCGAGCACCGGATCGATCTCGTACTCGGTTCCGACCTTCCACATCATGTTGAGGAAGTTGCCGGGGTACGACAAGTCGTTGCTCGGGTAGTTGTAGGGCTGACCGACCGAGAAGCGATAGCACATGGCGGCAAGCGTCGGAGTCTTGGCGATCAGGCGCAGGATCTGCTTGCTGCGGCTGGCCGAGTCACCGATTTCCTTGGCGTCGTCGTAGAACGTGCCGAGGGCAGCCAACGACGACACGAACATGCCCATCGGGTGAGCGTCGTAGTGGAAGCCGTCGACGAACCGCTTGCGCATGTTCTCGTGGATGAACGTGTGGTGCGTGACCTCGTGGGTCCACAGATCGAGTTCGGCCCGGGTCGGGAGGTCACCGTGAATCAGCAGGTAGGCGACTTCCAGAAACGTCGAATGCTCGGCGAGTTGTTCGATCGGGTAGCCGCGATGCCGAAGCACGCCGTTGTCTCCGTCGAGGTAGGTGATCTCCGATTTGCACGCCGCGGTCGACATGTAGGCCGGGTCGTACATGAACAGCGTCGGATCGAGTTCGCGGATCGCGCTCGAAGGGAACACCCCTCCCGTGATCGGAACAGTGACCGTCTTGCCGGTCCGGTCGTCGGTGATAGTGATGGTTTCGGGCACGTTTGCTTCCTTCGTGTCACGGTATCTCGGACGGGGCTTGCTCCCCGCCGGTCAATGTACCTCCCGACCCGCGAATGGACCCAACGAAGAAACTCGACGGCGTTGGAGTCGAGCGACGTCGAGCCGACAAAACGCGTACAGGATTCCGGATCCGAGTTGACGATCTAGTCTGTTCGGCGAAGGATCCACAATCCGGAGTTCATGTCGCTGGCGTAGATCAGGCCGGTCGACTCGTCGACGACGACGCCCCACACCTGAGGCGTCTGCGACAGCGTGCCGCGCTGCGAGGGCTTCACCGGGTTCTGTCCGGCCGGCGGTACGAAGTAGGCAACCTCGTTCGGATGTGCGGGGTCGGAGGCGTCGATGACACGAACACCATCGGAGTACCACGAGGCGTAGACGTCGGTCCCGATCACGAGCGGATTGTGGATCACGTAGTCACCTGAGCCTTGCGATCCCAGCCCGAGTGAGTTCGGGGTGCGGTACTGACCGATCTGGACCGGCGCGGCGAGGTTCGACATGTCCCAGATCCGCATGTAGCCGTAGCCCGTCTCGACGCCCGGCCCGGACGTCTTGCAGAAGTCCTCGTCGGCCGAGAACAACAGCTCACGTGCGTCGTCGTAGCTCGATGAGTGCCCGTCCCCGTCGGCGTTGGACGCGTACCTCGTGCGGCCCTTGAACTTCGGGGACGCCGGATCGCTCAGGTCGAGGGCGACGAATCCGCTGTCCCAATACGAGACGAAGGCCAGCTTGCCGTCGTTGGACGGCTCGGCACCGTGGCCGTAGTTGGCATCGCTGTCACAGCCCTGCCCGGCAGTGAACGGCCCGCCGATGTCCTGGATGCCGAAGTCGGAGACCTGGAACGGCGCCGCCGGGTTGGTGATGTCGATCAGCCTGAAGTCGCCGTCACCGTTGATGTCTCGATATCCACTGGGACTGCCGATCTCCGGGTAACGCGACGTCGGCACCGTGGTGTAGGCGAACGTGCGGTGGAGGTCGGCGCGGGAGGCGATCTCGAACTCGTGGATCCCGCGGGTACAGCAGGCGGTCTTGAAGTAGCCGACCTTGACCGGCGCCGTCGGATCGGTGACGTCCCACATCATCAGCCCGCGATCGCCTTGGGGGTCCAAGCGCGGTCCGCACGTCTGGAGACCGGTGGCGGCAATGTCCCTGCCCCTCAGCGGCCCGTAGGGCGCTGTGAAGACCACAATGTCCTCTGCGGAGGTGCCGACCGGATTTTGCAGGGTGGCGACGACGCGGGGGTTGGCGGGGTTGGAAGTGTCGATCACGTCGACACCACTGTTCGGCGGCGACGGGCAGAAACGATTCTTCGACCCGTTGGCGCTGTCCTGGAAGCCCCAGTGGCCGACGTAGGCGAAGCCCTTGTGCACCCAGACGTCGCCGTTGAAACCGCGTCCCCCGAGATCGTTGTGTCCGACGATGTCCATGTTCCACGTCCGGGCGGCTTTTTGACCGTCCGTGTAGAGCTTTGACGACTGCTGGAGGAAGTGGGTCTGATCTTTCAGCAGTTCGTCCTGAGACGCCGCGTCTGTGGTCGTGGCTCCCGCAGCCAGCACCATGACGACGAGTCCTGCACCGAATCGAAAACGCATAATTGATCCCTCCAGATCGCCTGTGTCGCAGTGCGACGAATCACGGTGCAACGGGTCGCGGTGACCTTACTGCAACGAAAAGGATCGAAAAACCGTGGCTCGACAACCGGAAGCGCAGAACTGAGCGACTACAGCGGGGTGTTGCCGTGCTTCCTGCGAGGGATCCGCTCGCGTTTGTCTTCCAGCATGTGGAGCGCAGCGGCGACTTCTCGGCGGGTTTCGGCAGGGTCGATCACGGAGTCGACGTAGCCGCGCTCCGCGGCGATGTACGGGTTCAGCAGCCGCTCGGTGTAGTCCTCGACGAAGGCGGCGCGTTCGTCGTCTGTGGCGCGGCGCTGGAGAATCGCGGCGGCCTGCCCGGCGCCCATCACGGCCAATTCGGCCCATGGCCACGCGAGGCACACGTCGTTGCCCATGTTCTTCGAGTCCATCACGATGTAGGCGCCGCCGTAACTCTTGCGCAGGATCACGCACACCCGTGGCACGGTGGCGTGGCCGTAGGCGTATACGAGTTGTGCGCCGTGGCGAATCATCCCGCGCCACTCGAGGTCCTTGCCGGGGTAAAAACCCGGCGTGTCGACGAGCGTCAGGATCGGCAGGTTGAACGCATCACAGAACGCCACGAAGCGAGCAGCTTTCTGGGAGGCTGGGATGTCGAGCGTGCCGGCCAGGTTCATCGGTTGATTGGCGACGATCCCGATCGGGCGACCGCCGACGGTGGCGAAGGCGGTCACGACGTTGCCCGCCCAGCGGGCGCGAATTTCGAGCATCGAACCCTCATCGACGATCGCCTCGGCGACCTTGCGGACGTCGTAGCTCCCGGTCGACGATTCGGGGATCAATTCGCCGGCCTCCGGGCACAACCTGTCGACCGGATCGGTGTCCGGCCAACGTGGGGGATCGGTGTCGACGTGGTCGGGCAGGTAGCCGAGAATCTCTTCGACGAGGTCGGCGCCGGCCTGCCGAGTCGGGACGACTGCGATCGAGAGGCCGGCGTGTCGTTCGAGGCTGTCCGGGCTGCCCAGTTCGTCTTTCGTGATGTCGATCCCGGTGAATTGGCGAACCATCACCGGACCGTTCACGAAGGCGTACCCGTTCTCGGTGAGGATCGTGAAATCCATCAGCCCGAGCAGCAGGGCAGGGCCGGAAACGGCAGGCCCGTCGACGATTGCAAACGTTGGAACCACGCCCGAACATCGCGTGAGTTCCTTGGCGATTCGTCCCCAACCGTCGAGCGCACTGACGCCTTCACGGGCGTCGGCTCCTGCGCTGCTGATCACGGCTACGAACGGCAGGCGTTCGTCGTAGGCCGTGCGAGCCGCTGACTCCATCGTGAACGCCATCGGCTGCGTCATCGGTGTGGCGGTCGCGCTCTCGTCGAACTCGACCCACACGACTCGGCGGTCGCCGAGCATTCGAATCTTGGCGGAGATCCCGCCGGGCATCCGAGTCAGCAGATCCAGTTCGTCGAGCGACATCGCAGGTGACCCTAGACGGCGACGACCCTAGACGGAACGCTGGAGTGGGAATGCTTCGG
>JAYVFI010000088.1:0-73562 GCA_043773365.1 Ilumatobacteraceae bacterium
ACGCTCGATCCAACGCCGCCGCAGTTGACCGATGCCAGCGTCGACCTGTTTCGTGCGGCGGGTATCAAGCGCAGCGATCATCGCAGCCTTCGCAGAGTGCTGACCGCGGATCGCCATCCGTTCCTCAATCTCGACACGACGAGTCGAGAACGCCCTCAACACCTCCCCCGAAATCCCGGCGATGTCGGCAATCCCGTTCGTCACCTGACCCCACTCGACACCCAGGAAGACCGTCAAATTGTGACGCAACTCCGCTTCATACAGATAGCCGATCGTCTTCGCTGACGTATACAACCAGCGCCCATCCAACGTCGCCCACCTGCCGTCGTTGCCGCGCACCATGTTCGGGACCAACACATGGGTATGCAGATGCGGATCACCATTCCGTGATGTGCGATGCCGAAAGGCGGCGGCGATCAACCCCTCACCACGAACCAGACGAACACCGCCATGCCCGCGCCGTGACCACACCGCATGCCGTTCAGCGAACCCGAGCGCCGCCTCAACCGCCCGGTCGTGGGCGTCACGGACATGGCGGGCCGTGTCCGGATCACCGAGCCCGAACAACACCGACACCGACTTCGGTGCCCTGAACGTCAGATCGAAACCAGGCACCCGATGCGGCTGCCCCAGCCGTGTCCCAGAGAACGGGTCCTCGCCAGCGAGCACAGCCCGCAAATCCTCCGCTCGCACCTTCCCGGTCAGGCCGAGCATCGAGTCGCTGCTCGCAATCCAGCGACCCGGCGCTTCACCACCGACGTAATAATCCTCGACACCCTGAGCGACCGCTTCGAGATAGTAGGCCTCCTGCCCGTGCGCCAACTTCCACACACTCAACACCCCAGCCACCCCCGACGTGATCGCCGAACCACGCCCGGCACCAAGGTGCAAATTCGTGACTCAAAATCGGGTAGTTCACACATCGTTCATCGGAACTGGTCTCAGACGTCGAGCGCGAGGGCGTCGATCAACGACAGCTGAACAGGACTCTGACCGTTCGACCTGCGAGCAGGCTTCACGATCGACGCTGGCAGAAGCACGGTCGGGCATCGCACGAACAGGTTCGGCGGGAACGACAGTCGGTAGTGACTCGGACCGAACCGGCCATCATCCTGGCGACTGGCGACGTAGGTCACGAGCTCCTCGTCAGCCAGCCTCCGGAGCGCCCGGGCAACAGTGTCCTTCGCCAGACCAAGCAACTCAGCGATACCACGAACAGACTCGAACGACACCGACCCACCGACGCAGTCGACGGCACTCTCAGCGAGGCACTCCAACACGACCCACGCAATCGGCCCGAGCCTCCGCCGGATGGCATCCGCGCCCGGACCGAACGTCATCATCATCGTGTTTCGACCCACAACCGGCTGGCTTTCAAACTCCACCGGACACTCCCGACGGAACCGCGGCGTCGCACAGTCGAACCACCCGCCCGGCCAACGCCAGTTCGAGCAACGCCCAACGAGGCACCCGCAAGCACGACGCACTCAGCCTGATCACCGGCATCCCTGCGGTGCCTCCGGTCGCCGAATACTCAGTCGCAAGCTGATACGCCAACGACCGGCCGATACGGAGCACACGCGCCGCCTCATCGACAGTCAACAACGCAGTTTCCGATGCTTCGATCGAACTGTCGGACGAGTCCATGGACCGTCCTAATTACACCGATGTGATTCCTATCGCAAGCGCCAAAATCTCACGACGCCAACACCAAACGCACACCGTGATACGTGGAGGCACGCGTTGATACGTGGACGTACGCAGCGGACAAGCAGCTGTGACCGATTTCACACCGCAGAAGGCTCGGCATCCAAAACTTGCTCGACTTCCCCGACCGAACGTTGAACTTGACGAAGCCCTCGCGTCAGGGTTTGGACGAAGAGCCTGAGGCGATCGTCCATGCGCGGTCAGCTGGATTCCACGAACCGCTTGTGATCGCGCCGGTCACGATCGGGTCGGCGAAGATGATGACTTCCTCGATCGCTTCGTTGTAGCTGGGCGGCACCCGATCGGTGAGTCCGCTGCGGGTGACGAACCGATCCCAATCCGCATGCCGCATCGTCGCGAGGGCCGACAGAACGATTCTGAGTGAACGCAAGTCGGACTGACGATGTGCTCCCGTGACCCGGACGGCGCGAGCAAGTGTTGCCGCCTCGATTCGGTGTCGCCGCGTCAGCAGGATCACATCCGCGAAGTCGCGTTCGCGAGTGGTCGTGTCACCGCGATCGATCATCGTGACGATCTTCTCGGCGAGCACCGTCTCGATGGGATAACCGATGATCGTGAACGGCTCTCCGAGCAGCGCCGGGAACTCGATTTCCACGGGTGACGGCGTGACTGGGTCGCCGACGTTCACGTCGAGGCGCAACGGGTGTCGAGCACGCGCAACCGTGGCGGGCACGACGATGCGCACACCGCTGTACAGGTCCGTGTCGCGGATCACCTGTGCTCGCAACTCTTCGACGTTGAACACGACGCCGTCGTCGAACTCGAGACGGAGGACCTCGCGCACGAGATCGGACACGGTGCCGATGTCATTGGCGACGTCCTTGGCGAGCAGATCGACATCGCCGGTAGGGCGACGCTGATCGAGTGCGGCCAGCAGCATTCCACCCTTGAGAATCAGTCGATCACGAAGAGTCGACTGCGATAGTCGGTAGAGGAACCGCTCAAGAACATAGAGAACCAACAGTTCATCAGTCGGCCGCCCGTCACGTCGTGCACGAGCCTGCAAGTCCAGATATGCCCGACCGGCGGCAGTCTCGCGGCTCGGGATGTTCACGCCTGCAACACCCTGAGCGCTTCGGTGACCGGCGTGGCGACACGCAGTGCCCGTGCAATCTCCACGAGCCGGGCGGGCTTCGGACGGTCGGCGAGGTAGCGACGCAGCGCTGCGTGCGCGACGACGTCTCCGAGTTGGTGTCGAAGTCGGAATGCGTCGATCACGGTGCGCTCGCGGTCGGTGATCCAAAACCGCTCGTCGTGCTCCTCGTGAATCTCGATGCGTCCGAGTTCGAACTTGGCGGCGTTGAAGACGTGCACCTTGGTGGGTGGGTGATCGATCGTGGGACGATGTGCGCCTTCTGGAACTGCGAGATGGACGACAGCCGGGATCTCGTCGGTCAGGTCCCAGTACGCGAGCGCCGAGTTCATGCAGACCATTCCGCGTGGGGCCCGTGCGCACACGATCACGAAATCGACGTTCCCTGAACCGGCGGCATCGGTGAGTTGATACAGGCCCCGCGACAACTCGATGATCACACCATCGTCGCGAAGTATGTAGAGATCACGCCAAGAAACACCCGCCCCGATCGCATCCCTCGATCGAAACACAGGGCCAAGGGCTTGCAACCTGTCAATCGTCATCTCGGCGAGCATGTATGAAACCCTACAGGAATGACACCAACCTATGTTGGATTTCATACAGGCGAGGGCGGTGGGCGATCGCGGTCGTCTCACCGTGTCATCCGACGGCGGACCGTCCTCATCGTGGCGTCTGGTGCCAGCGTGTGTTGGTTGGTGCTGTCTGGTGCTGTGCACCTGGCGTGCACCTGGGAATGACAGAGGCCCCGCCGAGCGGGGCCTCTGAGTGTTCTGAGCTGGTGTTTTGTCTGGTGGAGACGAGGGGAATCGAACCCCTGACATCTACCTTGCAAAGGTAGCGCTCTGCCAACTGAGCTACGTCCCCGATTGGGGAAGCGTCAGGATAGCGGCGAACTCGCCACGCGCATCTGTCGATTGTTCGATCGATCAGTCGTCCTTGAGCGCCACGGCATTGGGGGTGACGTTCATCTTCGGTTCGTACTCGGCGACCGCGACCACTCGCGCCTCGTTCCGAAACGTCGCCCGAAGTTGTGTCCGGCAGGTCTCACATGGTCCGTAGAACCTCGATTCTACCGTAGTGCTGCACCTGGGGCACGAGAACTCCACGTCGTCCGACTGTAGTGGTGCGGGAACGCGTACAGTCCTGCTCGATGTCCCTCGCATCCGACGAGTCGAACCAGGTTGCCCAGCGGCCGAAGGCACCGAACTATGCCGCCAGGCGGATGCTGCTCAGCACGATCGGCATCACTGCCGTCGTCGCGCTGGCGCTCGGCCTCTGGCAACTGACCCACTCCGATGGTGCCGAAGTGGCCAGTGCCGACGCCAGTTTCGACGAGATCGTCCTGATCGATCGAGCCACCGGGGCGATCACGACGGTCGACGAGAAGGGTCAGCTCGTACGAACGGAAATCGGGCTGGGCCGTGTCGTTGCGACGTATTCGCAAGGCAGTCGACTGGCGCTCGTCGGCTCGCAACAGATCGTGCTCACCAGTGTCGACGGCACCCAGCCGATCGTGATCCCGATCGGGCGCGAGGCGACCGTGACCCGACTTGCGATCGAGGGGGCGCTGCAATTGGTCGTCGGTGATGCCTCAGGTGGCGACGTGACGATCGTCGACGGAATGACCGGAGCGGTGCTCGACGTCGGTGCCCTTGCCGGTCAGGCCGCGCCCAAGCTGTTTGCCGACACCATCAGGCACGACCCATCCGGCACTCGCTTCGCGGTCGCCGATGCGGCGTTCTTCCAGACGATTCTCGTCGAGGCCGGGTCGATCGCTCCGACCTACTACCCGGACATCCCGGTCGCCGTCGGTGAAGCAATCGTCGCCACCAGCCAGGTCGTCGGGCAGCGCACGGAGATCGGATTGTTCGACGACACCGGGAAGAGTCTGACGGCGATTCCGACGGCCATCCCGGCCGGCGGACTGTTCGTCGACGACGAACTGTTGGTCGTGTCGACCGAGGGGGGCGTGTTCCGGTTCGGACCCGACGACGAGCAGGCCGACGAGATCGGGGCAGTTGAGGTGCCGGGCGGCGGCACGATTCGATGGGTGCAACCGACACTTGGCGGCGAGCGTCTTGTGGTGTTCGGTGACACATTCGAAGCGGTGATCGAGCTCGACGGTTCGACTGTGTTCACGACCGACTTCACAGCTCCGGTCGAGGTGGCGAAGCCGGACCCAGGGTGGCGTTGTCTGGTTGTCGGTGGCGCCGGTCAATCGTTGATCTCGCTGGAATCGGGCAAGGCCGAGGCGGATCTGGCTGGTTTGACGGTGACCGGTGTGTCTGCTGACGGATGCACGGTGATCGGTGAGCGAGCCGGCATCACCGAGGTGATCGGCGTCGACGGCTCGGTTCGGCTCGGTCAGGTTCGCAACGCCGTGTTGGCACCCGATGGCCGGACGATCGTCCAGCAGACCAACGCCGCCAAGACGGAGCTGCTGCGGATCAACGGCGATCTCGAACTCGAGGATCCGATCGACCTCACGAGTTCCGCCACGTCGACGATGCTGGTCGCTTTTCTCGATCGCTGATCAGGCTCGATCAGGTTCGATGATCACCTCGCCACCGATCGGAACGAACCCGCAGGCCAGAAACATGCGGATCGAGGCGGCGTTCCCCGGCGACACTTGAGCGAACACGAACTCGCCTTCAGGCACGTGTTGGAGGGCGGCTCGCAGTACGTCGCGACCGAACCCGCGTGCGGGCGCGGCGCCGGTCAACTCGATCGAGATCTCCTTGCGCCCGACGAGGCCAGTGCCGATGCACGCCAGACCGCGTTCGTCGCCGTAGACCACGACGTGTTGTCGGTGACGTCGGGCGCGTTGCACGCGCGGGTGGTCGTCGAGGTCGGTTCGAGGTGGGAGCGGGAGTGAATCGGTGCGAGATCGGCGTGCCACCATCACGACATCGACCGTGCCGATCACTCCGTTCGCTCCGGCGAGATGGGTGAGCAGTTGTGGCTGCATCGCCGCACCGAAACCGTTCGGTCCGAATCGAGCCAGTTGGGTGGCGGGCAGATCGGTGAGGATGAACGAGTGGCCGGTGAAATCGGCGACGGCGTGCGTGCCGGCATGGTCGGGCAAGAGCACCTCTGCGACGCCATCGACGGCCGGAAAGCGTCCGCGGGCGGCCGCTTCCATCACTTCCGCCACGGGATGGTCACGGTCCATCGCGTGACTCTAGGACGGTGCGTGCGTCGGCCACGGTGGGGCCACGTTGTGCCGCAGGATGCTCCCCGGTCATCCGCTGGCTAAGTTGCTCGGCGTGCCGACGAGCGTCCGACGTGCCGACCTCGATGATCTTCCGGTCTTGATGATCTTGGCGGCAGAGTATTGCCAGGCCGACGGGCATGTGTTCGACCCGCAACGCGTCCGGGACGGGTTCGAGCCATTGCTCACCGGGGATTCGGTCGGTACCGCCTGGATGATCGACGAGACCGACGGATACGTCGTCGTCACGTGGGGATGGTCGGTCGAGATCGGTGGGCTCGAGGTGGTACTGGACGAGATCTACGTGCGGACCAGCGGAACGGGCAAGGGGAGTGTTGCCCTCGACGTGATCGAACAGGACTGTCGCCAGCGCGGGGTCAGGCGGATCTTCCTCGAAACCGAGCGGCCGAACCAGCGGGCGCGCCGGCTGTACGCCCGCCACGGGTACACCGAGGACGATTCGATCTGGATGTCGAAAGAGCTGCAGTGAAACGTCGGACGCCCGCCGCCGCGCTGCTTGTCGCCCCACTGGTTGCGGCGGGAATGCTGTTCAGCGCGTGCGGCGTCGACCCACTCTCGGCGTCGGTCAGCATCGAAGCCGACGGGTGTGACCTGACCGATTCGCACGGGAACGGGTTGATCGTTGCACCCGGACTCGTCCTCACGTCGGCCCACGTGCTCAAGGGGTCGACCGTGATCACCGTGTCCAACGGCAATCACGAGGCTTCGGGCACGATCGTCGCCTTCGATCCCGAGATGGACCTCGCCTACGTGGCGATCGACCGATCGTCGTTCGGCGGCGTGATTCCGATCGGCGACGGCCACGTCGATGCCGGCGCAATCGGAATCGCCTACCTGTTCCGGGACGGTGAAGCCGTTCGCGTGCCGGTCCGGATCCGGCGCCGGATCAACATTCGCACCGAAGACATCTACGTCGAAGGTGAGACCAACCGACCCGGCTTCGAGCTCGACGCCGACATCCGAGCCGGTGACTCGGGCGGTGTGATCGTGATCGATGGTGAGGCCGTCGGCGTGCTGTGGGCGCGCAGCAGGAAGTTCGAGAATCGTGCCTATGCGATCGACCCCGTCGCCGCCGGTCAACTCGTTCGCCGGCAACTCTCGTCGGGCGAGATCGACACGCCGGTCGACGTGTCGCGTTGCTATTGAGCGAGTTCGGTCGGTCGCCAGAAGCCTTCCAGCGGACGGTTGGCGCCGGCCGCATACGACGCAAGCCGTTCCAACGCGTCCGGGTCGAAGACGTCGATCACATCGAACAGTCCGGATGGTCCGACGGCGCGGATCGCCACATCGAACTCGCTCCGAGACCTGGGCAGGTCTGACGTCAGCACCAACAACCGTTCGCCGAGCCCCCGCAACGCATGCGCTCGGCCGAGCGTGCGCCACACGGCATCGATCGAGGTCAAGCCGCCGCGATGACGGACGAACGGCCCGCCCAGCTCGATCACCCAGCGCCCGCCGGCGCGATCGGTGGCGACGTCGTGGACGACCATCCCAGAGCCCTTGAGGCGTACGCCCGGGCCTTCCGTCGTGAAACCTGCTGCCGCCAGCACTTCGGCGATGCGATCCTTCGACCCGCCCAGTCGATCGGGTTCGTCGGGGATCGGGTCGCCCTCGTCGTCTACCCGCGCCATCGCCAACTCGACGTAACCGGGGTCGAGGTCGTAGCCGACGTAGCGTCGACCGAGTCGACTTGCCGCTACGAGCGTCGACCCGCTGCCCATGAACGGGTCGAGCACGAGGTCGTCGGCAAACGTGTACAGCTCGATCAACTTCTCGGGAAGCTCGATCGGGAACGGCGCGGGATGACCGACGCGTCGGGCGCTCTCCGACGGCGTCTGCCAGATGTCGAGCGTGAGCGCCATGAAGTCCTCGGTATGAATCGTTGCCTCGTGAGGCAGGCCGAGGTCCCTGCGTTGCTCGGCGCTCAACGCCCGTTGAAATCGACCCTTGCTGGCCACGATCACGCGCTCGGTGACGTCACGCAGCACCGGGTTGGAGGGGCTCCGGAACGAACCCCACGCGCACGACCCGGACGCCCCGGCGCCCTTCTGCCAGACGATCTCGCCACGCAGCAACAGGCCCAGTCGATCCTGCAGGATGTGGATCACATCGGCACTGAGGCTGCGGTACGGCTTGCGCCCGAGGTTGGCGACGTTGACGGCGATTCGACCACCGGGTTCGAGTACCCGCACGCACTCGGCGAACACGTCGTGGAGCAGCTCGAGATACTCGAGATAGGAGGCCGGTATCCCGTCGCGTTCCAACTCCTCCTCGTACTGCTTGCCGGCGAAGTACGGCGGCGAGGTGACGACGAGGGCGACCGTGCCGTCGGCGATAGTGCCCATCGTGCGGGCATCACCGCACACGAACGGCTCGGCGACCTGCTCGACCGGTAGCACCGTCTCATCGTCACTGATGACCGGCGCTTCGAATCGGCCGTAGAACCCAGAGGCATCGTGCGACTCGCGCCGGCTGACGCCGAAGTTCGACGTCGTCGTACGCGACCGATACGGCTTGTCCTCCACCGCCGTGAGGCTACGGGAAGCAGCGCCCGCCTCGCGCGATAGTTCGTGTCGAGTCAGTTCAGGACGCGCGCGAGGTAGTCGTTCTGGAACGTGCGGTCGGGGTCGAGGCGATCGCGAACGGCGGTGAACGCTTCCCACTCCGGATAACGATCGCGAAGGGTGGTCGCCGATTGGAAGTGGAGCTTGCCCCAGTGGGGTCGGCCGGCGTAGTCGTTCATGATGCTCTCGACGCCGAGGAAGTACGACTCGTACGGTGCCCCCCTGTATTGGTGGACGGCGATCCATCCGCTCGCTCGTCCGTAACCGGTCGACAGGGCGATGTCGTCCGCCGCCGAGACGCGCACTTCGATCGGGAACAACGTCGGGAAGCTCAGGGTCTCGGTCAGTTTGCGGACCCGTTCGATCGCCTCTGGCAGGTGCTCGATCGGGATCCCGTACTCCATTTCGACGAACTTGACGAGACGTGGACTGGCGAACACCCTGTCGCTGCGGTCGATGAGGTCACGCTCGGTGACACCGGCGGCGATGAGCTTGGCGACCTTCGGCGCGAGCTGCGGGAAACGCCGTCCCACTCGGCAGACGAGGTCGAAGCCGAGGTTCTCGGCGATGTACTTGTCTCGCACGTAGGCGAGTTTCGACGGCGGCCGGGCCGGCTCCTCGGTCCGGTTGTTGCGCTTGACCTGGCAACGCCGAGCCCCGGGCATCCAGAAGAACTCTGCGTGGTCGGCGCTGCGGGCGAATCCGTCGATGTCGGCGATCACGTCGTCGAACGATTCCACCGTCTCGTGGGCATGCAGATTGAACGCGGGTACGCATTGGATCGTCACTTCGGTGACGATCCCGAGGGCACCGAGGCCCACGCGGGCGACACGCAGCAGGTCCGGTTCAGCCGTCTCGTCGCATCGCACGATCTCGCCGTGCCCGTCGACGATCTCCATGCCGACGATCGTCGTGGCGATGTTGCCGAGCGTCAGCCCGGTGCCGTGGGTCGCCGTGTTGATCGCCCCCGCCACCGATTGCACGTTGATGTCGCCGAGATTCGGCATCGCCAACCCGGCCGCGGCGAGATGCTCGCCGAGCGCCTTCAGCGACATCCCGGCCTGAACCGTGACCCGCCGTCGAGCCGTATCGAGGTGGAGCAACCTGTCCATTCGTTCCAGCGAGAGCAGGACACCGGCGGTCATCGCCGCCGCCGTGAACGAATGTCCGGCGCCGATCGCCTTGATCCGCCGACCAGCGGCGTGGGCGGAAGCGACGATTGCGGCGACTTCCGCGGTGCTCCTCGGCGAGGTGATCTCTACTGGCACGCAGGCCTGGTTCCTGGCCCAATTGTTGACGGTTCTGGCGGTCACATGGCGACCGTAGCGGGAACCCCCTGATTCCCTGCAGCCCCGACTCGACGGTCTGGCATACAGTGGGCCGTATGCAGACCGTCAATGGGACCTGTCATCACGACTGTCCGGATTCGTGCGGGTGGACCGTTACGGTCGACCACGGCGTCGCCGTCAAGATGCGAGGCAATCCGGCTCATCCGTACAGCTACGGCGAGCTGTGCCCGAAGGTCAACCGTTTCCTCGATCGTGTCTACAGCCCCGATCGCGTGCTCCACCCGATGCGTCGTTCGGGTCCGAAAGGATCCGGTCAGTTCGAGCAGATCTCCTGGGACGCTGCCCTCGCCGAGATCGGCTCGCGGCTGAACGCGATCATCGCCGAGCACGGTGGCGAAGCGATCATGCCGTTCAGCGATGCCGGCAATCAGAGCATCCTTGCGACGCAGGGCATCTCGAATCGGTTCTTCAACCAGATCGGGGCAACCCGTCTGCTGCGCAACATCTGCGGCCCGACGGTGGGCGCCGGCGTGGCGATGACCAACGGCACCGGCTTGGGAGCGAACCCGCTCGACGTCGAGCATTCGAAGCTGATCCTGCTGTGGGGGACCAACACCAAGCTCACCAATCGCCACCTGTGGCCGGTGATCGAGAAGGCCCGCGCCAACGGCGCCAAGATCGTGGTGATCGATCCGATCCGCACCTTGACGGCCGACGACGCCGACCAATTCATCCAGCCGCGACCCGGGACCGACATCGCCATGATGCTGGCGATGATCCACATCATCATCCGTGACGATCTCGTCGATCGCGAGTGGGTCGAGCAGTACACGCTGGGCTTCAGTGAGCTGGAAGCCCACGTGGCGACGATGACGCCTGCCCGTGCGGCCGAGGCGACGGGTGTCGACGAACATGTGATCGAAGCGTTGGCGCGTGAGTACGCCACCACCCGTCCGGCGGCGATCCGCACGCTGATCGGTGCAGAACATCACGAGAACGGGGCGATGTTCTATCGCACGCTGGCATGCCTCCCGGCGCTCGTCGGAGCGTGGCGCGATCTCGGTGGCGGCCTGTTCCGCAGCGTCGGTTCATGGCAGGACAAGCTCGTCGATGACGACGCCCTGAGTCGCCACGACCTGCTCGCCGGTCGCGACCCGCGCACGTTCAACATGAGTCGCCTCGGCGAGATCCTGTTGGAGGAACAGCCGCCGGTGCGAGCGATGATCGTGTGGAACTCGAACCCGTTGGTGATCGTGCCCAACGCCGACAAGGCGCGTGAAGGGATGGCGCGTGACGACCTCTTCACGATCGTCCACGAGCAGTTCATGACCGACACGGCCCAATACGCCGACATCGTGCTCCCGGCAACCACACAGATCGAATCCAACGACGTCACGCCGGCGTGGGGCCACCTGTGGATGGGATGGAACGAAGCGGCGATCGAGCCGGTCGGCGAGTCGGTCAGCAACACCGAGTGCTTCCGCCGGATCGCCGGGGCGATGGGCCTGACGGAGCCGTCGCTGTTCGACGACGACATGACGATCCTGCGCGAATCGCTACCGTCGGTCGACCTCGATGCGCTGCGGCGTGACGGGTGGTTGAAGGTGCCGTATCCGCAAGACGGTTTGCCGTGGGCCACCGGCGGATTCCCGACACCTTCGGGTCTGGTCGAGTTCGCGAGCGAGAAGCTCGAAGCGATCGGCCAACCGCGGCTCCCGACCTTCGTCCCGCCGAAGGAGGGTCCGACCGGTCCGAACGCCGGTCGGTTCCCGTTGCAGCTGATGACCCCGAAGCACCATGCACGTTTCCTCAACTCCGGCTATTCGCATCTTCCCAAGCACGGCCCTGCCGAGGGCAGCCCGTTCGTCGAACTCGACGTCGCGGACGCGGTTGCACGAGGTCTCGTGGAGGGAGCCCCGGCCCGTGTCTTCAACGATCGCGCCAGCCTCGAATTGCCGGTCAAGATCACGACTCGCCTGCGCCCTGGGCTTGCCGCGATCCCTTGGGGTTGGTGGCGCCAGCATCACGGCGACGGCAAGGTCGCCAACAGTTTGACCAACGACACGCTCACCGAATGGGGTGGAGGCGTCGCCTACAGCGATACGTTGGTCCAGATCGAGCGCGTCTGACCGGCTGTCGGGCGCGCTCGAACACGTCATCGGCTCAGGTCAGGCGGAACATCTCCATACCACGACGGTTGAGGTCGGCGATCGTTGCCCGGCCGACGAAGTCCTGTTCGTAATCCTCGTCGGGGAAGTCTTTCGGGCTGGCGCCGCGCACGAATCGATCGAGCATCGTGAAGGCGTACTCGTCGTTGCGGACACAGCGCGGGGTAGCGGCGATGTACATCACGTTCCCCCACCGGGTCTCGTTGGCAGCCGCGCCGACCGAGTGGATCAGGTCGCCGTGCCACCACACCGTGTCTCCCGGGAAGACGGTGGGGATCGGGCTGATCGCCGGCAGCAGGACCTCGTCGGCCGTCATCCGTCGTGGAACCGGCTCGTCGAGCGCGCCGCAGTCGGCGGCGATTCCCTTCAACACGAGATAGCTGGCAGCGGCCGGAATCGGAATCGTGTGCAACACGCCGTCGGTCGGCCACATCTCCGACAACGCGGTCCATCCCTGGAAGGTCCGAAACACGTCGGACGGCAGTGGTTCCGTACCGACCGGATCGGTGCGGTAGGCGGCGTCGTAGGGGTCGTAGTCGGCGATCCTGCCGGCCATCACGTGTCGATGGACGAGCAGGTTCTCCGAAGCCCGCCATCCGGCTGCGGAAGCCGAATCGGTGTGTGGTTTGAGACCCTTGGCGACCGCACCGGGCTCGCGCCGACGGACGCGGTCGGGGTAACCGATGTCGCGGATCGGATCGAACCACGTTCGGCCTTCCGACTCGTGTGTCCAGAACGAGTTGAGGAACTCACGGACCTTGGCCATGTGGTCGTGCTGGCGACCCTGGATCTGGGGGCGCGACCAGTACACGCCGGAAATCCGGCTGCCCGTGGCCGCCTCGTCGGGGTTCCGTTCGGCGTACCGCTCCCAGAACCGATTGGTGGCGAAGTACTCGGCGAGTTCCCGATCCCAGGTCTCCGCCAGGCTCCGGTCGAACGTGTTGCGGATCACGACGCAGCCACGCCGCCGGATCGTGTCGAGGATCGCCGCATCGACGTTGTCGGTGGCGACATCGGCGAAATCGACGACCGGGAACACGGTGTCGAGGTGCGCTCGTTCGGCGATCACGGCGCTGACCTCCGCGTGCATTGCTTGGCGGTAGTCGGCGTACAGCTCGCCGACCTCATCGGCCGTCAACCGATGTTGGTCGAGCACGGATTCAATCTCGGATCCGATCGAGCCGACCGTCATCGCCTCATCCTCGCGGCTCGGTGGCGAAGATCATCGAGTCGTCGGCGAAGGCTTTGAATTCGAGCGCGTTGCCAGCCGGATCGAGCAGGAACATGGTCGACTGTTCACCTGCCTGACCGGCGAAGCGAATGCGCGGTTCGATCACGAATTCGGTCCCGGCGGCGGTGAGGCGGTCGGCCAGTACGCGCCAGTCGTGCGGCCTCAGGAGCAGACCGAAGTGGGGAACCGGCACGTCGTCACCGTCGACGGGATTGGTTGCCCGGTCTCGTCGGGTAGATGCCGCAAGATGGGCGACGATCTGATGGCCGAACAGATCGAAATCGACCCAGTGGTCATCCGAGCGACCCTCCGGGCAGCCGAGCACGTGGCCGTAGAACTGACGCGCAGCGTCCAGATCGTCGACGGGAAAGGCAAGGTGGAACCGCGGTCGTTCGTCCATCGCCATCAACCTACAATCCACAGCACACAGACTCGACGTGCTACGAATCGGGTCATGCTGCGTGATGTTGTCGTCGTGGGTGGGTCACTGTCCGGCCTACGCGCCGCCGAATCGCTGCGATCCAGCGGTTACGACGGTGCGATCACCGTGATCGGCGACGAAGCGCACCACCCGTACGACCGGCCCCCGTTGTCGAAGCGTCTGCTCTCCGGCGAGTGGGAGCCGGATCGGATCGCGCTGCGGAAACCGGACGATCTGGCGTCGCTCGACGTGCGATGGCGAACGGGATCCGTGGCGTGCGGTCTCGACACGACGAACCGTGTCGTTCACCTTGCCGATGGTGGCGAAGTTCCCTACGGCGGCGCGATTCTGGCGACGGGTGCCACGCCGCGCCGGTTGCCCGGTCAGGAACACGTCTCGAACGCGGTCGTACTGCGAACATTGGACGACTCGCTCGAACTGCGCAAGCGGATCGTCGGCGGTGGGAAGCGAGTGATCGTGATCGGGGCAGGTTTCATCGGGCTCGAGGTTGCCGCGACGGCACGTGGGCTCGGCAATCAGGTGTTGGTCGTGGAAGCCGCTTCGGCCCCGTTGATCCGTGCGCTCGGCGCCGAAATGGGTACGGCCGTGGCGTCGATCCACGCCGAGAATGATGTCGAGATTCGTTGTGATGTCGGCGTCGAGGGCTTGACGGAGCAAGGTGTCGCGCTGGCCGGCGGGGTCTTCGAACCAGCAGATGTGATCGTTGTCGGGATCGGCGTCACGCCCAACACGGACTGGCTGGCCGGCTCGGGACTCACCGTGCGCGACGGGGTGGTCTGCACGCCGGCGCTGAACGTCGGCGTGCCGATGGTGTATGCGGCCGGCGACATCGTGCGGTGGCACAACCCGTTGTTCGATGAGGAGATGCGGGTCGAACACTGGACGAACGCGGCGGAGCAGGGCGGGATGGCGGCGAGCAATCTGCTGGCCGAGTCGACGGGGCAACGAGTCGAGAGCTATGCACCGGTTCCCTTCTTCTGGAGTGAGCAGTACGACCGCCGAATCCAGTTCCTCGGTCGGGCCGGAGCCGACGACGAGGTTCGGGTGGTCGCCGGCTCGGCCTCGGGCCTCCGCTTCGCAGCGCTCTATGGGCGGGCCGGCCGGCTGATCGGGGTGGTCGGCGTGAACATGCCGAAAGCGGTGATGTCGTTCCGGAAACTCCTCCAAGATCGGATCTCCTGGCAGGACGCGATCGCTCACGCGGCGACCCTGTAGCCGGACGAGCAGGTCGCGGGCTGAGCGCCTCAGCCGATTTGGATGTTGGCGCCGGAGAGCTGGATGTTGGCGCCGACGATCGAGTCGCCTCGGATCGACGAACCGTTGACGGCGATGGCGCCGTTCGGAGCGACGAGCACGCCGCTCCACGTGATCGAGCTTCCCGAAAGCCTGATTGCCGAGTTCCGGCACGAACCGCCATCGGCGAGCACGGTCGGTAGATCGCTACGTGCCGGTGTGAGTACCGAACCACCCGAGATCGTGACCGTTCCGGTTGCAACGATCGTGACGCCGATGAGATCGGGTGCATTTCCTGAGATCATGACGTCACCAATGACGTAATGAACGCCTGGTGTTGCGCCGCTGGAACCGACCGTCCAGTAGCCGATGTGTGAGGCATAACCCTTGATCGCCGAGTACTTCCCACCAGTCGCAAAGTCCGAGACGGTCCATGCGAGTCCCGAGCCGACTACGTCCGTGCTGAACTGTGAACCACCGGACGTGACGTTCGATCCGATGTTCTGTTTGCCGCCATACGAGATTGCGCCGCTGACCTTGACGCTGCTGCCATGCAGTGCGGCGTCGCCGTTGGATCGGATTGCGCCGTTGATGGAAATGTTCGAACCCGAAAGCTGCAGCCCGTTTCCGCACGACGGAGCTCCGATCGACAACACGCGATAACGACTGGGCAGCGGCTGGGGTGCAAGCGTCGTCGTCGGCGCTGTCGTGGATGTCGTCGTGGATGTCGTGGTGGCTGGCTGCGTGGTCGTTGTCGATGTAGTCGGCGGTGTCGTGGTGGATGTCGTTGTCGATGTCGTGGGTGGCTGCGTGGTCGATGTGGTGGTCGATGTGGTGGTCGATGTCGTCGTGGATGTCGTGCTCGTTGACGTGGTGCTCGTTGACGTGGTGCTCGTGGGTGGCTGCGTGGTCGTGGCGTCCGGTTCGGTGGTGGTGGGTGTCGTGGTGGGTGGTGTGGTGGTGGGTGTCGTGGTGGTGGGTGTCGTGGTGGTCGGCGGCAGCGTGGTCGTGGTCGTCGGGACGACACACAGGTTTGGCCCTCGTGGCGTGCCGAACTCCCCGAGACTGCCGTATGGGGTGACCGACAGGCACCAGTTCGCCATCGCGCTGTTGTCGGCGTCGAGGCTCCGAAGCGAAGCCGAGGCTCCCGATGCTGCCGGCAGGGGGGACACCGTTGTCCATGTCACCCGATCGATCCACACGAGGTGGTTGTCGAGCAGCGTGATCTCGTCCGCCGCCTGGGTGAGCGGGAAGTCGGCGCCGTACGAGTAGTCGACGGGCGCATCGCCGTTGAGTTCGCCGGCGACGTCACGTCCGAGCGTGACCGACTCTCCGGGTCCGACCATGAAGGGTGTGGCGGTCGTGATGGTGTGGTGATCGAGATCGTCGTCACGGAGTTGCCATCCGTTGAGATCGACCGGCTCGCTCGAGTTGTTGGTGATCTCGATCCATTCGCCGACGGTGTCGCTGACCGCCGCCGGGTCGAGATGGATCTCGCTGACCACCACATCGCGGTGAGCAATCGGTGTGCAGTCGTTTGGCCGGCCAGGCGTGCCGAGGTCCCCGAGACCGAACTGCGGGCCCGATACACACCAGCCTGCTTCGGTGAGTGCCATCGACGCACCGTTCGGCCGGATCCAGGTTTCGCCCGCGTCGAAGCGAATCTCGTTGACGAACTGCCCGTATTGGTCCATCAGGATCACTTCGTCGTCGAGATTCGACAGCACGAAGGCATCGCCATAGGCGTACGTGATCGGGGCCTGCCCGTTCTTGGTCAGGTCGGTCGACCGGCCGATCGCGATGAACCCGTGACCCGGGATCACGACCGATGTGCGGATCACACGTCGATCGGACTCGTCATCGCTGATCGACCAACCACGCAGGTCGACCGGCATGTCACCGAGGTTGTGCAACTCGACCCATTCCCCGAAGCTGTCCGCGACTGCAGCAGGGTTGCGCATGATCTCGCTGACCACGACCCGTGGTGGTGCCGGCGGCGCCTCGCAGGTGCCGAGTGATCCGGGGCTACCGAAATCGGTCTCGGCCCATCGCGTGGTCGAGGCACACCAGTTGGGTCCGAGGGCGTTGTTGGACGCCGGGAAGCCGAGCGACATCGAGCGGCCGGGGACGATCGGGAACTGGCTGCTGCTCGACCAGTCGACGCGGTCGACGATCGAACCGACCCGGTCTTTCAACACGATCCTTCCCGTGCTGTTGAGGAGCGGCAGGGTCGGCTGGGTGCCGTACACGTAGGTGGGCGTGATCCCGCCGTTCTCGACCGGGTTGGCGTTGGCGGCGAGCACGGCGAACGCGTGCGGTTGGATCACCAGTCCGTTGATCGTGTGGACCTTGTCGTTGGCATTGACCGTCCATCCGTTGAGATCGATCGCGGTTTCGCCGAGGTTGGCGAGTTCGAACCACTCGGATGCTCGCTCGCTCGTTGGGACTTCCGGGTCGGCCATGATCTCGGTGATCACGACGGGGTTTTGGCCGGGTGGTACGCACCAGGTGGCCGCGCGGGGCGTGCCGCGGTCGCCGTAAGCCCATGCGGTTGTTGCTTCACACCAGCTACCGGCGACGCTGTTGTCGGAACTCGGATCGATCAGTGACATCGATGCCCCGTCCGGGTCCGGGAAGCTCCGGCCGTCGTCCCAGTGCGTGTGATCGACGAGAATCCCGCGGGCATCGGCGAGGCCGAGCTCGTCGGTGTCGTTCTGGAGACTGACGTTGGCGGCGTAGACGCCGTCGAGTTTGAGCCCGCCGTTGTTCGTCGCCGAATTGCCGAACAGGGCATAACCGTGCGGCGCGACGATCACCGGCGTTTCGATCACGGCGCGGTCGTAGTCGTCGTCCTTGATGGTCCAGCCGGTCATGTCGACCGCGAGATCACCAGGGTTGTAGACCTCGAACCACTCACCGGTGAAGTCAGAGGATCGGGCGGGGTTCTGCATGATCTCGCTGATCACGACGGACGATTTCGGGGCGTCGCAGAGGTTTGCCGTCCCCGGGCTGCCGAGGTCGCCGCGCGTCATGATGTTGGTCGAGGCGCACCAGTTGGCGGCCACCCCGTTGTCGAGCCCGAGATCGCGCAGCGCCAGTGAACTCCCGTCAGGAACGGAGATGCCCGACGACTTGCGCCAGTCGACGCGGTCCTTCTCGCGTCCGCGTGCGTCCGACAGGATCAGTCGGTCGGAGACGTTGTCGAGCACGATCTTGTTGCCGTAGACCCAGTCGGAGGCCGCTCCGCCGTTCTCGAAGGGATCGATCGTGCGGGTGAACACGAGCCGTTCACCGGGTCCGATGTTGAGGCTCGGCAGGACGGCGCGTTCGGTGAGGCCGTCGGTGAATGTCCACCCGGCGAGGTTGGTAGCGGTCCCGCCTCGATTGGTGACTTCGATCCATTCCCCGCGGGAGTCGTAGATGTCGCGCGGGTTGATCATGATCTCCGAGATGATCACGTCCGGGCCGGCGACGGCACTCGCGCCGAGGCCGATGGTGAGGGTCGCGCCGATGATCACCGACAACGTGATTGCCGCGCTGACACCAACTTTCGAAATCCGCATGGTGATCCTTCGGTGCATCGAAGCGTCAACTGTTGTCAAGGGAAAGTCAATTCTTGCCCGCTGCGCCCCGCTGCATCACCACAGGACCGGTGTCCGCTGAACTGTTCGAGCGATGCTCCAAAACTGTCTAGGCTTTCTGGCATGTCACATCTCTCGAATGTCTGGTTCAAGGTGACCGACCTGCAGGTCGCAACGGGTGCCGGGTGCCGGGTCACCACGACCGACGGCCAGGAGTACCTCGATTTCGCGGCGGGGATCGCCGTCAATTCGACAGGCCACAGCCACCCGAAAGTTGCCGCTGCGATCGCCGCCCAAGCGCAGCGCTTCATCCACGCCCAGGCAAACGTGTTCACCCACGACCTGCTCGAGCCGCTCGCCGAGCAACTCGATGCGATCACGCCCGACGGGATCGACACGTTCTTCTTCGCCAACTCGGGCGCCGAGATCACGGAGGCCGCCGTCAAGTTGGCGAAGCAGGCCACTGGGCGTCCGCACATCGTGGTGTTCTCCGGATCGTTCCACGGCCGCACCCACATGGCGATGGCGATGACCACCTCGAAGACGGGTTACCGGGCCGGGCACGCGCCGTTGCCCAGCGGTGTGTTCGTGGCCCCGTTCCCCGATCCACTTGCCGCCGACCAGGACGCCGAGGTTGCCGCCGCGTTACGCGGTTTCGACCACCTCCTGTTGGCGCAGACGGCACCGTCCGAAACAGCGGCCGTGATCATCGAACCGGTGCTCGGCGAGGGCGGCTACATGCAGGCGCCGAAGGATTTTATCGAAGGGATTGCCGCTCGCTGCCGGCAGCACGGGATCTTGTTCATCGCCGACGAGGTCCAATCGGGTTTCGGGCGGACCGGGGAATGGTTCGCGGTCGACCATTACGACCTCCAGCCCGACATCATCTGCATGGCCAAGGGGATCGCCTCCGGCTTCCCCTTCTCGGCGTTGGGTACGCGCCGTGAACTGGATGACAAATGGCCGAAGGGCAGCCACGGCGGCACGTACGGCGGAAACCCGATCGGCTGCGCAGCAGCGTTGGCGACGATCGAGGTGATGAGCGATCCGGCGTTCCTGGCCAACGTCAGGGCGCGCGGCGAGCAACTGCGTGAGGGGATCACGGCCTTGCAAGCCGACCACCCCGTGATCAACCAGGTCCGCGGTCCCGGCTTGATGGTCGGCACGAGTTTCGCCGACGGATCGCGAGTTCCGAAGGTGATCTCGCACTGCTTGACCGAGGGTCGCTTGATCCTGATGAATGCCGGCACCTACGGCAACATCATCCGGTGGATGCCGCCGTTGGTGGTGACGGCGTCGGAGATCGACGAAGCCGTACATGCCTTCGCGTCGGCTCTCAAGGCAACTGCATAGACGGTTCGGGCCTCCCGCGTGCCACGACTTGACGCCACGCGGGTCGGCGCGTGGCGTGACCTGCAATCGATCACGGTCGAGATCACCCGTCGGATCGACGAGGATCTCCGCGACGAGTGGGCGGTGCCGCTCGGTTGGTTCGACGTCTTGGCGACGCTGCGGATGTTGGGGGGACGTGCCCGACCTCAGGATGTGGCGACGATGATGCGGATACCACCGTCGAGCTTGAGTCGTCGCCTCGATCGTCTGGAGGAAGAGGGCTGGGTGAGGCGTCACCGCGACGTCGATCCCGATGACCACCGCGCCGTCGAAGTCGAGTTGACCAAACGCGGCCGTGCGCTGTGGAGAGAGATGAACATCAGTTACCGCCGCGCCCTCCAAGCCAGGTTCGCAGGGCTGCTCGACGACCGTCAGATCACCGCTCTGGCCAACGTCAATCGCCTGCTCGACAACTCGCTGCGGCCAGACTGATCTTCAGGCGTACATGCTCTCGATCTCTGCGGCGTACCGAGCGTGGATCCCGCGTCGCTTGAGCTTGCTGGTCGGCGTGAGGACGTCGCTGTCGGGGAGCCAGTCCTCTCCCAACAGCACGAACCGCTTGATCTGTTCGACTTGGGCGAATTGTTCGTTGATGTCCTCGACTCCTGCTTGCACGGCGGCGATCACGTCAGGGTCGGCGGCCAGTTCGGCAATGCTGGCGCCTTCCTTCCCGTTTCGCCGGGCCCACACTGCGGCGGCCTCGGGATCGAGCACCAACAGGGCCGAACAGAACTTCCTGGCGTCACCGATTGCACAGGCCTGGCCGACCAGCGGGATCATCTTGAGCGAGGCTTCGAGGTTGGACGGGCTGATGTTCTTGCCGCCGCTGGTGATGATCAACTCCTTCTTGCGGTCGACGATCTTGAGATAACCATCGTCGTCGAACACCCCGATGTCGCCGGAATGAAACCATCCGTCGACCAGCGCCTCGGCCGTCTTGTCGGGTTGGCTGAGGTATCCCTCGAACACGTTTCCGCCGCGGCAGATCACTTCGCCGTCTTCTGCCAGTGCCACCTCGCAGCCAGGAATTGCCTGACCGACGTAACCCGGTCGGTTGGCGTTCGGCGAGAACGTCATCGGACCGGTCGTCTCGGACAACCCATAGATCTCCGACAGCGGAATTCCGACTGCGCCGAACCACTCCAGGATCTGCGCAGGGATCGGTGCCGCCCCGGTGATCGCAACCTTGACCTCGTCGAGGCCGACCAGGCCGCGAACTGCCGAAAATGCAACCGTGTCCAAGAACTTCCAGGTGTCGAGCTGTTCGTCGGTCACCGTGCCCGCCCGCTCGGCACGTTTGATCTCGATCGCCGCCGCGACGCCATCGTCGAACTGCTGTTTCTTGCTCGGATCAGCCGAAAGCGCTGCATTCACGCTGGCGTAGATCTTCTCCCAGACTCTCGGCACGCCGAAGATGATCTGTGGATGGACCTCTTTGAGATAGCCGGAGAGCAGGTTGGCGTCGGGGCAGCAATACACCTCGAGCCCGGCAATCAACGTCTGGTAGTGACTCGTGGTCCGTTCGGCGATGTGTGCCATCGGCAGGTACGACACGACTCGCCAGCCCGCGAAATCGAGGTCGTCGATGCATTCCTGGAGCGAGTCGACGGTGTAGATGACGTTGGCCTGGCTGATCATCACGCCCTTCGGCGGTCCGGTCGTTCCCGACGTGTAGATCAGGGTCGCAAGGTCGTCCGGCGACGTCGCCGCCGCCATGGCATCGAGGTCGGCGGCGCCGAAGTCGATCAGCGCGCTGGCCGGCAGAACGCCGTCGGGCAGCTCACCATCCGGCGGATCGATCACGTAGATCTGGCGCAGATGGGGCAATTGGTCGCGCACCGTCAGCATCCGATCGAGGAACTTCTCGTTCTCGACGATCGCCAGCTCTGCCTCGGCGTGTTCCGAGAGGTATTGGATCTCCTCCGGTGACGACGAGTTGTAGATCGAAACCGGCGTCGCCCGCAGGAACTGGGCGGCCAGGTCGATCCAATGGAAATCGGGACGGTTGCGCATCATCAAGAGCACCCGGTCCCCGGCTCCGAGGCCGGCGGCCTGCAGGCCGGCGGCGAATCGAGCGGTGAGATCACGGACGTCGGCGGCGGTGAACGTCGTCCAGCCGCCACCTTCGCTCATCGAGTTGAGCAACTTCAACTGTGGGCTCGCAGCGACGAGCTCGATGAACTTCATCGGCACGGTTGCGCCGGCACTACGCGCCTGGATGTCCGCGATCGAAGAGCGATTGGTCATGGCACCAGTCTCGCGCAAAACGCCGGCATCGAGTAGTGCCTCCGGTTTCGCCTGGCCCGCTGATTGCGTGCAGACTGCCGAGATGAAGACCGCCGTGATTGTCGATGCCATCCGAACGCCCTGCGGTAAACGCAACGGGAAGTTGAAGGACTGGCATCCGGTCGACCTCGCAGGCGAAGTGCTGCGATCGCTACAGACCCGCAATCACCTCGACCCCGGCCTCGTCGACGACGTCGTGCTCGGGTGCGTGATGCAGGTCGGTGAGCAAGCGGTGAACGTTGCCCGCAATGCCGTCCTCGCTGCCGGATGGCCGGAGACCGTTCCGGGCACCACGATCGACCGCCAGTGCGGCTCCAGCCAGCAGGCCGCCCATTTCGCGGCCCAGGGCGTGATCGCCGGAGCCTACGATGTGGTCGTCGCCGGCGGCGTCGAAGTGATGACCCGCGTCCCGATGGGGTCGTCGATGGCAGACGGCAAATTCGGGTACCCGTTCGGCCCGCAGATCGGTGCCCGCTACGCCGACCAAGGTGGCCTCGTTCCGCAGGGGATCTCCGCCGAACTGATCGCCGACCAGTGGAATTTGACCCGCGACGATCTCGATCGGTTCGGGGTGCTCAGTCAACAGCGCGCCGCGGTGGCGACCGCCGAAGGCCGTTTCGAGCGCGAGATCCACGCCGTGCTCGGCGCCGATGGGGCGATCGTCACCCGCGACGAGGGCCTCCGCGAGACGACGATGGAAACGCTCGCCAAACTCAAGCCGGCGTTCCGATCCGAAGCCGACGGCGGTCGTGTCACCGCCGGCAATTCCTCCCAGATCACCGACGGTGCATCGGCGCTGTTGATCATGAGCGAGGAGCAAGCGGTTGCGCTCGGCCTGACCCCGCGTGCTCGCTTCGTCGAGTTCGCGCTTGCCGGCGCCGACCCACGGCTGATGCTGACCGCACCGATTCCGGCGACTGCCAAGGTTCTCGCTCGAGCGGGCTTGACGATCGACGAGATCGACCTGATCGAGATCAACGAAGCGTTTGCCTCCGTCGTGTTGGCTTGGGAGCAGGAGTGCCACCCCGACATGTCGAGGGTCAACGTCAACGGTGGGGCGATCGCGCTCGGCCATCCGCTCGGCGCGTCGGGCAGCCGCTTGATGACCACGCTGCTCAACGAACTGGAACGCACGGGCGGCCGTTACGGCCTTCAGGTGATGTGTGAAGGCGGCGGGATGGCCAACGCGACGATCATCGAACGCCTCGGCTGACCCACCTGATCAGCGGTTATCCACGTCCACAGGGGCTGGGGATAAGTGGCTGTAGGATGGGGGAGTGATCGCGATGTCGGCCGGTGGGGTTGTGTGGATCCTGTGTGGCCTGTTGCTCGGCGTCGTGATCTGGCGGGCCGGGATGGGGATGATGCGCTCGATGGCGCAGCCCATCTCGGAGCCTCCACCCGCCGGTGAGTTGCGCAAGGTGAACGTCAGGTATCGCTGCGATGTCTGCGGTGTGGAGCTGAAGTTGACACTCGCTCCTGATCAGGATCCGCCCCCGCCGAGGCACTGCCTCGAGGACATGATCGTGGTTGCGCCGCTGTACGACTGAGTTTCCACAGAGCTGTGGATAAGTCTGGGGCAAACCTCACGCCTGTGATTTGAGGCGTGTGGATAGTAACACTGTTTTTGTGTGGTGCGCCTCAACGCCACTTGGTGGCGGTGAAGAGCCCGCCCATGATGCATCCGAGCCCGGCCAGGGTGAGCCAGTTGTTGCCACTGAACACCAGGTTGCGCAGGATGATCACGACCATTCCCGCCAGGAACAACGTCACCATCAAGTACGGCACCCACGGCTTACCGATCTTGACCTCGGTCGGCACGGGCGGCGTGTAGCGCGACGACGAATGCACGCCGACCTTGTTGACCTCCGGGTTGGCGTACTTCTGTTCGCCAGGCCGAGTGCCCTTGGCAGTCGTACGACCGCCACCAGTCTTGTGCTTCGGAGGTGCCACGACGCAAGAGTCTAGACCGGGGATCGAGCCGAGTGGGCGCCTCAGGGCCGACGGATCACGCCGCCGTCGACGTTGATCACTTGACCGGTGATCCAGCTACCGGCTGGGGCGGCGAACAGCATCAGCGCGCCGCACAGTTCCTCACGCTCACCGACGCCGTGCAGGCATGCCGCCTGCTCGACGAACTCGCGGTACGGGGAACCCCGCGGGGTCAGCATCGTGCCGGCAGTACTGGCCGTTGCTCCCGGTGCAATGCAGTTGACGGCGATCTTCATCGGTCCGAGCTCGCGCGCCAACGTCGTCGTCAGACCGATCACAGCCAGCTTCGTGATCCCGTACACGCTCTCGGCCGGGAAGGCACCACTCGACGCTTGGTTGATGATCCGACCGCCGCCGCGTGCCGCCATGATCGGGGCGACCACACGGGCGCAGTTCCACGACCCGGTGACGTTGACGGCGAATGCCAGGTCCCACAACTCGCGGGTGTAGTCCATTGCCGAAGACATCACCAGTTGAGCCATCAGCGCGGCATTGTTGACGAGGATGTCGACTCCCCCGAATTCGCTGACAGCGAGATCGACCATCGCCTTGACCGAGTCGTCGGAGACGATGTCGACCTGGATCCCGACCGCTTTGCCACCCACGTCGACGATCGACTTGGCGACCGCTTGGGCGCCGTCGCCGTTGATGTCGGCGCACACCACGGCTGCACCGGCGTTGGCCAGATGTTGGGCATAGGTCTCGCCGATCCCGCCCGGTGCCGTACCGGTGACGATCGCGACTTTGCCGGTGAGATCCCACATGTTCACTTCCCTTCCGACGTGATGATGGCTGCGAGTATGCGATTCGGGCTGAACGGGAACTCGGTCAACTCGATGCCGAGGTGGGCAAGCGCGTCGTTGATTGCGTTGGCCACCGCCGGTGGGGCACCGATCGCTCCGCCTTCGCCCATTCCCTTGTAGCCACCGAGCGATGCCGACAGCGTCTCGATGTGACCGAACTCGAAGTCGGGGATTTCCGGGGCGGACGGCAACAGGTAGTCCATGAACGATGTGGCCAGCGGATTGCCCGCCTCGTCGTAGGCGAGATGCTCGAACAGCACGTTGCCGATGCCCTGCACGACGCCGCCCGCGATCTGCCCGTCGACGACCATCGGGTTGATCATTCGACCGCAGTCCTCCGAGACGACATAGCGCAGGATCTTGACGATCCCCGTTTCCGCGTCGACTTCGACGATGCAGGCGTGTGATGCGTTCGACCAGGTGAACATCCCGGGTGGTCTGAAACGAGCCTTGACCTCGAGCCCGACCTCGACACCGTCCGGCAACGTGTCGGGGGCCAAGAGGGCCGTAAGTGCCAGCGCCGCAAACGGGATCGCCGCCTGCGGCGTGCCTTTCACGGACACCACGCTGTTCGCCACCTCGAGGTCGGCGGGGTTGGCCTCCAACAGGTGGGCGGCGATCTTGACGAGCTTGTCCTTGAGCTCGACCGCCGCCGTCTGAGCGGCACCGCCGGCGATCACCGCGCTGCGACTGCCTCCCGTGCCAGGGCCCGTTGGCGAGGTGTGGGTATCGCCCTGGACGAGCACGACATCGTCGATGTCGCAGCCGAGATGTTCGGCGACGATCTGCGGGATCGTCGTCTCGAGGCTGTGACCGTGGTTGCCGGTGCCCATCGCCACCTGGACCTTGCCGGAGACGTCCATCTTCAAGATCGCCACGTCGCTCGACAGGATCCCGAAAGCGATCGCCGATGGTTCGGTGTACACGCTCATCCCGAGTCCGATCAGGCGCCCCTTGGCGCGGGCCGCGGCCTGCTCGACTCGGAACGCCTCGGCGCCGATCATCCCGGCCGCCTGCTCGAGCGTCTCCGACGGCGAGATGTGGTCGTACTCCAGCATCGTTGCCGTGGTGTATGGCAAGTCGGCCTGCTGGATGATGTTGCGGCGTCGCAGCTCGAGCGGTTCGATCCCGATCTCGCGGGCGGCACAGTCGAGCAGTTGCTCGCGAGCGATCGTCTCCATCGCCCACGGCCCGCGGTAGGCCTGCTTGCCGACCGTGTTGGTGAAGGCGGCGGTGCTGGCGGGCGCCAGCATCGAGAGTCGATACGGGCCGGGATAGATCCCCATCGCCAACGAGCCGGTTGCGCCGCCACCAGCCGGGTAGGCGCCGACCTCTTCGATGAAGTGCACCTTGGCGCCGAGCATCTTGCCGTCGGCATCGAACGCCATCGACGCTTCGATTTCCTCCGACCGTGCCTGGTTGGCGGCGAACAGGTTCTCGCGGCGGTCCTCGATCCACTTCAGCGGGGGCCCGCCGAGCTTGAACCCGGCGACGATGATCGCCGACTCGTCGCGGGTCGACATCATCTTGAGACCGAAACCCCCACCGACGTCGTTGGCGATCACTCGCACATGTGACTCGGAGACGCCCGTGAGGCGCGAGGCATGCGCCTTGACCTCATGGACCGACTGGGTCGCCACCCAGATCTGGAGATCACCGGCGTACGGGTCGTGCTGGACGATCAGACCGCGCGGCTCCATCGGGACGTTGGCGCAGCGTGCTTCGATGAATGTCCGGCTGACGACGTGGGCGGCGTTGGCGTAGGCGTCCTCCAGTGGGGGGATCTCCGGCATCGGCATGTCGGATGTGCTGTTGGTGGTCAGCTCCCGGTGCACCAGGTTGGTGGGGTCGGCGAGCGCCGTCCGGACGTCGAGCACGGGTGGCAGCGCTTCGATCTCGACCGCCACGAGGTCGGCTCCGTCCTCGGCGATGTATCGCGACGTGGCAATCACGATCGCGATCGGATCGCCGACGTATCGGACATCGTCTTGGGCGAGCACCGAACCGGGCGGGTACAGCGTTTGCCCGCCCATCTCGATCGGCGGTCCGAGCATCGTGTGCCAGAACTGCTGACCGAGTGGATTGAGGTCGGCGGCGGTGTAGATCGCCTCGACCCCCGGCACTCGCAGCGCCTCGGTCGTGTCGACGCTCACGATCCGACCCCTGGCGTTGTTGGAACGCACGAACGTGGCGTGCAGCATGCCGGGGAGTTGGATGTCGTCGACGTATCGGCCGTGGCCGGTCAACAGGCGCGGGTCCTCGCGCCGCTTGACCGATTGGCCGACGTAGCGACCGGCGGCGGATGGGGGGAATGACGATGTTGTAGCTGGAGCGTTCATCCTGGCCTCGCTGTTCCGGCGGCTTGGCGGGCGGCGTTGACGATTCCCTGGTAGCCGGTGCAACGACACAGGTTGCCCGACAGGGCGTCACGGAGTGCCTCGTCGGTCGGCTGGTCGTGGTCACGCAGGTAGGCGGTCAGCGAGACGACGATCCCCGGCGTGCAGAATCCGCATTGCAGTCCGTGACAGTCCTGCATCGCCTCCTGGACCGCACTCAACGAGCCGTCCGGGTTGGCGATCCCCTCCACCGTCGTGATCTCGTGCCCGCCGGCCTGGACGGCGAACACCAGGCACGAACGCACGGCGGCCCCGTCGAGCATCACCGTACAGGCCCCGCAGGAACCGTGCTCGCACCCGATGTGCGTGCCGGTCAGGTTGAGGTCCTCACGCAACACATCCGAAAGCAGCTTGCGGGGCTCGCACGAGACGGAACGGACCCTGCCGTTGACCGTGACCGAGATGTTGATCAATTCACTGCTGAGAACTCTCATGACCTCGCCTCTCTTGATGGTCGGGACTGGCCGCCGCTGCGCTTCGGCTGCTCCCTCCGTGCAGCTCGTCGCTGGCGCTTCCCTCGCTGCTCGTTCACGACCGTGCCTCGTTGATTGCTTTTTCTAGGGCTCTGCGGACGACGACGGCGGCGACCCGTTTGCGGTAGTCGCCTGACGCGTGCAGGTCGGCGGCGGGCGTGAGTTCGGCGGCCGCTTCCACTCCAACGCTGGTCAAGTCGGCGTTGGCTCCCGCCGCGAACAACGCATGTTCTGCAGCGGTTGCCCGGATCGGGGTGCTGGCGACGCCGAACAGCCCGATCGCAGCCCGGACGACGGTGTCGCCGTCGAGTTCGACGCCGGCAACGGCTCCGACCAACGCGAAGTCACCGTGGCGGCGGGCGACTTCCTCGACCGCGAAACCGGTTTGGCCCGACCACACCGGAAACCGGATCGCCGTCAGCAATTCGTCCTCACCGAGCGTCGTCGTCCAGGTCGACTCGAAGAAATCCTCGGCGCCGATCTCACGGCGCCCGCCGGGTCCGTCGACCTCCATCGTGGCGCCCAGCGCGAGCGCCACCGCGGGCAGTTCAGAGGCCGGGTCGGCGTGGGCGATCGAGCCACCGATCGTTCCTCGGTTGCGGATCTGGAAGTGGCCGATGTACGGGAGCGCCCTGGCGACGAGCGGCGCATCGGTGGCAACGCCTGGATCGTGCTCGGCGACCGATTGACGCACGAGCGCACCGACTCGCAACGAGCCGTTGACGCGTTCGATCGTGTCGAGTCCGGCAACCGTGTTGATGTCGATCAGATGCTCGACCGTCGCCAGCCGGAACGACATCATCGGAACCAGGCTCTGCCCACCGGCCAGCACCTTGGCGTCACTGCCGTGCTCGGCGAGCAGGCCGACGACCTCGTCGACACGTTGCGGAGCGTGATAGTTGAACTTGCTCGGCTTCAAACGCGAACCCCCTCGACTGCTCCACTTGACGATTTCGTCAACCCCGAGATCGGACAGTATCGGAGACCAACCGGCGGGTCCTAAGCGTGAAGGATCTGGCCACCGTCGACGTGAATCGTCTGCCCCGTCATGAAATCTGAATCGCTGCTGGCGAGAAACACGGCGACCGGCCCGATGTCGCGATCGACGTCGCCCATCCGACGCAGCGGAATTCCGGCGATCAGCTTCTCCTCGATGCCGGGGCGGGCCTCGAGGAAATCACGCGCAGAGTCGGTGACGATCGTCGGAACCAACACGTTGACGCAGATCGCGTACTTGCCCCACTCGTTGGCGGCCGTGCGGGTGAGCGCTCGAATGGCTTCCTTGTTGGCGTTGTAGGCAACGGTGCCCTTCATCGCCGTGACACCGTTGCCCGAGCCGAAGTTGATGATCTTGCCGCCTCGCTCGCGCATGTGCGGAAACACCGCCTGCATGCCGTACAACGTGCCCTTGACGCCGGTTTGGAAGGTGTAGTCCCACGTGTCGTCGGGGAATGATTCGATCGGGATGTAGCCGGGCGAACCCGCAGGCTGTTCGGCCGTCCCGAAGCCCTGGGCGTTGTTGACGAGGATGTCGACGGCGCCGAACTCCTCGATCGTGCGCGCGATCATGGCGTCGACGTCGGGGCGTGATCCGACGTCGCACGTCACCCCGGTTGCCCGGCCGCCAAGAGCCGTGATCTCGCCGACGACCGATTCGACCGTACTGGCCGTGCGCGACGAGACGGTGATGGCGGCGTCCTCGCGCGCGAGTGCAATCGCAATCGCTCGCCCGATCCCGCGTCCGGCACCGGTGACGATCGCGACCTTGCCGGCCAGGCGTCCAGGAACCTGCGTTGACATATCCGTCAAGCGTGTCACATCACGCTGCGAACTAGCGGTTCGTCAGCAGCATCGCCCCGCCGAACATGCCGACCGCGTTGGCCCACACGCTGACCTCTGCGCCGGGCACCTGCCGCTGACCGCACTCGCCGCGCAACTGCCTGACGGCTTCGATGCAGAAGTTGGCCCCATGTCGTCGGCCGACGTTGATCGCCCCGCCGTCGGTGTTGGTCGGCATCTTGCCACCAGGGCGGGTGTTGCCCTCCTTGACGAAGTCGGCGGCCTCGCCGGGGCCGCACAGACCGAGCGCTTCGAGCCACTGCAGCGTGATCACGCTGAAGCCGTCGTAGAGATGCGCCGTGTCGACATCGGACGGCTGCAGGTCGGAGCGCTTCCACAACAACTCGGCGCAGTGCACCGGTGCCGTTCTGACCATGTCGGGGAGCACCTCGAAGTTCATGTCGTGGATTGCCGACAGCGCCGACGCCTCGACGAACACGGCCGGCTGCTTGAGATCGCGAGCGCGCTCCTCGGTCGTGAAGATCACCGCAGAGCCGGAGTCGCACGGATAGTCACAGTCGAGGATCCGCAATGGTTTCGTGATGTACGGCAAGGCCAAGTAGTCGGCGGCGCTGAGCGGGCCTTTCTGCAACGCGTTGTCGTTCATCAGCGCCCATTCGCGCTGCACTTCGGCAAACGCCGCGAAGTGCTCCTCGGTGGCACCGGTTTCGTACATGTAGCGCTGCATCAACAACCCGGCCCATTGCGTCGGGCTGAACACACCGAATGGATGCTGGAACTGGGTGTCACCCGGGCTCGGGGCGCCGAGCACCGCGGTCCCGGCTGCGAGGGCTGCACTGGGTGGCTGCTGCATCATGATCCGGAACGACATCACGGTTTCGGCGTGGCCGGCGGCCACTGCTTGAGCGGCGTGGTAAGCGGGGGTGATGAAGGCCGGAGCGACGCCGACGTTGAGGCTCCACTGCAGCCGATCGAATCCGAGCATCCACCCGAAGTCGACGGCGTCACCGCCCCACGTCGACGCCCCGTCGATGTCTTTCGCCTGGAGGCCGGCGTCGTCGAGCGCACGGACTGCCGCCTGGGCGGCATGTTGTCGTTCACTCAAGCCGGTGTTGCGACCGACGTCGGAGTACCCGACGCCGACGATCGCCACGCGACGACCTGACGATTTGCTCATGACCGAGTTGCTCATGACGCGGCCCCCACGATTGCTGGATGAAAGACCGGAACGACGTAGCCGTCGGCGAATTCCTCGAAACCGACGTCGAGCTCCATCCCGATCCGAACATCAGGCTCGTCGATACCGACCAGCATCGAGAGCAGGTGCAGTTGAGGTTGTTCGACCAGCGCCACCGTCGCCACGAGGTAGGGCACTCGCGAGACGAAGAACGGGTGAAACGCCTTGTACGTCTCGGTGAAGCTGTACAGCGTGGCCCTCCCGGACACCTTCTCGCCGGCGAGGTCGAACGACTGGCAGTTCCGGCAGACCGGTCGTGGCAGATGGATGTACGTACCGCACGACTGGCAGCGTTGAATCCGCAGCTCGTGATGGCGAGCACCCTCCCAGAAGAACGCCGTCAACGGATCATCGGGAAGTGGCGGAGGGGCCGGTTGGTCCATTGGGTGCTCCATCGTGCTCGAAGGGTCGGTGGGCTATCGTGCAGCGAAACTGACACATCCGTCAAGTTGGGAGATCTTCCGGGGAGCACCATGGAGTCGCGTGATCTTGGCAAAGTGATCTACGAGAAGGATGGCTCGATCGCCCGCGTGATCCTGAATTGGCCGGAGAAGGCCAACTCGCAATCATCCGAGTTGGTGTGGCAGGTCGACCAGGCGTTGGAGTTGGCGCAGCACGACTACGACGTCAAGGTGCTGATCTTCAAAGCCAACGGGAAGGGCTTCTGTGCCGGTCACGCGATGTCCGGCCCCGACACATATCCCGAATTCCAACGCTCGCAGGAAGGAATCGGGTCGAACTGGATCGGCAGCCGTGATCTGTTCCTAGGCCCGACGCTCAAGTTCTTCGAATTCCCGAAACCGATGATCGCTCAGGTCCACGGCTACTGCATCGGCGGCGGCACCTATTGGGCGTACCTGCCCGACATCACGATCGCCAGCGACGACGCCTACTTCCAGATGCCACTCGTACAGGGGCTCGGATTCCCCGGTGGTGAGACGATGGTCGAACCGTGGACGTTCATGAATCGCAAGCGGGCCGCCGAGTACCTCTACACGGCGCAGACGCTGACCGCCGACGAGGCGTTGCGATTCGGGTTGGTCAACAAAGTCGTCCCCGGCGACGAGTTGGAGGCGGCGGTCGAGGCGATGGCCGCCAACATCGCCCGCGCTCCGTTGTCGACCCTGATGGGAACCAAGTCGCTGTTGATCCGGGCATGGGAGCAGATGGGGATGCGGCAGCACCTGCAACTCTCGGCCGACGTGATGTCGATCATGGAGGGCACCTCTGACGCCCGCGCCGTGCGACAGCGACTGATGGAACAGGGCAAGAAACCGCGGGAGCTGGCGGCCGAGTAGCGGCGCTCTCCCCGGTCGATGTTGCTGATCAGCGCGGCAGCAGCACGCGCTCGATGAAGCGGGCCTGGGCGTCGACGATCTGCTGATCGGTCGGTTCGTGCTTGGCGCCGAGACCCTCGTTCGGGAAGTGCTCCAACAGACTCGAGAGCATCATCACCGCAGCGCCGCGCCCGAGCACGTAGGGGCGCGGCGGCCCGAACGTCGCCGCAACGGCGCGACTGATGGCGTCGACGACATCGGCGGCAGGCGCCAGAACGGGTGGGTCGATCGGAAACTGCTCGGTCCACGCCCGCGTCACGCCCGCGTACCGCTTGTGCAGGTCGAGGAAGCGGTGCAGCCAGGCAGTCAACTCGGAACGATCGACGTGATCGCCGAACTTCTCGAACTCCTCGAAGATCGGGCACATCGCTGCCGCCGCTTCCTCGGCGAGCGCCGTGATCAGCTCGAGTTTGTTGTCGAAGTACCGATAGAACGTCCCGCGGGCGAGACCGGCCTCGGTCACGATGTGGTCGATGTTGGCGGCGTCGTAGCCACGCATCGCGAACACCCGACCTGCCGCATCGAGCAGCTCACGAACGGTCTTGGCCGCTTTCGGGCTGAGCCCCTCGAACGACTTCGAAGCTGGAACCGTTTTCCGAGTCGTCAACGTTGCCAGTGGACCGCCGACGGTCTTGCTTGGTTCGCGGTTCGAATCGTCCGACTCGACCGGCGTTGACCGATCTGCCAAGACGGACACCGGTGTGTCCGGAAAGAGGAACAACTGGAGCGCCGAGGCCAGGCTCCGCACCAGTTGATCGTCGGGCGTGCTCGGTCGGTAGACGTGGCGGATGTAGTTGAAACGCGATGCCATCGCCAGCACCAGCAACGCCGATGTCGGCGCCTCCCCGGGGTCCGAGCCGGCGGCGATCAGTCGTTCCGAGAATCGCTTCGTGTGACTGTCGACGAAGGCGATGATCCGCGGGCGCAACTCCGTCTTCTGGGAATTGACGTTGGCCCACTCGATGTACATCGCCGCATACCGGTCGAAGTTCCACGACCACTCCTGCAACCAACGATGCAGGTTGCGGTAACCGGCAGTCGTCGGCCCAAGTTCGCCGAGTGCGCGATTCAGGCTCTGAAGTGCGGCGCCGGAGGCATTCATCAACTCGATGAAGACGGCCTCCTTGCTCTCGAAGTACTGGTAGACGGTTGCCCGCGACGTCTCGGCGCGCACGGCGATGTCATCGACGGCCGTGCCGTGGAAACCGTGCTCGGTGAAGCACTCCAAGGCGGCGTCGATCACCTGCTGCCGTGTCTGCGCGCCCCGGCTGCCGATCACCGGGCTGCTCGGCCCGTAGCTGGTTCGTCGGGTGAACGCCTGCTGGTCGGTCACTGCAGCCTCGGTCACCACCGCATTCTTGTTGCCTGTGCCCATCTTCCCCTGCTGTCGACGGTCGATCAGATCAGAATCTGACGTTCGTGTCAGACTAGTCACCGAGGTCAGGGAGCGACATGGTAGAAGCGACGACAACCGACGGCGATCTGCATGCCTCGGACCTTCGTTCGCTATTCGAGCTGGAGCAAGTATCCAGCGACGATGACGTCAGTTGGTTCGTCGGAAGGCTGCGACAACCGGTCCCTGGGTGGCCGAAACTGTATGGCGGCCAGGTTGCCGCGCAGTCGTTGATCGCTGCTGGGCGAACGATTCCCGAGGGCCGCAGACCGCATTCGCTGCACGGGTACTTCTTACGCGTCGGCGACATCGATCGAAAGATCGACTTCCGAGTCGACCACGATCGCGATGGTCGCTCGTTCTCGGCGCGCCACGTTTCCGCGATTCAGAATGGTCGGGTGATCTTTTCGATGCTGACCTCGTTCTGCCAGGGCGAAACACCTCCCGCCTTGGACCATCTGCCTCGTCACCCGATCGTCGCCCCGGAACCGGCGACGTGCACGTCATACCCGATCGACTCGCACCTCGAGGTTCGCCAGATCACGACGTTTCGTGAGGATCAGGGGCGTCAGCTGCACCCGGACGCAGTGTGGGTGCGGGTCCCCGACGGGCTTCCGGACGACCCGTTGACGAATGCCGCCGCGCTCACCTACATGTCCGATCTCGGGAGCGGATTCGGCCAGATCCTCGACCCGGCAGTGGGGGTTGGCGGGCCGAGCCTGGATCACGCGATGTGGTTCCAACAGTCGCTCGACGTGCACGACTGGATCCGTCTCGACATGTGGCCGGCATCTGCCGTCAGGGGACGTGGGGTCTACCACGGCTCACTACGCGACCGAGACGGACGGCTCGGCGCCTCGCTGGTGCAGGAGAACCTGCTGCGATGACCGATCACGTGATCACCGATTTCGTCACCATGGAGGTTCGACGATGAGCTTGCAGCCATTACCCGAGATCACCGACGACACGGCCGGTTTCTGGGGAGGAGGTGCCGACGGCGAGTTGCGGATTCATCGCTGTCGCCAGTGTCGAACGTTCTTCCACCCGCCGTCGCCGGTCTGCCCGGATTGCCTCTCGATGGATGTCGGCCCCGAGGCCACGTCGGGACGCGGCCGGGTTGCCGGTTTCACGGTCAACGTGCAGCCTTGGGCACCCGACATGGAGGTGCCGTACGTCCTCGCCGTCGTCACCGTCGACGATGCGCCAGGGGTACAGCTGACGACCCGGCTGGTCGGGGTGGCAGCGACCGATGTGTCGATCGGCATGCCGGTCATCGTCAGCTTCGAACAGGTTGCCGACGACGTGTGGTTGCCGCTGTTTCGCCCGGTCGGATCATGAGCACGAGCCGCTACCTCGGCCAACGAATCGGCGAACGCGATGCCGTGATCTCCGGGATCGGGCGCTCGGTCGTCGGTCGTAAACTCGGCCGCACCGGGTTGTCGCTGACCGTCGAGGCGGCGTTGCAGGCGATCGAGGATGCGGGGTTGAGCCGCGACGACATCGATGGCCTGGCCACCTACCCGGGTCTCGTCGATTCCTCACCCGGCATGTCGCCGTGCGGTATCACCGATGTGCAAGATGCATTGCGCCTCAGGCTCAACTGGTTCTCGGGAGGAGGTGAGGTCCCCGCGCAGCTGGGGGCGGTGTTCAACGCCGTCGCCGCTGTTGCCGCCGGCCTCGCCAATCACGTCCTCGTGTTCCGCACGGTCACGGAGTCGTCGGCGCAGACCGCCCAGCGTCGGGCCAGCGTCGTCGGTTCCGGTGGAACGCGAGTCGGTGGGGCGATGCAATGGATGGTCCCGTTCCAGGCCGTGTCGGCGGCGAACTGGGTCGGTGTGTACGCCCAGCGCTACATGCACGACTACGGGCTGACCCGCCAACAACTCGGGCAGATCCCGCTCAACCAGCGTCGCCATGCGGCGCTCTACGACAAGGCGATCTTCCGCGACCCGCTCACGATGGACGACTACCTGAACGCCAGGATGGTGTCGTACCCGCTCGGGCTGTTCGACTGTGACATTCCGTGTGATGGTTCATGTGCGGTGATCATCTCGCGAGCCGACGCTGCGCCCGATCTCAAGCAGGTCGTTCGGATCGAGGCGATCGGTTCCGCGCTGACCGGCCGCAACTCGTGGGACCAGCGCGCCGATCTGACCGAAACCGCAGCCCACGACTGTGCCCCGATGATGTGGGCGCGTACCGACTTGACGGTCGATGACGTCGACACGGTGCAGACGTACGACGGGTTCTCGTTCCTCACGATCACGTGGCTGGAGGCATTCGGTTTCTTCCCGAAAGGTGAAGCCGGGCCGTGGCTGGAAGCCGGTGAAGCCCGGATCGGCTTGGGCGGCGAGGTGCCGCTGAACACCAACGGTGGCCAACTCTCCGGTGGCCGACTGCACGGCTACGGCTACCTGTACGAAGCCTGCGCCCAACTGCGTGGCGAAGCGACAGGCCGCCAGGTGGAGGGCGCTGAAGTCGCTCTTGTCGGCGCCGGCGGCGGCCCACTCGGTGGCTGCATGCTGCTCACCAAGGACCGGTAGCGAGGCGGGTCAGCCCAACGCCCCGGTCTCACGCAACGCGCTGATCTCGTCCCAGTCGAGGCCGGCATCCATCAGGATCAACTCGGTGTCTTGCCCGAGTTCAGGGGCGGCGCCTTGTGGGACGGTCGGTTGGTCGTCGAACGACATCGGTGTGGCGACGATCCGGAACTCGATGCCGTCGTTGTCGGTCAGTTTCGGCAGCATCCCGTTGGGTTCGATCTGTACGTGGTCGTGAACTTCCTTGACGTCGAGCACGGGTGCCCACACGCCGGTGAAGTCGGCGAGTCGTCGTTTCCACTCGTCCAACGTCGCCGATCCGAAGATGCCGTCGAGCACGCGCACGCATTCCTCCCGGTTTGCGAATCGGACGCCCATGTTGGCGAACCGTTCGTCATGCTCGAGCTCGGGTACCTGCATCACGCCGCACAGTTCGCCCCAGAAGCGGTCGGCCTGGAGCAACACGAGGTACAGCCAACGGTTGTCGGAGGTCCGGTACCAGTTGGTGAGTGGGTTGCCGGGCGCCTCGCGGTTCGGCAGCATCGGCTTGTCCTGGTAGGGGGCACTGACCAGGTCGGGCGACATCGCCCACATCCCGACGGACATCAGCGAGACGTCGACGACCGACGGTTCACCGGTTCGCTCACGCTTGAACAACGCCATCGCGATCGCCCCTGCCAGCGTGTTCCCACCCTGCAGGTCGTAGAACGCCGGCGGCTGGGATGGGGGTGCATCGTCGCTGATGCTGTCGAGCATCCGTTTTGCGAAGCCGGACGTCGCCCAACCGGCGGCGAGGTCGTACCCACCGGTGTTCGCCATCGGGCCCTGACTACCCCATCCCGAGCCGCGGGCATAGATGATGTTGGGGTTGACGGCGCGCAGGTCGTCGACGTCGAGCCGGAGCTTCTTGCGGACCTCTGGCAGATAGCTGGTCACGAAGACGTCGCAGTTGGCGGCGATCTTGAGCAGCGCCTCGCGTCCCTCGGGCTTGGCGAGGTCGAGCGTGATGCTCCGCTTGCCGCGATTCGGCACCTCGTTGAACGGGTTGGGACCGTTCTTGTCGAGGTTGAGCAGGTTCTTGAGGGCGCGCTGCGGATCTCCGGTGGGAGGCTCGACCTTGATCACCTCGGCACCGAGATCGGCGAGCACGGCGCCGGCTGCGGGGACGAACGTCCACGCCGCGACTTCCAGAATGCGTACCCCTTCGAGTGGCTTTGACACGGTTTGGATCCCCCTCAGATCGACGAGTGTGTACCTGTCCGGTTCGCATTCTGACACAAGTGTCAGGTACGTTCGCCATCCATGGCCGTCGATCGCTTCCCCGTTGAAGCAACCCACATCCTGATGTTCGCCCGTGCGATCTTCGACGAGAACCCGGTCTACTGCGATCCGGACTCGCCGGAGGCCGCTGAGTTCGGAGGCGTGATCGCCCCGCCGACGTTCACGATGGCGAGTTCGCAGTTCGATCCCGAGGCGATCCTGCGCCCCAAGCCGGGTCAGCCGTGGTTCGGTTCGGGTCGCACCCCGAGCGGCGCCGCGATCAACAGCACCGGACGGCTGCATGCCGAGCAGCACTTCGAGTACCACCGTCCATTGAAGGCTGGCGAGGTGCTCAAGGTCCATGCCCGCGATGGTGAGACGTGGGAGAAGCAGTCCAAGCGCGGCGGGACGTTGTTGTTCGAGGAGAAGTTCATCGACTACGTGACCGCCGACACCGGCGAGCCCGTGGTCACGGCCCGCTTCGTCACGGTGCTGCCAGAGCAAGCCGTCAAGCAGGAAGGCTGATCACGATGGCACTCAGCGCATCAACACTGACGGTCGGCGAGAGCCGCACCGAGGTCGTGCTCGACAACATCAGTCGCACCCAGATCGTCATGTACGCCGGGGCCTCCGGCGACTACAACCCGCTCCACAGCGACGAGGTCTACGTCACCCAGGTCGCCGGATATCCCTCGGTCTTCGCCCACGGGATGTTGAGCATGGGCTCGACCGGCAAGCTGCTCACCGATTGGTTCGGCAACGGTCGGCTGACCAAGTACGGCGTGCGCTTCGTCAACCAGGTCTGGCCGGGCGACACGTTGACCGCCACCGCCACCGTCGAAGCAATCCGTGAAGTCGATGGCGAGCACTTCGCCGACTTCTCGGTCACGACCGTCAACCAGGACGACAAGCCCGTGATCACCGGCAACGCCACCGCACGCATCGACGCGTAACAACCTCGGGCTGGTGCTCAAGTTCGGAGACGCGTGGTGGCCGGCGGGGGTTGGCTCGTTCGGGTGCGACAGTTGGGGTCGGTCAACTCGACGGTGCCGTCGGGGAGCAGTTTCAGGTGCCAGCCGGGTCGGTGGATCAGGTGGTGATGCCTGGCGCACAGGAGCACGAGGTTGTCGACGCTGGTCGAGCCCCCGTGACGCCAGAACTTGATGTGGTGTGCGTCGCACCAGGCGACTCTGCGGTTGCAGCCGGGGTGTCGGCATCCACCGTCCCGTTTGGCGACGGCACGGAACATGTCGACTGGAACGGTGCGGGTGGCACGTCCGATGTCGGTCGGAACGGATCCGTTGGTGACGAATCGTTGGATCGTCGAATCACACATGAATGCTTCGGTGCTGGCGAATCCGAGCGGTTCGCCGTTCGACGTGCCGCTGCACCGCGTGGCGTCGAGGTCGTCGGCGTTGATCGACACCTCGATGTGCGGCCGGTGGCGAGGTGTGCCGGTCTTGGTGTGGTTGGCGTTGTAGAACGCCAGCACGTCGAACACGGCGTCGGCCTCACGGGTTGACGCCGAACGGGTGTCGTCGGGCCCCTCCCAGGTGGCGGCGGTGCCGACCGCTTGTTGATACTCGGCTGCCAGGGCGTCGTCGAACACGAACCTGCCGATCAACGATCCGTCACCGGCTCGCGACGACACGATCTGGCGTTCCGGAACGACCGGTTCTGGTTGTTCGGTGATCGCTTCGGCGTGTTGCCGCCACACCCGGCAGGCCCGCTCGCTTGATCGGACATCCAAGGGTGCGATGATCGCGATCAACTCGGCGGCGTGCTCTTCGAACACGACTTCAATCGCGCGGGTCACGTTGCTGCGTACTGCCTGGACCTGACCGGCCGACAATGTCGAACTCACCGCTGCCGAGGCGACGACGTCATGGTCACGCAGGAATCGGCCGCGAGCGACCAGCCCCGCAGCGTCGCGATCGGACATCCGGCAGTGGTGACGCAGCCAAGCGGCCATCGTCACCGAGCCGTCTGCGGCGTACTCACGCGTGACATCGAACCGTGCTACAGCCAGCGCCAACCGGGCGGCGGCACGTTCGTGAGCAGCCAACAAGCTGGCCAGATCATCGATCGAGACGAGATCGTCAACGAACTTGTCACCGAGGCTCTCATCGATCGGATCCATATGCATATCGTACATACGTTCGATCAAAGTTGCAACACGGAATGTTGGTTTTCTGGCAGTTTTTTCAATATTCCCTTCGATGATCGGTGCTACTTCGCCAAGGACCGTCGGGTTACAAGCCAGTGGTCGGTCGCTCGATCAGCGAGGTCGGTCACCGTGGTGCCAGTCATTGGACTGCTCTTGCAAAACAGCGACGAACCGGGCATTCTGCGCTCCCTACTCGTTCTGTACGACGCACACTCGCACCTGCGCTCCCACGTCGTACAGGCCGGTCATAGCCGCCGTCCGCTTGGGCGGCGTACGTGTTGATCAGTCCCAGTCGTCGGACTCGGCCACGAAGGTGCGCAGCGCGTCGACGTCCATGAGCGTCATCGAGCGGCGGCTCGTCGCCACCCACCCGCGCGAACGCAGTGTGGTCAAGGCCCGGGTCACCGAATCCCGCGAGGCGCCGATCATGCTGCTGAGTTCCTCCTGCGATAGCGCGATGGCGATCGTGATTCCCTGCGCGGTTGGACGTCCGTGGCGCTCGGCGAGCGTGAGAAGCAGCGAGCCAAGGCGATGCGGGGTGTCGAGTAAGCCGGCTTCGATCCGCCTGCGATCGGCGACTCGGATGCGGTGGATGTACGTGCGGAGAAGATCGAGCGCGGCGCTGGGGTGTGCTGCGAGGTACTGGAGGAACTGCTCATCGGTGACCACCCGGGTCGTCACCGGCTCGAGGGCGACGACGCTCGCCGAGCGGGCCACACCCGCGAGCGCCTCGAAGTCGCCGACCAGGTCGGCAGGACCGAGGATGGTCAACAGGACGTCGTGGCCCGCGGCCGTGGCGAGGACGACCTTCGCCCAGCCCTCGATGAACAAGTGGACCGTCCGCAGCGCGTCCCCTTGGAGCATGAGGAAGGCGCCCTTGCGGTAGCGGCGCTCCTGGCCGAGTTCGACCAGCGCCTGGAGGTCGCGCGGGTCCCATCGGACGATGCGCTCATCGCGGATACTCACACCCACCTCGCCACTTCGGCAGCGTATGTCGGATTCGTTGTGCTGCAGACGCCGCACACCCATCGCCGCGAGCGCTGTATCACCTCGCAACCTCCTCCCGCACGATACGGAGGTGGGCTGCAAGGGCGGCCCTCCAAACCAAGGAGGCGACATGAATGTTCGGATGACCAAGAACAAGATCCGTACCCTCGCGGCGAGCGCGGTGGTCGTCGGCGGCGTGTTGTTGACGCCGGCGATCGGCAGGTCGGATTCTCAGCTGGCGCCGGCCCAGGATCTGCGGGTGCTGCCCACCGCCGAACGCGACGCCGTCGACGCAGCGGCTGTCGCCGCCTTCGCGAGGGCCCACCACCTCACCGGCCTGTCACCTGCCTCGCTGGCGCCGGGGTCACTTGGGTGCCGCGGGTTGTCGCCTGCCTCCGCGCAGGACTGCCCCGCCGAGGTCTTCGTCACCGCGACTCGCGACCGCTAGAGACGTCAAGCATGAGCGGGCGTCCGCACGATCGATGGCGAACGAGCGCCCATACCGGGCATGGCGCGCTCCCTGAGCCCGTACGCCCGCATCGCCGAACTCGAAGCGCCGGTGTCCTCGGACGACCCCTCGTGGGACTCCGTGCAGACCGGTGTTGATCGCGCCATCGAGAGGGACGCTCTCCGCGCCGAGATGGTAAAGCAGAGCTGCGAGTAGCGCAGAGCTGCCGATCGGTGTGCTGGACAGCTGACCCACGATCGGGCGATCTGCGCTACCTGGTAGCGCCGTCATCCAGGCGTTCGGGCGGCTCTGCGTGCGGGGTCGCCGGTAGCGTTGTCGGACCGCTCTGGTATGCGCACCAGCTAGAGGGTCGCGGTGATGATCTGGGTACGATCCGTCCGTAGTCGGCGCGTGATGGTAGGGGGCTGGCGCATGCGAGTGTTCGTGAGCTATCGACGGAGCGACTCGTCAGCGTGGGCGGGCCGACTCCGCGATGCATTGGTTGTCCGGTTCGGTGACGATGGCGTCTTCCAGGACGTGGCCACTGTGCGCCCGGGTGAGACCTTCCCGGACGCAACCGACGCTGCGGTCGTTCAATGCGACGTGGTCATTGTCGTGATCGGTCCGGGTTGGATCACTGTGGCCGGCGCGGACGGCGTGCCGCGGCTCGCCGATCCCGATGATTTTGTTCGTCGTGAAGTGCAGGGGGCGCTCACCCACGGAAAGGTCGTCATCCCAGTGCTCGTAGGCGGCGCCGTGATGCCGACAACCGATCAGCTCCCGATCGAGCTGCGCGACCTGGCCGTTCGAAACGCCATCGCGCTGCGTGACGAGACCTGGTACGTCGACGTCGACCGACTCATCAGTGCGTTGGGCGGCGAACCACCACCGTCCAGGCGAAGCCACTGGTTGCTCGCGACCGGGCTTGCCATCGGGCTGATCGCGGCCGGGACGGTTGGGTGGATTCTGCTCGATGACGGTCCGGGGAGCGACGACTCGGGCAACGCCGGCTCATCGAGCACAGTCTTGACGGGCGTGCCCACGACGCTCAACGCGTACACCGCGACGCTTCCAACCTGTCCCACACCCGTACCGCCGGCATGGACAGACTTGGGGACCGATGATGACGCAACCGATGAGAATCCCGACGCGTACAACGCGTGGCGGTTCAGATTCCTTGGCGGCGGCTACCAGAGCGATTCCTCGGACGAATGGGACGTGGTGATCAGAACACAAGCGACAAGTCTTGAACCTGCGACAGGTGAACTTGGACTGAGGCACTATGCGTTCTACAAGCTGGTGGTCGGTGGTGAATCGTTCGTTCCCTACTGCTTCCAGGTCGTGAGTGGGAACAAGTTGCTCGGTCCCGACGAATCCGATGAAGCATTGGTCGGCTTCCATGTCACCAGAGAACCGGCTGGTGCGCTCGCGATCGACATTGACGACTTCGGCTCGAGCTATCGCATCGAGCTGCAGCCGGCCACTGACTCCTAACTGAGGGCCACAAGTCGCGTCGAATCAGAGCGTTACGCACAACGCGATCTCGCGCACGTTGCTCTGTGCTTGAGATCATGCTTGCGCCGGCGCGCCGGACCGAATCCTCTTTGTGTCAAGTGGCAGTTCTCGGCACCTCGATGGGCGCGCCTGGGTAAGGGGGTGCTGTCAGTGTGATTAGCGTGGTGGTCGTGACTGTTCCGAAGAGCCGGGTCATGTGAGGTGCGATGCCGGCCACGCTGGATTCCAGTGACGTCCTCGCGTTGTCCTCCCGAGCCCACCGTTGCTCGAGGCCGAACCGGTCGAGGTCAGCCGCGGGTGTCGTCGATGAGGCGTTGGTAGACGGCGTCGGAGATGTGCCGCTTCAGGGCGCGCATTGCCTCTTTGCGGGTCTTGCCCTCGGCCTGCTTGCGGAGATAGAAGACGCGGCCGGGTGTGTCGTTGCGGACTTGGGTGACAGCGGCGATGTGGATCGCGTGGTTCAGTTGGCGATCGCCACGCGGGTTCAACCGATGCCGCGCCTTCGGCCCGGACGACGCTTCGATGGGTGCGGTGCCGTTGTGTCGTGCGAAGTGCCCCGAGCTCGGGAAGCGGCGGACATCACCGGTGCGGCCGATGATGATTGCCGCCATCAACGGTCCGATGCCGAACACCTCGGTGACCGTGGTCCCCGACGCGGTCACTGCCGCGCTGGTGGCGGCGCGGACGTCGTCACGGGTTTCGTCGAGGACACGGATCTCGGCCAGCAACTGGCGGGCGGTGACGACGCGCTGGGCGATCACCGGATCGGCGACACCGATGCTGGCCAGGAGTTCTTCGGCCTTGTCGGCCTTGAGGGAGCGGTCGGCGCCGCCCTCGATGAGCACACACAACAAGGCGTGTAAACGACACACGGTGCGTGTCCGGTGGGCGGTGATCTGATGATCACGATCAGCCAACAGGCGCAGCACGACGCGGTGTTCGTCGAGGCCGGCGACGACGTTCAACGCTGGCGTGCGCCAGGCCACGATCGCAGCGGAGCGGGCGTCGTTCGGGTCGGTCTTGTCGATCCGACCGCGCTCGAGCAGTCGCACTCTGGACGACAGCTTCGCTGGAACATCGACCACATGCTCCCCGGCGGCGACGAGCTGCTGGGCCAACATCGCCCCCAGACCTGAGGCGCCTTCAACGGCCCAGGTGCGCGGCTCGAACCGTGCCGCCCATCCCAGCAGGCGCTCGCGTTGATGACCGTCGGCGTCGACACGGATCGTGTCGAGCACCGCCTCGGAACGGTCGATAACGACCGCAGTGTGGGACCCCTTATGAGGATCGATCCCGATCATGAACATCGCATGTTCCCCTTTCGTCGTGGTTGGTTTCGCCACGGCGGACACACCTGATGCGTGGTTGATGCCGTTCCTCTTCCGAGCCACACCGCGGCAGGATCTGGCCGGCCGGTCGCTTCGCTCAAAAGCCAACCTCGCGGCGGCAGGGCATTCGAGAGACACACCCGACCAGACCCCCGACGCTACAAAAACCCGCAACGCCTTGCATCCGATTCTCAATCAGGGCAATCTGGGCGCTAGTCGCTCGTGCGTCGCAAGCCGCCGAGAAGAGCTTTGAGCGACGCTCTGGACTGGCGTCGGGCGAGTTGTCGGTTGGTCGAGTTGGCGATGTAGAGGGCTGCTTCGTCGACCGCGGAGAGAAGCATGTGCGCGAGCGGCTCGGTTGCTTGTCGGGCGATGACACCTTGCGCGACAGCGGCGTCGAGCATGTCCGTGATCGCGCCGAGTCCGTACTGACCTTCGAGAATGCGCCACTGATCCCAGCCGAGCACCGCCGGTCCATCGATCAGGACAATCTGTTGCACGTCGGGGTTGTTGGCCGAGGCATCGAGGAACTGCTGCAGCGCGTTGATCAGGGTGTCGAGCGCGTCGTGTTGCGGGTTGAGCCGCGTTGACGCAGCGAGTTCTGCCTGGACCTGATCAAACACAGCGAGGAACAGGTCGCGCTTGTCGGCGAAGTGATGATAGAGCGCGCCGCGTGTGCCAACCCCAGCTCGCGCCACTATCTCCTCGGTGCCGGTGGCGAAGTAGCCGTTCGCGACGAAGAGTTCCCGTGCTGCAGCGATGAGGGCCAGGCGGGTGAGAGAGGCACGCTGAGTACGGGCTTGACTCGATGACATACAGTCTGTATCCTATATGCATACAGGTTGTATGTGAGGGAGCCTTGATGTCACCAGAGCAGGTCGTACGTGAGTTTTGCGCAGCCGTCTCGAAACGCGATCCAGAGGCGCTTCGGCCGTTGCTCGCACCGTCTGTCGTCTATCAGAACGTCGGTGTCGGAACGTCCGATGGCATCGCGGCCACGATCGAGAACGTCGCTGGTCAATGGGCGATGTTCCCCGAAACCTACGAGTTCGAGATCGTCAACCTCGCCGTGTCCGACAACGTGGTCCTGACGGAGCGCATTGATCACGTCGGCCCCGGCGGCGGCACGCCTATCGTGCCGGTCCCCCTGATGGGCCGTTTCGAGGTCGAATCCGGACGGATCACGCGCTGGTACGACTACTTCGACACAGCGCTCGTCGCCAAGATGTTCGCTGGCGACGACGTGCACGACCTGATCCCGTCCTGACGCGACATCCGATCGCCCCAGGCCCTACTGAGCAGACAGCGCACCGAACTGCCGTTCTACACGCTGGACACCGGGCCGCCTTCATCGTCGGAAGATCGGTCGAGGGCATGGCGCAGGGTATCCGCGTCAGTCGACCAGCCCGTCGGCTCGGAGCCCGGCGCGCTCGATATGGATGGGCAGCACACGGCCGTAGAGCTGCTGCGTTCGCTCAGGGCTGCCCACCATCGCGGGTTCCTCCACGTAGCTGAAGATGGCGACGTACCTGGTCATCAGGCCGGCGAGTGGCGTGACTCGGTGCAGCGAGTACCGGCCCTTGAAGATCTGCAGGTCACCCGGTTCGAGGTGCAGCGTCCGGATGAGCGTGGGATCACCGTCGAGCACGGCCTCGACTCCCGCGTAGTTCTCGTCGGTCGGCGTGCGCAGGTGCGGGCTGTACTCGAAGTCGCCACCCGACTCGGCGTTCTGGATGGCGAGCGTGACGGTGTAGTTGTTGGTGTCGAAGTGCCACGGGAAGCCGCTGCCTTCCACCGCCACGTTGACGATGACGTCGGCCAGCGGGTCGGCATACGGATAGAACGCATCCTCACCGAGTGTTTCCTGGATGAACGGCGCGAACGCAGGCCAGCCGTAGATCTCCCGCAGGATGCTGTCGGGGCCGAAGTTGTCGGCCGGGACAAACGCGTTCGAGCGGTCGTAGAAGCGGCGCAACGGATGACTCACCCGTAGATCTGGCCGGTCGGGCGTGAAGTACGGGTTGGTCCGGCTGCGGTTGTGATGGCCGTAGCTGGCCACTCGATCACATTCGGCGACCAGCTCACCCAGGCGCTCGGCGCGGACGAAGCCCTTCACCACCGCGCAGCCGTCGGACTCGATCTCGGTGCGTGCGGTGCGGATGACGGCGTCGCGCTCGGGCCCGCAACGGTCGATGGGATATCGCTCGACATCCACGTAGTCACTGATCGCCATGCTCATGGTTCGCCTCCCCTTGTCCGAACACCGCTGTTGGGCTCGATCGTATGCCCCCAGCAGGCAGACGATCACGGCGACGCCCGCCCTCATAGGTTCAGGGAACGGCGAGGTCCCGATTCCTCGCCGAACACATCGAAGGTCGGAGTACGTCGAGCAGTCGGGCCGCACCGAACTGCCGTTCCGCGCCAACGCGCAGATACGCGAACCGAGCAGAACGTGCGCTCCAGATCACGGCTGCAAGCGGATTGGGCGAGCGCCGTGTTTGAGAATGGGCTTTGGGTTATTCCGGTGATCGCTCGCGGTTATTCCGGTAATCGCGGCCGCCGACGGCGAACGTGACGGCGGTCGCGACGCCGCCAGTGCGCACGGGCGCATAAAACTCACTCAAGGGCTGCGAGAAGGCTCACGATCACCCGTATATCCGCTCACCGAACCGGCGATCGGAGCGGTCCGCGTCGCGGTTGACAACGTCGTTGATGTCGCGCACCGAACGACGTCGGCCGGCGACATCGAACGTTGCAGTCTCGCCGCAGATTCCCACTGGCGATACGGCGTTACTGCGTCCGAGAAACCCGCCGCAAAACGGTCCGGTAACGGCGCTTCGGTGCGACAAGCGAACGGTGGACACCGGGCCTCGGAATCCACCACGCGGACTGCTCGCGGCGACGGGGATCCATTGGCGTCGGTGCCCGTTTCTGGTGGCCGGCCGGACTGACCCGAATGTGGTCACTCGGATCACCGGAATACACCGCCTGTGAGGCAGCAAGGTCACCGAACCGGTCCCTCCCAGCAACGGCCCTGCCCGAACCAACCAACCAACACTCGCCGAGCGTCGCTCGACGGCAGATCGAGACGAAAGTGTGGCCAACCCTCAACGGCAGCGCCGGAGACTTTCTCGAACAAATCTTCGATTTCGATTGCATTGTTGATCGAACATATGTACGCTATGCATATGGACGGCGGGCTGGAAGAATTCGACGGGAGCCTGCTTTCGATCGACGACTTTGCCGCCGCATGGGCAGCGCACGAGAGCCAGGCGGCGCGTCTCGCACTCGCTGTCGCCCGCTTCGAAGTCAGCCACGAGTACGCCGCTGATGGTGCCGTCACGATCGCAGCATGGTTGCGCTCGCATTGCCGCATGGCCGACCGTGACGCCACCAATCTGGTCGCTCGCGGTCGGTTCCTGCGAGATCATCAACTCGTCGCCGACGCCGCCGTGACATCGCGGTTGTCTGCTGGTCAGGTCCAAGCGTTACGAAGCAACGTCACGAGTTCGATCGAGGCAGTGTTCGAACTGCACGCCGCCGAACTGATCGAGATCATCGCCCCGCTCGATGTCCGCAATGCCGAGCAGGCCTGTCGGGTGTGGCGCAACCATGCCGAAGCGATCACCGATCAATCAGAACCGGCCGTTCCCGAACGCGAAATCGTGTCGTGTCGGGCGTCCGACGGGTCGTTGATCGGAAGGTTCGTGTTCGATCACGCGCTTGCCAGCGAATACGAACGAGCACTCGGCACCGCAGCAACATGGAACGGTCCCGGTGACACCCGGACCGCAGCCGTTCGCGAAGCTGATGCGTTGTTCGACGTGGTTGCGTTCTTCAACGCCAACCACGACAAGGCCGGCACGCCACGCCACCGTCCTCACGTCGAGATCTCGATCAGCGCCGACGATCTCACCGCCAGCCATTGCTGGGCCACGACGACCGACGGCGAACCAATCCCGGCGTCGACGACGAACGCCCTGCTGTGCGATTCAGTGGTCCAGCGGTTCGTGATGAACGGCTCGGTGCCGACCGACATCGGGCGCGCCACTCGGAGTGTGCCGCTCGACATGTTCCGGGCGGTCGCAAAGCGCGACGGCGGATGCCGTCACCCAGGCTGCAACCGCAAGATCGCCTGGTGCGACGCCCACCACATTCGGTACTGGCGCCACGGCGGTTCGACCAGCCTCGACAACCTCGTGTTGTTATGCGCCAGACACCACCATCTGATCCACCGACCCGGCTGGCACCTCAAACCGCTCCCCGACGCCACCCTCGAACTGACCGACCCCAACGGCCACACCCGAACCAGCCGCCCCCGCCCACCACTCGCCAACATCCGGCTGCAAACCTGAGCACGCAGTTCACCTGACCGTCCCGGCGTTCGTTGAACTCGACTTGCCTGATGTGATCGACCAGGCTGGTTGAGCATGAGGTTTCTTCATCGAACCGTGTATCAACTGACGGACGTACAGCTGCAGGGTGATCCCTGGGTGCTGCTTAAGGACGCGTCGCTCGAGTCAATCGACGCTGATTACGACAATCGGCTGAGGGATCTGGGATTCGAGGACGTCGTGCTGCAGGCGGTAGTCACCGCCGACGACGATGTCTTTCGCGAGATCGACGCTAGAACGCTCCTAGCAGACCGGCGCGTAAACGAGCTTCTTGGAAAGCAGACTCCTCGATCGAGAGTCGAAACTCAGCTCGAAGAACTCAGGTCGGTACGCAGGCGAACCAGTGCACAGACTTGGCTTGTGATCGACGTCGGTGGCGAGGATTCTCACGAGGACGCCGAGCTTCCTGAGATCGACTCCGAACTCGATGCATCATTCCAAATCCGGGAACAGCACTCGTTTCTCCTCGAACTCAGCAGCCCTCGCGCAACGGAGCTGCACCACTTCGTCGCAGGGGCATTTCGGCTGGCAGCCGGCCACGACACGCACATCAGACAAGCCAGTCAAGGCTGCTGGCATGTCCGGCCTGACGGCAAACCGCATTTCCGATTCGGCCCGATCGTATATCGAGGGCATGCTCACGCGATCAAAAGCATGCAAGGCGGAGCTGGTGACCGATTCGCACAGCTCATCGCTCTAGCTCACGACGACGCTGGAATAGCACGCGCCTTCACGGCATTCGGTCAGTCGTTGGAATCGGATCTTGGGCCGACACTCGAGTTCCTGGCGGCGTTCACCGCGCTCGAACTACTTACAAAGTCTCGCACGCGAGCACGTGAGCCTGCAATCGACGTCGAGCGGAAAGGGCTGAGGAAGCGGTTCGAACAGGTCGCCAACCAGGACCCAGGGGACTGCAGGAGCTTCGATCGTTTGTATGACCTGCGCAACGGGCTGGCGCACGAGGCGCGCTTCGACGTGTGGGGTGCTGACGAGTCACGCCGCCTGTTTGGTAAGTACGTCTCGTCGGATCCGGTCACAGACCAAGTCCCGCCTGATGGGCGTTGAGGTCGTCGCTCAGCGGGTCTTGATCGGGATGATGACTTGTTCTGCGAAACGCAACGCCGGTTCGGCGTTGAGCGGGTGCCCGAAGTCCATCACGAAGTACGAGACACCGAGATCGACGAGGTGGGCCAGCCGTTCGACCCACTGCTCGGAATCCGCATCGGTCTCCGGGAGGTCGCCGGCGACGGTGACGCTGCTTTCGATGTCGGAGGGTTGGCGTCCGGCGTCGACGGCTGCGGCGTGAACGATCGCTTGCTTGCGACCCCAGTCTTCGTCGCTCCGGTAGGCCCCGTTCCAGATGTCGGCCCGGCGCCCGACGATCGGGAGACCGATCTGCTCGCCGGAGCTCCCGATGCAGATCGGCGGCACGATGTCGGGCCGCGGTGTTGCCGCCGCATCGTCGATCTGGAAGAACTCGCCGCTGAACCTCGGGTGCGGCTCGGTCCACATCAGGCGGCAGATCTGGACGACCTCTTCGAGTTGGCGCAACCGGACGGAAGGCTTGGGGAAGTCGTACCCGTACGAGCGGTACTCGTCCTCGCGCCAACCACCACCGATGCCGAGCATGAAGCGCCCGCCCGAGAGGACCTGCAGCGTCGACGCCATCTTGGCCGTCAGCGCCGGGTTGCGATACCCGTGACCGAGCACGTGGTGGCACAGCATCACGTCGGGGAACCTGGCCGCCAGCCAGGTGAGCGCTGTCCAACCTTCGAGGAAACCCTCCGTCTTCTCGCGGTCGAAACCGTAGAAGTGATCGGCGATCCAAACCGATTCGAAATGGGGCAGAGCGTGCGGGAGGATGTGCTCCTCCTGGTACATCATGATCGGTTGAAAACTGCTCCCCGCATGACCCGCAACCGGCGACAACCAGCCGAACTTGACCACGACCACATCCTTTCTTCAGCCCCACAACACAACGGTGGCGCACGAACTCCGTCGAACCCCACCACCTTGTCACGTTTCGGCGCAGGTCATCGGCCCCGATCACGGGCGCAGATCGATCGGGTGATTTCGATCCCTCGAGAGCCTCGTCGTCACGAGCCGCCATATGATCCCCGCGATGCAGGTCGAAACGACATCAACCGGGCAAGGCACCCGTTGATCGACTCGCCGAGCGTTGCAACCGATCAGGGACGCATCGAGTTGGCGATCCAACTCGCTCGCAGGCTGGTCGACGAGGCCGCTGCGATCGACGCCACCGCGAGCCGACGCGACCGCCGTCGACGGGCGCGACTGCGCACGCTCGTACGCCACCCCGGAGCTGCCGCGTTCACCGTTCAGCTCACCGACGAGATCCCCCGGATCCCATCGCAGCCACACGCCGCACGCCGCTTCGCCTCGCTCGTACGAGATGCCGACCTGTCGATGTTCTCGATCGTTGATCGCGCGCTGCTGGCTGTCGGGGCGCGGATCGCGCCGCACGCACCCCGTCTCGTGATGCCGATGGTCGTGAGGCGCCTGCAGGCCGAGTCGGCAGGGGTGATCCTCTCGGCCGACGATCCGGCGTTCGCGGAACACATCGCCCGCAGGCGACGACAAGGAGTGCGCTGCAACGTCAACGTGCTCGGAGAAGCGATCCTCGGCGACGACGAGGCGAGGCGCAGGCTCGAACTGGTCCTGTCCCGGCTCCGGCGCGCCGATGTCGACTACGTGTCGGTCAAGATCTCATCGATCTGCGCCGGGATCAGCACACTTGCGTTCGACGAGACGGTGACCCGCGTCGCCGAGCGGCTGCGCAAGCTCTACAGCACGGCGGCGGCGTTCGACCCACCGAAGTTCGTCAACCTCGACATGGAGGAGTACCGCGATCTCGACCTGACGGTGGCCGGATTCCGTCTCGTGCTCGACGAGCCGGCGTTCGAACGGCTCGACGCCGGGATCGTGTTGCAGGCCTACCTTCCGGACGCCCTGCGAGTGGCCCGCGACTTGGCCGAGTGGGCGCTCGAACGACATGGCCGGGCGGGCGGCCGGATCAAGGTCCGGATCGTCAAGGGCGCCAACCTGGCGATGGAGACGGTCGAGGCCGAGCTGCACGGTTGGCAGCTCGCCCCGTTCGGCGACAAGGCCGACGTCGACGCCAACTTCAAGGCGATCCTCGACGTGCTGACGGAACCTGCATTCGATCAGGCGATTCGTGTCGGCGTTGCCAGCCACAACCTGTTCGACGTGGCCTGGGCGCTCGTACTGCGCGATGAGATGGTGGCGGCGGGTCGGCCGAACCGGATCGAGATCGAGATGCTGGAGGGGATGGCTGCGTCGCAGTCGGAGGCGGTCCTCGCGGCCGCCGGCGAACTGCTGCTGTACGCACCGGTCGTGACGCGACGTGACTTCCCCGCAGCAATCGCCTACCTCGTTCGTCGCCTCGACGAGAACACGTCGCCGGAGAACTTCCTGTCGCACCTGTTCGATCTCGCCGACGACCCGCAACTGTTCGACGAAGAGGCTGCCCGGTTCGGCGACGCGGTGCGCGCACGCCGGACGGTTGGCGACGAACGCCGACGCACCCAACAGCGAAACGTGCAGCACGAGCCGGTGCGGCTCGACGCTTCATTCGTCAACGCGCCCGACACCGATTGGACGCACCCCGCCAACCGGCAATGGATCGCCGAGCACCTCGAGCGTGACCACCCAACCATCGCACGGGACCCGGACATCACCGTCGCAACGATCGAAGCGTGCGTCGCTACAGCCCGTGCCGCCCAGTGTGAGTGGACAGCGCTCGGGGTTCGAACGCGGGCCGAGATCGTGCACCGCGTCGGCGACGTGTTCGAGCAGCAACGAGGTCGCGTGCTGGCGGTGATGGCTGCCGAGGCAGGCAAGACCGTCGCCGAGGGCGATCCGGAGGTCTCCGAGGCGATCGACTTCGCCCGTTACTACGGCCACCAAACGCTCCGGCTGGCGCAAGTGGAGGGCGCCACCGGCGCGCCCCGCGGAACCGTGGTGGTCACTCCGCCGTGGAACTTCCCGTTCGCGATCCCTGCCGGCGGCGTGCTCGCCGCCCTCGCCGCCGGGAACACCGTGATCCTCAAACCTGCCCCACAGACCGTGCGCACGGCGGCGCTGATCGCGGAACTGTGCTGGGACGCCGGCGTGCCCCGCGACGTGCTCCAGTTCGTTCCCGCACCAGACGGCGACGTCGGACGCCGGCTCGTCACCCACCCTGACGTTGCCGCCGTGATCCTGACCGGCGCCTACGCCACGGCCGCCATGTTCCACTCGTGGCGACCCGAACTTCGTTTGCACGCCGAGACCAGCGGCAAGAACGCCATCGTGATCACGGCTGCCGCCGACGTCGATCGCGCCGTGGCCGACCTGGTCCGATCCGCCTTCGGTCACGCCGGTCAGAAGTGTTCGGCTGCCAGTCTGGCGATCGTCGAGGCGCCGCTCTACGACGACCCGAGCTTCCTCGAACGAATTCGCGACGCGGCGGCGACCCTGCGAGTCGGCCCGACGAGCGACCTCGTCACTGATGTGGCGGCGCTGGTCGATCCGCCGAGCGACTCGCTCGAGCGAGCGCTCACCAGGCTCGAACCGGGCGAGCGCTGGCTGCTCAAGCCGGCATGTCGCTCCGACGACCACCGGCTCTGGTCGCCGGGGATCCGGGTCGGTGTTCAGCCCGGCACCTGGTTCGCCCGCACCGAATGCTTCGGCCCCGTGCTCGGCATCATCCGGGCCGATGACCTCACCGACGCGATCACGATCCAGAACAGCACCGAGTTCGGCCTGACGGCGGGGCTGCATTCGCTCGACCCGAACGAGATCGAGCGCTGGCTCGATGCGGTCGAAGCAGGCAACCTGTACGTCAACCGAGGCGTCACCGGGGCGATCGTGCAACGGCAGCCGTTCGGCGGATGGAAGCGCTCGGTTGTCGGCCCGACCGCCAAGGCGGGTGGGCCGAACTACGTCGCCACGCTCGTCGACTGGCGTGACGACATCGAGCAGCCAATCGATCGCGTCGCTGCTCGGTTCGACCGATGGGTGGGCGAAGTTGCTCACACCGCACACGACCCGACCGGTCTCGCAGCGGAACGCAACGTGTTCCGGTATCGCCCGCTGCGAGGCGGAGTCGCCGTGAGGTGCGCGGTTCGGTTGGCGGAGCGCGACCGAACCCTGATCGACCTGGCGGCACGTGCGACCGGTTGTCGGGTGGTCATCTCCGAGGCCGCCGACGAATCGGACGCAGCATTCACCGACCGCCTCGGCTCCCTGCACATCGATCGACTCCGACTGCTCGACACGCATGTCGGTGCCCACGACGACGATGCGCCCGATCCCGATTCGAGAGTTCGTCGGGCTGCGCACGCCCTGGGCATCGCCGTCGATGACGCGCCCCCGGTCGGTGCGCCGGAGATCGAGCTCCCGCGCTGGCTGCACGAGCAGAGCGTGACCACGACGATCCACCGCCACGGACGGTTGCCCTCTCCACCGGCTGGGTATAGGAGGGGATAGTGATCGCCATGGACGCGAACACGGTGCTGTCGTCGATACGACCGATGATCGTGGTGCTCGACGCCACCGGCACCATTCGGGCCGCCTACGGGGGGAACGGCGGAGCGCTCGGATATCGGATCGCGGAGCTCGTCGGGCGCAACGCGCTCGAGTTCGTGGTCCCGTCCCAGCAGGAACGGATCGCCACGTTCTTCCTCGAATCCGGCGATGCGTCGCTGTCGACGGTGTCGTTTCCGATTCCGTTCCGCGCCCACATGGTCACGGCCTCCGGTGAGGTCACGCTGGTCGACGTGATCCCGACCGGACTGTCGAACGATCCCGACGTCGAGGGCTGGGTCGTCGTGCTGATTCCCCATTCGATGTTGACGAGCCCGTACGCCCCGCTGGAAGCGATCGTGGCAGGCCGACCGATCGCAGAGGTGTTTGCGCTGATCTGTGAGGCGCTCGACGCCGATCATCCCGACGGCCGGCGACTGCGTGCCTACGTGCTCGCCGACGATCCGTCCGGGTCGGGCGCCGGTGTCCATGGCGCCGTGTGCGACATGGACGATCCCTTGCTGGCCCAGGTCGCCGAGGCGGTTTCCCGATCGACCGACCACTGGGCTGACCGCCGGCTGCGCGAGATGCAAACCCTCACGCTCGACCAACTCGGTGGTCCGATCGCAAGAGCCGCCGGGGCACTCGGGTTCACGGGTGCCAGGCTGATTCCAGTCTTCGTCGGCGGTGACGTTGCCGCCACGATCATGTGTTTCGACAACCTCGCTCACACACCGCTGTTCGAGAACATGAGACAGCGATTCCAACACGTCGCCGGCGTGGTCGAGATCGCCCTCAGTCACCACCGGTCGCTCGAGCAACTCAGACGGGCGGCGATGTACGACAGCCTGACCGGCCTGGCGAACCGCGACGAGTTCCACGCCAGGACTCAGGCAGCGACCGATCCGTACAGCGTGCTCTACATCGACATCGACCACTTCAAGGTCGTCAACGACACCTACGGCCACCGGATCGGAGACGCGGTACTCGTCGAAGTGGCGAGACGGATCGAGCACGTCTGCCGGGCACACGACCTGGTCGCCCGACTGAGCGGCGACGAATTCGCCGTGATGATCAATGACGTCGATCCAGAAGCCGCAGCCGAGATTGGCCAGCGCGTGATCGATACCGTTGCCCAGCCCTTGCGGGACGGGATCGGGCCGACGGCCGTGACCGTCAGCGTCGGGCTGGCACGTCACCAGCCGGGTGAGCCGGCCGAGACGGTGATCGATCGAGCGGACCGCGCCATGCTGACGGCCAAACGAACCGGTCGCAGCCGTTTGATCGCGGCTCCCTGATCCCGGCCCGCCGGCCTGCGCTCCGCGAGGCTACGGGGGCGTCAGAGCTGGGCCGCTTCGTGCTCGAGGAATGCCGCCAACTTCACTCTCGCCGCCTGGCGCAGCGTGGGGAGATGACCGCGAGGGAACAGGCCCTCGTGGGGCTGGTACTCGCGCAGCACCTGGCGGGCGACGACGATCTTGTGGGTTTCGGTCGGACCATCGGCGAGGGCGAGTGACTCGGCCATCACCATCCAGTGCGAGAACGGCATCTCGTTGGAGATGCCGAGTGAGCCGTGCAGGTGCATCGATCGTTGCACCACGTCGTACAGCACCTTGGGCATCGCCGCCTTGATCGCCGAGATGTCCTTGCGGACCCGGTTGTAGTCGTTGTACTTGTCGATCAGCCACGCGGTCCGCATCACGAGCAGTCGGAACGATTCGATCTCGATCCAGCTGTCGGCGATCCGTTCCTGCGTCATCTGCAGCGACGCCAACGGGCCGGTCCGCGTCTGCCGGGTGAGCGCCCGTTCGCACATCATCTCGAATGCCTGCGAGACGACAGCGATCGTGCGCATGGCGTGATGGATCCGGCCTCCGCCGAGTCGGGTCTGGGCGATCGCGAAGGCCTGGCCCTCGCCGCCGAGCACGTAATCAGCCGGCACACGCACGTTCGTGTAGCGGATGTAAGCGTGGCTGCCTTCCTCCTCGGGCTCCTGGCCGACACCGACGTTGCGGAGGATCTCGACACCGGGCGTATCGGCAGGGACGATGAACATCGACATCCCCTGGTAGGCGCTGACCTCGGTGTTGGTGACGGCCATCACGATCAAGAACTCTGCGAAACGAGCATTGGACGAAAACCACTTCTCGCCGTTGATCACCCACTCGTCGCCGTCACGCTCGGCACGTGTCGTGAACAGCGTCGGGTCGGCGCCGGCGTGCGGTTCGGTCATCGAGTAGCACGACGAGATCTCGCCGTTCAGCAGCGGCTGGAGGTACTTCGCCTTCTGCGCCTCTGTGCCGTAGTGGGCGAGGATTTCAGCGTTGCCCGAATCGGGCGCCTGACAGCCGAAGATCGTCGGCGCCCAGTAGGAGCGCCCGAGGATCTCGTTCAGCAGCGCCAGCTTGACCTGCCCATAGCCTGGCCCGCCCAACTCCGGCCCGAGGTGACATGCCCACATCTGATGATCGCGGACTTGCTGCTGCAGCGGCTTGATCAACTCGATCACCCGCGGGTTGCTCTTGTCGTACGGGTTGCCGAGCACGAGATCGAGGGGAGCGACCTCGTCACGAACGAACGCGGACGCCCAATCGAGCTTCGCTTGATACTCCGGATCGGTCTCGAAATCCCATGCCATCTGGCGTTCTCCGTCTCATCTTCTGGTACTCGTCCACTTGACAGTAGTGTCAGATGTTGATGAACGAGCAACCGAACGAGGCCGGGATCGACGTCGAGGCGTTCGCGCGTTGGATGGACGCCAACGGCGTGCCGGGCGAGGGGGAGTTGCCGCAGCTCGGCGCGTTGCAGGGCGGGTCGCAGAACGAACTGACGATCATCGAACGCGGCGGTCAGAAGATGGTGATGCGCCGACCGCCGGCCGGCGCCGTCGACGATCGTCTCGACGGGATCCGCCGAGAGCACCGGCTCGTGAAGGCCCTCAAGGGCGCCGACGTTCCCCACGCCCAGTTCATCGCCGGCACCGACGACGCCGGTCTGCTCGGTATGCCGTTCTACATCATGGAGGCGATCGACGGCTGGTCGCCGGCCGATCTGCAGGGCTGGGCCGAGCCGTTCCACAGTGATCTCGTAGCCCGCCGCGACCTGGCCTTCGAACTCGTACGCGGTGCGGCGCTGCTGAGCAAGGTCGATTGGCAGGCGCGTGGGCTGGAGGGTTTCGGGCGACCCGACAACTTCCACGAACGCCAGGTCGATCGATGGTTGGCGTTCCTGGAACGGATCAAGTGCCGTGAGCTTCCCGGGCTGGAGCAGGCCGCGGCATGGCTGCGCTCGCACCAACCACGGCAGTGGACCCCAGGGATCATGCACGGCGATTATCAGTTCGCCAACGTGATGTTCCACCACGGCGCACCGGGGCGGCTGGCGGCGATCATCGACTGGGAGATGACGACGATCGGTGATCCGCTGCTCGACCTCGGTTGGGTGCTCGTCCACTGGGGTCCCGAAGCCGACGACATGACACGCCATCTCGACCTCGACGGGATGCCATCACTTGACGAGATGTGCGCCCACTACGAACTCCATGCCGGTCGCTCGACCGAGGACGTGATCTATTACATCGTGTTGGCGCGGTTCAAGCTCGGGATCGTGCTCGAGCAGAGCTACAGCCGCTTCCTGGCGGGCGCAGCAGTCAATCCCAAGGTCGAGGTGTTCGGGCCGCTGGTGACCGAGTTGATCCGCAAGTCGGCGTCGCTGGCGGCACTGCATCCCTGAGTACTGCATCCCCAGCCGCCAATCGCGGTTGATGACAGTCGAGACATTCGTCACATTTGCAAGCATGTGCTTGCAAATGTTAGCAGTCGGCCGTATCATGATCTCAGACATCAACGTCGGTGTCTCGATTCGACATCAGTTAAAAGAGGAGTCATCACATGGCCACCACCAAGACAGCCACCAAGCCAGCCAGCAAGACAGCAAGCAAGCCGGCCCGCAAGACCGCCAGCAAGCCAGTTGCCAAGCAGACGGCGGCCAAGCCGGTCGCCAAGCAGACCACCGCTCAGCCGGTTGCTGCTGCTCAGGCGTTCGTCGCCGACGCCGTCGAGACCGTCACGGACCAGGCAGACGCGGTCACCAGCTTTGCTCGTGACTTCGCCCTCGCATCGATCGGGATGCCGTTCGTCGTGCAGAAGCAGCTCCGTCAGTTTCCTTCCGTCAACCTCGACAGCGTCAAGACGATGCTGACCGAGCGTCCGGACTTCGCCGAGATGAAGTCACGCTTCAACGTCACCCTCAAGGACGCCAAGTCCACCGGTGCGGATCGCGTCGCCGAGTTCCAAAGCCGCGTGCAGCCGTTCGCCGAGAAGATCGAAGCGCGTCTCCCGGACCCGTTGGTGAAGGTCATCGAGACCGGCCGCGACCGAGTTCGTCACTTGATCGCAGCCTGATTACCGTTCCGCTCCAGCAGCCGGGCCCTCGGGCCCGGCTGTTGCGCGCACGGACCGAATTCAGGGGTAGCCGATCATCAGATCGCGGAGGCGATCGAGCGTGGGACGATCCATGCCCGCCGGGCCGGTGAGATACGCCTCGATCCCGCCGTACAGTTCGTCGAGATCCGACAGGGTCTCCTGCATCGCCCAGCGTGGCGCACCGAGCACCGCCGAAGCCGCTTCCGGCCCCATCCCCCTGTCGATCATCCGCTGATACGACCCCTCCTGCTGATCGCGCGGCCGGTACGTCAGCGTCAACTCGTAGTCGTCGAGCACCCTGTCCCGATCGACACCGAGCCACTCCAGGAGCAACGCTGCAACGATCCCGGTCCGGTCCTTGCCGGCATGGCAGTGGAACACCGCCGGCAATCCACCAGTAGCGGCCATCATCGTGAACATCTGCCCGAACTGCGGCCCGGCGTGCAACAGCATCCCCCGGTACATGTTGCGCAGTAGTTCCTCTCCATGCTCGTGCTCGACCAGCACCGCCCCCTCGGGCGGCGCACCCCCGTTTTCGAGCTGGCTGAGGACGCACACGTGGACCGTCGGCAGCGGTCCGGGCCGGACGGCACGCTCCTCGTCACGTCGCAGGTCGAAGATCGTCGGTGATCCGATCCGTTCGAACAGTTCGATGTCATCCGGCGTCATGGCGTGCAACGAATCGGCCCGGTACACGAGGCCCCAGCGGGTCGTACCGCCATCCGATGTCGGGTACCCGCCGAGGTCACGGAAGTTCGAGACACCCTCGAACGGAATGCGGCGTCGGTCGGTCATTTCGGCGCGAACCGCTGGCCGGCGTCGAGCCGAATCGTGCCACCGTTCAGCATCGGGTTCTCGATGATCGCGCAGGCGAGTCGAGCGTACTCATCGGGCTTCCCCATCCGCTTCGGGAAGGCCGCATCGCGAGTCAGCGCAGCTGCGAATTCGTCAGGGATCTTGGCGGTCGCGCCGGTGCTGAACAGGCTCGGGGCGATGGCGTTGACGCGGATTCCGAGCCCACCGAGATCGCGGGCCATCGTCAAACACATCCCGGCCACGCCGGCCTTGGCGGCGGTGTAGGCGACTTGGCCGATCTGACCTTCGAAGGCGGCGATCGATGCCGTGTTGATGATGACGCCGCGCTCGTCGTCCTCGTTCGGTTCGTTCTTGCTCATGTGCCAGGCCTGCAGGCGGTTGAGATTGAACGAGCCGATCAGGTTGAGCTCGACGACACGCCGGAAGTCGGCCAGCGGGTGCGGCCCGTCCTTCGTGAGCGTGCGCATTCCGAGCCCCCCGCCGGCGGTGTTGACCGCAGCATCGAGCCCACCGAGCGCGTCGACCGCATCCTGGATCACGACCTCGACACGCTCGAAGTCGACGATGTCGCATTCGTGGAACGTGCCCCCGATCGACGCCGCCACCTCCGGCCCAGCAGTACCTTGCCGGTCGAGGATCGCGACTGTCCCGCCTCCGGCGGCAATCCGCTCAGCCGTCGCACGGGCCATGCCCGATGCTCCACCCACCACGATCGCCCTGAGTCCGTTGATCTGCACGCTGTCGTCTCCTCTGTCTCGCCCGGCACGGGTTAGTCTCGCCACAATCTGACGAAAGCGTCAACTCGACGGTATCGAGCACGAAGGAGTGACGATGGAACTCTGGCAGGTCGTGGCGCGTGAAGGGATTCGCGACCTCGTCACCCGGTACAACAGCAACGGCGATTCCGGCCGTTTCGAGCAGGTGATGGAACTGTTCACCGACGATGCCGTGATGGAACTCCAGGATCGCGTCTGCCGCGGCAAGGACGAGATCATCACGATCTTCACCGGCACGAGGGAGCGCCTGCGGGGCGGTTCGACACCTGGCTACGTGCGCCACTTCACGGCGACCCATCAGATCGATCTGACCGACGAGTCGAACGCCACCGGTCGCGCCTACTACTCGGTGATCAGCCCGACCGGGCTCGATCATTGGGGTCGCTACCTCGACACCTACCGAGTCGTCGATGGCCGGTGGAGGTTCGCCCACCGCAAGGTCACCGTCGACGGCCAGGCCCCGACGTCGGTGATCGCCGAGTAGCCGAGTCGGCTACGCCGGAGCGATCGCCGAGGGGATGTCGACCTGGCCCCTGCGTTTCTTGATCCGCCAGCGACCGTTCTCGCGGACCAACGCATCGCGGTGGCGGCCGATCCCACCGAGGCGCGGTTTGCCGTGATCGTCGCGGTCGACGACGGTCCACATCACTTCGGCGGTGGCGGTGTCGCCATCGAGTTCGATCACCGGGCTCGAGATCACGTGGTACGAGTGGCCGACGATCGGCCCGATCGCTTGAACCATCAGCGCCTCGATCGCGGCAGGGCCTGTTGCTCGACCGTACGGCCCGAGCAGGATCTCGCCGTCGATGGCGACGAGTCGCGAGAACGCGGCGAAATCGCCGAGATCGAGGAGGCGGCCGTAGTCGACGAAGATCTGGCCGATCTCCTGAAGGTCCTCCAACCGCTGCAGTCGCGCTTCGAGCTCGCCGGCCATCGCTACACCCGCTCCCCGAACGTCATCTCCTCGACTCGTTTGATCTTCGGGATCTCATGCTCGCGGCCCCACCACGACGGGCGCGGGACGTGCCCTGCCGCCGGCCGGGCCCACACGATGTCACCCCAGTGGCGACGTGTCATCTTGTCGGCGAAGTCGGGGTCGATTGCCTGACACGCCTTCCAGTACTGCTTGGCGAACGTCACCATCTCGGCCTGGATCCACCAGTCCTCCTCCGACTTCCATTTGCCGTCACCGGCGTACTCGATGATCTGGAGCGACGGGAACACGAAGGGCGGCTGGCTCTGGTCGGGGTGGTCGGCCGTGTTGAGCCCCTTCCACACGATCCGGCCGCCTTCGATGTTGTACCAGACGAGCTGCGTGTAGCACTGGCGACCCTGCATCATCGTCGCCTCCAGGAACATCTCGATCTCTTTCGGCCCGTGGAAGCGGCCGTAGTAGTGATCGAAATAGACGGCATCGTCGGTGAACAGTTGCGACCAGGCGATCCAGTCCTCCATCACGGGGCCGACCATGAAGTAGTGCTTGAAGGCCGCTTCGACCTCGTCGCGAGCGAAGTCGGCCATCTCAGTGACCGTCGCTTCCGTCGGGTCCGTCGATCGGCAGGCCGCGGAACTGGCGGGCGCTCTGGAGCTGGGGGTGATGGTTGGTCTCGTACTGCTCGATCCACTCGGGCGGGAGCTTGCCCCACGCCTCGCCGATGTTGAGGCGGCCGCCGGGGTTGAGCCGTTCCGCGGCCACGACGTCGGCAACGAAGATCATGCTCTCTTCGACATCGAACATGTGCACGACCTTGCCCTCGACGTACGAGAGCGCGTCGAGCAGGATCGGGCACCCGAGCACGCCGGGCTTGGTGCGCAACTGCGAGATCTTGTCGCCGTTGCGACCTGATCTGGCACCCAGCGTCATCAGGATCTCCAGCGATTTGTCGATCAGCTCGGGAGCATTGCCGAGCAGGTGCATGGCGAAGATGCCCGAGTTCATCACCATCGTGTTGGTCAGGTTGTACTTCGTCAGGCTGACCGTCACGCGAGGTGCCTCCGGCACGATGCTCATCGTCCCGGCAGACAGCGACATCAGGCCGTTGAGATGACCGCCGTCGTTCGTCGTGACGGCAACCGGGAACGGGCGCAGGCCGGCAAGGGTTGCGTCGGCTGCTTTGAGGTCGAGGGTCATGTTGGGTTCCGATCATCTGAAGGTGGATGGAGGACGTCGATCACGGCATCCGACGTGGTCATCGAAGCGAGCAACGGGAGCGAGTTGGTGATCATGAACTCATGGGTCTCCGGGCTGCCCCCGGCGGTGCAGTCGACGGGGATCACGACCTGGTAGCCGCGGTCGACTGCGCCCAAGCTGCCGCCGAACAGCGCCAGGTTGGTGGAGACGCCGGTCATCACGAGTGTGTCGACGCCGAGATTGCGCAACAGCGCGTCGAGGTCGGTGCCGTACCACATCGCCAGCCCCGATCGCCGGGCGGACACGATGTCACCGGGTTGCGGGGCGGTCTCCGGCATCGGCTCGCAGGCCGGCGTTCCTTCGACCAGACCCCCGTTGCGCCGTGACAGCGACATCAGGGGACTCGTTACCGCACACCCCACCAGGCCGGGGAGGTGCGAGATGTGGGCGTGCACGACCGGATGCCCCAGTTCACGAAATCCTGCCGCCAGCACCGCGATCCGGGCCAGCACGCCATGTTGGGTCACATGATCGGCGAGCCCTGGCAGCGACGTGAGCGTCGGATCGAGGATTCCACGCTGACACTCGCTGATGACCAGCGCCGGCTGCCGGTCGGGCTCGAGGCCCCTGATCGTTGGCCTCTTCATGACAGCAACTGCCTCGCGATCTGGGTGCGCAGGACCTCGGAGGCGCCCTCACCGAATCGCTTCACGCGCAGATCGCGGAACCAGCGTTCGAAGGGCAACTCGTTCGACATGCCGAGCGCTCCGTGCAGCTGCAGGCAGCGGTCGACGATCCGGAAGGCGGTCTCGGTGCCGGTCAGCTTGCACACGGCGGCGTCGACGCGGACATCACGCCCGAGATCTGCGTTCCAGGCGGCCTGGTACATCAGCAACCGAGCAGCCCGCAGTTCGATCTCGGAGTCGGCGATCATCCACTGCACGCCTTGCCGTTCCGACAACGGCTTGCCGAACGTCTCCCGGCTCTTGACCCACTCGATCGTGATCGCCAACGCACGCTGGGCGATACCGATCGGCACGGCCGTGTAGGGAATCCGGCTCATCACGAGGTATTCACGAGCGAGCTCGAAGCCCTGGCCTTCCTCACCGATCCGATTCCCGACGGGAATCCGGACGTCGTCGAAGTGCAGCTCGAACGGCGAGTACGACGTCATCACGCCGATCGGCACCTTCGTCAGACCGGGCGTGTCGGCATCGATGATGAAGCAGCTGATCCCACCCTTGTCACCCTGCTCGCCGGTGCGTGCATACAGGATTCCCCACGCCGCGGTGCCGGCGTGGGTCGTCCACATCTTGGTCCCGTTGACGACGTACTCGTCACCGTCGCGCACCGCTCTGCAGCGGATCGCCCGGGCCGGATCGGATCCGCCGGACGGTTCGGAGATCGCATTGAACGGTCGTCCGCTTCTGCCCTCGATGATCGGTTTGGCGTACTGCTCGTACTGCTCGGGCGAGGCGCTGTAGAACACCGATGGCGGGTTGCCGCCGAACGCACCGAGCGCTGGGAAGAACGCCCCTGACCGGCATTGCGCGGCTTCCTCCTGGACGACGCACTGCCCCAGGATCGACAGCCCGGCACCGCCGTACTCGGCCGGCGTCTGCAGCGACCACAAGCCGATCGCCCGCGCCTTGACCTGTAACTCGCGCAACTGATCGTGCGACGGGCCGGTGGCGTCGTGTTCGAGCGTGTCTTCGAGCGGCCGGACCTCGTTGGCCATGAACTGGCGCACGGTGTCGCGCAACATCACCAGTTCCTCAGGGAGCTCCCACGCTCCAGTCGGTGATGCCGTGTCGTTCATGGTGCACGTCGTGTGGAGACCCGACCGTACCTGACGCTAGTGTCAGATCGCCAAGCGAACCAGGGGGTCAGAGTGCAGGCACTTGCAGGAATCCGAGTAGTCGACCTGTCGCCGAACCGCGTCGGGGCGCAGGTCAGTCAACTCTTCGCCGACTACGGGGCCGAGGTGATCTGGGTCGAACCGCCCGGTGGAGCACCGATCCGGAACCAGCCGGCGTTCGCATTCTGGGGGCGCGGCAAGCGCAGCGTCGAACTCGATCTCCGGTCCGATCAGGGCCGTCAGTCGCTGCGGGAGTTGCTAGCCGACGCCGATGTGCTCGTCGACACGTTCCGTCCTGGTGTGCTCGACCGACTCGGTTTCGGCGAGGACGTGCTGGAGGCGCTCAACCCACGACTCGTGCACACGACGATCACCGGATTCGGCAGTGTCGGGCCCTACGCCGACATGCAGGGATACGAAGCCATCGTGGCCGCCAAGCTCGGCATCTTCCAAGCCTTTCATCGGCTGATCCCCGGTGACCGACCGACGTTCGTCTCGGTCCCGTGGTGCTCGTACTCGGCGTCGCAAACAGCGCTCCACGGCACCCTGGCGGCGTTGCTCGAACGCGAGCAGAGCGGGCGCGGGCAGCGGGTCGAGGCGAGCCTCGCCCAGGCCTTCACCTCACTCGACACGTGGGGCTGGTTCGAGCAACTGATCGAGCACAAATGGCCGGGCGCCTACACGCGGGTCCAGAGCTTCGACGAGAACGAGATCCCGACCTCACCCTTCGCCTACTTCTTGATGATCGCCCTGACCAAGGACGGTCACTGGCTGCAGTTCGCCCAGGTCGCACCGCGGCTCTTCCAGGCGCTGATGACCGAGCTCGAACTGACCTGGATGTTCACCGACCCGGAGTGGCAAGGGCTCCCGCTCTTCGAGGAACCGGAACGCCGCAAGGCGTTCTGGTCGAAGATGTTGGAGACCGCCAACAGCAAGACACTCGCCGAGTGGGAGCACATCTTCGAGACAAATCCGGACGTGTTCGCCGAAGAGTTCCGGGCCGGAACGGCTGTGCTCGATCACCCCCAGATGATCTTCGACGGCTCGACGATCACCTTGACCGACACCGAACGTGGACCGGTTCGTCAACCTGGCCCACTGGCGATGATGACCAAGACTCCCGCAGACGTCACGCGTTCCGCCCCGACGCTCGGCGCCGACCAGGCGTTGCTCGACTCGCTGACCGGCCCCTCCACGGCTCCCGCACCGCAAGACGAGGGACCGACGCGGATGCCGCTGGAAGGCATCACGGTGCTCGAGTTCGCGGTCCAGTACGCCGCCCCGCACGGCGCCACGTTGCTCACCGACCTCGGGGCGCGGGTGATCAAGGTCGAGTCGCTGGAAGGCGACCCGATCCGGACGATCGTGCCATTCCCCGAGACCGGCAGCGCGAAGGCGATGGCGGGGAAGGAGTGCATCTCCCTCGACCTCGCAACGCCCGAGGGTTTGGCGATCGTGCACGACCTCGTCAAGTCGGCCGACCTCGTGCTGCAGGGTTTCCGCGCCGGCGTGGCCGATCGGATCGGGATCGGGTATCCGGCACTGAAGGCGATCAACCCCGAGCTCATCTACCTCAACGCGACCGGATACGGAACGGGCGGACCGAACGGCCACCGACCCGCATACGCACCGAGCATCGGCGCCGCCGCTGGTGTCGCCCGCGGCAACGTCGGTGACCTGGTCGAGGAACGCGCAGGTATGACGATCGAAGAGATCCGCCACGGCTCGTTCCTGCTCACGGTCGGTGCCGTGATCACCAACGCCCAAGCCGACGGGTTCGCGGCTCTCGGTGTCGCCACGGCGATGCTGCTCGGCCTCGTGGCGCGGGCTCGAGGAGCAGGTGGCCAGGAGATGACGACCACGATGGTCAACACCAACGCCCACGCCATGTCCGCCCAGACGGTCGACTACCCCGGCAGCCCCGCCGAGCCCTGTCCCGACCTCGACATGCGCGGTCTGCATGCCCTCTACCGGACCTACGACGCCTCGGACGGATGGGTGTTCCTCGCCGCGCCGTCCGAGCGCGAGTGGCCGCGACTCGTCGGGGCACTCGCCCCGTACAGCGACCTGGCGGACATCGATCGATCCGACGACGAGGCCTTGGCAGGCGTGCTGACGCGAGTGTTCGCAAGCCGCGGCAAGGACGACTGGGAGCGCGACCTGCGAGCGGCTGGCGTGGCATGTGTGGCCGTCACGACCACCACGATCGAGACGGTGTTGTGGAGCGAGGACTTCGGGCGCGCCTCCAACTATCTCACCGACGTCGAACACCCCGTGTTCGGCGAGCACCCCCGGATGTCGGCCCTCGTCAGGTTCTCCCGGTCGACGACCCAAGCCAAACCGGGAGTGCTGCTCGGAGCCCACACCGACGCGATCCTCGCCGAACTCGGCAAATCGGTGGCCGAGATCGCCGACCTCAGAGAACGCAAGGTCGTCGGCTGACACACCCGGCTCGTGCGTGTTCAATCACCGTGCGTTCGGCGTGGGTTGCCCGCGATGTCTCACCGATGAGTTGTCGTGTTCGGAGCCGATCGACATTGCCGCAAGGTAGAGCAGTCCTTTCAATCCGAGGTCCCAGTCCATGGCAGTCCTCCTTCCTGAGCACTGCATCGGACGAACGATCGCACGCCGCAGTGCACACGTTCCCCTACTTCGATTGTCCGCTCGCACACCGACGCCTGCCAGCGGCGAAAGTCCCAGGCCGCGTTCGTCGACTCGGGGGACCGCTCGAAACCTCTTGGACTTGGTCGCCCTCGTCAGCGAGGATGGAGACGTGGCCACGACCCGACGGGCGGACATGTTCACCCCGGACGGCAGGCCGTCCGACGACGACCCGCGCGAGCACGGCACTCGGTTGGGTGACGAACGCAGCACGTTGGTCGAATCCCTGCGCTGTCAACGCCTCACCTTGGAGCTGAAATGCGCAGGTCTCGATGCGGCGGCGATGGCGCGGCGTGCGGTCGAGCCGTCGACGATGTCCCTGTTGGGGCTGGTGCGACACTTGGCCGAGGGCGAGCGTGACACGTTCGGGTGATGATGGCGGGCCAGGACGTGCCCCCGCTCTACCATTCCGACACCGACCGTGACGCCGATTTCGACGGTGCCGTCCCGGACGCCGCTGTGGTCGCCGCGGCGTGGGACGCCTGGCGCGCCGAGGTCGACTTCGCCACACGTTTCGCGGCCGAAGCGCCGAACCTCGACATCACCGGCAGCGACCCTTTGAATCAGCACGGCAGCGGCGGCGGGTCGATGTCGCTGCGCGAGGTGCTGGTCGGCATGATCGAGGAGTACGCCCGTCACATGGGTCACGTCGACCTGCTGCGCGAGCGAATCGACGGACGCCTGGGTCAGTAGCGGGCCTCGTCGTCCAAGCCAATCGGTCGCCGGCCCTGGATTCGGTAGTCGCGGTGGCGTCACCACTACCCGTCTTCAGATCGCAGCGACCTACCGCTGTCAAGCGCGCCCCGATACTCGGGTTCTCCCAGAAGCCACCCGGACCAATGAGCAGCCCCACGAAGCAACGCCTCGACGAGAAGCAGCCCCGCAGCCTCACTCGATTACCGGAACATCTACAGATGGGCTAGTCCAGACGATGTTCACATCACCGTCGTCGAAGCCAACGCCGACTCCTCGCAGATCACGTGGACCCGTCTCCCACGGCCGTACCGCCGATACGACGGCCAAAGCGTGCTCGACAGCACCCACCCAGTCATTCAGGTTGATCGCTGCTAGGCCATCAAGTTGGAGATACCGATCGCTCGGTTCCCAGAGGTACTCACAAGCCCAATCATCTCCGTCGGCGGCCGCGAGGTCCGGAGTACCAGCCACGTACATACAGTGCCGGACCGCGCCGTCATCGCCGACGAGATCGGCGAGACCGAACCACAACCCACGCACGCCGTCAGTAACACTCGCCGCGTGGTCTACCCACCACCTGGCCAAGCTTGCGGCGTCACTGTCGATGCTCGAAGGCACCCAACGAGGCTGCCCGAAGCCTGTGCCGCTGTCAAGCGCCGAATCGGCAGTTCTGGGCGGGCGGATCAGTTCAAGCCGAGGACCGTGGCGAGCGCATCATCGATGGCCCAGGTCTCCTCGACCGTGACGTGACCTATTCGCTTTCCCAGCCGCTGCACGTCGACGGCTCCAAGCTGCTCCACGAGGACCCGCGTGACGGTCCCTCCGACTCCGATCTCGGGTCGGAACGAAGCCGGCCGGGCGTTCCTCGATGTCGGTGCAACGATCACGACCGACCGCGGCAACATCTCATCAGCTTGCACGACGACCGCGAAGCGTTCGCCGGCTTGTTCGTGCCCCATGCCTTTCGGTACTCGAAATCGGTATACCTCACCGCGGTGCACGCATCGACTCCATCAGTGATGCGACCGAAAGCATCTCGGCGCGGTCGTCGTCGTCAGCTTCTAGCGCCGCTGCTTCGGCTACCAGCACTCGGCGCCGGTTCAGCCGCTCCGCCGAGGCGAGCAACGACGACCGGATCGCTTCAGACAGTGTTAGCCCCGAGGCCTCGAGCATCCGAAGAGCCCGTTCTGCGTCGTCGTCGAGTCTGACTGAGATTGCTTTCGCCATTTCCCAAGTATGACAGTTCGTCATACATCTCGCAACCAGCCAGATCGGCAGATCTGGCACATGGCGGCGGCTCACCCTGACTTGCGGTCAAGTTCGGCGACAAGTGCCTAAGGCGTGACAGCATGGTACGCGTCGATCGCGCAGCGATTTCGCCCGATAGGCCTTGCGGTCACCATCGTGTCGGTTACGTTGCCGCCCGCCCGCGGTGACCTTCTCGCCGAGAAGTCCAGGCAGGGCAGACTCATCCGGAGCCATCGGACGGTTGCCAGGCCGGGGCCGTGAAGTTGTGGCCCTCGCTACCGGCCGCGAGCACGACCGCATCGCCACCATTAGCCGGGATGACGGCAAGGTCACGGCCCGTCGCTGTCACGGACGTGAACACGATCCACGCTCCGTCCGGCGAAAACGACGGAATCGTTGCCCGCGGATCGCTGCCCGCGTTGAACGTGAGCTGCTCGAGCCCAGTCCCGTCGGGACGGATGCGATAGAGGTTCGACGGCACAGGCGCCTCGCCGTACTCGAAGAGGGGATAACTCGACAAGACGATCCACGCTCCGTCGGGCGACCAGGCTGCTTCGCCCATCGGCAGCGACGGGTCCGTCAGCCTTCGCTCGTTGGTGCCGTCGGCGTCGATCACGTACACCGACGTTCCCTGCGGTCGACCCGCCTCGTAAGGGTCGCGGGAATAGACGATCTGCGAGCCGTCAGGCGACCAACGTGGTCCGTACTCCCGATCGCACGGCGGTTCGGTGTTGCTCGTCAGCCGGCTGATCTCACCGGTTGCGAGGTCTTGAGTCGCGAGCCCGCAGTCTGCTGGTACTTCGCCGCCGACGTTCCCGCTGAACACGAATCCGCCGTCATACAAAACGAAGAGCAGCCGTTTGCCATCGGGCGAGTACGACGGTTCATCCGCCGCGCACGCATCGCATGAGATCGGTACGCGGCTTGTCGAGGTCGCCAGGTCGTACTCATACAGGCGCTCGATCGGTTCGCCGATCGACGCCACTACCAGCCGCTCGCCATCGGGCGACCAGGCCGGGTACCGCACGTCGTCGGCGACATCGGTCAGCACCTGATGCTCGCCGCTGCCGTCGGGATGCACCAGCCAGACCTGGAGCGCGTCGCCCTGCGCTATTCGTTGAAACGCGATCCACGAGACGTCGCCCGCGAACGGATTGGCGGGCGCAGTGGCGTCGTCCGAACCCAGTTCGATGTTCAAAGGCTCGCTCGTCGCGGGCGCGGCCGTAACGGCGTTGCTCGACGCCGACCCCGCCGTACCTGCGTCGTCGGAATCGTCGCACGCGACCAGGGCGAGGACCGCGCCGACCGCCCCGAACGCAGCCCAACGCCAGCGACCCAACATCGTGCACTCCAATCTGCGGTGCCGCCCCCGACGACCCGACTCGCACACCGTACCGGGCCACGATTAAGCAACTCAAGACCCGCCCCGAATGCCCGCTCCGGCGCGCCGGCGCAAGCACCACGGCAGGCGCAGAACGACGAGCGCATCACGGCAGATCGGCGCCAGTGGTAGCCGGGGTTCGCGGTTTTGGCGTCGGTCAGATCTCGGCCGGAGCCGATCGATGGAACTCAGACGTAGGCGGTCACGTCGACGTTGCGGCCGTCGGGATCCTTGAACCCGAGGTTGCGCACGAGCCCGGCTATGTCCGTGATCTGGCCGTCGGTCGCGCCGCGCGCGACCAGTCGATCGCGGAACGCCTCGAAGTCGGCCCACTCCTGGGGCGTCGCCTGGCGGATTTGGGTCATGAATTCGGCCGTGTGACGGGCGACATCGTTCCAACTGAGCGGGGCTTCGCCCTGTCCGGTGAGGACGAGAACCCGGTCGTCGGCGCCCGGCAGATCGCGTGCGGCGAGGACATGTTCCTCAGGGTGGTCGATGATGAAGGCGGCGACGGCGACGAGGTAGCGCTCGAAGACGTTGACCGTGACCGTCGACCCGTTGTCGAGTCGACGGCTCGACGCCGCTCGCCTCGGGTTCACGATGTTCCCATTGGTCTCATCGATCACGGCGACTCCGAACGGGTTGCCGGCCTGGACGTCGAAGCCCGGCACGTTCGAGTCCGCGGGTCGCTGGATCAACGATCGTGCGAGTGCCAGTGCGTCGTCTCGTGTGAAGCCTTGGCTGCGCAGGAACGCTTCACTGCCGTCGGCGAGGCGCCACGTGATCCCGCCCGACTCGGCACCGTCGACCCAGTCCACTCGCGCCGCGCTCCCGTTGATGTCGACGTCGCTCGTGAAGTCGGCGGGGAGTTCATGGTCGGCGACGAAGCGTTCCACGAGAATGAACGGCTGCGTCAGCGAGTCCGTCGGATGGCCGATGAACTGGGCGGCGATCGGCTGTGAGCTGACCCGCTCCAGCGGAGCGACGACGTGCATCCCCCCAGAGACCATCCGCCCCCAGGTCGTCGTGCAGAGATCGCTGTCGAGGATCGGCTGCGTCACCCCGGCAAGGTCGACCGGCGACGAAGTGGCGGTGGACGGCGTCGTAGGAGTCGTCGTCGGGATCGTCGTCGGAGTGGTGTTGTCCGTAGCGGACGTCGTCGAGGGTGTGGTGGGGGTCGTGGCCGCAACGACGGTCTGCGAGATGGGCGTGACGGCGTCCTGACCACCACAGCCGACTTCGAGCACCACCATGGCCAAGAAACCGCTGGCACCTGCTCGTAGACCGGCCACCAGCGCAGATTGCCCTAAGTGGCGGCGGTTGTCCAGCGCCAGATCGGCAGTTCTGCGCCACGCGACCCGAGCCCGGCCGCGACCGCTCGTCAGCGGTGGGCTGACCGCAACCTGCTGGCGAGTTCCGGCGACGCATCAAGCCATGCCCCGTAAACCCACGGCGAAAGTCGCACCAACATCACCAGTGTTGGCGTTCCCGTCGGCTCGATCAGCAGGAGCGTTGCTTCCCCGTCGGCGACCGGCTGATGCTCAGATCCAACCGGCACCACGAACAGCTCACCCGGTCCGAGCCCAGCAACGTTGGGTCCCCGATCGGCGAACATCCGCGCTGCCACCTACCAGACGGCACCGCTCAGCGACCGGCTCACGATTTGAAGAGCCGCCAGCAGCCCCGGGTGTGCGATATCGGGTGCGATGTGGCGTGACGCCGGAGGCGGCGCCGGCAGGGATCACCCCTGCCGGCGATCACACTTGCGGTCAGCCCCCCGTGTACTCGAGGATGTACAGGCCGTAGTCCCGGTCGCTGGCCAGGACGTAGATGTTGCCGGCCCGTTCGAGGATGTCGACGCCCCAGAAGTCGTTGCCGCCCTCGTCGATGAACGCACCGACCTCCACGAGCCCGGCGTCCGAGTACCGCGCAACACGGAACCCAGCGGCGTAGTACGAGAAGTAGGCAAGGTTCTCCGTCGGGTCGATGGCGACTTCGTGGACACTCAAGGCGCCAAAGCCAACGGCGAAGTCCTCGTCCTGCGACTCGGGAACGGCGTACGTGTCGATCTGTGTGATCGACGCCGCTCCACCGCTCTTGGGGATGTCCGTCTTGAACAGACGCACGTAGCCCCAGCCGTCGAAGACCGACTGGATGGAGACCGCGTTCGGCACGGGCGTGCCCGGCGTGACGATCGCACACGGGTCAGGTGCCGGTGACACGCCGAGTATCTGCAGGCCGACCGAGCGCTGCACGAACACGAACGGGATCGTGCCCGCGGCGGCCATCGTCACCCGCGTCTCGCAGTCTGGGCGGACGTTATTCATGACGATGCCGGACGTGTAGCCCGCGGCCGTGATGTTGTCGAGCTTGGTCTGGAATGTGCACGTGCCGCGCTCCGCAAGAGCGACCCCGGTGCCAGGAGGCAAAGGACCGCACGCGAGTCCGACCCACGTCGGCGTGCCGACGATCGACGTGCCGGGCGCGATCGGTGGCGTGCCGTTGGCGTTCGTGCCGGTGAACTGGGTTCCGGCGAACGGGCCACCGGTGATGGTCGCCACGTTGCGGTACGGACCGAAGTCTTCGTCGGTGCCGATGAGGTACTTGCCGTTGTTGCTGATCTCCGACTGGTGGGCGTTGCCCTCGGGGCTGATCTCGTGCCCGCGCGCGAGGCGCTCCTCGTCGAGTTCGGCGTAGTCGGTCTCGGCCATCAACGTCACGCTCGCCGGGTTCGTAACGTCGAGCAGCACGTACCCGCCGTCCCAGTAGCTTGCGTTCATCACGTACCGGGTGCCGATGCGCTGCACCATCATGTCGTGTGAGAACGACGACGTGAGGTTTGACGGGCTCGCCTGGTTGACGCCGAACACGGCGTCGAGGTCGAGCGAGTCGTTGACCATCACCGGATTCGCCGGGTCGGAGATGTCCATGATGTCGAGGTCGGCGAGTTCCTCGTCGTCGACGATCACCACGTAGGTCTTCTTGTCGATGACGTTGTTCCAGGCGAACATCGAGTGCGCCTGGTTGGCGCGGGGACCACCGTCGTAGTCACCGGCGTGCAATGCCAGCGGCTGGGCGTCGAGCGGATTCGTCACGTCCCACAGCGAGATTCCGCCGGTCTGGCCCGGAGCAGGAGTGACACCCGGGCAGTTCTCGTTGTTGTGGATGAGCACGTCACCCTTGAACTCGCGGTTGCTGATGCGGATGACCTGCATGCCCTCGCCGGTGAAGTTGCCGGGACTCGTCGGGATGAACGCGTCCACGACCTCGAACGGGTTCGCCAGATCGTGGATGTCGACGACGTGGACACCGGTGTTCTCGCACGTCGGCTCCCGGAACGCTGTCAGGTATGCATAGTTCTTGTAGTGGAAGACGTCCGCCACCCGCCCGTCGTTCGACTGGCCGGGTGTCTGGTTGGTGACCTCTGCCTTGCCGACGACGCGCACGTTGTTTTGCACAGGGTCAAGGTGACCCTCGTCGTGACCGTGCTGGTCGTCCTGGGCGACACCGTCGGCGGCCGCCGGACCGTGGTCGTCGTGCGCCGACGCCACCGCACCCGGTATGCCGAGGATGGCCACGATGGCCACGGCGACGCTTCTTCTTCTCAGTGTGGATGTCATTTGTTCCCCGGTCTCGCTAGATGTTCCCCTGTGCGCCGACTGTACCAAACCAGCGCGGCGTGCATTTCTGTCTCTCGCTGTCGTCACCGCCG